>NZ_JAQIRN010000003.1:0-733428 GCF_050600815.1 Klebsiella sp. 141161 | reverse complement strand
TGCCAGTCGCCGCCGGCATACTCGTAGATACGACGGAAGCTGACGTCCGGCGTCAGGTTCTTGTAGTCTTTACAGGCCAGCTCGCAGGTTTTGCAACCGGTGCAACGGGCGGAATCGATAAAAAATCCATACTGAGTTGTCATCGGTTACTCCTTACAGCTTTTCAACCTGGACGAGGTTGGTATGCGATGGGTTGCCTTTCGCCAACGGCGACGGTCGTTGGGTGGTCAGCACGTTAATGCTGCCGGCCTGATCCACGCGTGAGGCATCCGGGTTATACCAGGCGCCCTCGCCCAGCGCGACGACGCCAGGCATCATTCGCGGCGTCACTTTCGCTTCGATATGCACTTCACCGCGGTCGTTGAAAATGCGTATGCGATCGCCGTTGGCGATGCCGCGCCTCTGCGCATCGATCGGGTTAATCCACATCTCCTGACGGCAGGCGGCCTGCAGGACATCAACGTTGCCATAAGTTGAGTGGACGCGAGATTTATAGTGGAACCCCGTCAGTTGTAGCGGATATTTAGCGGTCAACGGATCGTTGTAGTTTTCAAAACCTGGGGTGTAGATCGGCAGCGGATCGATCACATCGCCTTCAGGCAGTTCCCAGGTCGCGGCGATTTTGGCAAGCTCCTGGGAGTAGATTTCGATTTTGCCCGATGGCGTGGTCAGCGGATTGGCCTGCGGATCGTCACGGAAGGCTTTATACGCCACATGATGACCTTGCGGGTCACGCTGCTTGAAGATGCCCTGCTGGCGGAAAGTATCAAAATCCGGCAGTTCGGGAATCGCTTTACGCGACTGCTCATACAAATAGCGCATCCAGCCTTCCTGAGTGCGCCCTTCGGTAAACTTCTCCGCCACCCCCATACGTTTCGCCAACTCGGTGGTCATCTCATAGATAGTTTTGCATTCGAAACGCGGTTTAATAGCCTGGTCGGCAAAGATGACGTAAGACATATTGCCGCAGGAGGCATCCAGCGCGAAGTCCATCTGCTCCGAGGCGGTACAGTCCGGTAGCAGAATATCGGCGTATTTCGCAGACGACGTCATGTGGCAGTCGATGACCACGATCATTTCGCACTTCTTGTCGTCCTGCAGAATTTCGTGGGTGCGGTTGATCTCAGAGTGTTGGTTGATCAGGCAGTTACCCGCGTAGTTCCAGATCATTTTGATCGGCACGTCGAGCTTATCTTTGCCGCGTACTCCATCACGCAGCGCGGTCATTTCCGGACCACGTTCAATCGCGTCGGTCCACATAAACATGGAGATGCTGGTCTCTACCGGGTTTTCCAGCGTCGGCATGCGTTCGAAAGGCAGGCTATATGAACCTTCACGCGCGCCGCTATTACCGCCATTGATGCCAACGTTGCCGGTCAGAATGGCGAGCATAGAGATGGCGCGGGTGGCGATTTCGCCGTTTGCGTGACGCTGAGGTCCCCAGCCCTGGCTGATATACGCCGGTTTCGCCGTCGCAATCTCACGGGCCAGCTTCACAATGCGCTCACGCGGGATCCCGGTAATGGTGGATGCCCACTCCGGCGTTTTAGCGATACCGTCGGAGCCCTGACCAAGAATATAAGCTTTATAATGCCCATTAGCCGGCGCATCGGCAGGTAAGGTTTTCTCGTCGTAGCCGACGCAGTATTTATCGAGGAAGGGTTGATCGACCAGATTTTCAGTAATCATCACCCATGCCAGCGCTGAAATGAGCGCCGCGTCGGTTCCCGGACGAATCGGGATCCATTCATCTTCACGCCCGGCGCCGGTGTCGGTATAGCGCGGATCGATAATGATCATGCGGGCGTTGGATTTCTGCCGCGCCTGCTCAAGGTAGTAAGTGACCCCGCCGCCGCTCATTCGCGTTTCGCCAGGGTTATTGCCGAACAGCACCACCAGCTGACTGTTTTCGATATCTGACGGACTGTTACCGTCTGCCCAACCGCCATAGGTGTAATTCAACCCTGCCGCAATCTGCGCCGATGAATAGTCGCCATAATGATTCAGATAGCCGCCGCAGCAGTTCATCAGACGTGCAATCAGGGTTTTACCCGGCGGCCAGGAACGAGTCAGAGTCCCGCCGAGCGTCCCGGTTCCGTAGTTCAGATAGATAGATTCGTTGCCATAATCTTTAATCAGGCGCTGCATATTGCTGGCGATAGTATCGAACGCCTCTTCCCAGCTAATTTGTTCGAATTTTCCTTCACCGCGTTTGCCAACCCGCTTCATCGGATATTTCAGCCGGTCAGGGTTATAGACGCGGCGGCGCATAGAGCGGCCGCGCAGACAGGCGCGGACCTGATGCAGGCCGTCGTAGTTATCGTCACCGGTATTATCGGTTTCTACGTACTTAATCGCGCCGTCAACCACGTGCATACGCAGCGGACAACGACTTCCGCAGTTTACGGTGCAGGCGCTCCAGACGACCTTCTCATTTTCCGGGGCCAACGTATCAGCGGCGTGCGCAATACGCGTAAAGGGCAAGGTCAATGCGTTGCTGGCCATCGCCAGGCCGCCTATCGCCGTGGTTTTCATTAAACCACGTCGGCTAACTTCGGCAGCCAGTAAAGCATCGGGGGCTTTGATTTTCATAGATACTCGCTTTGGTTGCTCACAATAAGCTGACAATCGTTATATAATTTTATATATATCGGATTTTATTGGCTTTTTATGCTGTATTAATCCAAAGGGAGTATCACCGGATTCACTGAATGGATTATTGCCCGGTATCAATAAGGATATAAAAAAAGCGCCCACAGGCGCTTTTAAGGAAAGAGTAGAAAAGATTAACCGATATATTCGAGGCCGCGCATATACGGGCGCAGGACTTCCGGGATCTCGATACGGCCATCGGCCTGCTGATAGTTTTCCATCACCGCAACCAGCGTACGGCCAACCGCCAGACCAGAACCATTCAGAGTATGAACGAGACGAGTCTTTTTGTCAGACTTGCTGCGGCAACGCGCCTGCATACGACGCGCCTGGAAATCCCAGACGTTGGAGCAGGAAGAAATTTCGCGATAGGTATCCTGCGCCGGAACCCACACTTCGAGGTCATAGGTTTTACAGGCGCTGAAGCCCATATCGCCGGTGCACAGCGCTACCTTACGGTACGGCAGACCCAGCAGTTGCAGAACCTTCTCAGCGTGGCCGGTCATCTCTTCCAGCGCCGCCATGGAGTCTTCCGGACGTACGATCTGCACCATTTCAACTTTGTCGAACTGGTGCATACGGATCAGACCGCGAGTATCACGACCATAGGAACCCGCTTCAGAACGGAAGCACGGCGTATGGGCGGTCATTTTGATCGGCAGATCGTCTTCGTCGATGATTTCGTCGCGGACCAGGTTGGTCAGCGGCACTTCGGCGGTCGGAATCAACGCGTAGTTGCTGCTATCGGCTTCTTCTTCCAGCGGACGAGTATGGAACAGGTCGCCGGCGAATTTCGGCAACTGGCCAGTACCATACAGCGTGTCCTGGTTCACCAGATACGGAACATAGTTCTCGCTATAGCCGTGCTGTTCGGTGTGCAGATCCAGCATGAACTGCGCCAGTGCGCGGTGCAGGCGGGCCAGTTGGCCTTTCATCACCACGAAACGGGAACCGGTCAGCTTAACGGCGGCGGCGAAGTCCAGCCCGCCATGCATTTCGCCCAGCGTAACGTGGTCGCGCACCTCGAAATCGAACTGGCGCGGCGTACCCCAGCGGCTGACTTCAACGTTGTCGTTTTCGTCGCGGCCAACCGGCACGTCATCGTGAGGAATATTCGGGATCGCCAGCGCGATATCGCGAATTTCCGCCAGCAGCGTTTCCAGCTCGGACTTTGCGGCATCCAGCTGTTCGCCAAGTTTGTTCACTTCCAGGCGTAATGGCTCGATATCTTCCCCGCGCGCTTTCGCCTGGCCAATGGATTTCGATCGGGAGTTACGCTCCGCCTGCAGGTTTTCGGTTTGAACCTGCAGAACTTTACGACGCTCTTCAAGAGCGCGCAGTTTATCTACATCCAGCTTAAAGCCCCGGCGTGCCAGTTTTTCTGCGACTGCGTCTGGCTCGGTACGCAGCAGATTGGGATCGAGCATGCTTATCCTGTGCTTATCGAATTTAAATAGGAAAAGTGGCCGCAAACTACGGCCACGGAAATATAGGTAATAACCTTACCGCAACGCCACAATTAGCGGTAGCGTTTTATCTGGCTATTTTGATCCAGTTCGGCAAGCCAGGCGAGCTTTTCAGCGATTTTGCCCTCGAGCCCCCTGTTTGTTGGCTGATAATAGCGCGTTTGCGCCATTTCCTGCGGGAAATACTGCTCGCCGGCGGCGTAGGCGTTAGGCTCATCGTGCGCGTAGCGGTATTCCTGACCATAGCCCATCTCTTTCATGAGTTTGGTCGGCGCATTGCGTAAATGAACCGGCACGTCGTAATCAGGGCGATCGCGGGCGTCGGCAAGCGCGGCCTTAAAGGCGGTGTACACAGCATTACTCTTCGGCGCGCAGGCCAGATAAACAATCGCCTGAGCGATAGCCCGTTCGCCTTCCGCCGGCCCGACGCGGGTAAAACAATCCCACGCGGAAATGGCCACCTGCATGGCGCGAGGATCGGCGTTACCGACATCCTCAGACGCGATAGCCAGACAACGGCGCGCAACATACAGCGGGTCGCCGCCCGCGGTAATGATCCGTGCGTACCAGTACAGCGCCGCATCCGGCGCGCTTCCGCGCACGGACTTATGTAGCGCGGAGATAAGATCGTAAAAACGGTCGCCTTTATTATCAAAACGCGCGCTACGCTCGCCGGCGATTTCGGTAAGCAGCTCTGCCTTCAGCACTCGCTTGCCCGAATCATCGTTTTCAGCCATATCGGCCATCATTTCCAGCGTATTCAACGCCCGGCGCGCGTCGCCGTTAACCAGTTCGGCAATCGCCTTGCGGGTTTCATCCGGCAGGACAATATCCTGCCCGCCGTAACCTCGCGCTTTGTCGCTCATCGCCTGGTTGAGCACCTGCTCGATATCGTCCGTGGTCAGTGATTTGAGCAAATAGACGCGAGCGCGGGAGAGCAAAGCGGAATTAAGTTCAAATGACGGATTTTCGGTCGTCGCGCCAATAAAAGTAATAGTGCCGTCTTCGATGTGCGGCAGAAAGGCGTCCTGCTGACTTTTATTGAAACGATGCACTTCATCAACAAACAGGATAGTGCGTCGGCCGGCGTTGCGGTTTTGCCGCGCGCGCTCGATAGCTTCGCGGATCTCTTTGACGCCAGAGGTGACAGCCGAGATACGTTCGACATCGGCATTAGCATAGCGGGCGATCACTTCCGCAAGGGTAGTTTTACCGGTGCCCGGCGGCCCCCACAGGATCATCGAGTGCAGATGCCCGGCCTCAATCGCCCGCGGCAGCGGTTTGCCCGGCGCCAGCAGGTGCTGCTGGCCAATGTACTGCGCTAAATTTTCTGGCCGCATACGGGCGGCCAGAGGTTGAAATGCATTATCGGAAAAATCGAGCGAAAAGTTGCTCACATTCGCCTCTACTTACGTTGATCGTCCACCGTCACCCCTTGCGGCGGCGTAAAAGTGAACTTAGATACATCGACGGCGCCATTCTGCTGCGACTTCAGCTGATAGCTGCTGCGCTGGTCGTCCTGCTCAACGGCGCTGAACTGATGGATAGTACCGTCACGACCGACATTGATTGTGAACTGCTTCAGATTGCCGTTACCGCTTTTTGGCGTCAGCACAAAATCATCGCCGTTTTGCTTGATATTATATTGCTGCCAGTCCGCTGACTGGTTGCGGGCGATCAGCATGAACGGCGTGTTGCTGGTCGCGTTTTTCAGCCAGGTCGCGGTTGCCTGCTCGACAAATGGGTTGTAGAACCACAGCGTTTTCCCATCCGACACCAGAATGCTTTCATCCGGCTGGGTCATATGCCAGTTGAACAGATTCGGGCGTTTCACCCACAAATCGCCCTGCCCGTCCTGCACGGCATTACCGCTTGCGTCGGTCACTTTCTGAGTGAAGCTGGCATGGAAGCTGCTGACTTTATCCAGACGGCTTTTTAAGTCGCCGGCAGCGTCTGCCCAAACCTGGCTTACCACGAAGCCAGACAATAATGCACAGGTGATGGCAAGTTTCTTCATTGTTGATCCTTATTGTGCGTCACTCCCGACGCGGGAGCCTGTTCTGTCTCTACTGTAGAGCCGTTGATAGCAACGGAATAGCAGAACAGGCTGATTTTGCGCTTATTTACCGAACTTTGCACTTACTCGAAGGGCGGCGGCGCCAGGACTTCACGGTTACCGTTATGGCCCTGCTCGCTGACGATCCCCTGAGCTTCCATCTGCTCAATGATGCGCGCCGCGCGGTTATAGCCGATGCGGAACTGACGCTGCACCCCGGAGATCGAGGCTTTGCGCTTCTCGGTCACGAAGTTGACCGCCTGGTCGAACAGCGGATCCAGCTCTTCGCCGCCATCAAAGCCGCCACTACCGCCTTCGCTTTCGCTGTCGGAGGTAATGCCGTCAACATACTGCGGACGACCGCGCGCTTTCCAGTCCTGCACCACGGCGTGTACTTCCTGGTCACGGACAAACGCGCCATGCACACGAACCGGCATCGTGGAGTTTGGCCCGGAATAGAGCATATCACCCATGCCCAGCAGCGATTCTGCGCCGCCCTGGTCAAGGATGGTGCGCGAGTCAATCTTGCTTGATACGGTAAAGGCGATACGCGTCGGGATGTTGGCCTTGATAAGACCGGTAATCACGTCAACCGACGGACGCTGGGTCGCCAGCACCAGGTGAATGCCCGCCGCGCGCGCTTTCTGCGCCAGACGCGCAATCAGCTCTTCTACCTTCTTACCGACGGTCATCATCAGATCGGCGAATTCATCCACCAGCACCACGATATACGGCAGTTTTTCCAGCACCGGATGTACGGCATCCATGCTGTCGCCCGGTTTCCAGTACGGATCCGGGATCGGACGTCCCATGCGCGCGGCCTCAGCGATCTTCTCGTTGTAGCCCGCCAGGTTACGCACGCCCAGCGCCGACATCAGCTTATAACGGCGCTCCATTTCATTGACGCTCCAGCGCAGCGCATTGGCAGCGTCTTTCATGTCGGTGACCACTTCCGTCAGCAGATGCGGGATACCTTCGTACACCGACAGCTCAAGCATTTTCGGGTCGATCATGATGAAACGCACGTCTTCCGGCTGCGCCTTGTAGAGCATGCTGAGGATCATGGCGTTCACGCCAACCGATTTACCAGAACCGGTGGTACCGGCAACCAGCAGATGCGGCATTTTCGCCAGATCGGCCACCACCGGATCGCCGGCGATATCTTTACCCAGCACCACGGTAAGCGGCGATGGGTTCTCGCGGAATTTCGGACAATCGAGCACTTCGCGCAGGTATACGGTCTGGCGTTTTTTGTTCGGTAATTCCAGGCCAACGTAAGGTTTACCCGGAATGACTTCTACCACGCGCACCGCCACGGTCGACAGCGAACGCGCAAGGTCGCGCGACAGGTTAGAGATACGCGCGGCCTTCACCCCCGGCGCAAGATTCAGCTCAAAACGGGTGATCACCGGGCCCGGCGAGTAGTTCACCACATCCGCTTTAATGCGGAAATCGGCGAGGCGCGCTTCGACCAGGCGCGCCATCTGCTCAAGCGCAAAGGTATCGACAGGTTCAACTTCGCTCGGCGGCGGCGTCAGGAGATCCAGCGACGGCAACGGCGTTGTTGGTCTTTGTAGCGGACGGCTGTCGCCATTACGCATCAGCAATGGATGAATAAGGCTCTCCTGCGGCTGCGGCGCGGGCGGCTGATAACCCTGCGGCGCAACCGGCTGTTGCTGCTGCATTGGCTGTTGAGCCGTCTGATAAGCCTGCGGCTGCGGCGCTACCGGCTGATGGTGTACGGGCTGCTGCGCAGGTTGATAACCCTGCTGCGGCGCGGCTGCCGGTTGTTGATAATGCTGAGCCGGTTGCTGGGGCTGTACTTCCGGCGTCGGCGTAAACAGCGGCTCGCTCGGACCATCATTGACCAGCGTTTTCATCGGCGAGAACTCATAGTCCGACGGTGAGAAGGGATTAGCTCCCGGCGGCTGCTCGCTGGCATAGCGCTGTTGCTGAGTGGCGGCAAACTGGCGCGCCAGTTCCGCTTCAGCGGCAGCGTCTTCGTCCTGCTCATCGCTTTCTGACTCATAGGACTCGCCATAGCGCTGTTGCTGGGTTGCGGCAAACTGACGAGCCAGCTCGTCCTGTTCCAGCGCATCGGCTTCTTCGTCGCTCAACGGTTCATTATCGTAATGATGTTCAAGCTCGGCCCGACGCGCGCGCTCTTCAGCAATACGCTGAGACGGCAGCTTAATGCCATAGGAAGCCAGTTCCCGACGAGTCGGTACGCGGACGCGATTCGGACGCGGCAATTTCGGACCGATGCCCTCTTTTACCTGTACCCGCGGGCCGCTGGATGCCGGGCTGAAAACGGGCGCTGCGTCAGCGACGGTTGACGCCACTGAGGCGGCCGCGGCTGCGCTTCCAGAAGTCGTGGCCTGATGAACGCCAGCGGCGACGGCTGTCACGGCGGCGGCCTCAACGGACGGCATGGATGGAGCAGTCGGAGTGGTTATCGGTTTGGCCGCCACCGGACTCGCTGGTTCAGGGATTGGCTGGTACCAGGACTCCAGCAACTCGCGTTCGCGCGCGCGTTTCTCTTCAACTTCCTCGAAGTAATACATCGGCGGACGTTTAGTTTCTTCCTGCGGCGCTTCAGGCTCAGCGGCAGGCGCCGGTTCCTGATGGTAAACAGGCTGCTGAACAGCCGCTTCAGGCTGATAAATCGGCGGCTGTGGATGCGCGGCTTCCGGCTGGTAAGCAGGCGGCTGCTGCGGCGCGTATTCAGGCTGATACACCGGCTGCTGCGGATGCGCGGCTGCCGGCTGGTAAACCGGCGGCTGCTGCGGCGCGTACTCAGGCTGATACACCGGCTGCTGCGGATGCGCGGCTTCCGGCTGGTAAACCGGCGGCTGCTGCGGCGCGTACTCAGGCTGATACACCGGCGGCTGCGGATGCGCGGCTTCCGGCTGGTAAACCGGCGGCTGCTGCGGCGCGTACTCAGGCTGGTACACCGGCTGTTGCGGATGCGCGGCTTCCGGCTGGTAAACCGGCGGCTGCTGCGGCGCGTATTCAGGCTGATACACCGGCTGTTGCGGATGCGCGGCTGCCGGCTGGTAAACCGGCGGCTGCTGCGGCGCATACTCAGGCTGATGCACCGGTGGTTGCAGGTGAGCAGCCTCCGGTTGGTATGCCTGCCCTGCCCCCTGCTCCGCCCATGCCTGCGGCACAGCTGCAGCGGCGGAAGCGGCGCCGATCGGGTCGGCCACCGTATGGCCATTCAGCAGCGGATCGTAAGGGTCTAAATCGCCAGGACGTGCGGCGCTGGCGCCTGAGAACAGGACATCATCAGCGGCGACAGGCGCGCCGCTGGCGCTGTATTGTACGGCTTCCGCATCATCCATACGTTTACCGGAGAACAGCGCGGCATCGGTTTTACGCCCCATCGGGTTGGCGAACTTTTCCGCCAGACGCTTACGACGCGCTAGCGCGCTGCGTAAGATGCGGGCGCGACGCGATTCCCGCGGCTGCGCGTTATCGTCGTCTTCATCATCTTCATATTCATCATCTTCATATTCGCCTTCATCAACCCAGGTATCGTCCCGACGGGTACGATTACTGGCAAAGGTCAAAATAGAAAGGATGGCGCCGCCGAGTTTCTCGGCAATGCTGACCCATGACCAGCCGGTAAACAGCGTTAAACCTGCAGCCCAGATACAAAGCAAGGCGATAGTGCCGCCGCTGCTGTGCAGCAAGGGTTGTAAGGTGGTGCTAAGCAGGCTGCCAATGACGCCGCCGGAGGCAAAGTACCAGATATCGTCGGCATTGATTGCCGCCAGACCGCAGGAAGTGAGAATGAGCGCCAGCGCGCCGATCAGGCGCAGCGAAACGGCGAAGTAGTCGACATACTCGTCATTTTCCTGATGACGCCATGCAAACCAGCAGCCGCCGATGATAATCACGGGGATGGTGTACGCCATTACGCCAAAGATGAAAAATAGCGTGTCCGCCAGCCACGCTCCGGGCATGCCGCCCAGATTATGGATAGGCTCATGCCAGGCGGTCTGTGACCAACTGGGATCGGATGGATTAAAGCTCAGTAATGCCGCCATCAGCCAGATGGCAAAAAGAGAGCAAAGGATGAGTAACGCCTCAAGAACGCGGCGCCCGCTGCTTAGCTTCGTTAGTTTGACTTCTTTGTCTTCGGTGTATTCCTGGCTCAAGAAAGGCTCTCCAGGTATCAGGCAATTTCCTGCCTGCTGCTAAAACGGACAACAGCGCCGGGTCTCCCCGGCACTGTTGCTGTATGGATTAACAGGAGTGTAATCAAACTACGTCGATTTTGCACCTGTTCCGTGTTAGCGCGTCTTGATTACCAGACGATTACTCTGCTTGACTTCTTCCATAACCACGTAGGTACGGGTGTCGTTTACGCCCGGCAGGCGCAGCAGGGTTTCGCCCAGCAATTTACGATACGCTGACATGTCCGGTACGCGGGTTTTCAACAGATAGTCAAAATCACCGGATACCAGATGACACTCTTGAATTTCTTCAAGTTTTTGCACTGCGGCGTTAAATTGCTCAAACACATCCGGCGCACCACGATTCAGAGTAATCTCAACAAATACCAGAAGTGATGCATCCAGATAATGCGGGTTGAGCAGCGCCGTATAGCCCTGAATAAAACCCTGTCTTTCCAGTCGACGCACGCGCTCAAGGCATGGCGTCGGAGAAAGTCCCACCCGTTTGGAAAGCTCGACGTTGGAAATACGCCCGTCTTTTTGCAGTTCATTCAGAATGTTACGATCGATGCGGTCGAGATCTTTGCCAGGGCGTTTCTTGCTATCTACCATTATTATTGTCTCTCTGTATTCCTTCCCTACTCCTGTTCTGACTCTGCGCCTTCACTGCCAGAGCCCATCCCGTTATTACCCGTACGACGTTGAGTAACCCAGGGGTACGTGAGAAGTCCGTTGCCTGATGGCAGTCACCGACATCACGCATGGCGTCTGTCCACACCATGCGTAGATTTCGCTGACCCGGATAAAAATGGCATTTGCGTGCATGAACATTCGCCACACGCGAAACACTGCTTTTCTTCTTCCATGAATGTTTTCGCAAAAGCACAGGGGATTGTCAAAGCAAAACATCGATTTTTAGTACAAGATGCCAGATATTCATCATCAACCCCCTCTGAATCTCATGTTTTCATCTTATAATCAGGGCGCTAACAGTAGAATTAATTATATTTTCCGCTCGTTAAATCGCCAATCCATCGGCGGGTTCTATTGCACATATCGTTAACAAAATCGCTACGCTCTTTTTTTACGCCCGCAAATTCCCTACAATCCAGCCCAATGTATGCCAATAAAATATGGGGATCTCATGGGCACAGCCAAACACAGTAAACTGCTTATTCTAGGTTCTGGACCTGCAGGATATACCGCGGCGGTCTATGCTGCGCGCGCAAACCTGCAGCCGGTGCTGATCACCGGCATGGAAAAAGGCGGTCAGCTGACCACCACCACTGAAGTGGAAAACTGGCCAGGCGACCCAAACGATCTGACCGGTCCGCTGCTCATGGAACGCATGCACGAGCATGCCACCAAGTTCGAAACTGAAATTATTTTCGATCACATCAGCAGCGTCGATCTGCAGAACCGTCCGTTCCGCCTGGTCGGCGACAGCGGCGAGTACACCTGTGACGCGCTGATTATCGCAACCGGCGC
Source organism: Klebsiella sp. 141161 (assembly GCF_050600815.1). Lineage (NCBI taxonomy): Bacteria > Pseudomonadati > Pseudomonadota > Gammaproteobacteria > Enterobacterales > Enterobacteriaceae > Klebsiella > Klebsiella sp. 141161. The sequence continues at coordinate 721,585 of NZ_JAQIRN010000003.1, read as the reverse complement.
TTCCGCCCGTTACCTGGGTCTGCCTTCTGAAGAGGCTTTCAAAGGCCGCGGCGTTTCTGCCTGCGCCACCTGCGACGGTTTCTTCTATCGTAACCAGAAAGTCGCGGTCATCGGCGGCGGCAACACGGCGGTTGAAGAAGCGCTGTATCTGTCCAACATCGCGGCCGAAGTGCATCTGATCCACCGTCGCGACTCCTTCCGTGCGGAAAAAATTCTGATCAAGCGCCTGATGGATAAAGTGGAAAGCGGCAATATCGTACTGCACACCGATCGCACCCTGGAAGAAGTTACCGGCGATCAGATGGGCGTCAGCGGCCTGCGTCTGCGCGATACCAAAAATAGCGATAACGTTGAAACCCTGGACGTCGCCGGTCTGTTTGTCGCCATTGGACACAGCCCGAACACCGCTATATTTGAAGGTCAGTTAGCGCTGGAAAACGGTTATATCAAAGTGCAGTCCGGCATCCACGGTAACGCCACGCAAACCAGTATCCCTGGCGTGTTCGCGGCAGGCGACGTGATGGACCATATCTATCGTCAGGCAATTACCTCCGCCGGCACCGGCTGTATGGCGGCGCTGGACGCGGAACGCTACCTCGACGGTTTAGCTGACGCTTGCAAATAATCTTTACAAGTCAGTAACAAAGGTAAAGAAGGCGACGAAAAGTCGCCTTTATTTTTGCCGCGTTGTAACATTGCCGTGCCCAAAAATCTCATAACGACACCTGCTAAGCGCGCAATGAATAAAACCCGTCAACAAGAGTTAACCCGCTGGTTAAAAGAAAAAAGCATTATCTCCCGTCGCTGGTTGATGATTTCTCGCCTGCTGGGCGTCGTGAGCGGTCTGTTGATCGTCGCTCAGGCGTGGTTCCTGGCGCGTATCCTTCACCGAATGATTATGGAAAATATCCCGGCGACGGCGCTGCTGCTGCCATTTACCTTGCTGGCGCTGGTGCTGATCCTGCGCGCCTGGGTGGTATGGCTACGCGAACGCGTCGGCTTCCACGCCGGCCAGCATATCCGTTATGAAATTCGCCGCCAGGTGCTGGATCGCCTTCAGCAGGCGGGCCCGGCCTGGATTCAGGGAAAACCCGCCGGCAGTTGGGCGACGCTCATCCTCGAGCAAATCGACGATATGCATGATTACTACGCGCGCTATCTGCCGCAGATGACGCTGGCCGCCTGCGTGCCGCTGCTGATTGTTATCACTATCTTCCCCAGCAACTGGGCAGCCGCGCTAATTTTACTCGGCACCGCTCCGCTGATCCCGCTCTTTATGGCGCTGGTCGGGATGGGCGCCGCCGATGCCAACCGGCGCAATTTCCTTGCGCTCGGTCGCCTTAGCGGCCACTTCCTCGACCGCCTACGCGGCATGGAAACACTGCGCCTGTTCAACCGCGGCGAAGCGGAAATCAATAATATCCGCGACGCGTCGCAGGATTTCCGCCAGCGGACGATGGAAGTCCTGCGTCTGGCTTTTCTCTCCTCCGGCGTACTGGAGTTCTTTACCTCGCTCTCTATCGCGCTGGTGGCGGTCTATTTCGGTTTTTCCTACCTCGGCGAGCTCGACTTCGGCCACTACGGCGTCGGCGTCACGCTGATGTCAGGTTTTTTAACCCTGATACTGGCGCCGGAGTTTTTCCAGCCGCTGCGTGATTTAGGTACATTTTACCATGCTAAGGCTCAGGCCATTGGCGCAGCAGATAGCCTGAAGTCCTTTATGGAAACTCCGCTGGCGCAGGCCGAACGGGGCGAGAAAACGCTAAGCGATCATGAACTGATTCGCCTCGAAGCCCGCGATCTGATAGTCAAATCACCGGATGGCAAAACGCTGGCAGGCCCGCTTAGTTTTATCCTGAACGCCGGAGAACGTGTGGTACTGGTTGGCCAGAGCGGCTCCGGTAAAAGCTCGCTGCTGAATACGCTGACAGGTTTTCTTCCCTATGAAGGTTCGCTACAGGTTAACGGCGTGGAGTTGCGCGATCTCGATGCTGAACGCTGGCGTCGGCTAATTAGCTGGGTCGGTCAGAACCCGCAGCTGCCCGCTGCCACTCTGCGTGAAAACGTGCTGCTGGCGTGGCCAGAAGCCACGGAAGCGCAACTGCAGCTAGCTCTGGATAAGGCCTGGGTCAGCGAGTTTATCTCCCAACTGCCACAAGGTATTAATACCCCGGTCGGCGATCAGGCTGCTGGCCTCTCTGTCGGCCAGGCTCAGCGCATTGCCGTAGCGCGCGCGCTGCTGGTGCCGTGCCGGCTTTTGCTGCTTGATGAACCAGCGGCCAGCCTTGACGCCCATAGCGAACAGCGCGTCATGCAGGCGCTGTCTCACGCCTCCACCCAGCAGACCACCCTGATGGTCACCCACCAACTGGCAGGACTCGCCGAGTGGGATGCTATCTGGGTAATGCAGGATGGTCAGATTGTCGAGCAAGGCGACTATGCGCAGCTTTCTGCCGCTGGAGGCGCGTTTGCCTCACTGTTAGCCCATCGCCAGGAGGAAATTTAAATGCGCGCACTGTTACCCTATCTGGCGCTATACAAACGCCACAAATGGCTGCTGACCCTCGGCGTGGTGCTGGCTATTGTTACGCTGCTGGCAAGTATCGGGCTGTTAACGCTTTCCGGTTGGTTCCTTTCCGCCTCGGCGGTCGTCGGCGTCGCCGGTATCTACAGTTTTAACTACATGCTGCCCGCCGCAGGCGTTCGCGGCGCAGCGATTATTCGTACTGCAGGCCGCTATTTTGAGCGTCTGGTAAGCCACGACGCGACTTTCCGGGTATTGCAGCACCTGCGCGTCGCCACGTTTAGCAAACTGCTGCCGCTCTCCCCCGCCGGGCTGGCGCGTTTTCGCCAGGGCGAGTTACTCAACCGCATCGTGGCTGATGTCGACACGCTGGATCACCTCTATCTACGCGTGATTTCGCCGCTGGTTGGCGCGCTGGTGGTCATTCTGGTGGTAACCATCGGCTTAAGCGTACTCGATGTCACCCTGGCGCTCACGCTTGGCGGTATTATGCTGGCGACGCTACTCCTGCTGCCACCGCTGTTTTACCGTGCCGGTAAGCCGACCGGGGAGCATATCACCCAGCTTCGCGGGCAATATCGCCAGCAACTCACCTCCTGGCTACAGGGGCAGGCCGAGTTGATGCTTTTTAATGCCAGCGATCGCTACCGCGAACAGATGGAAAAAACGGAACAGCGCTGGCAGGAGGCGCAGCGCCGCCAGGCTGAGCTCACCGCCCTGTCGCAGGCGCTGATGCTGCTGATTGGCGGTATCGCAGTGATCGCCATGCTGTGGATGGCCTCCGAAGGCGTTGGCGGTAATAGCCAGCCGGGGGCGCTCATCGCCCTCTTCGTGTTCTGCGCCTTAGCGGCATTTGAGGCGCTGGCGCCGGTCACCGGCGCCTTCCAACATCTCGGCCAGGTCATCGCGTCCGCTCGCCGCATTACGCAGATTACCGAGCAGCAGCCCGAGGTGACGTTCAGCCAGCAGACACCGCAAAGCTTCTCCCAGGTAGCGCTTACCCTGAATGAGGTAACCTTCAGCTACCCGCAGCAGTCGGCCCCGGCGCTAAAAGATATTTCTCTGCAGGTCGCGGCAGGCGAGCATATCGCCATTCTTGGCCGTACCGGCTGCGGTAAATCGACTCTGCTACAGCTATTGACCCGCGCCTGGGATCCGGCCAACGGTCAGATTCAACTAAATGGCCAGCCGCTTAGCGCACTGTCTGAAACGACCCTGCGCCAGGCGATGAGCGTCGTGCCGCAGCGGGTACATCTCTTCAGCGCGACGCTGCGCGATAATCTGCTGCTTGCCGCGCCGCAGGCCAGCGACGGCGAGCTTGCCAATATCCTGGAGCGCGTCGGCCTGGAGAAACTGCTGGAAGATAGCGGTCTGAATAGCTGGCTTGGTGAAGGCGGACGTCAGCTTTCCGGCGGCGAGCTACGTCGACTGGCCATCGCCCGCGCGCTATTGCACGATGCGCCGCTAATGCTGCTTGATGAGCCCACCGAAGGTCTGGATGCGACAACGGAAAGCCAGATCCTTGATTTACTAAGCGAAGTGATGCACGAAAAAACCGTACTGATGGTCACCCACCGCCTGCGTGGACTGGCGCGGTTTAATCAGATAATAGTCATGGACAACGGACAAATTATTGAGCAAGGTAGTCACGCAGAGCTGCTGGCGAAACAGGGCCGCTATTACCAGTTTAAGCAACGTCTGTAAGCTATTATTGTCAACAATTGCTGGTGCGTATTGAGGTCAAAAATGCGTCTGGTTCAGCTCTCTCGTGACTCTATCGCCTTCCCTTCCCCGGAAGGCGCCCTGCGTGAACCAAATGGCCTGCTGGCGCTGGGCGGCGATCTGAGCCCCGCTCGCCTGCTCATGGCCTATCAGCGCGGTATCTTTCCATGGTTTTCTCCCGGCGACCCTATTTTGTGGTGGTCGCCCGACCCACGCGCCGTACTGTGGCCGGAGCAATTCCACTTTAGCCGCAGCATGAAGCGCTTTCATCAACGCTCTCCCTATCGGGTGACGCTTAACCACGCCTTCGGCCAGGTTATCGAGGGCTGCGCCAGCCATCGTGATGAAGGCACCTGGATCACTCCCAGCATCGTTCAGGCCTATCACCAGTTACATGAACTCGGTCATGCTCATTCAATAGAAGTGTGGGATGAGGAGACCCTGGTCGGCGGCATGTACGGCGTGGCGCAGGGGGCGCTGTTTTGCGGCGAATCGATGTTCAGCCGGGCGGAAAATGCCTCTAAAACCGCGCTGATGATCTTCTGTCAGGCTTTTGCCCAGGATGGCGGTAGATTAATTGACTGTCAGGTACTTAACGCGCACACCGCCTCTTTAGGGGCGATTGAAATCCCGCGCCGCGATTATCTCGATTACCTTTCCGTATTACGCACCTACCGCTTACCGGAGCGATTTTGGGTACCAAGGGTGCTATTTACCGGTAATGGATAAATGTTTTCAGCACATTTCTTAGCGTGGTGGTATAATTGCGCGGTAGAGTAGCTTCTGCCTGTTGCCCCGCCGCCGTTTGGGAATAATAAGAGTCAGATAACGCCCATCGTTCTGTCACTGCCCTTTACGTTTGCGCCTGTCATGCGGTTTCACCGCGTGTATTCCGGGCAATGCGCCAAAACTACTTCGGCGATTTATACCCGTCATGTTTTAAGCTACAGGCGCTGGCTGCGCGCAATTATTTATCGCCAGCCTGCGACGCGAACTGTTTTGGGTATACGTAAAACTTTACATACTTGCTGAACTTCGGCATTATCTTGCCGGTTCAAAACTACGGTAGTGATACCCCAGAGGACTAGATGGCCAAAGAAGACAATATTGAAATGCAGGGCACCGTACTTGAAACGTTGCCTAACACTATGTTCCGCGTAGAACTGGAAAACGGTCACGTGGTAACTGCGCATATTTCCGGTAAAATGCGTAAAAACTACATCCGCATTCTGACGGGCGACAAAGTGACTGTTGAGCTGACCCCGTACGACCTGAGCAAAGGCCGCATTGTCTTCCGTAGTCGCTAATTGTTTCCGCCGCTAAGGCGTCAGATGCTGAAGGCCGGGCTCATGCCCGGTCTTTTCATTTCCGCTTCCCGCGCTGATTTACTCTGTCATCTCTTTATCTATCGGCAGGGTATTATTTAGCGCTTCTTTCGGCACATGAGCGCTCAATTTGTCGATACCAATAAGCTCTGAAGCGAAGCCGGAATAAACCATTAAACCATAATCGGTAGTAATGGTTTTCTCAGTCATATAATTTTGCGACTGACTCGTGGTGGTAATTTTCTTTCCCTTCTCCGTTTTCACCAACATTCCAGCGCCTTTGATTAGCAAGGCACATTGCGGGATTTGCTCCTCTAACCGTTTTTCCTCGGGGATATCAATGGTGTATGTGCTCACATACTTACCTGATCCGGTGGGGAAAAACGCCTTATAGGTTGGCCCCCCGGCAGCCTTAACCAGATAGAAGGGATTTTCAGCGCCGCTAAACCGATAACTTCCTGTCATATCCGGACATTGCGCCTGAGCGGCAATGGAGAACAGCGCCAGCGAGGCGCAGAGCAAAAATTTGCCGGGTTTCATGGTTCATCCTTGTGATTTTATCCGTCCCGTCCCACGCTAATAAAAAAAGACCGGGCTGTCACCAGCCCGGTCTTGATCATTGAACAATTCAGAATTTATTTAATGCGCCGCTTCCGGTTTGTGCTTTTGCGCGCTGTGGAAGCCGTAGGTCAGCACGTTGTTGGCTTTATCCAACTCAACGGTGACCTGGCCGCCGTCCACCAGCGAACCAAACAGCAGCTCATTCGCCAACGGTTTCTTCAGGTTGTCCTGAATCACCCGCGCCATTGGACGCGCGCCCATTGCCCGGTCATAGCCCTTCTCTGCCAGCCAGTCACGCGCTTCCTGGCTCACTTCCAGCGACACGCCTTTCTGATCCAGCTGTACCTGCAGCTCGACGATAAACTTATCGACCACCTGATGGATCACGGTCGTAGAGAGGTGATCGAACCAGATGATATTGTCGAGACGGTTACGGAACTCCGGCGTAAAGATCTTTTTGATCTCTTCCATCGCATCGGTGCTGTTATCCTGCTGGATAAGACCAATCGATTTACGCTCGGTTTCACGCACCCCGGCGTTGGTGGTCATCACCAGCACCACGTTGCGGAAGTCCGCTTTACGGCCGTTGTTATCGGTCAGCGTACCGTTATCCATTACCTGCAGCAGGATATTGAAGACATCCGGATGCGCTTTTTCGATCTCATCAAGCAGCAGCACCGCGTGCGGATGTTTGATAACCGCATCGGTCAACAGCCCGCCCTGATCGAAACCGACGTATCCCGGAGGCGCGCCAATCAAGCGGCTAACGGTATGACGTTCCATATACTCGGACATATCAAAGCGCAGCAGCTCAATGCCCAGCGCTTTCGCCAGCTGCACGGTGACTTCGGTTTTCCCGACCCCGGTCGGCCCGGCAAACAGGAAAGACCCAACCGGCTTATGCTCATGTCCAAGCCCGGCACGCGCCATCTTGATAGCTTCAGTCAGCGCTTCAATCGCTTTATCCTGACCGAAGACCAACATTTTCAGACGGTCGCCAAGGTTTTTCAGCGTATCGCGATCGCTGCGGGAGACGCTCTTCTCCGGAATACGCGCAATGCGCGCAACCACAGATTCGATATCCGCCACATTGACCGTTTTCTTGCGCTTACTGACCGGCATCAGCCGCGCCCGCGCCCCCGCTTCGTCGATCACGTCAATCGCCTTATCCGGCAGATGACGATCGTTGATGTATTTCACCGCCAGCTCGACCGCCGCACGAACCGCTTTGGCGGTATAACGCACATCGTGGTGCGCTTCGTATTTCGGTTTCAGGCCGTTGATGATCTGCACCGTCTCTTCGACAGAAGGCTCGGTCACGTCGATTTTCTGGAAACGACGCGCCAGCGCGCGATCTTTTTCAAAAATGTTGCTGAACTCCTGGTAGGTCGTGGAGCCAATCACCCTGATCTTGCCGCCGGAAAGCAGCGGTTTAATCAGGTTAGCCGCATCAACCTGACCGCCGGAGGCCGCGCCTGCGCCGATGATAGTATGGATCTCATCGATAAACAGGATGCTATTGGTATCCTGCTCAAGCTGTTTCAGCAGCGCTTTAAAGCGTTTTTCAAAATCGCCGCGATATTTGGTGCCCGCCAGCAGCGAACCGATATCCAGCGAGTAAATGGTGCAATCCGCCATCACTTCCGGTACGTCGCCCTGGACGATACGCCAGGCGAGCCCTTCCGCAATCGCGGTCTTGCCGACGCCGGACTCACCCACCAGCAGCGGGTTGTTTTTACGGCGGCGACACAATACCTGAATAGCACGCTCCAGCTCTTTATCACGGCCGATCAGCGGATCGATACCGCCCACGCGCGCAAGCTGGTTGAGATTGGTGGTGAAGTTTTCCATACGATCCTCCCCGCCTGCTTGCTCTTCGTTACCCGGCTGGCTCGCGTTATTTTCCGAAGGCTGGCTGGGCTCGTCTTTGCGCGTGCCGTGAGAGATGAAATTCACCACATCAAGGCGGCTGACTTCATGTTTACGCAGCAGATAGGCGGCCTGCGACTCCTGCTCGCTGAAAATCGCGACCAGGACGTTGGCGCCGGTGACTTCGCTGCGACCGGAGGATTGGACGTGAAAAACCGCACGCTGCAGCACGCGCTGAAAACTTAGCGTCGGCTGGGTGTCTCGCTCTTCTTCCGTAGCCGGAAGGACGGGAGTGGTCTGTTCGATGAAGGCTTCAAGTTCCTGACGCAAAGCGACCAGGTCCACGGAACAGGCTTCCAGCGCTTCGCGTGCCGAGGGGTTGCTGAGCAAAGCCAGCAACAAGTGCTCGACGGTCATAAATTCATGACGGTGCTCGCGCGCTCTGGCGAAAGCCATGTTTAAACTGAGTTCCAGTTCTTGATTGAGCATAGGCACCTCCCCCAATTTTCATGCCTGTAATCAGGCTTTCTCTAGCGTACACAGCAATGGATGCTCGTTCTCCTTGGCGTACTGGTTCACCATAGCGACTTTGGTTTCCGCAACTTCGGCGGTAAAAACGCCGCAAATCGCCTTACCTTCATAGTGAACCGTGAGCATCAGTTGCGTTGCACGTTCTACATCATAAGAAAAGAATTTTTGTAACACGTCAATAACAAACTCCATTGGAGTGTAGTCATCATTGACTAATATCACTTTATACATAGATGGTGGTTTAAGCGCATCACGAACTTCATCTTCTACCAGTTGATCGAAGTCCAGCCAATCTCTCTTACTCATCGTCAATGTTCGTCATCGGTTGCTGTTGCCAACAGGCCGCGGCCTGTCGATGATCTGAGGTTATGCACGTTACAAATCTACAATAGATCATAGATAACTATCATCTATTGCTTCCATCCGCGACGCCTGTCACATTCCCCAGCAATAGCGTTAACTGCTTCAAATTTTGACGCATTTTTCACCGTCCACCCTCGTCAATTGCTTGACGCATTTCCGTATTTCTCTAAATTGTACTGGCGAGAGTTGGCGAGCAATTGTACAACTCGTAACTCCCCTACCGGTTCATTCCATCTTACTTATAAAGATTTACGAAGGATGTCGAAGTATGGAAATGGGTACTGTTAAGTGGTTCAACAATGCCAAAGGGTTCGGTTTTATTTGCCCTGAGGGCGGCGGCGAAGACATTTTCGCCCATTACTCCACCATCCAGATGGATGGTTACAGAACGCTAAAAGCCGGGCAATCCGTTCGGTTTGATGTTCACCAGGGGCCGAAAGGCAATCACGCCAGCGTGATTGTTCCTGTGGAAGCAGAAACGGCTGCATAACTCTTTTGCTTCATTGTGTACATCCTGCTAATAAAATGCCAGTCCTTCTGACTGGCATTTTTATCTCCTTACTCACGCGCCAACGCATCAACCGGGTCTAATCGCGCGGCATTACGCGCCGGCAACCAGCCAAACAGCACTCCGGTTAACGTCGAACACAAAAATGCGGTCAACAGCGCCAGCGGCGAAAAACCGATTTCCCAACCGGGTAAGAACAGTTGCAAAATGAACGCGATCATCAACGACAAACTCACGCCGATGGCGCCGCCCACCAGACAAACCAGCACCGCTTCAATAAGAAACTGCTGCAGAACATCCCTGGCCCGGGCGCCAACCGCCATTCTGATGCCGATTTCACGGGTGCGCTCCGTGACTGACACCAGCATGATATTCATCACCCCAATCCCGCCGACGACCAGCGCGATCACCGCCACCAGGGTCAGGAACAGCTGTAAAGTATGTGTGGTCCTTTCCGCCGTTTTCAAGACACTGTCCATATTCCAGGTGAAAACATCTTTTTTGCCATGGCGGAGCTCCAGCAACCGCACCAGTTGCTGCTCAGCGGTGGCGCTATCGTAGCCCTCCTGCACGCGGACGGTTATCGAGTTAAGCCACGATTGCCCCATCACCCGCCCGGCCATCGTGGAATAGGGCAGCCAGACGCGGAGGATTTTGCTGCTGCCGAACATCGATTGTTTCTCATCGGCCACGCCGACAATCGTCGCCGGCATATTACCGACCAAAATCACCTCGCCAACCACTTTCGCCTTGTGGGGGAATAGCTGGCGACGGGCATTGCTATCCAGCACCACCACTTGCGCCCGGCTATTCAGCTGCAGCTCATTGAACGTATTTCCCTCGCTGAACGTCATGCCATAAACGTTGAAATATTGCGCGCCAACGCCTTCGGCGCTGGCGGCCACATCGATGTTATTAGCGCGCAGGCGCAGGCTTTTCGATACCGCCGGCGTCGCGGAGCTCACCCATGGTTGTTTTTGAATCGCCAGCAGATCGTCATATTTTAACGCCTGCTGATAACGCGGATCGTCATCGCCAAAATCTTTACCGGGATAAACATCAATGGTATTGGTGCCGATGGCGCGAATATCGGCTAAAACCAACTGTTTCGCGGCATCGCCGACGACCACGATAGAGACGACCGAAGCGATACCAATAATGATGCCAAGCATAGTTAACAGCGTGCGCATTTTATTCGCCGCCATCGCCCGCCAGGCCATCACCAGCGCCTCACGAAAACCACTGCTGAACTGACGCCAGATGGTAGGCTCCGCGCGGTCTTCGGCGCGAAGCACGCCGCCTTTTTCCAGCGACGACGGCGGTGGGTTACGCACAATTTCACCGTCGCGCAGTTCGATAATTCTTTCCGCCTGCGCCGCGACCTGCGGGTCGTGCGTGACGATAATCACCGTATGCCCTTGCGCCTTAAGCTGATGCAGGATGGCCATGACCTCTTCACCTGAGTGGCTATCCAGCGCCCCGGTCGGTTCATCGGCAAGGATCACCTCGCCGCCGTTCATCAGGGCGCGGGCGATACTCACGCGCTGCTGCTGCCCACCGGATAGCTGCGACGGGAAGTATTCCGCCCGCTCGCCCAAACCTAATCGGGTGAGTAAATCCCGCGCCCGTTCAAGGCGAATCCGGCGCTCTTTGCCGGCATAGATAGCAGGTACCTCGACGTTTTGCGCCGCCGTCAGGTGCGATAACAGATGGTAACGCTGGAAAATAAAGCCAAAGTGCTCACGGCGTAGCCTGGCCAGTTCATCGCCGCTCAGATGCGACACATCGACCCCGGCAACCTGATAGGTACCGCTGGTGGGTTTATCAAGGCAGCCAAGGATGTTCATCAGCGTTGATTTGCCGGAACCTGAAGCCCCAACGATCGCCACCATTTCCCCGGCGGCAATACTGAGGGTGATGCCCTTTAGGACTTCAACTTCACCGTCGCCCGAGGGGTAACTGCGGCGAATATCACGCAGTTCGAGCAGCGCCGTCATTTTGCCGCTCCGGGCGTGCTTTCGCTGATAATGACCTCATCACCCTCTTCCAGCCCTTTCGCCACCGCCACATCGGTATCGTTACGCGCACCGATAACGATTTCACGCTCTTTCACTTCCCCGTTGCGCAGCAAGCGCACGTTGTAGCGGTTATCGCCGATGGCGTCGCCCAGCGCGCTGAGCGGAATAGTAATCACGTTTTTCACTTCCGCCAGCTGGATATGCACCTGCGCCGTCATTTCAAGACGCAGGATCCCCTGCGGGTTGGGAACTTCAAACCGCGCATAATAAAATATGGCGTCATTGACCTTTTCCGGCGTCGGCAGAATATCCTTCAGCGTACCTTCGTAACGGGTCAGAGGGTCGCCGAGTACCGTAAACCAGGCCTTTTGCCCCGGCTTAAGATGGATCACGTCCGCTTCCGAAACCTGCGCTTTGACCAGCATGGTACTGAGGTCCGCCAGCGTCAGGATGTTTGGCGCCTGCTGGGCGGCAATCACCGTCTGTCCCTGTAGGGTAGTGATTTGCGTCACTTCGCCGGACATCGGCGCCAGGATACGCGTATAGTCGAGGTTGGTTTTCGCGGTGTCGAGGGTCGCCTGGTTGCGTTTAATCTGCGCCTCGATGGTGCCGATTTGCGCCTCTTTCACCGCCACATCGGTGGCGGCGGTATCCAGATCCTGGCGTGAGACCAGTTGGCGCTGCGCCAACTGCTGCTGGCGCGCTAAGGTTACCTGCGCGAGCTTACGTTCGGCCTGCGCCTGTTTTAACTGAGCGCGCAGCTCCATGAGCGTCGCTTCGACTTCTTTAATCTGGTTTTCAGCCTGCTCCGGGTCGATAACTCCCAGCAGCTGGTCCTTCTGTACTTTATCGCCAATATTGACGCGCAGCGTCTTCAACTGGCCGCTGACCTGCGCGCCGACGTCGACTTTACGCAGCGCATCTAACTTGCCCGTCGCCAGTACGCTCTGCTGCAGATCGCCTTTACGCGCCACCAGCGTTTGATACTGCGGCAACGGCGCGTTCAGAACGCGCCATCCCCAAACGGCCGCAATAACCACCACCAGCGCCAACAGCCACCAGACTTTCCTGCGTTTTCCATTCAATGTCATAAAAAATTCCTGATCTATTCCCCGCAGCTCGGATGATGATTCTAACGGAAGCGGCGGCGAACAGAAGCCAGAATTTTAGCAATGCTTAATGTTTATTGATGTTGGGCTGCCGCGATGTCTTGCGGCGAGACATGGCACGGTTTTCGCTGCTGGGCTAATCAGCGCGCCCGCGCGCCAGCCACAACACCCGGGAAAACATCTTTTTCAGCAACGTCGGGACGGCGTCGATTCCCCGCCGTCCAGCCTCCATCGCGACCTCTATCGCCAGGTCGGGTTTCGATGAACGGTGAATGGCTTTGGTGATCACTCGGCGCATGTTCATCGGCATATTATCCGGGATCTGCGCCACCCGATGGTAAACATCATCGAACCCCTGACGATACATAAAGTGTTCCATGTCCATCGCCGGAAGCATGGTTAAGTGTACGCGTTCCAGTTCGTTATCATTGTTGAGTAGTCCGCGCACCGTAGCGGCGTACTTCTTTCCTGCCTCATCGCCGTCAACCAGCACATGCCATTCAATCCCCATCCGGCGGGCAAATTTAATCAGCGGCTTGAGCCCGGATTGGGCGAATTCAATCACCTTCACCCCTTCAGCGTCGAAATGATGCCCGCACTGGCGCGCCAGTTCGTTGATAACCCAGGTTTCCGTTTCGCCTTCCACCAGCAACCAGCAGCGGGCAAACAGCGATGACGCGCGGTTGAAGCGAATGTGAAACGCAATGCGACGGCTATCTTCCGCATTCATCCCGCCGGGACCGAGCCGCCACGCCGAAACGCGGGACGATTCACGCACCAGCCGACACACCTGCTCGACCGGCGTCAACGACAAAAGTTCGCCGGAATTGGTTGTAGTGACTCGCTGCAGCGGCAGGAGATTCAGTAAATGCCAGGCGACCGAAAGCATGATCGGATGCAACCGCGTTTCTGGATCTTCAATCAGCAGCAGCGGCCGCGCATCGCGATCGAGGCGGACGGTCCCTTTCGCCTGCAATAAAGTGGAGAACAACCCAAGCAGGATCACCCGATGACTGCGTCCGCCGGGTTTATCAATCATTCGGTTAATAATATCGAGATAGCGCCAGCTGCGTTGTTCATCATGAGAACGTCGGCGCATCAGGCGATTGCGGCTTTGCGCGCTGCTCTGCTCGGCGAAGTAATGTTCTAGCAGTTGCACCATCGCCGACAGCCCTTCGCGGATTTGCCCATCGGTGAGATTTTGCGGATGATTGACCAGTTCGCGGGAGAGAAAATCCAGCTGCCGGGCGGTAATCTCAATTTGCGGCGAATGCGGCACGGTTCCGTTGTGAATTCGGCGCATAAAGCGGGCGTCGCGCAGGCGCAATACCGGCATTAAGCGCACCAGATGGCGCGCCAGATCGTCGATATCTTGCATCTCCAGCGCCTCTCCCTGGCAGTTAATAAAACTACGCAGGGTCATCACGCTGCCGTCGTCCGCCAGCTCCCCCTCAAGGCGATAGAAAATGCGCTGATAGCCGTCATCACAGGGCACCCAGCAATCGCTAAGCGGTCGAAAACGGCGCACGCGATGGCGCCCGGGTTCATTTTCGCGGAAAGTTAAAATGATATGCAGATGATGCTCCCGCCCCTGAATATCGCCGGGGGGAAACCAGAAGTCATCGCGTACGAAATGGTACAGGTCAAACTCAGGCGATAAAAGCAGCGTCAGAGCGTCCAGCAGGCTGGATTTACCCCATGCGTTTTCGCCGATTAGCACATTGTTTTGCTCGAGCATCAACGATAAACGGTTGATACCGCGAAATCCGACGATCTCTACACGCTCAAGATGCATATCCCCTCCGCCTGGCCCACATTCTCCTTCAGTAATCAGTAGTATAGCGAGGCGCAGACAACATGGCACCCCCTGCTTCCCGCACCGACAATTGAACTCAGAAGCAAATGAGTTTGTAAGGTATCAGCTCTTGATTTCATATAATTAATAAATTAATTCATCTTCGGTAGTAGTTTATTTTTCAGCGTTGTGTTCTACACTTGCATAAATCATGCATGGTGAAAGGAAAATCATCTCATTGCTCTAAATCAAATTACATCAATTTATTTAACTAGTCCGAGGGTGGCGTTCGTCCCTAGAATAGCGACGCTTTATTTTTATCGTCATCCTTTGCGTCGATAAATAAAGACCGGCACGTCAAAACGTGTTCGTTTACATTATTATTTGAGGTGGTTATGTTCAGAAAATTAGCAGCAGAGTGCTTTGGCACATTCTGGCTTGTATTCGGCGGCTGCGGCAGCGCAGTGCTGGCAGCGGCTTTCCCGGAATTGGGAATTGGTTTTGCCGGCGTCGCCCTGGCCTTCGGTTTAACCGTATTAACCATGGCTTTTGCCGTGGGTCATATTTCCGGCGGGCACTTTAACCCAGCGGTCACTTTAGGCCTGTGGGCTGGCGGTCGTTTCCCGGCTAAAGACGTAATTGGTTATATTATCGCCCAGGTTGTCGGCGGTATTATTGCTGCCGCAGTGCTGTACGTCGTCGCCAGCGGTAAAGCCGGTTTCGACGCTGCCGCGAGCGGCTTCGCTTCAAACGGTTTCGGCGAACACTCTCCGGGTGGCTACTCCATGCTGTCCGCTATCGTTATCGAAATCGTGCTGACCTGCGGATTCCTGCTGGTTATTCACGGTGCGACCGATAAAAACGCCCCGGCGGGCTTTGCGCCGATCGCCATCGGCCTGGCGCTGACCCTCATTCACCTGATTAGCATTCCGGTCACCAACACCTCCGTAAACCCGGCGCGTAGCACCGCGG
The DNA here is from genome assembly GCF_050600815.1 of Klebsiella sp. 141161. Lineage (NCBI taxonomy): Bacteria > Pseudomonadati > Pseudomonadota > Gammaproteobacteria > Enterobacterales > Enterobacteriaceae > Klebsiella > Klebsiella sp. 141161. Next base: position 706,288 of record NZ_JAQIRN010000003.1, on the reverse strand, counting down.
TCGCTATCTTCCAGGGCGGCTGGGCGCTGCAACAGCTGTGGCTGTTCTGGGTGATGCCAATCATCGGCGGTATCCTCGGCGGCGTGCTGTACCGCACCCTGCTCGAAAAACGCGACTAACCCTCGCAAAAAGCCCGGCGACGCCGGGCTTTTTCTTTTTGTCGACAGCTTTACTCGGCCTGGCGAATTGGGTAGTGTCAGTGGCGCTATTCTTATTTTGCAAGGACCTTGCCGTTCATGTTTTCGGGACTATTAATCATTCTGCTGCCGTTGATTGTCGGCTACCTTATTCCTCTGCGTCACCCTTCCGCACTGAAACTGATTACCCGGCTGCTTAGCTGGATTGTTTACGTTATCCTCTTTTTCATGGGGATTAGCCTTGCCTTCCTCGATAATCTCAGCAGCAATCTGTTATCAATACTGCATTACTCCGCGGTCAGCATTGTGGTTATTATTCTGTGCAATATTGCAGCACTGCTATGGCTGGATAAAAAAATGCCGTGGCGAGTCAAGCATCGTCCGGAAAAATTACCCTCGCGCCTGGCGATGGCTCTCGAGTCACTACAGCTGCTTGGCGTAGTGCTAATTGGTTTCCTGCTGGGATTAAGCGGCCTCTCTTTTTTACAGCATGCGACTGAAGCCAGCGAATATACTTTAATTTTCTTATTATTCCTCATCGGTATTCAGCTACGTAATAATGGAATGACTTTACGCCAAATTGTGCTTAATCGCCGCGGAATGATTGTCGCGGTGGTGGTCGCGGCCAGCTCATTATTTGGCGGAGTGATTAATGCCCTTATTCTTGGTCTGCCCATTAAAACCGGTCTGGCGATGGCATCCGGCTTCGGCTGGTACTCCCTTTCCGGAATTCTAATGACCGAATCCTACGGCCCGGTCATTGGCAGCGCGACATTCTTTAACGATCTGGCCCGCGAACTGCTGGCGATAATGTTAATCCCCGGCATGGTAATGCGCAGCCGCTCTACCGCGCTTGGGCTGTGCGGCGCAACCTCGATGGACTTTACTCTGCCGGTGCTACAGCGCTCCGGCGGCGTGGAAATCGTGCCTGCAGCCATCGTCCACGGTTTTATCCTCAGCCTGCTGGTGCCGGTGCTGATGGCGTTCTTCTCAGCCTGATCCCCCTATGGCGGTAGGCTCCCTACCGCCAAAATTGCGCTAAATCAATCTCCCTTTAATTTGTGTCAGAAATACCTTTTCTCCATACGGCGACAGGCATAACCTTAAACATGTATCTAAAATATAACTTTAAAAGGTGTGATCATGTTTTGTGTGCAATGTGAACAAACTATCCGTACGCCGGCAGGAAATGGCTGTTCTTACGCGCAGGGTATGTGCGGTAAAACCGCTGAAACCTCCGATTTACAGGATCTGCTGATTGCTTCGCTGCAGGGCCTATCCGCATGGGCCGTTAAGGCACGTGAATACGGCATCATCGATCATGAGGTGGATAATTTCGCCCCGCGGGCGTTCTTCTCTACTCTAACCAACGTGAACTTCGACTCGCCGCGTATCGTCGGCTACGCCCGTCAGGCCATCGCGATGCGCGAGGCGCTGAAAGCGCAATGCCTGAATATTGATGCCAAGGCCTCGGTCGACAGCCCGGTAGCCGATCTGCAGTTGGTTAGCGATGATCTGGGCGAGCTGCAACGTCAGGCGGCGGACTATACGCCAAATAAAGACAAGGCCGCGATCGGTGAGAATATCCTCGGCCTGCGCCTGCTGTGCCTGTACGGCCTGAAAGGCGCCGCGGCCTATATGGAACACGCGCACGTGCTCGGTCAGTACGACAACGACATTTACGCCCAGTACCATAAAATCATGGCGTGGCTGGGTACCTGGCCTGCCGATATGAACGCTCTGCTGGAATGTTCGATGGAAATCGGCCAGATGAACTTCAAAGTGATGAGCATCCTCGACGCCGGTGAAACCACGAAATATGGCCACCCGACGCCGACCCAGGTCAACGTTAAAGCGACCGAAGGTAAGTGCATCCTGATCTCCGGGCACGATCTGAAAGATCTGTATAACCTGTTAGAGCAGACTGAAGGCACCGGCGTTAACGTCTATACCCACGGTGAAATGTTACCGGCTCACGGTTACCCGGAGCTGCGTAAGTTTAAACATCTGATCGGTAACTACGGCAGTGGTTGGCAAAACCAGCAGGTTGAATTCGCCCGCTTCCCGGGGCCCATCGTGATGACCTCGAACTGCATCATCGACCCAACCGTCGGCGCCTACGACGACCGCATCTGGACTCGCAGCATCGTCGGCTGGCCGGGCGTCAATCATCTGGAAGGCGAAGATTTCTCCCCGGTTATCACCCAGGCGCAGCAAATGGCCGGCTTCCCGTATAGCGAAATCCCGCATCTGATCACCGTTGGTTTCGGCCGCCAGACGCTGCTCGGCGCGGCGGATACGCTGATTGATCTGGTCAGCCGTGAAAAACTGCGCCACATCTTCCTCGTCGGCGGCTGCGACGGCGCGCGCGGCGAACGTAACTACTTCACTGATTTCGCTACCAGCGTACCGGACGACTGCCTGATTTTGACTCTCGCATGCGGTAAATACCGCTTCAACAAACTGGATTTCGGCGATATCGAAGGCCTGCCGCGTCTGGTCGACGCCGGTCAGTGTAACGATGCCTACTCGGCGATTATTCTCGCAGTAACGCTGGCGGAAAAACTGGGCTGTGGCGTAAACGATCTGCCGCTGTCGTTGGTGCTCTCCTGGTTCGAACAAAAAGCCATCGTCATCCTGCTGACGCTGCTGTCGCTCGGGGTGAAAAACATCGTCACCGGCCCGACCGCGCCTGGCTTCTTCACGCCAGACCTGCTGGCTGTCCTCAACGAGAAGTTCGGTCTGCGTTCCGTCACTACCGTAGAACAAGATATGCAGCAGTTGCTGAGCGCATAAGGAGTCACCGCATGACAATGCCAACTCAACAGTGCCCGTGGCGAATGCAGGTTCATCATATTCAGCAGGAAACGCCGGACGTATGGACGATTTCGTTGCTGTGCCATGACTACTATCCCTATCGCGCCGGGCAGTACGCGCTGGTTAGCGTGCGCCATTCGGCGGATACGCTGCGCGCCTACACGCTCTCCTCAACGCCGGGGGTCAGTGAGTACATTACGCTGACCGTTCGTCGTATTGACGATGGCGCAGGCTCACAGTGGTTAACCCGCGATGTAAAACGCGGCGACTATATCTGGCTGTCGGATGCGATGGGCGAGTTTACCTGCGAAGATAAAACAAGCGATCGTTTTCTGATGCTGGCCGCAGGCTGCGGCGTGACGCCTATTATGTCGATGCGCCGCTGGTTGGCGAAGTACCGCCCGCAGGCGGATGTGCAGGTTATCTTTAACGTGCGTTCGCCGAAGGATGTCATTTTCGCCGAAGAGTGGCGTCAATACCCGGTAACGCTGGTGGCGGAAAACGACGCGACGCCGGGCTTTATCGCCGGGCGCCTCACCCGCGAGCTGTTGCAAAGCGTGCCGGATCTCTCCAGCCGTACCGTGATGACCTGCGGCCCGGCGCCTTATATGGAGATGGTGGAACAAGAAGTGACGGCGCTTGGCGTGACGCATTTCTTTAAAGAAAAGTTCTTTACCCCGGTGGCGGAAGCCGCTACCGACGGATTGAAATTCACCAAGCTGCAGCCGGCGAAAACGTTCTACGCGCCGGTCGGCACCACGTTGCTGGACGCGCTGGAGAGCAATAAAGTACCAGTGACCGTCGCCTGCCGCGCTGGCGTCTGTGGCTGCTGCAAAACCAAAGTGGTTGCCGGCGAATACAGCGTAACCAGCACCATGACGCTGACCGATGCGGAAATCGCCGACGGCTACGTGCTGGCCTGCTCCTGCCACCCGCAGAGCGATCTGGTTCTCGCCTGAGGTCAAAATCCCCGGTGGCGCTACCGCTTACCGGGGCTACAGGACCGTAGATACTGTTATCGGTTTGCAACGGTTTTGGTCGGGGAAAACATGTGCTTTGTGTTAATTCTGAGCACATTGCGCTCCGATATTTCTTCTGCGTTATGCCCCTCATGGCGCAGGGAGCGCACAGGGGCGGCCAGTCGCCGCCACCACCGACAGTTTCAGCCAGCATGGTGAATAAATTAAAGGCAGGCCACACTGTTATCGGTTTGCAACTTTTTTAAGGGTTTTCCCGGACGCGGCGCGTTGCGCCTTCTCCGGGCTACCAAATCGCATCGTACTGTAGCCCCGGTAAGCTGCAGCGCCACCGGGGGATTTTGAGATCACCAGCACCAGTAGTGTCAGCCAGCGTGGTGAATAAATTAAAGGCAGGCCGCACGGACCGTAGGCCGGATAAGGCATTAATGCCGCCATCCGGCACTTTTTTACCGCCAGACCGACTGACCGGCCAACGAATAACGACCTGCCCCTAATAGCGCAATCGCCAGCGCGCCGATAAAGAAATAGACCAGGCTTTCAATCGCCCATGCGCCGACGGCATCCAGCGCGAATGTCTTACCTGTCCCAACCATCAGCCAGGCCACCACCATGGTAAACGCCAGCACCAGCGCCGCCGGGCGCGTCAATACGCCAAGAATAAGCAAACAAGGCGCGACGACTTCCCCCACCAGCACGCCGTAGGCAATAAATCCCGGCAGCCCTTTCGCGACCAGCATACCGCTGATGCCATCCACACCGTCGATTAGCTTATGCAGACCGTGAAATAACATTAAGCCGCCAACGGCAAGTCGTAACAAGAGTTTACCGGCGTCTTCATGCGATAGCGTTTTATTTACTGTATTTAACAATCCCTTAACCATTTGATGTTCTTCCTGTTTTACACCCTGTGTGCTCCCAGAGTATGCGCAATATTCCATCAATAAAACCAGCGAAAAATAAGGGGCAATCGGCAACACAACCTGCAGTTTCATCTAAGCTTGATAGCGTTATCACAAAAAGGAGATGGAAAACCATGAAACAGACCGTGGCGTCATACATTGCAAAAACGCTTGAACAAGCGGGCGTGAAACGTATTTGGGGAGTGACCGGGGATTCCCTCAACGGCTTGAGCGACAGTTTAAACCGCATGGGTACCATCGAATGGATGCCGACCCGCCATGAAGAGGTTGCCGCCTTTGCCGCCGGCGCGGAAGCACAGCTCACCGGCGAACTGGCGGTGTGCGCCGGTTCCTGCGGGCCTGGCAACCTTCATCTGATTAACGGTCTGTTTGATTGCCATCGTAACCACGTACCAGTGCTGGCCATTGCGGCCCATATTCCGTCGAGCGAAATCGGTAGCGGCTATTTCCAGGAAACGCATCCGCAGGAGCTGTTCCGCGAATGTAGCCACTACTGCGAGCTGGTCTCCACTCCTGAGCAAATTCCGCAGGTGCTGGCTATCGCCATGCGTAAGGCGGTGATTAACCGCGGCGTATCGGTGGTGGTCCTGCCCGGCGACGTGGCGCTAAAACCGGCTCCGGAAAGCGCCAGCAGCCACTGGTATCATGCCCCGCTTCCCACGGTCACTCCGGCGGACGAAGAGCTGCACAAGCTGGCGCAGCTTATCCGCTACTCGAGTAATATTGCCCTGATGTGCGGCAGCGGCTGTGCCGGCGCGCACCAGGAGCTGGTGGATTTTGCGGCGAAAATTAAGGCCCCTATCGTCCATGCCCTGCGCGGGAAAGAGCACGTCGAATACGACAATCCTTACGATGTTGGCATGACCGGGCTTATCGGCTTCTCTTCCGGTTTCCATACCATGATGAACGCCGACACGCTGATCCTGCTCGGCACCCAGTTCCCCTATCGCGCGTTCTATCCCACCGACGCCAAAATTATCCAGATCGACATCAACCCCGGTAGCATCGGCGCGCACAGTAAGGTAGATATGGCGCTGGTGGGCGATATCAAATCGACCCTGAAAGCGCTGCTGCCGATGCTGGAAGAGAAAACCGATCGCCGCTTCCTCGATAAAGCGCTGGAGGATTATCGCGAAGCGCGTAAAGGGCTTGACGATCTCGCCAAACCCAGCGAAAAAGCGCTCCATCCCCAGTATCTGGCGCAGCAGATTAGCCGCTTTGCCGACGACGACGCGATCTTTACCTGCGACGTCGGTACCCCCACCGTCTGGGCGGCGCGCTATCTGAAAATGAACGGCAAACGCCGCCTGCTGGGTTCGTTTAACCACGGCTCGATGGCCAACGCCATGCCGCAGGCTATTGGCGCCAAAGCGACCGCGCCGAATCGCCAGGTCATCGCGATGTGCGGCGATGGCGGTTTCAGCATGCTAATGGGGGATTTTTTATCGCTGGCGCAGATGAAGCTGCCGGTGAAAATCGTCATTTTTAATAACAGCATTCTCGGCTTCGTGGCGATGGAGATGAAAGCCGGCGGCTATCTGACCGACGGTACCGAGCTGCACGACACCAACTTCGCCCGCATTGCCGAAGCCTGCGGGATCAAAGGGATACGCGTCGAGAAAGCCTCGGAGGTTGATGAGGCGCTGCAAACGGCCTTTAGCACCGACGGCCCGGTGTTAGTCGATGTGGTGGTAGCCAAGGAAGAACTGGCGATCCCGCCGCAAATTAAGCTGGAGCAGGCCAAAGGATTTAGCCTGTATATGCTGCGGGCGATTATCAGCGGACGCGGCGATGAAGTGATCGAACTGGCGAAAACTAACTGGCTCAGGTAAAACAATGCTATCACCCTGAATCAGAACAAGGATATGCCGTGATAGATCTTCGCAGTGATACCGTAACTCGCCCCGGGCGCGCCATGATGGAGGCCATGATGGCCGCCCCGGTCGGGGACGATGTGTATGGCGACGACCCAACCGTCAATGAACTCCAGCGCTATGCCGCTGAGCTCGCTGGTAAAGAGGCGGCGCTGTTTCTGCCTACCGGCACCCAGGCCAACCTCGTTGGCCTGCTTAGCCACTGCCAGCGCGGCGAAGAGTACATCGTCGGCCAGGGCGCGCATAACTATCTGTATGAAGCCGGCGGCGCAGCGGTGCTGGGCAGTATTCAGCCGCAGCCGATCGATGCCGCGGCGGACGGTTCGCTGCCGCTGGATAAAGTCGCGGCCAAAATTAAGCCCGACGATATCCATTTCGCCCCCACCCGCCTGTTAAGTCTGGAGAATACGCACAACGGTAAGGTGTTGCCGCGGGGCTATCTGCAAGAGGCCTGGGCGTTCACCCGCCAGCGTAATCTGGCGCTGCACGTCGATGGCGCGCGTATCTTCAACGCCGTTGTAGCGTACGGCTGCGAGCTGCGCGATATCGCGCAATACTGTGATTCGTTCACCATCTGCCTGTCAAAAGGGCTCGGCGCGCCGGTCGGGTCTCTGCTGCTGGGCAGCGAAGCGTACATCCGACGCGCCATTCGCTGGCGTAAAATGGTCGGCGGCGGGATGCGTCAGGCTGGCATTCTGGCCGCCGCCGGTCTGTACGCTCTGCGAAATAACGTTACCCGTCTGCAGGAAGATCACGACAACGCCGCGTGGATGGCGGAACAGCTACGCGCCGTCGGCGCTGACGTGATGCGCCACGACACCAACATGCTGTTCGTGCGCGTCGGTGAGGAGCAGGCGCGCGCCCTCGGCGAATTCATGCAGGCTCGCGGCGTGTTGATCAACGCCTCGCCAGTCGTGCGTCTGGTCATGCATCTCGATGTTAACCGCCAGCAGTTGACGGAAGTGGTCGGTCACTGGCAAGCCTTTTTACAACGCTAAGGAGTCAGGCGTGTCGCAATCTATTCTGGTGCTCGGCGCCAGCGGCTATATTGGCCAGCATCTGGTGCGCGAATTAAGCGCGCGAGGTTATCCGGTGTTGGCGGCGGCACGCCATATCGACAGGTTGCAGAAGCTCGATCTTCCCGGCGTCACCTGCCACGCTATCGACCTCAATCAACCGCAGGATCTCCCTGCTCTGCTTCGCGGGGTTGATACCCTTTACTACCTGGTGCATGGCATGGGCGAAGGCGGCGATTTCATCGCCCATGAACGCCGCGTCGCCGTTAACGTGCGAGATGCCTTGCGTCAGACGCCGGTGCGTCAGGTCATCTTTCTCAGCTCTCTGCAGGCGCCAGCCCAGGAGCAGTCCGACCATCTGCGCGCCCGCCAGGTGACGGCCGATGTCCTACGCGAGTCAGGGATCCCCGTTACCGAGTTACGGGCGGGTATCATCGTCGGCGCCGGATCCGCCGCTTTTGAAGTGATGCGCGACATGGTTTACAACCTGCCGGTGCTGACGCCGCCGCGCTGGGTACGATCGCGCACCACGCCCATCGCGCTGGAAAACCTGCTCTACTATCTGGTGGAGTTACTTAACCATCCGGCTCGCGAGCACCGCGTCTTCGAGGCTGCCGGTCCGGATGTCCTGAGCTATCAGCAGCAGTTCACCCATTTTATGGCGGTCAGCGGCAAGCATCGCCTGTTGATCCCTATCCCCTTTCCGACCCGCTGGATTTCGGTGTGGTTCCTGAACGTTATCACCTCGGTCCCCCCCACCATCGCTAAAGCGCTGATTCAGGGGCTAAAACACGATCTGATCGCCGACGATCGTTCGCTACGCGCGCTGATCCCGCAAACGTTGATTCCCTTCGATCAGGCGGTGCGTCGTACCCTGAAAGAGGAAGAACAGCTGGTGAACTCCAGCGACTGGGGCTACGACGCTCAGGCTTTCGCCCGCTGGCGGCCGGAGTATGGCTACTACCCAAAGCAGGCTGGCTGCACCATTAGCACCCAGGCAAGCCGTAAGGCGCTATGGCGAGTGGTGAACCAAATCGGCGGCAAAGAGGGTTATTTCTTCGGCAACATTCTGTGGAAAATCCGCGGCGCCATGGATCTGCTGGTCGGCCATCGTTTAGCCAAAGGGCGGCCGCAGCATGATTATCTGCAAACCGGCGATACGGTAGATAGCTGGAAGGTGATTATTGTGGAAGAAGAACAACAGTTAACCCTATTGTTTGGCATGAAAGCTCCCGGTCTGGGTCGTTTAAGCTTTACTATTAGCGATAAAGGCGACCATCGCGAACTCGACGTTCGCGCCTGGTGGCATCCACACGGCATGCCCGGCCTGTTCTACTGGCTACTGATGATCCCGGCGCATCTGTTTATTTTTCGCGGCATGGCGCGACGCATCGCCCGCCAGGCCGAGCAAATCACAGGCAAAAACGAAGATTAAGCGTTATTCTTTCATGATTCTCATTGCATACTCGGGAGAATCACGGAAAAATGCGCACGAAATTCTTTTCTGGGACAGTAGATTGATATGAAGGTACTGGTTACCGGTGCGACCAGCGGATTAGGCCGTAATGCGGTGGAATATCTGCGCAACAAGGGCATCAGCGTGCGAGCGACCGGGCGCAACGAAGCGATGGGTAAGCTTCTGAGCAAAATGGGCGCGGAATTTATTCCCGCTGATCTAACCGAACTGGTCTCTTCGCAGGCTAAAGTGATGCTCGCCGGTATTGATACGCTTTGGCACTGTTCCAGCTTTACCTCGCCGTGGGGTACCCAGCAAGCCTTCGATTTAGCCAACGTTCGTGCGACTCGTCGTCTTGGCGAATGGTCCGTTGCCTGGGGCGTACGCAATTTCGTCCATATTTCATCGCCTTCGCTCTATTTTGATTATCACCACCATCGCGATATTCAGGAAGATTTCCGCCCGCACCGCTTCGCCAATGAGTTCGCCCGCAGCAAGGCGGCCAGCGAAGAGGTTATCAACCTGCTGGCGCAGGCGAACCCGCACACCCGCTTTACGATATTGCGCCCGCAAAGCTTGTTCGGGCCGCATGATAAAGTCTTTATTCCGCGCATGGTGCAGATGATGCGCCACTACGGCAGCGTGCTCTTGCCGCGCGGCGGTAACGCGCTGGTGGACATGACCTACTACGAAAACGCGGTGCATGCGATGTGGCTTGCCAGTCAGCCGCAGTGCGACCACTTACCTTCCGCGCGGGCGTGGAATATCAGCAACGGCGAGCCGCGGACGCTGCGCAGTATCGTGCAGAAGCTCATCGACGAGCTGGGCATCAAGTGCCGAATCCGCTCGGTGCCCTATCCGATGTTGGATATTATTGCCCGCAGCATGGAGCATTTCGGTAATAAATCGGCAAAAGAACCGGCTTTCACCCATTACGGCGTTTCGAAGCTCAATTTCGACTTTACCCTCGATATCTCCCGCGCTCAGCAGGAACTTGGCTATCAGCCGATCGTAACCCTGGATGAGGGGGTTACCCGTACCGCCGCGTGGTTAAAGGACCACGGCAAACTGCACGATTAAAACCGTCGCTTACGGCAGCAAACCATCCTGTTTGCTGCCAAAGGTTTACCCTTGCCCATATTTTTCCAGCAACGCCTCGGCGATGGCCTGCGTTTGCGCATCGGCCACGCCGTCCCAGCGTGCCGGCCTGAAGTGCATCTGGAAGGCCATAATCACCCGTTTTTGCTGCGCCGGAGTCATCTCTGGGGTGACCTGATAGCCGTAGCGCGACAGCAGGTCTAACAATTCTCCGCTATCAACCGGTTGCCAACTCGGACGCCCTTGCAGATAAAAGGCGACACGTGAATCATCAGGCCAGGCGCCAATCCCCTGCTGCGCCAGCGCTCGCCACGGGAACAGCGGGCCAGGGTCATCCTTGCGCTGCGGCGCGATATCGGCATGAGCGACGACGTTTTGCGGCTGAATGTGATAGCGGGCAATGATATCTTTCGCCAGCGGGATAAGCGCTTCAATTTGCGCCGGATTGAATGGGGTAAAACGTTTTATATCGCCATTTTTTTGCCAGCCGCGATTTTCCAGCTCAATACCGATCGAGGTATCATTGATGCGCGTGCTGCCGCGCCAGAAGCTGATGCCGGCATGCCAGGCTAAATCTTCCTCCGGCACCAGTTGCCAGATACGCGGTTTACCGTGGTGCAGCGGCGGCTGCTCGGGAATTAAATAGTGTGAACTGACCTCTTTGTCGGTCAGGGTCGCCAGCGAGACATCAAAGTTATCGGCGGTATAGTGAATGACCAGGACTTTAATACGCGGATAGGCCGCCTGTGCCGGATGGCGGGTATCCAACTGATAACCCTGTTTGTCGACAATACCCTGCTCCTGCGCACAGCCTGCCAGTAGCAAAGCGGCAAGCGCAAGCTGGAGAATACGCTTTCCTAATAAGACCATCGATTACGCCCTTCCTGCTTAGCTTTATACAGCGCAGCATCCGCCTGCGCGATCAACTCTGAAGGTGGAGTGCTTCCCTCTGAGGCAACAATTCCCATACTGACCGTCACCAGCGGCCCGGCATCGGATTTGGCATGCGGCAGCGCCGCTTCGCGAATCTTCTGTTGGATCCGCTGCGCCACCGCCGTAGCGTTATCTAATGATTGCAGCGGCAGAACAATCACAAACTCCTCGCCGCCATAGCGCGCCACCATATCATCCTGCGCGCGCACCGACATTTTCAATACCGAGGCGATACAGGAAAGGCAATAATCTCCCGCCTGGTGCCCGTAGTGATCGTTATAACGTTTAAAGAAATCGACATCGAGAATAATAAGCGCCAGCGGCTCTTTACCTTCCCACGCCTGAGCTAAAAAATTGTCCAACGCCCGGCGGTTCGCCGTCGCCGTCAACGCATCCTGATTAGCCATGTTTTCCAGCCGGTTAATCAGCTGAATATTCTCCTGATGGGTGTTCCAGGCCTCGTCATACCAGCGCTGCAAGATCTGACGGCCGTATACCATAATAGCGGTACATATTCCCCAAAGGATTAAAAAACGTAAATCGACGCCGTGATGTATTTGCACCCCTGCAAGCAACGAGGTAACCCATAAAGGAACAAGATAAGCCGCAATGCCCACCGGGAAATAATAGAGCGCGGCAAGACCGGTGGTCATTAAAATAACCAGCAGCGGCCACGCGAACGGCAATGACCAGAAAATGATGAAGCAGTAACTACTCATCGACCAACATAAACTGAGGATCAACAAGATAGCGGAAATCACTTTTGTAGCATAGGTACCACTTAATATCCGCCCGGAGATAACCATCAGGCAAAGCGCCAGCGAGAAAACAATAATGGCCCCAAGCGCCATCTCCAGATAAGGAATAATATAATGGTTAGACAACCTTTGGTGATCGAACTCGGTGAACAGAACGTTGCGGAAGATGACCATCAAGGCAAAGGAGATATTGACGAACGCCAGCCACGGCATGCTGCGCGACAGCGCGTGCTTTTGTACATTTTCGCGATTGGCCCACAGCATCGTTCGATTTTCGCGCGGATCCAGCCGTTGTTCTGTCGGCATAGCTACTCCTTTTTCAGCTTCCGGACAATGCGTTAAGCTGCCTGCGGTGACTTTTCTATATGATAAACCATCAGCCCGGGAATGTCTGTTGCCGGCCGCTTCAGCCACTCGCTGCTTAACGTCATTTTCAGCTAACGACAGATAAAAAAGGTCTTACGACCCGATACAGTCTATTGCGCAATAAAAAGCAAGCGTTATCAATGAGAACCACGTCATCTTTTCTTTAAAAAATCGTTAATTAAAGGTCATAAAAATGCAGCATTTCGCTTGAAAAAAAGACGGGCTTGATTCACTCTGAGGGCGCTCATTGGTTAGTTAAAACAAGGGCATGATGATAGCAAGATAAACAATGGAGATTAATAATATGAAATATGCAGCTTTAGTGGCAGGTGCAGCATTGTTTTTAACCGCGAACGCATTTTCTGCAGAAATTCTGAGCAAAGAAGATTTCGCTAAAGTACAGGGTCAATACCACAAAATTGGTACCATCTCCTCTACCGGACAAACTGCGCCGAGCGATGCGCGCGAAGAACTGATCAAAAAAGCCGATGAAAAAGGCGCTGACGTTGTGGTTCTCTCTTCCGGCAATACCGATAAGAAACTGCACGTATCCGCGAATATCTATAAGAAGAAATAATTAGTTATTACTGATATAGAAACATTATCATCGCATGGTGATAATGTTTCTTACTGATTACTCGGCGAACGTTTATTTTTATACTCTTTTTCCATTTACCCCTCGTTAATAGTCATATCAAATATGCGCCATCATCAGGATGGTCATTCGCATAACGTTTAAAAATAGCTAAACCACTCCGTTATCGGACTCGCAATACATCCCCCGGACTATCAATATAAATCCGATGCTATAACAGATATGCCCACTATACTTTTGTGGCATAAGAATATGCTCGCGTTTTACATTACCGCAGGTGGCAAATGAAAAAAATCGCATTCCTTATTTCTGGGTTGCTCTGCTCAGGCTTCAGCCATGCCAGCGCACTCTATTTTTATGAAATCGGCACCGAAGACGTCGGCCTGGCAGGCGCAGGCCAGGCCGCCCGCGCGCAGGACGCCTCCACCATCGTCACCAACCCTGCCGGCATGACCCGGCTGCCTGACCATATGTTTACCGGTGGCGCACAGGTCATGGGCGGCGATATCCCGTACCAGATGAATAACGACCACGGCGGCAATAGCCCTGGTAACGTGATGAATCTGTTCCCGAACGCCAGCGGCTTTTATGCACAGAAGATTAGTGATGATATTTATGCCGGGATCGGTCTGTACGGCAACTACGGTTTAGGCATTGATTTTGGCAACTGGGCCGGCGACCGTCTTATCAAGAAAAGTACCATGGTGGCGATGACGCTGAGCCCGTCGCTGGCGTGGAAACTTAACGATCGGCTCTCTGTCGGCGCATCGGCCAACCTGAACTACGGTTATTTATCGCTGACGCGCAACGTCGACGGTAATGATGAGAAAGATAAAGATCATGACTGGGCGATGAGCTACCGTCTGGGTCTGCTGATGCAGTTAACCGAACAGACCCGCGCTGGCATCACCTGGAACAGTAAAACCGATTATGACTTTAACGTTAAGGGCAAAGCGCGTTTCCCCAATTTACCGAACGTTGCGTATGATTTGCCACTCTCCGCCCAGGTCCGCGCACCGCAGCAGATCATGCTCAGCATGGTCCACGATATTAATAAACAGTGGTCGGTGATGGGCGATCTCGGCTGGCAGGACTGGAGCCAGTTCGGCAGCCCGCAAATCACCGTTGCCGGTCACGAAAGTCATAAAAATAACCGCCTGAAGGATTCCTGGCATAGCGCCGTCGGCGTGCAGTACCGGCCGACCGAGCAATGGCGTCTGAACGCCGGTGTCGGTTTCGACAGTACGGTTTATGATTCGCAAAGCGACACGGCGCTCTCCCTGCCAACCGGCGATGAGTGGCGCTTCGCTACCGGCGCGCAATACCAGATAACCCCCGCCAGCAATATCGGCGTCGCGGTATCTTATCTACATATGCAATCTTCCCACGTAAAATCTCCGGAAATTATCGCCGGCAGCTACGATCACCCTTACCTGTGGTTCGCCAGCGTCAACTATAGTTATCAGTTCTGATGCGCCGGCTGCCCGCGCAAGAGGCGCGGGCACCGATGGTCGTTGTCACATCAAGGTCTTAGCTCTTTGCGTCAAGTACAATTGGCGCGCTTACGCTATGCTTTAGCAGAATCTAACAACGTAGTGAGTTCATAAGGAAATCATCATGCGCTACAACATTCTTGCACTTGTTTTGCCTTGCGCACTGGCGCTGAGCGCCTGTACCACCGTGACCCCGGCTTATAAAGACAACGGCACCCGCAGCGGGTCCTGTATCGAGGGCGGCCCGGACGAGGTAGCGCAGCAGTTCTATGATTATCAAATCCAGCACCGTAATAACGATCTCACCGCGCTGCGCCCGTATCTGAGCGACGATCTGGCAAAACTGCTGAACGACGCCCGTCAGGACCCGTCGCGCAACGCGCTGCTGCAATCGAATCCATTCTCCAGCAGTTCCACCCCGGCGGATAGCGCCGACGTCGCCAGCGCCTCAACCATCCCGAACCGCGATGCGCGCAATATTCCGCTGCGCGTCGAATTGAAACAGGGTACTCAGAGCTGGAAAGATGAAGTGCTGATGATTCAGGAAGGCCAGTGCTGGGCGGTTGACGATGTCCGCTACCTTGGCATAAACAGCCACGCTCCGGCCGGCTCGCTGCGTCAGAGTCTTGAGAAACGCTAATTTCGGCGTTAAAGCCACCCCGCTGAAACGATAACCCCGGTAAAATGTCGGTATTCCGTGCGGTAATGCCGACATTTGTTCCCCCCTACCACACGAACCCATATTTTGTGCTAACTTTAGTGATAAATGTGGTTTACATTTAACTTTTAACGCATAAATATTGCATAACTATTCTGTCAAAGGTACTATTTGCGGCCTCAATAGCTATTTGTATCAGACTGCCCAGATGAGTATTAAACTAAACGGCATTAATTGCTTCTACGGCGCGCACCAGGCGCTGTTCGACATCACGCTGGATTGCCCGCAGGGGGAAACGCTGGTGCTCCTCGGCCCAAGCGGCGCCGGTAAAAGCTCGCTGCTTCGCGTACTCAACCTGCTGGAGATGCCGCGTTCCGGTACCTTAAACATCGCCGGTAATCAATTCGACTTCACCAAAGCGCCGTCTGACAAAGCTATTCGCGAGCTGCGCCAGAATGTCGGGATGGTCTTCCAGCAGTACAACCTGTGGCCACACCTGACCGTGGTGCAAAACCTGATCGAAGCCCCGTGCCGCGTGCTGGGCTTAACCAAAGATCAGGCGCTGGCGCGCGCCGAAAAACTACTTGAGCGTTTACGCCTTAAACCTTACAGCGACCGCTATCCGCTGCATCTGTCAGGTGGTCAACAGCAGCGCGTAGCGATAGCCCGCGCGCTGATGATGGAGCCGCAGGTGCTGCTGTTTGATGAACCCACCGCCGCGTTGGATCCGGAAATTACCGCCCAGATCGTCAGCATCATTCGCGAACTGGCGGAAACCGGAATCACCCAGGTTATCGTTACCCACGAAGTGGAAGTGGCGCGTAAAACCGCCAGCCGCGTGGTGTATATGGAAAACGGGCATATCGTTGAGCAAGGGGATGCTAACTGCTTCGCGCATCCGCAAACCGACGCCTTTAAAAACTATCTTTCACATTGATGTTTTCGGGGAAATAACGATGAAAAAAGTACTGATTGCCGCTCTGCTCGCGGGCATGAGCCTTTCCGCTACCGCAGCCCAGACTATCCGTTTCGCCACCGAGGCCTCCTACCCTCCGTTTGAGCTGGTAGACGCCAACAACAAAATCGTCGGCTTTGACGTCGATCTGGCTAACGCGCTGTGTAAAGAGATGGACGCGACCTGCACCTTTACTAACCAGGCTTTCGATAGCCTGATCCCAGGGCTGAAATTCCGCCGTTTCGACGCCGTCATGGCCGGTATGGATATCACCCCTGAGCGTGAAAAACAGGTGCTGTTCAGCACCCCGTATTATGAAAACTCGGCGCTGTTTGTCGGCCAGCAGGGCAAGTTCACCGGCATTGACCAGCTGAAAGGCAAAAAAGTTGGCGTGCAGAACGGTACTACCCATCAGAAATTTATTACTGATAAACATCCGGAAATCACCACCGTTCCTTATGACAGCTACCAGAATGCCAAACTGGATCTGCAAAACGGCCGCATTGACGCCGTCTTCGGCGACACGGCGGTAGTGACCGAATGGCTGAAGAGCAATCCGAAGCTGGCCCCGGTGGGTGATAAAGTGACGGATAAAGACTACTTCGGTACCGGCCTCGGCATTGCGGTTCGTCAGGGCAATACCGAGCTGCAGCAGAAATTTAACGCTGCGCTGGAAAAAGTGAAGAAAGATGGGACGTACCAGACCATCTATAGCAAATGGTTCCAGAAGTAACGCTGAATGAACGAATTTTTTCCATTAGCAAGCGCCGCCGGGATGACCGTCGGCCTTGCCGTTTGCGCGCTGGTCATCGGCCTGGTGCTGGCGATGCTTTTCGCCGTGCTGGAGTCGGTGAAATGGCGCCCTGTGGCATGGCTGGCGACCGGCATCGTGACGATTTTACGCGGCCTACCGGAAATCCTGGTGGTGCTGTTTATCTACTTTGGTTCCTCGCAGCTGCTGCTGACGCTGTCTGACGGTTTTACTCTCAATCTTGGGTTTGTGCAGATTCCGGTACAGATGCAAATTGAAAACTTCGACGTCAGCCCGTTCCTCTGTGGCGCCATTGCGCTTTCCCTGCTCTATGCCGCCTATGCCTCGCAGACCCTGCGCGGCGCCTTGAAAGCGGTGCCGCAGGGGCAGTGGGAGTCCGGACAAGCGCTGGGTTTGTCAAAGGCGGCGATATTCTTTCGCCTTGTGATGCCGCAAATGTGGCGCCATGCCCTGCCGGGCCTGGGCAACCAGTGGCTCGTATTGCTGAAAGATACCGCGCTGGTCAGCCTTATCAGCGTCAACGACCTGATGCTGCAAACCAAAAGTATTGCTACCCGTACTCAGGAGCCGTTTAACTGGTACATCATTGCAGCAGCGATTTATCTCGTCATCACCCTGTTGAGTCAATACATCCTCAAGCGTATTGACCAGCGTGCGACGCGCTTCGAACGGAGACCAGGTTGATGCTCGATTACTTACCCGAACTGCTGAAAGGGCTGCATACTAGCCTGACGCTGACGGCGGCATCGATCGTCGTGGCGCTGATCCTGGCGCTGATCTTTACCATCGTCCTGACGTTAAAAACGCCGGTGGTGGTATGGATCGTCCGCGGCTATATCACGCTGTTTACCGGTACGCCGCTGCTGGTACAGATCTTCCTGATCTACTATGGACCAGGACAGTTCCCGTCATTACAGAATTACCCGGTGCTGTGGCATCTCATCTCTGAGCCCTGGCTGTGCGCGCTGATCGCCTTGTCGTTAAACAGCGCGGCTTATACTACCCAGCTGTTCTATGGCGCCATCCGCGCCATTCCGGACGGCCAGTGGCAGTCCTGCAGCGCGCTGGGGATGAGCAAGAAGGATACGCTGGCGATTCTGCTACCGTATGCTTTTAAACGCGCCCTCTCCTCGTACTCTAACGAAGTGGTGTTGGTCTTTAAGAGCACCTCGCTGGCTTACACCATCACGCTGATGGAAGTGATGGGCCATGGCCAGCTGCTTTACGGGCGCACCTATGACGTGATGGTCTTCGGCGCAGCCGGCATCATTTATCTGGTAGTGAACGGCCTGCTGACGCTCTTGATGCGTCTGGTGGAAAGAAAAGCGCTGGCCTTCGAGCGCCGTAACTAACATCACGAAATGCATAAACAGTAAATAATGAAACGGGTAAGTACTAATGCTTACCCGTTTTTTTTATAACCAATAAAATAAACATACAACTTTATTGCATATAAATTCATTTAGTGGCATTGTGAACTTCAGCTGTAAACCGGCACAACATCATAAGATTGACCGACGGGAGTCCCACTATGAAAAAGTTAGTTCTGGCCGCACTGCTTAGCTCTTTCGCCTTTGGCGCCGCTGCCGCGGAGAAAATCAGCTTTGGCGTTTCCGCGACCTATCCGCCATTTGAATCCATGGATGCGAATAACCAGATTGTCGGTTTCGATCTCGATCTGGCCAAAGCGCTGTGTAAGCAAATGCAGGCCGACTGTACTTTTACCAACCACGCTTTCGACAGCCTGATCCCGGCGCTAAAATTTAAAAAGTATGATGCGGTGATTTCCGGCATGGACATCACGCCTGAGCGTAGCAAACAGGTCGCGTTTACCGACCCGTATTATGCCAACTCGGCGCTGGTGATCGCCAAAAAAGACGCGTACCACTCTTTTGATGACCTAAAGGGTAAGCGTATCGGCATGGAAAACGGCACCACGCACCAGAAATACCTGCAGGATAAGCACCCGGAAGTCAAAACCGTCGCTTACGATAGCTACCAGAATGCCATTATCGACCTGAAAAACGGCCGTATCGACGGCGTCTTCGGCGATACCGCGGTGGTCAACGAATGGCTGAAGACCAACCCGCAGTTAGGCGCGGCGACGCCGAAAGTAACCGACCCGCAGTACTTCGGTACCGGCCTCGGCATTGCGGTGCGCCCGGATAATAAAGCGCTGCTGGAAAAACTCAATGCCGCGCTGAAAGCGATTAAAGCTGACGGAACCTACCAGAAAATTAGCAACCAGTGGTTCCCGGAGTAAGACCTGCGCTTCCCGGCTTATGGCGCAACCGTCTGAGCCGGGCCTATCGGCAGCGCTCTCCCTCACAACGGCAGGGTAAACTGGAAACAGGCCCCTGCCGGTACTTCCAGCAGGCGAATATCGCCCCCGTGCAGTTGCAGCATCCGGCGAACAATCATCAACCCCAGCCCGCCCCGTGATGCGCTCTGCTGCCCCGGTTCCAGTACCGATGGCCGCTCAAACAGATTGGCCCGTAATTCACCGGCGACGCCCGGGCCGCTATCGGCCACCTCGACCACCACCTGCGCCCCCTGCAGGCGCGACGACAGACGAATTTCGCCCCCATGCGGAGTGTGGCGGATGGCGTTATCCAGCAGATTGGTTAATACCCGCTCCATCATCGAAAGGTCAGCCTCAACCAAAGGCAAGCCTGACGCCAATTCCAGGCGCAGACGGATTTCGCGGGTGGCAATCGCCAGATCGAATTTTTGCGCCACGTCCTGAATCAGCTCAGCAAGGATAAACTTTTCCGGCTGCGGCTTAATACCGCCATGTTCCAGGCGAGCCAGCTCAAATAGCTGCTGCGACAGATGACGGACTTTATTTCCCTGGCGTAGCGCGATATTCAGATACTGCTTGCGCTCCTGCGCCGTCAGGCGATCATCCTTAAGCGATAACGTCTCCAGATATCCCAGCAGCGAAGTCAGCGGCGTGCGCAGGTCATGCGAAATATTGGCAATGAATTCCCGGCGCTGACGATCGCTATCAGCCAGCCGATCCCATTGCCCGGCGATCTGCTGCGCCAGTTCGATAAACCGGTTATGCAGCAGCGCCACTTCATTTCCGGGATGCGGGTCCGGCGCCTGCGCCGCCAGCGCCTTAATCGCGCGAATGCTGTCGCTATCACCCGCCGCCACCAGCGCCGTCAGCTGGCGTACCGGGCGTGTCACCCAGTACCACGCCAGGCCGCCGGCCAACAGGCCAAACAACGCCACCAGCAGCAGGGTCCATAGCAGCAGGCTCCACAACGTCTTCTGCCAGGCGCTCTGTGCCAGTTCATTAAACGTTTCGCCCTGCAGAATAATATAAAGATAGCCACGTAGCTGGCCGTCAAGGCGTAGCGGCGCGGCGCTAAATACTTTTTGCTGGTCCACGCTGCGCGGATCGTCGCCATAAATCGGCCACGCGCCGCCGGAGAGAAACGTCTGCACCGGCGCCATGGCAATGCGCTGGCGTTTAATGTGCCCCGGCGGCGCGGCATCCGCCAGCAGCTCGCCATCCGGCGAAACGAGGTACAGCTCGACGCTTGGGTTAAACACCATCAGACGGTCGAAGAGTGGTTTCAACGCCGCGCGATCCACCTCGCCGCGCGCGTTGAGCAGCGGCTCGCGGGTGGCAATCTGCTGCGCCAGACCGGCGGAAAGCCGTTGCACCATGACGTTACCGTACTGCGCGCTGCTATAGAGCTGGAGCAGACAAACGGACAGCGCGCACAGCAGCAGCAAGGCGATAAACACCAACGACAGCCGCTGGCTGAGGCTGAGTCGGCGGATCATGACTGCGCCCCGGCGCTATAGGGCGCAAATTTATAGCCCTTCCCCCAGACGGTAAGAATAATGTCCGGCTCTGCCGGGTCGCGCTCTATTTTCGTACGCAGGCGATTGATATGCGTGTTGACCGTATGTTCGTAGCCTTCGTGCTGATAGCCCCAGACACTATCCAGCAGCGCCAGGCGCGAAAAAACTTCGCCGGGATGGCGGGCAAAGTAATACAGCAGATCGAATTCGCGCGGCGTGAGGTCTACCAGTTCACCGCGTAGCCTGACCTCCCGGGACAGCGGGTCGATATTCAGGCCGTGGCAGGCGATACGTCCGGCATCCATCAAGAGATTTTGTCCCATCGCTTCCTGACGGCGGAACACCGCCTTCACCCGGGCAATCAGCTCCAGCAGAGAAAAAGGTTTCGCCAGATAATCATCGGCACCCATCTCCAACCCCTGCACGCGTTGGGTTTCGCTGGAACGGGCGCTAATAATAATCACCGGCAGATACCGCGTTTGCTGACGGATGCGACGGCAAATCTCCAGCCCGTCGACGTTGGGCAACATCAGGTCAAGAATCACCGCATCCCAGACGCCGTTATCCAGCTGGCGCAGCGCCTGCGCGCCGTCCGTTTCATGCACGATTTGATACCCTTCATCCTGCAGATTCAGGCGCAACAAAGCCGCGATATCATCATCATCTTCCACCAGCAGGATTTTTTTACTCATCAGATTCGCTCCACGAATTTCACGCTCGTTTCATAAAGCTTACCCGATTTCAGCCGCTTAAAGAGTTCACATTTTGTTTAAACTTCACGAACCAGCAGCGTCAGCACTTCATAATGCGCGGTATGTGGAAACATATCGAACAACTGCACTCGCTCAAGGCGATAGCCCTGCAGAAGATCAATATCTGCGGCCATTGTCTGGGCGTTACAACTCGAATAAATGATATACGGCGGCGCCATGCGGCTTAGATAATCGCACAGTTCGGCGCCGATGCCGCGCCGCGGCGGGTTGACCAGCACCAGCTGTGGAATATCGTCTTCATGCGTCGCGAATTGCGTGGAATCCAGCGCCTGAAAATGAAGATTGGTTAATCCCAACTGGGCCGCGGATTGCTTCGCGCAGGCGATGGCTTCCGGGGCGATTTCGATCCCGGTAAGACGCATCTGCGGGGTGGCGCAGTGCAAGCCGAAACCGCCGACGCCGCAAAATAGATCCCACATGTGGTTGACCGGCAGCGCGCGTACCCAGTCGCGGGCGGTCGCATAGAGCTGGCTCGCCACCGTCGGGTTGGTCTGGAAAAAGCTTTGCGGGCGGATCCACAGCGGTACGCCGTTAAAGTTCTCCGCCAGCGCCTGTTGATCGCTGAGGAAAATCTCCTCCTCCCCTTCCATGATAGCCATGTGCACGGGCTGAATATTGGCGGTAATCACCTTAAGCTGCGGCAACTGCTGCTGTAACCACGGCAGCGCGGCGCGCAGCTGTTCAAGCTTAGCCGCAGAGCGCAGGACGAAACGCAACATCATGCCGCCCTGCTGGCTTTCGGTCAGCAGCAAATACTTCAGTTCGCCGCGCTTGCGGGCAACGTTATAGGGGGTGAGTCCGGCGCGGGCGATAAACGGCTTCAGCGCGGCGAAAACCGGTTCAAAACTCGGCGGGTACAGCGGGCAATCGGTGAGATCTTCCGGCGTGCCATCGCGATGCAGCATGCCGAGCAGCGGGCGCTCTACGCTACCGCTTACGACCATTTTCGCTTTGTTGCGAAACGCCGTCTCCGGACCTGAGACCGGAGCAAGCCATGTCGCCACCGGATGACTCGCCAGCAGTTCGCGCAGGTTCGCCATTTTATCGGCGAGCTGTTGCGTCAATGGCAATTCCAGCCACTGACAGGAACGGCAGCGGCCCGCGTCGTAAAGTGCGCAATGCATAAGAAGACCTTCAAGAAAACCGGGGCGGGGATTGTATCACCGTTATTGCAAGCGGAAAAACCGTCGGCACGACGCCGGGATAAACAATAGCGCCAGCACCAGCAGATCCGGCAGCTTTTGCAGAAACAGCGCATGGAGAATTTCCCGCTTCGACTCGCCGGCCACGCTGAACAGTTCCGGATAGCCGTAGCCAATCGAGGCCGCCCACAGATAAGAGATGACGATGATTTGCGTCAGCAGGTAGAGCCAGCGCGCCCAGTTGCGGCCTTTCACCAGCGAAAAGGCGCACCAGATCTCGATAAACACCAGCGCCAGGCTCGCCAGAAACACCAGCGTCAGGGCCCAGGTTTGCACACTACGATGAATAAAATCGGCAATCCCCTGCACGCCGAGCTGATTGAGGATCATTAACAGATCGAGACCGCGAATTAAGATAATAGTGAAGGCCGCCACCTGTACCAGCACAGGGACGTTAAGACGAGCATGAGACGATCGAGTTTTTGTAAACAATCCCAACGTAAAGTCATCCATGAAAACGGCGCCACGAGTGCGGCGCCGATAATAGGCTCTGTTAGCGATTTTAGTGGGTTCAGCCCCTTCTTGCACGCTGGATATCGCGCACGCGCTGCTTTTCTGCGCGAGCCATTAAATACCAGGCGATAAAACCGACAATTCCCACCACGCCGAGGATTAAGGTCGCCAGGGCGTTAATTTCCGGGTTAACGCCCATCCGCACGCTGGAGAAAACCAGCATCGGTAGCGTCGTCGCCCCTGGCCCGGAAACGAAACTGGCAATGACTAGGTCATCAAGAGACAAGGTAAATGCCAGCAGCCAGCCGGAAATGACCGCGGGCATAATCATCGGCAAGGTTATCACAAAGAAAACCTTCAGCGGCGCGGCGCCGAGATCCATCGCCGCCTCTTCGATTGACCTGTCCAGCTCGCGCAGACGTGAAGAGATAACCACCGCCACATAGGCGGTACAGAAGGTGACATGCGCCAGCCATATCGTCAACATGCCGCGATCCGATGGCCAGCCGATGGAATGCCCCAGCGCGACGAACAGCAGCAGCAGCGACAGCCCGGTAATCACATCGGGCATCACCAGCGGCGCGGTGATCATAAAAGCAAAACCGTTGGAACCGCGAAAACGGCCAAAACGCACCAGCACCACCGCGGCAATCGTGCCGAGGATCGCCGCCGCCGTCGCCGCGCAGGCGGCAATGGTCAGGCTTAACCCCACCGCGCTCATCATCGCGTCATCATGAAACAGCTCGCTATACCAGCGCGTCGACCACCCTGCCCATACCGTCACCAGCTTCGAACTGTTAAATGAATAGATAACCAGCATCAGCATCGGCGCATACAGGAAGGTAAAACCGAGCACGAGGATCAGAATCCGCCACGGCGAACGTACTACCGGTAAGTCATTCATCCATGATCCCCCATCTGTTTTTGCTGATGCTTGTGGAACCACATGATCGGCACGATCAGTAGCAATAGCATCACAATCGCCACCGCCGATGCTACCGGCCAGTCGCGGTTATTAAAGAACTCCTGCCACAGCACGCGGCCAATCATAATGCTGTCGGGGCCGCCGAGCAGTTCCGGGATCACGAACTCGCCCACCGCCGGAATAAACACCAGCATCGAACCGGCGATAATGCCGCCTTTCGTTAACGGAACAATCACCTGGAAGAAGGTCTTTAACGGCCGGGCGCCGAGATCCAGCGACGCTTCCACCAGCGAATAGTCGATACGCGTCAGCGCGGTATAAATCGGCAGCACCATGAACGGCAGGTAGGCGTAAACGATACCGATGTACACCGCCAGGTTGGTATGCAAAATCTCCAGCGGCTGATCGATAACTCCAAGCCACAACAGGAAATTATTGAGCACCCCGTTGCTTTTCAGCAGCCCCATCCAGGCGTAAACGCGAATGAGGAACGAGGTCCACGAAGGTAATATCACCAACAGTAGCAGGATATTTCGCGTCGATGGTTTACTATGCGCCACCGCCCACGCCAGCGGATAGCCCAATAGCAGACAGCAAAAGGTGGAAATGGCCGCCACCTGCAGCGACTGCAGATAAGCCTCAAAGTACAGCGGATCGTCGGTCAGTTGCAGGAAGTTGCCGAGGTTGAGCGTCAACGTCAGTTGACCGTCGGCCCACGACAGTAACTCGGTATAGGGCGGGATCGCCCGCGCCATTTCGGCCAGACTGATTTTAAAAACGATCAGGAATGGCAGTAAAAACAGCAGGATTAACCACAGATACGGCAGCGCAATCACCAGCTTACGCCCGTGGGCCATCTGCTGGCGCGCCAGCCACAGGGCAAAACCGCCGGGCTTTTTGCCGCCGGCTGGAGATTCTAATGTGCTCATCGCCCTCTCCTTACACCGTCAGAACAACGCAGCTATCGGCGTCCCAGCACAAGCGAACTTCATCACCCCAGGTCGGCATGCCTTTGCGATGGCGATGTTCGTTTTGCAGCTGGGCGCTTATCATCTGCCCGCTTTTGAGACGGACATGATAGATAGACAGATCGCCGAGGTAGGCAATATGGATAACCTCGCCTACCGCAAAGTTAAAGCCGTCCGCCGGCGGTTCGTCGCAGAGCATGATTTTCTCCGGACGCAGCGCCACCCAGACCGGCACGTTATCCACCACCGAGGCATCCGGATCGACCTTCAGCGGATGTACCAGCCCCGGCGCATTCAGTACCAGACCATCTTCCAGCCGCTCTTTGACCAGCCCTTCGAAGACGTTTACCGAACCGATAAACTCGGCGCTATAGCGAGTCGTCGGATGTTCATAGATCTCCTCCGGCTCGCCTATCTGCACGAACTTGCCGCGGTTCATGATGGCGATACGACCCGCCATGGTCATCGCCTCTTCCTGGTCATGGGTGACCATCACGCAGGTGACGCCGACGCGCTCAAGAATATCCACCACCTCAAGCTGCATCCGGTCGCGCAGTTTTTTATCTAACGCGCCCATCGGTTCATCGAGCAGCAGCAGTTTCGGCCGCTTCGCCAGACTACGCGCCAGCGCCACGCGCTGACGCTGGCCACCGGAAAGCTGGTGCGGCTTGCGTTTGGCGAACTCCTGCATATGCACCAACGCCAGCATCTCCTGGACGCGGGCGTTAATCTCCGCCTTCGGCAGCTTGTCCTGCTTGAGACCAAAGGCGATATTTTGCTCAACAGTCATGTGCGGAAATAGCGCGTAAGACTGGAACATCATATTGATCGGCCGTTGATACGGCGGCACGCGCGCCAGGTCGACGCCATCCAGCACAATCTGCCCGGCGGTGGGCAACTCAAAACCTGCCAGCATGCGTAGCAACGTCGATTTCCCGCAGCCGGACGCGCCCAGTAAGGCAAATATTTCGCCTTTATAAATGGTGAGATTGACATCATCGACGGCGTGTTGCCCATCGAAGGATTTGGTTAAATTACGGATTTCCAGCAGCGGGGTCAGCGCTTTGGGGGCTTTCGCCTGTGGGCGGGGCATTGCGTCATTCACTCGGGTGCTCTCCGGCAAATACAATCACCGTATGGCCCGGTTGCCATACATTCTTCAGTTCTATGTCCGCCAGCGAACAGCAGGTCAGACCTTTACAGGCCCGGCGTACCGGGCCTGATGGCGTTATTTCCCGCTTTTCACTTTGGTCCATGCGCGGGTGCGCACGCGATCAATCTTCGGATCCTGCACCTTGAGGGTGAACAGCTTGGCGAAGACATCCTCCGGCGGGTAAATCGCCGGGTTGTTACGGATATCGGCGCTGACCAGCGGCGTCGCCTCTTTGTTGCCGTTAGCGTAGTAGACGTGATCGCTGATGTGGGCGATGACCTCCGGGCGCAGCAGATAGTTCAGGAACTGATAGGCTTCGTCTTTATTTTTGGCATCCGCCGGCATGGCGAAGACATCAAAGAAGGCCAGCGCCCCCTCTTTCGGAATGAAGTAGGAGATATTGACGCCGTTCTTCGCCTCTTTGGCCCGATTCGCCGCCTGCCAGACATCGCCCGCCCAGCCAATCGCAACGCAGATATCGCCGTTTGCCAGGTCATTAATATATTGCGAAGAGTGGAAGTAACGGATATTGGGCCGCAGCTTCAGCAGCAGATCGGTTGCCGGTCCGGTGTAATCATCGGCTTTGGTGCTGTTTGGATCTTTGCCTAGATAGTTCAGCACCGTCGAGAAAATCTCTTCCGGGGCATCAAGGAAGGAGACGCCGCAGCTTTTCAGCTTCTCAAGGTTTTCCGGTTTCAGCACCAGATCCCAGCTGTTTAACGGCACGTCTTTACCCAGCGCCGCTTTCACTTTATCGACGTTATAGCCGATACCAGTGGTCGCCCACATGTACGGCATCGCATATTTGTTATCGGGATCGTGACGCGCCACCAGTTGTAAAACTTTCGGGTCGAGGTTTTTCCAGTTCGGCAGTTTACTTTTATCAAGCGGCTGGAACACTCCGGCCGCCAGCTGGCGTTCAAGGAAGCTTGCCGACGGCACCACCAGATCGAACCCGGTGCTGCCGGCCATTAATTTACCTTCCAGCACCTCGTTGGAATCAAATACGTCATACACCACTTTAATTCCGGTCTCTTTTTCAAAATTGGCGACCGTGTCCGGCGCAATATAATCAGACCAGTTATAGACGTGCAGCGTTTTTTGTTCCGCTGCGAGCGAGCCGGCAGAAACGGCCATCAGCGCACCCGTAATCACACCTGTTAACCATTTTTTACCCAAGGCGGTCATATCTCTGTTTCCTTCTCAAGGCCCGTTAATTCACGGACGCAATAGACGAACCTGAACGCATGCAAGAATCATGCATATTTTTCATTGCCTGAGATAAGGAGAGGAAACCTCTCCCTGATTGGCTGCCCGCAAATGGACGCCTCGCCAGAATAACTGTAGCCAGAATAAGAGGATATAGCCCAGGCAAAAAAACGCCCTGGATCATATTTCCAGCCAATAAAGGTCTACGAGATAAAAGCGAAGCGGTAAAACAGCAGTGAATAATTCTTTAAATGAGGGTTTGTGACAGAATAAATAAGCAACCGCCATCGCAGCGGCTGCTTTTATTAATTAGTGCAGAAAATGGTATTGCACTTCTTCGGCTGCGGCCTCTTCTTCCTGCTCTTCCGCTTTATACAGCAGTTGATTGGCGCCGGCTTCCAGAATGACCATCGAGACCTGCTCTTCGCTCTGGCGGAAGAACCAGGCAAACTGTTCAAGCGTGACGCCCGCGCCAACGGGCAGCGCCTGGCAAACCACCAGCTTCGGCAGATTATCATCCTGAATATCAAGGAACGCTTTTACGGTCAGCGAACTGGCGTTAATCGCCGACAGGTCCGCCGATAGCGGCAGTAGCGCCGAAGGCTTCACTTCCGCCAGCGCCGAAAACAGCACCACGTTGTCCAGCAGGTCGATTTTGGCATCGAAAATACCGTCGAAATTCTGCATATGCGGCAGGTGCAACGCCTGGCAGGAGTCGCACTCAAAAAAACTGATGCCTAACTCGTCGAGCCAATGACGTAACGTATCAAGACCCGGAACGACCAGTGAATCCATAGTGCCTGTGACCTCTTGCTGGATAAAAAACGACGCATAGCTTACGCAAAAAATGCGTCGCATTCCATGAAAGGATAACGAAGTGACGCTACCCTCCCATTTTTAGACAATATCCAGGCGTGGCCTGACGCTCGATCCACGCGATCATTCGCCCGGCAATATCGACGTGAGTGGTGGTTTCAATCCCTTCCAGCCCCGGTGACGCGTTAACTTCCATCACCAGCGGACCGCGATGGGCGCGCAGGATATCCACGCCAGCCACGTCCAGACCCAGCGTTTGCGCTGCTTTAATCGCCATCTCCCGCTCCTGATCGCTAAGCGTGGCCGTAGTGGCGACGCCGCCGCGGTGCAGGTTAGAGCGAAAATCGCCCTCCTTCGCCCGCCGCTCAATCGCCGCCACTACTTCATCGCCAACCACCAGGCAGCGGATATCGCACCCTTTTGCCTCAGCGATATATTCTTGCACCAGAATGTGCGCATTAAGGCCCCGGAAGGCGTCAATCACGCTTTCCGCCGCCTGCCGCGTTTCCGCCAGCACCACGCCGATCCCCTGCGTCCCCTCCACCAGTTTAACCACCAGCGGCGCGCCGCCGACCATCGCGATCAGATCGCTTGTGTCGTCCGGGGAATGGGCAATGCCGGTGACCGGTAGATCGATTCCCTGACGCGCCAGCAACTGCAGCGAGCGCAGCTTATCGCGGGCGCGGGTAATCGCCACCGACTCGTTTAGCGGATAGCTGCCCAGCAGTTCGAACTGCCGCAGCGCGGCGGTGCCGTAATAGGTGATTGCCGTGCCGATGCGCGGAATGACTGCATCAAAATGGGGCAACTGCCGCCCTTTGTAGTGAATCGAGGAGGCAACCGGGCTGACGCTCATATAGCAGGAGAGCGGATCGAGGATCTCGACCTGATGCCCGCGTTTTTGCGCGGCTTCACGCAAGCGGCGGCAAGAATAAAGCGTTCCATCCCGGGATAATATAGCGATTTTCACCCAACACCTCTTAGAAAATAACTGGCAGCCAGCACTCTGCGTTTGCAGGGTGAAGTGTATAGGGAATCAGCGCGTTGCCCAGCCCTGTTTATGCAAATAGTCGAGAATAAACGGCCGGCTCTCTTTGATGATGGTGCGGCGGATATGGTCGCTCCAGGTATCGCGGCGGGTATTGCTGCCGCGCGACAGATAATAGTCCGCCAGCTGTTCGTCGTACTGCGCCAGCACCTGTTGATCAAGCGGCTGGTAGTGATTCTCATGCACCAGCATCGCAGGCGGAATACGCGGCTTAACCTGCGGGTCGTCGGCAGGCCAGCCAAGGCACAGGCCAAACAGCGGCAACACGTGTTTCGGCAGTTGCAGCAGTTCGGTTACCGCATCAATGTTATTGCGCAGGCCGCCAATATAGACGCCGCCTAATCCCAGGGATTCCGCGGCGATTAAGGCATTCTGCGCCATTAGCGCGGTGTCGACGACGCCCAGCAGCAGCTGTTCAGCCAGCCCCAACTGCGCTTGTGGGCAAATTTGCAGGTGGCGGTTGAAATCGGCGCAGAATACCCAAAACTCCGCCGCCTGCGCCACGTGCTGCTGGCCGCCGGTCAACGGAACCAGCTGCTCACGCATCTGCGGGTCGGTAATGCGAATAATCGAGGTACATTGTAAAAAGCTGGAGCTGGATGCCCCTTGCGCCCCGGCGATGATAGCCTCACGCTGTTGGTCGCTAATCGGCGCGTCGGTAAAATGGCGGATGGAACGGTGGTTGCGCAGCAGATCAATGGTCGGCGTCATGGCGTTTTTCTCTTTCGGACGGGGTAGAAGATGAGGTCTTATTATCGGTCAACTGCGGCGCGACAATTTTCGCTATTCGCCACATTAAGGCTATCGCCGCCGGGATCATCAGCAGGATCCCGGCAAAGATCATGATGAGCGCCGCCGTCGGGCTGGCAAACGGCGCCGGCAGCTGAACATACTGGTTCAATGACAGCCAGGCCAGCGTCAGCAGCGCCATGCCGACGAGCTCAACAATCAGAATACTTTTGGGTAATGCGGCAGGCGATCGCATAACGCTCCTCAATATACTCATGCCGCGCACATCGCTGGCGGGTCTGTATAGGGTCTTGCAGCAGATGATATTTATCAAGCATAACCCGCAACCATCGCTATAAAAGGTAAAACCTTCTTCCCCTTGCTAACGGAACGCGGCATCATAGCCACATTCGCCATCCGGCTGAGATTTAAGGAGAGAAGCATGTTTACCGTTATTTTTGGTCGCCCAGGTTGCCCATATTGCGTTCGCGCCAAAGAGCTGGCTGAAAAACTGAGCACCGAGCGCGATGACTTCAGCTATCGCTACATTGATATCCACGCGGAAGGCATCAGCAAAGCCGATCTGGAAAAAACCGTCGGTAAGCCGGTAGAAACCGTACCGCAGATTTTCGTCGATCAGAAACACATCGGCGGCTGCACGGATTTCGAAGCCTGGGCGAAAGAAAATCTCGGCCTGTTTGCTTGAGAGACTTCACTCTTCCATTGAGTGCCTGCGTCTGGCGTCCAGCCAGACGCTAATAAATAAAAAGCATAGCGCCCCGAGCGCGCACCAGAACACCGCGCTAAAAAGCCACGCCAGTTCCTGCCAAAACGATCGATGAGTAATAAAGAACATCCGCATCACCACCAGACAAACCGGTGCCGCCAGCATGGCGCCAATCAGTGGACGTATGACGCGCCGGCCTGGGGATAAACAGCTCGCCACCGCGCCAGGCAGCACAAAGAACAGCAGCCCAAGCTCGGGGTTGCCCGTTTGCCGAAAAGCCCCTTTCATATGCAGCAACAGCGATAAACAGACCACAATAAACAGAAAGAACCCACAAATTATACCGGCCCACGCGCGCTCAGATTTCACGACATCCTCCTGATTTCGCCTCTAACTATCTTTCACTTCATCCAGTCAGAAATAGCATTCTGGCAGTCCATGCTTATAACGCTCCCGTCAGAGTAAAACGATTGTGACTAGCCGCAGCAACCAGGAAAGATTAAACTAGCGGCACTGTTTTATCGGTATTAACGGGATGCCAGAATAACGTTCGGCATAGTGCGAACGCTTGAGCAACCTTAGACCAAAAAACCATTTCCTTCAACAACTTACTAGTAAACGAGAAGTTGGCTTTCGTGAATATAAACGTCGCAGATTTGTTAAACGGGAATTACATCCTGTTATTGTTTGTTGTACTCGCACTGGGTCTTTGCCTGGGGAAACTTCGCCTCGGGTCAGTACAACTTGGTAATTCCATTGGCGTTTTAGTCGTTTCTTTATTATTAGGTCAGCAGCACTTCGCCATTAACACAGATGCGCTAAATCTTGGCTTTATGCTGTTTATTTTCTGCGTCGGCGTCGAAGCTGGCCCCAACTTTTTTTCGATTTTTTTCCGCGACGGCAAAAACTATCTGATGCTGGCGCTGGTGATGGTGGCTAGCGCGATGTTAATCGCTATGGGGCTGGGCAAATTGTTTGGCTGGGACATCGGCCTGACCGCCGGGATGCTGGCGGGCGCCATGACTTCCACCCCGGTGCTGGTGGGCGCTGGCGATACCCTGCGCCACTTCGGCATGCCCAGCGATCGGCTGGCGCAGTCGCTTGACCACCTGAGCCTCGGTTACGCCCTGACCTACCTGGTTGGCCTAGTGAGCCTGATCGTCGGCGCGCGCTATATGCCGAAGCTGCAGCATCAGGATCTGCAGACCAGCGCCCAACAGATCGCCCGCGAGCGCGGTCTGGATACCGACTCCAAGCGTAAAGTCTATCTGCCGGTTATCCGCGCCTACCGCGTCGGCCCGGAATTGGTCGCGTGGGCGGACGGCAAAAATCTTCGTGAGCTGGGGATTTACCGCCAGACTGGCTGCTATATCGAACGTATTCGCCGTAACGGTATCCTGGCGAACCCGGATGGCGACGCGGTACTGCAGATGGGCGACGATATCGCGCTGGTTGGCTACCCGGACGCCCATGCCCGCCTCGACCCAAGCTTCCGTAACGGTAAAGAGGTGTTTGACCGCGACCTGCTCGATATGCGTATCGTCACCGAAGAGATTGTGGTGAAGAATCATAACGCCGTCGGCCGCCGCCTGGCGCAGCTGAAGCTGACCGATCACGGCTGCTTCTTAAACCGGGTGATCCGCAGCCAGATTGAAATGCCAATCGACGATAACGTGGTGCTTAATAAAGGCGACGTGCTGCAGGTGAGCGGCGACGCCCGCCGCGTAAAAACCGTCGCTGACCGCATCGGCTTTATTTCGATTCACAGCCAGGTGACCGACCTGCTGGCTTTCTGCGCCTTCTTTATCGTCGGCCTGATGATCGGCATGATCACCTTCCAGTTCAGCTCGTTCAGCTTCGGTATCGGTAACGCTGCCGGCCTGCTATTCGCCGGCATTATGCTCGGTTTCCTGCGCGCCAACCATCCGACCTTCGGCTATATCCCGCAGGGGGCGTTGAATATGGTGAAGGAGTTCGGCCTGATGGTGTTTATGGCCGGGGTCGGCCTGAGCGCCGGCGCGGGTATTAATAACGGTCTGGGCGCCATTGGCGGGCAAATGCTGGCCGCCGGTCTTATTGTCAGCCTGGTGCCGGTGGTGATCTGCTTCCTGTTCGGCGCCTATGTGCTACGCATGAACCGCGCGATGCTGTTCGGCGCGATGATGGGCGCGCGTACCTGCGCCCCGGCGATGGAAATTATCAGCGATACCGCGCGAAGCAATATTCCCGCGCTCGGCTACGCTGGCACCTACGCTATCGCCAACGTGCTGCTCACCCTTGCCGGTACGCTGATCGTCATCATCTGGCCGGGCCTTGGCTAGCCCTGGCCGAAAATTTTTAACTTTTTCGCAAAAAAATCGGTGATGAACAGAACTTTTTCCCAGGATGTCAGTCATAACTAGTGCCACTGCTTTTCTTTGATGTCCCCATTTTGTGGAGCCCATCAACCCCGCCGTTTAGGTTCAAGGTTGATGGGTTTTTTGTTGCCTGATAGATTACTCTCGATAAAATAATCACTTACTAGCCCTATCGCCCTGCAATGGCGACAAAGTGGCGACAGAGAGCGAGAAAGAGCGTGTCCTTATCATTTAGTGACTCAGTAACAATCGTTGGAATCATTGTAGGAATTTTGAGTATTGTTTTGGGGCTGCCCACACTTTTAACATTAATCCCACAGTGGAAAGAGGCAAAAAGATTACGTAGGGAAAGATATGCACAAATTCTAAAAGGTAAAAATTGGAATAACCTTGGAGTTAACCATGGATTTCCTGAGCCATCGCTGGACATACGAATTAACACCGTAGATAACGCAGGTAGACTTGAAGGTGAGATTATCAACTGCCAAAGTAATGTTATGGATTTAGATAAAATAACATTCCATATCATGGGTAAGCTAACCGATAAAGGAACTGCATCAATAACGCTATGCACTGCTATCGGATGGCGTCAAGTACCAGTAGGAGTTGCAAAATTACGTTATCGCGAAAAAGATGACACTCTAGATTTCTTCTATCTGCATGATCATAAATTCAATCCAACCATGTCATGGGAACTCAGCCTTCCTCGGTTTACTACCTACGGACTAGTTGGCTGCTGATTTTTTGCAAACGGTTCATGCTAGTAAGAACCAAAAAGAGTAACTGGCTGCATATCCCATTCGCTGAATTAAAGCAGTAAAAACCCGCCAGCGGCGGGTCAGAGTCAGTAAGCAAATTGTTCCTGCATATCTTTGGGGTGAGGTGGTGCTGCGCTGATTTTTTGCGGACGGCATACGGATCGTACAAATGTCTCATGCGTCACAAAGGTATGTCCGCATTCGATGTTAGTGCACTGGTTGTAGCGTTCTTTGGTTTCGTTGGAAACCTGGAAGCTGCTTCGGGTATGTGCCGCCTGTCCGCACATAGGACAATTCATCATAATAATCAGCCCTCATTATTAACCAGTTCACAATCATGATACATCATTGTTCGCATTTTGGAACTAATCATTCCATTAGGAACTCATCTATTTTCACCTCAAACTCAATGCTGGTTGTAAAACCACTGTCAGCGCTGACCGTATGCGTGAGCGTGGTGATCGTCCATTCCGCTTCGTCTATGGGCTGCTTAAAGCCGCTCACCTTCACGGGCATTTCTGTGTAGAGATCGGCCCGGCCTTCCGCCAGTTGCAGGGAGAATGAGGCCACACCGCGCTGCAGCCACTCCCATTGCATTTTGGCAGTCCGTTCAGCATTGTACCGGTTTGCATAGGTCCTGTTCAGTACCAGCACGTTTTCATCCGTGCCGACCAGATAATCACCCTGTTTTGCCTCCGGCTCCTTTGCTGTCGTGGTTTTCTTGCGGCGCTTAACGCTTGTGGTTTCCTTCTTTGCTGGCTCCCGCGTATGCAGCCAGCTGGCAATCACGCCCGTATAGGCCCCACGATCTGCCAGGCTGAAACGGTGGCTGTCTCCGGCCTTGCGGGTGATAGTGATTACCGGCTGTGGCTTTCCGCTGGCAGATCTGCCCTGCCCCTGGCGGATAAACAGCAAATGCCCGTCTTTTACAGAGGCAATGGCCCCAAACTGCCGAGCCAGCTTCATCAGGAAACTCGCGTCGCTTTCGTTAGTCTGGTCTAGGTGATCCAGTGGCTTATCGATCAGGTCTTTGCCCAGGGCCATTGTCAGGTTGTGGCGGGCGGCAATCTCTTTCACCACGTCGCCCACCGTCGTCTGGTGCCATGACTTCTCCCGCCGAGTGTTCAGGGCTTCCCGAAAGTCGGCGCTGCGGGCACGGATGGTCAGTCTGTCCGGTGCGCCAGCGTGTTCAATTTCATCCACCGTGAAACTGCCCTTTGGAAAAAGTGGCTGGCCTTTCCAGCCCAGCGCCAGGGTAATAACCGCCCCGCGTCGTGGCAGCACAATCTGCCCGTCCGCGTCATCCAGTTCCAGATCGAGCTGGTCAGCGTCGAAACCTCTATTATCCGTCAGGGTCAGGCTCATCAGGTGCTTATCCAGCACCTCCGTCACGTTCTTACCCTCAATCACGATGCTGAAAGCAGGTGTTTTGCTGTTAAGGTCCAGCAGATCAGAGCTGATATTCATTGCAGCAGCCCTCCGACGGTGCTGGTGATGTTACCGATAGCGGATGCGGCAGAGTCCTGCAGGTTGCTCAGCTGGTCGCTGAGGTTGCCGAACATAACAGACAGGGACTCATCCGCTCGTTTGAGGGTCAGTGAAAACTCAATCCGGCGCGCCTCACCTCCGGCGAAAAACTCCGTTTTAGTCTGGCTCAGGCTCTCAATCACAAACATGCCGTAGATCGTGCCGCTGCCCTCAATCAGGGGCCACGACTTGCCCAGCTCCGCCATCTGTTCCAGCGCCAGCAGGGACAGCCTGCCGCCTGTTATTTCAGGCAGCAGGACGCCGGAAAGGGTGAGCGGGTCGTTATCCGGCCCAAGAAACTGCGTGGAAGGACGACGGCTCACCCGGCTGTTGGTCGCATACAGTTCCGGTGTGGAATCAGGTTGGTGATAAGGCGCATGATTTCTGTGAGTTGTGCGTTCATGCTTATAAGTTGGCATAGAAGCTAATTTTTTGATGTATGTCCGACATTGTACGGTCAATTATACAATTTACTGGTCTTAGAAATTTCATGTACACAAAATGAGATCAATTACTTTTATGTTGTAATTATCAATCTAAGGAATGGGATGAAAAAATTTAGAAGAAATGCTTGTCGCTTAGAAACACCAAGCATTATTTAACTGCAATATAATCACAATGAAAAGTAGTCAACTGAAAGCCTTGGGATATAGTTTGAGATATCTCCATAATATTTAATCACATCATCGTGAAAGAGATCAAAGCAATGCTTTATATCATGCATATCATTAATACAATGATGAACATCTGCCATCGATAAACTTTTTCTTGAAGACAAAGATTGAGAAAGCAGATTTGAATGCTCCATATTTATATCATATTTCATATGACTAATATATGGCTCAACCGCATCTAATAAGCCATAGACATTTGCTATTGCCCTAAGATTTTTCTCTGCACTTTCCATTTCAGAAACTCTGGCTTCAACGAATTGAATACAGCAAATCAATGACAGGCTGTTTTTTATCGCAATCGATTCAAAGTTCCTGATAAGTGATAACGTTCCCATGGTAGGATGAGAATCCTTAACAGAATCACCGATGCGTTCGATTTTACTAAGAGCCTTTAAACAAGGTAAGTAATGAAACATCTCTTCGTTTGCATACTTAAGTATAAGTTCTTTGTGCTCTTCATCATTAATATAGACAGCAACGCGTGACAACATACTAGGTAGCAATTTCATATAATGGAATGTTTCAATTAACAACCCTAAAAAAACCTCAACCCTATATTTTTTCAACAACAGACCATGAAATAAATTGTGAAGCCCTATTTGTCTCCTCCACATACATGTTGTATCTTCTATTTTCATTAAAAACTCATCACAGCTTATTGTATCACTTGCATTTCTTTGCTGTAACAAACCGTTAGAATCAAACATCTCTACAACATCGATTACATTCGATAAATCGATACCGCTCAAACTTGATATCTGTTTAACTGTATGTCTTCCATCCATTAAGCTTTTAATTATCAAAAAATCATCTCTTCCACCGGCCAAACGCTCAATAGAAAAATATTCCTTACCAACAACAATTGTTGTTTTGTCGTTTTCAATATCATCAATTAAAGTGCAATGCCGAAGTCTTGGCATTAATAGATTACTCATCCCCCCCCCCGACATTGCATAATGTCTTAATATTAACCACACATAAGTACTACTGAAGATTTTGAATCTGGATCATCGCCATCTGATTTTTTGATAGCTAATTTTAAATTCTTATTTGTAGAAATTATTATATTCCTATCATTGGGTACGCGAGGATCATCATCCAACAAATCCTCAACCTCTTCTATGTTTACTTTTACGCCTTTTGGAACTTGAATATTCAATTCATTAGACATTTCAACCCCCTGAGTTTATGTAGTATTAAAGTCGCATTGACTTCAGGAACTATCGTATTTTGAAGAAACGGTAGTAATCTAAATAAGCACACTACAAATCAAGAGTAATTGAGCTTTTATTTTTTTCAAGTAAGACGTCAAAACACACTCACCAGCCAAAAGAAACATAACCAATTAATTTTTAAGTAAATTCAGAAAAAACATTAAATATTTTTTCTTTATAGCAAGACAACTCCAATCACTTAATACATTAAAAATCATAAAGTTGCCAGTGGTTTACCCAAATGAATGTTCAATAAAGGTTAAATAAATAAGTATTCACTCATTTATTTTCAAACTTGAAGCCACCTGAGCAAATGATCTTTGACACAGATATTCACCTCTTCACTAACGCCCAGCAAGCCGCGCAGCAGAAGAACACAACTCACGCTGAAGCGTTCAGCTGTGGCGATCCGATCCCGGTACTGGACCGCCGCGAACTGCTTGATTACGTGGAATGCGTGCAGATGGATAAGTGGTACGAGCCGCCCGTGAGCTTTGACGGCCTGGCCCGCACCTATCGTGCCGCCGTGCACCACAGCTCGCCGATTGCCGTTAAGCGCAACATCCTGAGCAGCACGTTTATCCCGCACCCGCTATTGAGCCAGCAGGCATTCAACCGCTTTGTGCAGGACTATCTGGTGTTTGGTAACGCCTATCTTGAGAAACGAACGAACCGACTGGGCGGCATCCTGTCGCTGGAGCCATCGCTGGCGAAATATACCCGCCGCGGGATCGATCTCGACACCTACTGGTTTTTGCAATATGGCATGACCACGCAGCCCTACGAGTTCACCAAAGGCAGCATCTTTCACCTGATGGAGCCGGACCTAAACCAGGAGATTTACGGCCTGCCGGAATACCTGTCAGCCATCCCATCCGCCTTGCTGAACGAGTCCGCCACGTTATTCCGCCGGAAGTATTATATCAACGGCAGCCACGCAGGCTTCATCATGTACATGACCGATGCGGCGCAGAACCAAGAGGACGTGAACAACATTCGCCATGCGATGAAAAGCGCCAAAGGCCCGGGCAACTTCCGTAACCTGTTTATGTACTCACCCAACGGTAAGAAGGACGGTATCCAGATCATCCCATTGTCAGAGGTGGCAGCAAAGGATGAGTTTCTGAATATCAAAAACGTCAGCCGGGATGACATGATGGCAGCGCACCGCGTGCCGCCGCAGATGATGGGGATTATGCCGAGTAATGTTGGGGGGTTTGGTGATGTGGAGAAGGCAAGTCTTGTATTTGTGCGTAACGAACTTATTCCCCTACAAAAACGAATTAGCGAATTAAACAACTGGCTAGGGGAATCTATTATTAATTTCATCGACTATAATCTTGATTAAGAAAAAACCACCCGATATTTTAAGGAATACCGGGTGAGCTAAATCTTAGTGATCCCAGATAGTTGTATACGCCTCATCTGCTAGTCTATCAGTGTTGTAAAGTATTGCGTGCTCATCCCAGTGACCACCATGAACATTTTTGAGTTCACCCAAGAACTCCTTGACCATTTTAAACTCTGACTTTTCATATATTGCAACCTTCTCTAACAAAGGTTTATTCCCAGCTTGCTCATTCAACTCCTTCGATAAAGGAATAATATTACCCACCATACCTATTTCCTTATCATCCCCTGAACTTTGTGACAAAACATGCTCTAAAGAAATAGAGCTAGGTCGATATTCACCACCATTCTGCCGCCTCACTTCGAACTTAGTTATAATATATTGAACCAATCTCTTCTGCTTGGAATTATCATCAGTAAATACAATATTTCTAAAATTTTCAATAAACACTGTAATTTCTGGCTTACGGTTACTCAACAATGAACAAAGTTGTTCAATGGTAGTTCCGTTACTTACCTTTGTGGAATCAGGAGAGTTTATTAAACGAGCCGCCTTTGAATATGCTCCCTCAATACCAGAAGGCCTCAATGAGCAAACTGCGTTAAACACAAAATGGAAATTTTCAACAACCTGAAGAGCTTTTATTAAATCACGATGCCGTAACTTCCCTTGTCGTTTCGCTTTCAACAAAGCAAGTAGAAAAGGCCTGCATTGCGTAATACCAAATAACCTTATTGCATTGAGGGAGTGGAAAATTGGTTTATCTTCCATCTGTGGAAAATCACCTTCTACAGGAGATGATAAACATACATATAATTCGGCATCTTGTTTAAGTTCATTTATGAGAGCAGCAGGGTCAATCTCACCTTTACGCCATTTCCCAATAAAGGACTTATAGAGATTTTCATTGCTCACATAGGCATATTTCGAGACCCACCAATGTCTCATAAAGGTTTCGATCGTACCAACCCCATTTCGTTGCATCAAAATTGAACGTATGGCCTTCCAATTATCTTTAGCATCATCATTAGGATGAGGATCATTTAAGGCTTTAAATAATTTATTTTTGATAAGGTCAACAAAACTTAAATTCATACCTCTAGCATTAAGAGTTTCGAAGATGGTATATGCTTCATCTTCATCATTAACAGTAATAAAAATTATTTTTAGAAACCTTAATACTTGGTCTCTAATCGCCTTTAATAGACTGGCATATTGCTCATCCGATTGTATATCTAGCGAAAAATGTTTCCCCAACTTTTCCCGCGAAGCTAAAGAGGATATTTCTTTATACGCTGATAACAGATTTTTTTCTTCTTGAGTTTCTGGGGCTTCATCAGTCTTATTTATATGCTGAATGTTCTTTTGAAAGAATGGCTTAGGCGTTTCATTTATTAATTTAAAAAACTTCTTCCCATCATCATCACGCCCTTCAATATAGTTTTCAAACAAAGCTTCAGCCAGATCAGCTTGATTGTTAGATTTGAAGCACTCACATAATACTGAAAGAAAAATTGTCAGAGTCGTAAGCCTTTGCTGACCATCTACAATCTGCATTTCTCTACCAGTCTCATCACCTACTAAAACTAAAGACCCAATAAAATACTCATTGTTAGTATAAGTAAAATCCTGCTCGATTTTCACATTAGATATTACATCATACCAAAGCTCGTTTATTTGCTCTTTTACCCAAGAGTATTCCCGTTGAAACCTAGGTACGACGTACTTTCTATTTACTGAAAGCAGTTCCGAAATAGTTCTTGTATATGCATGCAATTCCATAGCCATACCTTTGATGGAGTATATTTTCATATCAGCTTACATCAATTGTAATGCATGTGGTACTGCTTGCGCGCGCTAGTATCCCCGCCACGCCTGCCCGCTTTGTGGAGTGGTTTTCATGCAGGTGCATGATAGGCCAGAAAGCCCGCCAGCATTGGCAGCTCTGGCCCCTTGCGATCCTTTTTGGATCATGCGAATCCATGCACCATAGACATGCACTCTCTTCTCAAGCTCAGGTACGATCTGGGGGAGGGAATTTCACAGAGAACAAAACGATTAATGCTTACATTCATCCTGGCCTACCCCGTACTGATTTAACCTGTTCACCAGTTCGCTTGTCAGTTCTGACAACCACGAAATGGCACCTCCTTATCGTCATCGCTACAATCTGAGTTGGCGACCAGCCGGGCCATAAGTTCTATCCGCTGCAGTGCAAGTGACTCCATGAACAAATCGTTCACAACTCCCTCCCAATATTACTGTACATATATACAGCATACCATATAATTTCAAAGCTGAAATACTTTTTTACTCAGCTAACCCTTTGATTAATCTATAACCTCATTCCTGCATTTTTCAGTACCACTGACGCCATTTGTCATCCTCCTGTAGACGCTGGTTCAGTTGAACACCAGAAACCGCACTGGCAGCGACACGACCGATCTCGGCGGTGGCTTTCAGGACGTACTGCGGCATTTTCTCCCGCGCAACTTCATTGATTGGTACACATGGCAGGCAATGGATCTGAGCCAGAAACCCATCAACCAATGTTGAATCTTCTGTGAGGTCGGTCAGCAACCATATATCGGGGGCTGTGAGCTGGTGAGGCTGCTCTGGATTCAGCTTGTTACGCAGGGTTTGAACATTCATGCCAGCGCGTTCCGCCACTTTCGCCATGTTGTGATGCAATGCGAAAGTGCGGCAAGCTTCATCAAAATAATTTTGTTTGGAAACTTTATAATCAAACATAGTTTTCATATCCGAACTTATCGCAAAATCGAACCATAAAGCTGAAAGTGATAAGCAAAGGTTTTTCACACCGAAAGTGCATCTACTGTCAAAGCAGCCATATTAATCATGACTTTTTCGCGCTTCTTATCTTTGCGGAGTCGATGCCGTGGAAGGCGACCATCAGCCAACATGTCATTGATCGTATCAACAGGAAGCCCCGTGAGTTCGCTATAACGTTCAATTGTTACATGTGGCGTATTCAGAGTGATTGAAATGTTTGGGGTCATGGTGCAACATTCCTCTTTCAGTGCGGCTTGTGGCGAGCCATTGTTTATCGTGATTAGTAGTGAAGGCTCCAAAAGAACACTTCGAGTTCAACTTTAAGATCGCTTTTGGAATCTATCAATGCATTTTAGATTTCTTTGGAGGTCTTATGGATTTCAGTAGCGGCGGTAAGAGGGTCATTGAGCGCTTGGTTGAGGCGTACGGATTCAGTACGAGACAGGCACTTTGTGACCACCTGGGCGTGTCCAAGAGCACTATGGCTACTCGCTACATGCGGGACATTTTTCCTGCCGATTGGGTTTTGCAATGCGCAATAGAGACAGGAAGTTCGCTAGAGTGGCTATCATTTGGTGAAGGAATTCCAAAGGATATAGCTAAATTAGATTATCATATTCTGCCAAAAAAAGTACTTAACGACGGGAAACTAGAAGATGATGGATATTATATTTTTGATAAATTATTCTTGCCTAAAGCCTTAAACAAAGCAGTAGTTGTTTCAGCGGAAAATTCAGATTTTGTCTGTGAAATGGAATTTGATGACGTACGCGATGGGAAATGGCTAGTTAACATTGATGGTGAAATATCATTTAGAACTTTAACTCGGTTACCGGGAAGCAGAGTTCATGTCTCATCCCAAAATCACTCTTTCGAGTGTGCATTAACCGATATTGAGGTTATTGCTAAGATAACGCTCAGTTGTCTTCGTTGATTATAGATCATAGGAGCATTAATTTTGAAGCGCGGAGATTTTAATTGGAATTGGGAAGAACAGTGCTCATTCTCATTGAATGATGAAATCGAAACACTTTCAGAGGATAAACTTAGCCGACGCAGATATGCTGAATATTTATACTTCTATCTTGAGGATAGAGGTACAACTAGCAACACAGTTATTAATTTAAACGCTGAGTGGGGGGCAGGTAAAAGCTACTTTATAAAAAGGTTTTACAACTCAATAAAAGGTGTTCATCCATGTGTTTATATAGATGCCTGGAAACAAGATTTTTCTGACGATGCATTTTTAACTCTATTCTCCTCATTATCCCAGCAGTTGCAAAGCTATGCCGGAAATATTGATGCTCAACTGATTAATTGCGGAGAAGCTATCGGAAGATTTACAAAAGGAGTCATTCCTGCCGTACTTTCAGGGCTGGTCAAAAATTACACGGGAATTGACAGCGTTGGAGATATTGCAAAAGAAGCATCTCAATTAATGCTGAAAGAACACTTAGAAAAATTAAAAGGAATTCAAAAGCTTAAAAAGGAGCTTGCCAAATGGTCTAGATTGGCATTTGAAAAAGAGTTTTCAGCGCCAATATTTATTTTCATTGATGAGTTAGATAGATGCCGACCTGATTATGCTATTTCCCTACTAGAAATTGTTAAACATATATTCGATATCCCGAATTTTGTTTTCGTCATTGCTACTGACACAGAACAATTGCAACACTCAATAAAAAATGTTTATGGCAATGATTTTTCGGCTAATGATTACTTAGGCAGATTTTTTCATAGAAGATTCACATTAAAATCACCTGAACTCCACGTGCTAATCAATGGGGTTATTAACGATTCACTCGGCGAAAACTACACTGAATTAACAAAAGAAATTTATCCACTAACTACCACATCGGATACTTTTTGTAGGAATATATCCAGCATATTTGAAGC
This sequence comes from Klebsiella sp. 141161, assembly GCF_050600815.1. NCBI lineage: Bacteria > Pseudomonadati > Pseudomonadota > Gammaproteobacteria > Enterobacterales > Enterobacteriaceae > Klebsiella > Klebsiella sp. 141161. The sequence goes on along the minus strand of NZ_JAQIRN010000003.1, from coordinate 663,068 downwards.
CTTTGACCTTAATTTAAGAGATTCTCTTCGTAATACAGAAAGATTAATTGACCTATTGAAATCCAAAACAATTAAGAAAAAATTAGATTATCTTCTCCTGATGAGTTTAATGATCATTTATGATAAGGATCGGTCAATTATCGATAGTCAAATTGGGCGGCGAAGTGTTAAATCTAATTTTAAAAACTCATTAAATGAAAGTAAGAATATAAAGGGAGCACCACAGTCTCATTTAAATTTAATACTGGAAACAAATCAAAACAAACTTGGTGTAAACTACATATATAGAACAATAGATAGTCGAATGCATATATCACAACTCGACTCCAATATATACATTTCATTGATAAAATACTTAGAAACTGCACTTCACTTTGTAAACAATGCAAATGATTACAAGGATGCACGTCAAAAAAGATGTGAGAATCCTTTGATGATAATGCAACAAGTTCCTCCACCTTCTGATACGACTATAAAGTATCTTCAAGGAGTAATCCTAGAAACACAGCAAGATGCTAATTTCTATACCCTAAGTAATTACGTTGAGTTGATCGAATTAGCTACATCTTTTGAGTAATTGATGTTTGATTATTGCAAATCACACATTAACCACTGTTCAAACATACAGTTAAATTTAGCCCTCAGACATGAGGGCTTTTTTATGGCAGTACGAAAACTCGACACAGGAAAATGGATTTGCGAATGCTACCCCGCCGGACGCAGTGGGCGTCGTGTGCCACCAAAGGCGAAGCATTGGCCTTTGAGCGTCACACGATGGATGAGGCAGAGGCTAAGCCCTGGTTGGGTGAATCGGTAGATCGCCGGACTCTGAAAGACGTTGTCGAACTCTGGTTCAAACTGCACGGCAAATCCCTGACCGCTGGCGAGCATGTTTACGACAAGTTGGTTCTAATAGTGGATGCACTCGGAAACCCTCTCGCTACTGATCTCAGTTCGAAATTATTCGCGCATTACCGTGACAAGCGCCTGACAGGTGAAATCTACTTTAGCGAGAAGTGGAAGAAAGGTGCCAGCCCGGTAACTATCAATCTGGAGCAAAGCTATCTGAGCAGTGTTTTTAGCGAGCTGGCCCGGCTCGGAGAATGGGCAGCACCAAACCCACTGGAAAGCATGCGCAAGTTCACGATTGCCGAAAAAGAAATGGCCTAGCTGACGCATGAACAAATCACAGAGCTACTTTATGACTGCCAACGCCAAAGCGCCCTGCTCGCTCTGGTGGTTAAGATCTGTCTGAGCACCGGTGCACGATGGCGGGAAGCAGTGAACCTCACTCGCTCCCAAGTCACAAAGTATCGAATCACGTTCGTCAGGACAAAAGGTAAAAAGAACCGCAGCATTCCGATCAGCAAAGAGCTGTATGAAGAAATCATTGCCCTGAATGGCTTCAGATTCTTCACCGACTGCTACTTTCAGTTTTTATCCGTGATGGATAAAACCTCTATTGTGCTCCCGCGCGGTCAACTTACCCACGTTCTGCGCCATACGTTTGCAGCACACTTTATGATGTCAGGTGGGAACATCCTTGCCCTCCAGAAAATCCTCGGCCACCACGACATAAAAATGACCATGCGCTATGCTCACCTCGCGCCCGATCACCTGGAAACGGCCCTACGCTTTAATTCTCTCGCAACCATGGGTCAATCATCCTTAGATGCAGCTCACGTGCGCGCCTGACATTCGCGGAGTATCATTAGGACGGTCTTGATTATCAGGGAGATTGATTATGAATGAGTTACAAAAACAGGGGTTAGAGCTTCGTACTAAAGCAAAAGAACTGGCTCTTGCTGCTTTGGCAAAGCACCCAGATGGACGCATTAATGGTAAGGGAGTCAAGCAAGCAGAAGTATTTCGCCTCTGTGGTCTGGACTGGGGAGATTACCCTAAAGCACCAAGTACGCAGCAACAATACTGGGCAGTAGCCCTTCTCCGCGAACTTGAGTCGGAAGGAACTGTGGAGCAAGTCGAAGAGAAAGGACCTTGGCGTTTGAAGTAAGTCACGATGATCCAAGTGGCGACAAAGTGGCGGCAGCGGTTGACATTGCCCCGTAATCGCCACTCCTTACCACTAACCTAACTTATTGATTACCTTACAACTCATTGTTTTTACTAACCCATTTACATAAATGGTTTTTTTGTTTTCTGAAGTTCAAGTTCCTTAGAATCAACCTCTTAGCAGACAACTCGTTTCTGCATGCAATGACCCTCCCGTGAAAACCGCCCCCGTCTTAACAGCAGTCTCTGGTCTTGCTTTCTCCTCGCAGAAAAGCGCTTCCTCAACGTCCGATAGTTACTGCTATTGAATTGACGTACTTATCCTGCTATGTAAAAACGTAGTGTTGATACTTTACTTCTACTGATAAGGAATTCAGATGTTAACGCAAAGTCTTATTAATATATTCAGCAAAGAAATGATAGGGACAGTTATCACCGCCCTGCCCATCATAAAAGCCATCTTAAATTACTTAAACAAACCTTTAGATGACATCGATGATATATATATAAAAGCCAAATTAAGCACATGGCGAATTCGCTTTTTCATGATCAAAATATCGACAAAAGAGATACCCAGGCTGACTCGCGCAAATGTGATATTGTTTTCCATCGTCTTATTATTTCTTTTTGGCAGCTTAGCAACCAGTTCATATTATGGCGTAAAGCTATTACAAGTACGTCCGGGCTGGACATCTTTAATTCTTAAAGAAACGGATGAGTGGTTTTTAATCTCGGAAACAGAAGCATCAGAACACGCATTCCATCCCTCCTGGCATCTCACAGAAAAAAGCTGTATCTCTGGCGAGGCCACGCAACTGGCAAATGACAAAATAATAACACCACAACTGAGGAGGTTTATTTGTGATTCCTTCACCAATACGGATGACAAAGAGAACATAATGAAATCCATTAAAGATACCACTCACAATAAACCTGTCATCACCTTTCTCATCTCGATCATTACCGTTGGCTGTCTATGGTTCATAACCAGCTTAACATTGACGTTAATATATACTCTCAGACTTAAAAAATTTATTATCCGGGAGCATGAAAAAGCCTATGACTATCTAACATAGCACTCCAGCCTTTAGCTTAGGGGGTGAGAACTCTGTTACATTTGTCATTTGCACGACGTATATTACCAGTTCCGGTAATATTGTTACTGGAACTGCAGAGCCTATCATCCTGCAATAATTGTTGATATTATTGTCCGCAACGATTAAGAGGTGTTTCGGTTGAAGGTAAAAATATGATTGATGTACAGCAGGAACAAAAACTTCAGGAGCACGGTTTTACCAGCAAAGAGATTAATATGCTGCGAAAAGGACTTGAGAGTCCACAACGTAAAGATCAAAGCCTGCAGGCCTTGTTGAAAGAACTGAGACGTCGTTTTTACATGTCCTGTATTATTATCATTGCCCTGCTTATCTTTTGTAGCTACGCGATGCTGACTAATGATACCGGTAATGGGCTGGCTTACTTTGCTGTGACTGCAGTTTGCTGCACCTTTGCACTAATAGCTACCCCTTATCCGCTTTCATGGAAAGCGATAACATTCTTAAGAAAGAAACTCTACCCAAATTAATTTAACACGCAATTTTTTCATCAGTACGATACGTTCTCCCTATATTGTATAACTGATATATCCTCAACATGCCACTTAAATATCCCCTCTTAAATAATCGGCGATAAAGCTTATCAAGCACACCAGCGCAAAACAGATGGCGAAACCACCCAGCTTGAATAACCAGCCATCCAGAGCAATAAAACAAACCACAGCGGCGATAGAGAAGCTGCCTGTTCCGACAGCTTCAAATATATTGATTGCATGAATACAGATCTTTTTACATACATAGCTTGAAGAAAATCTTTTTGGTTTCATTGGCTCTCTCTTATCCCTGCATCAGGTAACCCAAGGCTAATCAAAAGCGCGTCTATTAGCCAGTGATAATTAAAATATTTCCTTATTAAATCAACAAGTTAAACGAACACCCAATAAGAAAATCAATCACTAAACGTAAGTACCCCCTCCTTGCACAGTCTATTTTTTCACCCATACTTTGCTGATCCAGTCCCACATAAGGCGCTCTTCATGTTGCTTAAAGATAAGACCGTGGTAATTTTCGGCGGCAGCGGCGCGATTGGCCGCGCGGCGGCGCTTGCCATGGCGAAAGAAGGCGCGCGGATCTTTCTGGCCGCCCGGCGGGCGGATAAGCTGGAAAAGGCGGCGGCTGAGATTCGCGCCGCTGGAGGTATCGTCGAGACTCTGCAACTGGATGTGCTGGATGGCGAGCAAACTGGCGCGCAGGTGGCCAACCTGGCCGGGAGAACCGGCGGGATTGATATCGTAGTTAATGCCACGGGTTTTCTCCACGATCAGGGGAAAACGCTGGAACAATTATCCCTTGCCGAGTATCACCAAGGTTTTGTCCCCTTTCTTGATGCCCAATTTACTATTGCTAAGGCAGTAGCGCCGTGGATGGGTGGCGAACGCGAGGGCGTCATAATTACCACTATTCCTCCTTCCGCGACGATGGCCGTTCCTGGACACCTTGGCCATATCGTCGGCTGCGCCGCAATGGAAGCCTTTATCAAAGCATTGGCCAGCGAACTGGGGGCGAAAAATATCCGCGTGCTCGGCGTGCGGTCGCACGCAATAGCGGATGCGGTGCTGGCGGGTTCTTATACTGCCGAGGTGTTTGCGCCTAAAGCACAGGCGCTGGGCTTGAGCGTTGAACAGTGGCTGGGTGGTGCGGCGCACGGCACGATGCTGCAGCGGTTGCCAACGCTTGCGCAGATAGCCGGGGTCATCACCTTTCTCGCCTCACCGTCGGCGGCGGCGATGACCGCCACGGTGGTTAACGTCACCGCGGGGGCGACGCTTAGCTAGCGCCATTCTCCCCTGCCAGCCGCGCGACCATCAGGCGAATCGCCGCTTTCGACAGCGGCGCGCTATCGGTAACGAAGTGCAGCGTCATCCCCTCGATAAACGCATCCAGCCCACGCGCCGTCGTCGGTTCAAACCACTGCTCCAGCGTTTGCTGGCTGCGTAGCATCCAGCTCTGCATGACCGCTTTCAGCGCTGGACGGCTGCTGCAAAACGCGTACAGCTGGTACATTAACTCCATATTACGCGCAGTGGTCACCTGAGCGCTGAAGATAAGCTCGGCGATAGCGTCGCAGGCCTGCTGGCGGCTGCCGACGCCGTCGAAAAATTGCTGATACTGCGCCGACATTTCGACGGTGAAGTTACGAAACGCTTCCTCAATCAGCGCCTCAATACCGCTAAAATAATAGGTCAACGAGCCCAGCGGTACCCCGGCGCAGCTGGCGATTTTACGGTGTGTTACCGCATGAATACCGTGTGCGGCGATGGTATCCAGCGTCGCCTGCAGGATGCGCTCGCGCCGCTGCGGATCGTTCGGTCTGCGGGTCATCGATGTGTTTTTCCCCTCTGTGCGCTATGCAAATCAAGCGATAGCGGAATGTGTACAAATGTACACAACCTTGTTACTGTTGTCTGCAATTCTTCTTTCTCGGGCGTTTATGGATGACGGCGCAAACTTCTCGCAAAGCCCTCCAGCTTCGGCTGTGGGCGCTATTTATGTTCTTCTTTATTCCCGGCTTATTGATGGCCTCCTGGGCCACCCGTACGCCCGCGATTCGCGATTTACTGATCCTTTCCACTGCTGAAATGGGAATGGTGCTATTTGGCCTGTCGATTGGTTCGATGAGCGGCATTCTCTGTTCAGCATGGCTGGTGAAGCGCTTCGGTACCCGTAAAGTCATCCGCACCACCATGCTGTGCGCCGTGGCGGGCATGCTGGTGCTAAGCTTCGCGCTGTGGCTCGCCTCCGCGCCGCTGTTCGCCTTCGGGCTGGCTATCTTCGGCGCCAGCTTCGGCTCGGCGGAAGTGGCGATTAACGTCGAAGGCGCCGCCGTTGAACGGGAAATGAATAAAACCGTGCTGCCGATGATGCACGGTTTTTACAGCTTCGGCACCCTGGTGGGCGCCGGCATCGGTATGGCGGTGACCGGTTTTGGCCTGCCCGCCGCGCCGCATATTCTGATCGCCGCGCTGGTAGCGATTGCCCCCATCGTTATCGCTATTCGCGCCATCCCCGACGGTACCGGCAAAAACGCCGCCGAATCCGCCCATAGCGAGGCCAAAGGCCTACCGGTCTGGCGCGACGTGCAGCTGTTGCTGATCGGGGTGATCGTGCTGGCAATGGCCTTTGCCGAAGGTTCCGCTAACGACTGGCTGCCCCTGCTGATGGTCGACGGCCATGGCTTTAGCCCTACTTCCGGTTCGCTGATTTACGCCGGTTTCACCCTCGGCATGACCCTCGGCCGCTTCACCGGCGGCTGGTTTATCGACCGCTACAGCCGCGTCACCGTCGTACGCGCCAGCGCGGTAATGGGCGCGCTGGGTATCGGGCTGATTATTTTTGTCGACAGCACCTGGGTTGCCGGGGTATCAGTACTGCTGTGGGGACTCGGCGCTTCGCTTGGTTTCCCGTTGACGATTTCCGCCGCCAGCGATACCGGCCCGGATGCGCCTAAACGTGTAAGCGTCGTGGCGATTACCGGCTACCTGGCTTTCCTCGTCGGGCCACCGCTGCTGGGCTTCCTTGGCGAACACTTTGGCCTGCGTAGCGCCATGATGGTGGTACTTGGCCTGGTGATGGTGGCGGCGCTGGTAGCCCGCGCGGTAGCCAAACCGCAGCCTGAACCTGTGATGGAGAATAGCTAATGAGCATCAAACTAATTGCGGTAGACATGGACGGCACCTTTTTAAGCGATGCCAAGACCTATAATCGCCCACGTTTTCTGGCGCAGTATCAGCGCATGCGTGAACAGGGTATTCGCTTTGTGGTCGCCAGCGGCAACCAGTATTACCAGCTGATATCGTTTTTCCCGGAGCTGGTCGATGAAATCGCCTTCGTCGCCGAAAACGGCGGTTGGGTGGTGAGCGGTAAAGAGGATATCTTTAACTGTCAGCTGCCGACGACGCATTTCAACGCCGTCGTCGACCACCTGCAAACGCTGCCCCATATCGAAATTATCGCCTGCGGCAAACACAGCGCCTATACGCTCAATAGCTATAACGACGAGTTAAAAGCGGTGGCGGCGAAGTACTATCACCGTCTCGAACTGGTGGATGATTTTAACCATCTCGATGACGCGATCCTCAAATTCGGCCTGAACGTGCCGGATCATCTGATTGCGCAAATTCAACCGAAGCTGCACGCGGCGCTGGGCGATATGGTTACCGCTGTAGCCACCGGCTACGGCAGTATCGATTTAATCATCCCTGGCGTGCATAAAGCCAACGGCCTGCGCATTTTGCAAGAGCGCTGGGGCATTGAGAACCATGAAGTGGTGGCCTTCGGCGATAGCGGTAATGATATTGAAATGCTGCAGCATGCCGGTTTTGGTTTCGCCATGGCGAATGCCAAAGCGGAGGTCAAAGCCGTCGCCAGTCATCATGCGCCGCATAATAACGAAGAAGGCGTATTGCAGATTATCGATAAGGTATTGAATCGCGAAGCGCCGTTCGCCTGATGAAACCCCGGATGCCTTTGGGCATCCGGGTTGCTAAGTATCACGCCTGCTGCGAACTGCCGACGCTTTTATCTTTCAGGAAGTAAATAATCAGCCCCAGCCATAGCACCCCGCCCAACAGGTTAAACAGGCTGAACAGGCCGTTGCCGCCAAGCTCATAAGCATGCTTGCTAAGCTCAATGCCTACGGTAAAGATCAGCATCTGCAGCATACCCATCGCCGCCGAAACCGTCCCTTTACTCATCTCGCTGGCGAACAGCGTTAAGCGCACCAGCCCGGCGTTAGCCAGGCCAATTCCGAAAGCGTAGAAGCTCAAACCAGCGGTCATCCACAGATAAGCATGGGACGAAACGACCGTGGCCGCCGCCGACAGGAGCAGGCCAAACATAATCGGCCAGCCGCCCATAATAATCAACGAGCGTACCGAGCGGCGCGAGGTCAGACGCGCCAGTACCAGGTTGCCGGCGATCAGCGCGCCGAAAATCGGCACCTGCAGCATGCCGTACTCATAGCTGGTGGCCTGCTCGCCGCTGATAATAATGACCGGTGATTGCGCAATCCACGCCAGCAGCGGCAGGCTAACAAAACCGGTCGCCAGCGCCCCGGCGACAAAGCGCAGGTTTTTCAGCACCAGACGATAGTCGCGCCCCAGCTCTTTTACCGACAGCTTTTCCCCCATCCGCGTCGCCGTTTCCGGCATCGCCCGCTGCAGCCCGACAAAGGAGATGGCCGCCAGCACGGCGAACAGCACAAACATCATCTCCCACGGCAGCATATGCACCCAGGCAGCGCCGACCAGCGGCCCGAGCAGCGGGGCAATTAGCGCGACGTTAGCCATCAGGGCGGTAATTTTGATGCATACCGCCTCCTCAAATGACTCCTGTATAGCCGCATAGCCCACCGCGCCGATAAAGCACAGGCTGATGCCCTGCAGGAAACGCAGCAGGGTAAATTGTTCAATGGTTTGCGCCAGCAGCGTCGCCAGACAGGTGACGATAAACCACACCACCCCGGTCAGCATCACCGGACGGCGGCCAATACGATCCGACAGCGGCCCCAGCAGCCACTGCAAAAACATCCCCCCCGCCAGATAGGCGGTCATAGAGGTAGGAACCCACTCATTGCCGACCTGAAACTCCTGCACCACCGCGAGCATACCCGGTTGGATCATATCGTTGCCGATATAGGTGGAGAATTCATATAACACAAGGCACAGCGGGAACAGCAACGCCTGACGACCGAGGCGTTTACCTGATAGCGAATAATTCTGCATGCAATCTCTTAATTAAAAAAAAATCGCGCAAAGTTTAATGAAAGTCGACCCGTGGAGATAGTGAATTGTGAGTGACAATGAAAAATATCGCCAGCCCACATTCCGGCATGAAACGAATATTTATATTTCGTTTATGTTTCAATGAGATTACAGCCGATATACTTTCTCGGTCGACATGCTGGCAAGGGCATCTGACAGGTATATTTCGTAACAAACTGATAATTAAGACAATGCTGCTTTACCTTATCGTTTCCTTTCAATAAGGTGAGCGGCTTATTGCCATCGTAACCAGAGACTGGAAGCATGCTGGAAAATATCAACTACGCGCTGTTTGCCCTGATTAACGCCACCCCGGCCTCCTCGTGGTGGGCGATTGAGGTCGCCACCTTTATTGCCAAAGACTTAATTATCATTGTGCCGCTGCTGGTGGTGGCGCTGTGGCTATGGGGGCCAAACCAGCGTCAGTTGGTATTCAAGGTCATACTGGCCCTGGCCCTGAGCCTGTCTATTTCGTGGGTTATCGGTCATCTGTTTCCGCATGACCGGCCGTTTGTTGACGGCGTCGGCTATAACTTCCTGCATCATGCGGCGGATGACTCGTTCCCAAGCGATCACGGCACCGTCATCTTTACCTTCGCGCTGGCGTTTTTATTCTGGCACCGGGTGTGGTCCGGGGCGCTGCTGCTGGTCATCGCCTCGGCGATTGCATGGTCGCGCGTCTATCTCGGAGTACACTGGCCATTGGATATGCTGGGCGGGCTGCTGGCCGGCATGTGCGGCTGCCTTGGGGCGCAACTGCTGTGGCAGAGCGGCGGTCATGGCCTCTACCAATGGCTGCAACGTTTGTATCGTCTCTGCTTCTCGCTGCCGATTCGTAAAGGCTGGGTACGCGGCTAACGTCTGACAGGTGACGAACCCCTCGCTGCCGGGTAAAATCAAGCTGACGCCCTGCCCTTGCAGGGCGATTTTAGCTCAGAGGGTATATGGAAACTCGTCGTGACGAACGCATTAACCAGCTCATTCAGGCACTCAAGCGCAGCGATAAACTTCACCTGAAAGAAGCAGCCTCGCTGCTTGGCGTGTCGGAAATGACCATTCGTCGCGATTTGAACGGCCACAGCGGCCCGGTGGTGCTGTTGGGCGGGTATATTGTGCTGGAGCCGCGTAGCGCCACGCACTACCTGCTGAGCGATCAGAAAACCCGTCTGGTGGATGAAAAACGCCGCGCCGCGCGCCACGCCGCCGGGCTGCTTGAAGCGCATCAGATGGCCTTTTTTGACTGCGGCACCACGACGCCATGGATAATCGACGCTATCGATAACGAGCTGCCGTTTACCGGCGTGTGCTACTCGTTAAATACCTTTCTCGCCTTGCAGGAAAAACCGCTGTGCCGCGCTATTCTTTGCGGCGGCGAATTCCACGCCAGCAACGCCATCTTTCTGCCGCTTAGCCTGCAGGATACCCTGAGCCACCTCAGCCCGGATATCGCCTACTACTCCGCCGCCGGGATCGACTGCGAACAAGGCGCGACCTGCTATAACCTGGAAGAGCTGCCGGTGAAACACTGGGCCATGAATAATGCTCGCTACCATGTGCTGGTGGTCGATCACAGTAAGTTTGGCAAAGTGCGGCCGGCGCGGATGGGGGAGTTATCGCGTTTTGACGTCATCGCCAGCGACGTTCGCCCGGATGACGATCTGCTGGCGCTGGCGAAAGAAAAGCAAATTTCACTGCTGTACTAACCGCGCCCCATAGGGCGCGGCCTGTCGCTTAAGAGAACCAACTGCCGAACCAGCCGTGCAGTTTCATCAGCACGAAGTCGACCATGCGGCTGAAGAAGCCGCCCTCTTTCACTTCTTCCATGACGATCAGCGGGCGCTGTTCAATGGTTTTGTCATTGAGTTTAAAGTCGATGGTGCCCACCACCTGCCCTTTCGCCAGCGGCGCGGTGAGCTGCGGCTCAGTCAGGCTGTAGCTCGCTTTCAGGTTTTTCAACTGCCCGCGTGGAATAGTCACCGATCCGGATTCGCCGGCGCCCAGTTTGACTTCATTACTGTCACCGAACCACACGCGCTGAGAAATAAAGGTGGCATCCGGTTTGATTGGGGTAACGGTTTCATAGAAACGGAAGCCCCAGGTCAGCAGTTTTTCGGACTCATTAAAGCGGATACGGTCGGTTTTAGTGCCCAGTACTACCGCGATAAGGCGCATATCGCCCTGGGTGGCGGAAGAGACCAGGTTGTAGCCCGCGCCGGCGGTGGTGCCGGTTTTCACACCATCGGCATTGAGGTTGGTGCTCCACAGCAGACGGTTGCGGTTTGGCTGGCGGATTTTATTGAAGGTGAACTCTTTTTCTTTGTGTACCGCGTACTCTTCCGGCACATCATGGATCATCGCTTTGGTCAGCAGCGCCATATCGCGAGCGGTGCTGAACTGCCCCGGCGCGTCCAGGCCATGGACGGTTTTAAAGGTGGTGTTAGTCAGGCCGATTTTCTGCGCATAGCCGTTCATCAGGTTGACAAACGAATCCTGGCTACCGGCGACATAATCCGCAATGGCGATGCTGGCATCGTTACCGGACTGAATTATCACGCCCTTATTGAGGTCTTCAACCGATACCTGCATGCCTGGCTTCAGGAACATCACCGAGGAGCCGCGCAGCGCCGGGTTACCGGTGGCCCACGCATCGCGGCCGACGGTGACCGTATCGGTCAGTTTGATTTTGCCTGCTTTCAGCGCCTGGCCTACCACGTAGCTGGTCATGATTTTGGTCAGGCTGGCCGGGTCGAGTTTCTCGTCGGCATTGCCTTCACTCAATACTTTGCCGCTGGCATAGTCCATCAGGATCCAGGCTCGCGCATCAATCGATGGCGCATCCGGAAGTTGATCCGCCGCCTGCACAGCAGGGGCCACGAGAAGTAAAAGCGCGCAGCCTGCCGCGAGGCCGCGAAGGGAAAAAGCATCATGCGTCATAAGAGCCACCCAAGTATCCTTTCCAAACAAAATATGCCGCAACACTCTTGCCGCACAGCACAAGGCGGTGAGTAAAGCGTACAAATGACCTTAAAGAAACAGCGAGTTGGTAAAGTTTTTAAAGTTTACGCAATAACGACGCTGCCTGCTGAAAACAAGGCAATTTTTTTGATCGTGATTGCCTTAATATTAACTTTATTCCAACATGATTGCTCACCATGTTGCAACGGCGATTAAATAACATGCAGGAGCGGATATGATTACGTTATGGGGCAGAAATAATTCGACCAACGTGAAGAAAGTACGCTGGGTGCTGGCGGAACTGGATCTTCCTTATCAGCAGATTCTGGCGGGGCTGGAGTATGGTCTCAATCACGACCCGGAGTATCTGGCGATGAACCCGAACGGCCTGGTGCCGCTACTTAAAGACGATACCAATGGGCTGGTGCTGTGGGAATCCAACGCCATTATTCGCTATCTTGCCGCTCAGTACGGGCAAAACCGGCTGTGGGTAGAGTCGCCTGCGCAGCGCGCGCAGGGTGAAAAATGGATGGACTGGGCCAACGCCACGCTATCGCCGGCGCACCGTCCGGTATTAATGGGGCTGGTCAGAACGCCGCCGGACCAGCGCGATCCGGCGGCCATTGAGGCAGGTATTCACGCCTGTGAAGGGCTGTTCGCCATGCTCGACGATGAACTGGCGAAGCATGCCTGGCTTTCCGGCGATGAGTTCGGCCTTGGCGATGTGGCGGTGGCGCCGTTCGTTTATAACCTGCTGTCCATCCTCGACAGCTGGCAGCCGCGGCCCCATCTGCAGCGCTGGTACCAGCAAATCCAGCAGCGTCAGGCCTTCCGCGACGTGGTCATGATCCCGGTCACCTGAGGTGATTACTCCGGGCTGACCTTGAGCAGTTCACCGTCAGGCTCGTCGGTTAACAGATACAGATAACCGTCGGGCCCGACACGCACATCACGAATGCGTTTGCCGCGATCTTTTAACAGCCGCGTCTCCTCGCTGAGGGTATTGCCGTCCACCGAGAGCACAATCAAAGACTCATCCTTCAGCGCGCCGATAAACAACTTGTGCCGCCACTGCGGGAAAGTTGACGCGTTGTAAAACGCCATCCCACTCAGCGCCGGGGAGACCGGCCAGACGTGCAGCGGCGGTTCGGTACCCGGCGCGCTCTTTCCTTTAGCTTCCGGGATAGGTTGACCGCTATAGTTAATGCCGTGCGTCGCCAGCGGCCAGCCGTAGTTTTTTCCGGCCAGAGGAATATTGATCTCATCGCCGCCGCGCGGGCCATGTTCGTTCAGCCACAGCGTATCGCTCCACGGATTCATCGCCATCCCCTGCGGGTTGCGAATACCATAAGCCCAAATTTCCGGTCTGATGCCAGTACGGCCGACGAAAGGATTATCTTTGGGGATTTCCCCCTGGTCAGTCAGGCGTACCACTTTCCCCTGCAGTTTATCGAGATCCTGCGCCGTCGGGCGCTGATTATTTTCGCCTAAACCGATAAACAGATGCCCTTTGCCATCGAAGACCATCCGCCCGCCGAAATGATTGCCAGTAGAGAGCTTCGGCTGCTGGCGGAAAACGGTTTTAAAATCGTCCAGGTTTTGCAGGTCGGCGCTGAGGCGGCCGTACCCCACCGCGGTACCCGCTTTGCCGTCATCGCCCGCTTCGGCATAGCTCAGCCATACCCGGCGCGACTGAGCAAAGTCCGGAGCCAGAACCACATCCAGCAGGCCGCCCTGGCCGTTGGCCCACACCTTCGGCACGCCGCGAATAGGCGCCGATAACCCTTTATCGAGCTGCCAGCGTTTAAGTTCGCCGCCGCGCAGGGTAATCAGCACGCCTTCATTGTCCGGCAGGAACGCCAGTGACCAGGGGTGGTCGAGGTTATCCTGCAGCACCTCAACGCGCGGCGCGGCCATCGCCGCCATGGGCAGCAGCACAGTCATGAGAGTTATTTTGAGATATCGGCGCATGGCGCACTCCTTTCGTCAGCATTGCTGATAAGGGTAGCCAGCGTGGCCAGTCAGGCGGGGATTTTTACATAAACTTAAACAGGGGGAGTCGCCTCCCCCTGGATTCAGGCGTGGGCAATTGGCGCGGATTTATTCAGAATGTGAATATTCATCGTCAATCCCGACAGACAGCGTTCTAGCTTCTCTACGTTAACGGCAATATAAGCCGGGCAATCATGATGCCCGCTCATCAGGCAAACCGCCGCCGAAGCGACGGACTCGCCGGCAAGGCGGAAGGCTTCCATCTCTTCCGGCGCGATGGCGTGCTGCAAACGCGGCGCGTGTACGCGCAGTTCATGGCATAGCTCAAACAAGTTATCACGCAGATGGTCATTTTCGCTGACTGACATATAGCCTTTCGCTTTACGAAGCTGGAGATAAGCCGCCAGATCGATATTGGCATTAATCAGCTTATTCAAAAGGTTAGTGTAACGTCTGTCAACGCTCATCACGGTCCTCCTCTGTCGTCCATTACCATAATCATAGTATGGTCATTTTTTGCGCGGAATCATGAGCAAGGTCAATAATCCCACAGCAATTAACATTATTTACAATGTTACAACTTCAGAGGTCACGCCGCGTTGTTCAACTTACCAGCGGCTGGTTCATCAACTTTTCCAGCACCTTCAGCGGTGAATAATGCGGATTATGCATCGCGCTCACCGGCAGTTGGAAAGTCTGTTCCAGCATAAACTGGCCGCCCATCGCCGCGTGCGGCGTTTGATCGGAAAAGCAGATCCAGGTACTCCCCGCGGCAAACTCTACCGCCTGCTGTACGCCGTGCTGTTGATATTCCGGCGTACTTTTCATTTTGTCGTGCAACGCCAGCATCAGATGATCGTAATGGCTGCGTTTGCTTTTGGTGATCCCCACCGCCGATTGCAGCCAGCTGGCGAACGGCGACCACGGTTTCAGCGTCGGCAGAAAACGCGCAGCGAGCGTTTCAAAATGTTCGCCGGTGCGCCACAAACGCGGTTCACCGTGCGGATTGATGTTGCAAAATACGCGCAGAATGCGATCGCCATAAACCGGGCGCGACGGGAAAGCGTCGACGTGCAGGCGGGTATCATCTTTACGCCACGAGGTCGTGTCGCGCCAGGCGGTTATCGGATGCAGCCGCAGACTGGTTTGCGGGCGATAAAGCGCTTCGCGGTATCCGGGCAGCAGTGCATCAATCAGGCGCAACGTGGATTGATAGTAACGTTCGGTCAGCTGCAGTACCGCCGGGGCTTTCGCCGCGTCCGCTACGCCTTTAATTTCACGCTTTTGTGGCTGATAGCTAATGTTCTTACGCTTCGGCGATACTAAATCGGTATTGAGTAATTCGCGCTCTTCGGCAGTCAGCGAAAAATCCAGATTCGGTAAATAGAGGACGTTGCCCTCTTCCAGCGAGTGCTGAATTGACGATGGCTGCGGCGGAATATCCAGATGGGTAAAGGGTAATGTAGTAAGGGCCAGCGGACTGCTCGTGGTCATTGTTATGCTCCTTGCCGCATGGGTTTATCAGTTTTGGCTCCGGCCATAGGCAAGGTTAACAGAATGTTATTAAACGTAAGGTCAATGTAAAGGAGATAATGGTTTTAAATACCATAGCTGAGTTTTTTTGCCGTAAAGCTTTTTCATCATTCATCGTCCCCTGGCTATACTCTTTTTCGCAAAGATCTGTAGAATTCCTGCCCTGACCATTCCAATAAATGAACATTTTTTAATCTATGAGCAATGTCACGCACCAGCCGAAAATCGGCTTCGTCTCCCTGAGCTGCCCTAAGAATCAAGAAATAAAATCTGCCTAATAAATATTCATTCAACGTTATCTATTGAAAAGACGAAAAAATAGGCCATTGGCCTCTTTTGTTTTCCAAAAATTTATCCCTTAGGCGGATATGGATCGTTGCCATAAGAGTCACGAGAACGAATCTGCCCATCACGTCCATGAATTAACAATTCACTTTGTTGATGTCGAGCTATCTCACGAGCAGCTTCTATAGCTTCCGCTTGCGTTGAATGTACAGAAGTTGCTCGTTCATTGCCTTCACCTTTTACAGCCCATCCATCAGGATGCGTTACTACGTGTTGGGTCTTACCCATATCAGTACCTGGTGTGTGAGATACACCATGTGGTGTAATAAGTAAGTATAGACACTATATGTTGCGTTACGCTTGCTTAAAATCACATTTTCAACATATTAAATGTCACAGCATCTCAAACTGGGTAATGTCACTTAAATTTTTTATATAATAATGAGCATACCAATACTTATATTAAGAGAAAAAAATCACCACACAAATTTTAAAAATCCGAATAAGCCATCTCATAAATCATTAGAATTCATTAAGTAACACTTATAAAAATTAAACCCGTATGTTTTAAAAATATACGGGTTGGTTAATTTATTCAATCAGTCTACGTTCTCACTGAAAGTGGCAACTAATTTCTCAGCATCATCTAAGCTCATGAAATTTGCAAAGTATTCGATTCTGTCTCTACGCTCATTCTGATCATAATCATCATTCAATAATCCCCAAGATAATCCCGGAAATTGAGCAAGTCGCCTAAAATCTTTTATGAGAAGTAAATCTCTCACAAATCCTAATACATTGCTTTCCTCTTCACTTTCTAAAAAAACCTTAGAATAATTATCAGGGATAATAGACTTCAACTCTTGGAAGTTTTTAATTCCTAAGAATTTAATCTCATCAATGAGATCATCTAAGAATTTATATTTATTAGAATTTAACTCTATAAGATCTATCCCCAACTCTGATGCAATTTGTCGTGAAAACTCTACAATAGATAAAGTATCAATTTGATTGGATGCAGAATTAATCAAATCTTCACCCTTAAGATCTGCTTGATACCTCACAATCGAATTTATTATTTCTGAAAATCCTTGGTCGGCGAGTTCAAGCATTCCTGAGTAGAGATTTATCTTTCTTTCAATTGCTAATGGCAGATTCACACCTAATTTATAATTTCTATCGTGAGTTAATTCAGCCCAAGCATGTTGCAACATTGTTCTAACCTGAATCTCACATTTCAAACCAGATATGTATTCATATTCTGCTAAGTCTTCTCGCTTAGAACCGATGTCGCAAACATAATGTATAGATCTATACCCAATTTTATCCTTTGATAACCTTTTCTCGTTATCAACGCTATTTTCCGAATCTATATTGAAAGCATCCGCTATCAGAGCACAGACTTTATCTATATCCGATTCAAAATATAAAATAACTCTCACTCCTGAAAAATCCATTAACTCGGCTTTTGGCTTTTTATATTTTTTTCTCTCTATTTTTTCGTAAACCCCATCTTTTGTTTTAGTTCGATAAGATACAGACAAGTAATCTATTCCTTTTTGTTGCAATAGATTTTCCAATATAAAGGTAATATATTTACCTAAAAGTTCATACTTGGGCAAGTATTCCGTTAACCAAGAATCGTTGATTTCATCCATTTCATTTTCCTATTTTCTAAGATGTACCTCCTATCAAGATTACCAGCAGTTTCCATACTTCATCAAGAGATAATGGTGGCAACATGACGCCAAATGCTGCCAACACAGGAATGATAAGAAAATTCCATAACACTACAATCGTTAATACCCACCCCAACCCATGACGCCAAGTGAATTTTTGCTGGTTTTCCTCCATCGTGATCTTATTTAGTCTCTCGCAATTCTGAATATTTAATCCATTTTTACGATGTTCTTTTTACTGGAAGAAAACTGTAAGTATCCCGGCAAAACGGCCCATTCACTTTTAGAGATCTTCCGACATACTGATTATGTCCCCTGAGGAGATCGCCATGCGTAAAACCCGATTCACTGAACACCAGATCATCGCCGTTCTGAAGTCCGTTGAAGCCGGACGTACCGTCAAGAATGTGTGCTGTGAGGCCGCTATTTCTGAAGCCAGCTATTACAACTGGAAAGCGAAATATGGCGGGATGGACGCGGCCGATATAAAAAAAATCAAAGACCTTGAGGATGAGAATCGACGTTTGAAACAGATGTTTGCCGGCCTGAGCCTTGAGAACCGGGCACTTAAAGACGTTATCGAAAAAAAGCTTTAAAACCAGCGATAAAGCGTGAACTCGTCAGCTATCTGACGGCACAATTTGCCATGAGTTTACGCCAAGCCTGCAGGACAGTATCGCTGAGCAGGACGGTCTATTTTTATCAGCCCGATACCCGGCGTGATGAACTGGTGATCCATGCGCTGACTGAACTGGCAGAACACTATCCGCGCTACGGTTTTAAGAAGCTGTTCCAACTGCTGGCAGGCAGGGCAATACCTGGAACCACAAACGCGTTCATCGGATTTACTGCCTGCTGAAACTGAATTTTCGTCGTAAGGGAAAACAGCGACTGCCAGTGCGTAATCCAGCGCCACTGGCGACGCCGCAAGCGTTAAACCAGAGCTGGTCCATCGATTTTATGCACGACCCCCTGGTCTGCGGCAGACGATTCCGGACCTTCAATGTGGCGGATGATTTTAACCGTGAAGCACTGGCGATAGAAATCGACCTGAATATCCCGGCTCAGCGAGTCATCCGGGTGCTGGACAGGATCGTGGCAAACCGCGGCTACCCGCTGAAAATGCGGATGGACAACGGGCCAGAACTGGTCTCGCTGGCGCTGGCACAATGGGCCGAAGAACACGGCATGATGCTCGAATTTATCAAGCCGGGGAAGCCTACACAAAATGCTTTTATCGAACGGTTCAACCGGACATACCGGACAGAAATCCTGGGTTTTTACCTGTTCAGAACACTGAATGAAGTACGGGAAATTACAGAGCGCTGGCTGATGGAATATAACAACGAGCGGCCTCATGAATCCCTGAACAACCTGATGCCGGAAGAGTACCGGCTGATGGCTGAAAAACCGGAACTCTCAAAAAGTGCGTGGAACTAAAGCTGGGGTGCTTACATAAAGCAGGAATACTTACACAGACGCCGCAGGTTCGTTACGCCCAGACCGGTGAATTTCTTCCAGTTATAAAAAGTGAGATCATAGAGTGCCGCATTTGAGTAGATCTCCATTTTTACCTCATAGTTGAGCATACATTTAATAAATACAAGTAATTCATTTCATTGCACAAATCAATAACACTTAAGGTTTACCGCTATTATGTTCAAGAGTGTATAATCTCAGGATTTTCTTATGATTAAGCAATAATATATGAGTAATATTTGGATTACTATTCTTAGTGCTATAACTGATTATATAGGGCCAACCTGCAGTTTATCTACATTATATATTGCATTCAAAGTATACCGTTCATTACCAGAGTGGCTATCTAAATCAAATCATGAAGAGGTGAAGAACTTCTTCAAAATTATGACAAGGGTTAATACTGAATTATGTAGAGACATTGTTGATAATGGTTATAGCTATGGAGAACTCGCTCTTTATGTTCCTTTATTTTATCCGGAAGGTAATCAGATTGCAGTAATAAAATTTTTCCTTAACGATGCAGTTCAGGAAGAATTGACGAAACGATATATAGCGTTCAAAACGTGTTGTTTAAAGGTATGGGTTAACGCAAAAGATGAAAGTTATAGTGCTGAGATTAATAATCAGATAGGGGATTTCTATCGTTATCTCACAAGGTTGAAATTTCATGATAAGTTATAGTTTGTTCTTAATGCTTAGATTTTATAACGTCAATCCTTAAACTGAGTATATACACCAAAATATATGAGCAACGAAACCGCATCAGAAGAATCATTCTTCGACAATATTAAGAGTAATTTAATCCAACGGTTCAGTACTCCATTGTATCTATATGTTATCACCGCATTCTGCGTGGAAAACTGGGATAAAATCTTGTATGTAGCGTTTGGTGAGGGAACGATAGATACCCGCATGTCTATAGTACAGATGGAAGGCATTCACTTTTGGGAACCTATACTCTGTGGAATAGGTATGACTATAGCTATGCCGTTCCTATCTCGTGGTATCGAATGGTGCCATTTACTCTCAGATCGTTTTCATTGCTATCTTTCATCAAAACGTGATAAAGAACGTGTTGCTAGCATTAATGGCCTTAAATTACTTGAGCGCCAATATGAAATTGATAGGGCAATAAAGGAAGTTAGACATAATACAGCTATCGAATTAATAAAGCATAGAAAAGAGTTAAGATTAAAAAACCTCAAAAACAAAGAGCAAATACTTTTAAATAATATTAAAAACTTAACAAGAGATAATGATGAAAGATACAATATAAGATTAAACCTTGATAATGACTTCAATAGACTTTACAAATTTTTGAAAGTAATGAAAGATGCTTTTTCAAGCATAGATAGTGTTAACAATTTAGACTGTATAGACAGTAATCTAGAAGCATTTGAATTAAAAAAAGAAATTAGCACAATCAAATCATTATATTTTAAAGACATTGAGAAATATCTTAAAGATATTAAATTGTTAGAAGAACGATTAAATCCACAAATTCAAAGATCCGTGCAAGAAAATAAAAATATACTATGGAAAAACGCCCAAAATTAAGAAGTCAAAACTACTGCTAGTTGTGGGTT
The DNA here is from genome assembly GCF_050600815.1 of Klebsiella sp. 141161. Taxonomy (NCBI): domain Bacteria; kingdom Pseudomonadati; phylum Pseudomonadota; class Gammaproteobacteria; order Enterobacterales; family Enterobacteriaceae; genus Klebsiella; species Klebsiella sp. 141161. The sequence continues at coordinate 642,666 of NZ_JAQIRN010000003.1, read as the reverse complement.
GGACTTGAATGGGGATCGGCTTCCTCGTTCGAATAATCGCCTCCTTAGTCACCTTGATCTGCCCCAAGATTAGACTGATACCGTTTACAGGAGGAAGGTCAAGTTTTTCTTCATATTTCCCGTTTCGCCATTCCACTGCAAAACTTTAACAAGGGGAGTCGCCTCCCCCCTGGATTCAGGCGTGGGCAATTGGCGCTGTGTTATCCAAAATATGAATATTCATCGTCAATCCCGGCAGAGAGCGTTCTAGCTTCGACGGCCAACAACGCGGCTTAAACCCTCCGCTGCGCTAACGCTTTTTCATCATTCATCGTCCCCTGGCTATACTCTTTTTCGCAAAGATCTGTAGAATTCCTGCCCTGACCATTCCAATAAATGAACATTTTTTAAGCTATGAGCAATGTCACGCACCAGCCGAAAATCGGCTTCGTCTCCCTGGGCTGCCCGAAAAACCTGGTAGACTCAGAACGTATCCTCACCGAACTGCGTACCGAAGGGTATGACGTGGTTCCCAGCTACGACAACGCCGATATGGTTATCGTCAACACCTGCGGCTTTATCGACAGCGCCGTGCAGGAATCGCTTGAAGCGATCGGCGAAGCCTTAAAAGAAAACGGAAAAGTGATCGTTACCGGCTGCCTCGGCGCGAAAGAAGATCAAATCCGCGAGGTGCATCCGAAGGTGCTGGAAATTACCGGTCCGCATAGCTACGAGCAGGTGCTGGAGCACGTTCACCACTATACGCCGAAGCCGAAGCATAACCCGTTCCTCAGCCTGGTGCCGGAACAGGGCGTCAAGCTGACGCCGCGTCACTACGCGTACTTGAAAATCTCGGAAGGCTGCAACCATCGCTGCACCTTCTGCATTATCCCGTCAATGCGCGGCGATCTGGTGAGCCGCCCAATTGGCGAAGTGCTGGCGGAAGCCAAACGCCTGGCCGATGCCGGGGTGAAAGAACTGCTGGTGATTTCGCAGGACACCTCCGCCTATGGCGTTGACGTCAAGCACCGCACCGGTTTCCACAACGGCATGCCGGTGAAAACCAGTATGGTCAGCCTGTGTGAAGAGCTGGCGAAACTCGGTATTTGGGTACGTCTGCACTACGTCTACCCGTATCCTCACGTTGACGATGTGATCCCGCTGATGGCGGAAGGCAAAATCCTGCCGTATCTCGACATTCCGCTGCAGCACGCCAGCCCGCGCATCCTGAAACTGATGAAGCGCCCAGGTTCCGCAGACCGTCAGTTGGCGCGTATTAAACAGTGGCGCGAGATCTGCCCGGATCTGACTCTGCGTTCCACCTTTATTGTCGGTTTCCCGGGCGAAACGGAAGAAGACTTCCAGATGCTGCTCGACTTCCTGAAAGAGGCGCGTCTGGACCGCGTTGGCTGCTTCAAGTACAGCCCGGTTGAAGGCGCCACCGCCAACGAACTGGCGGATCAGGTACCGGAAGAGGTGAAAGAAGAGCGCTGGAACCGCTTTATGCAACTGCAACAGCAGATTTCCGCCGAGCGTCTGCAGGAAAAAGTGGGCCGCGAAATTATGGTGCTGGTCGATGAAGTCGATGAAGAAGGCGCGATTGGCCGCAGTATGGCCGATGCTCCGGAAATCGACGGCGCGGTCTATCTGAACGGTGAAACCAACGTTAAACCGGGCGACGTGCTGCGGGTGAAAGTCGAGCACGCCGACGAATACGACCTGTGGGGTACCCGGGTCTAATCCCGCTTCCCGGATAGCGGCTTGCGCCTTATCCGGGCTACCACCGCTCAACCCCGTAGCCCAGCCAGGCGTAGCGCAGGCTGGGCTAACCTACCAACTTTGCTACCGCCGTACTTGTCTCCTATCCCTTTATCTTCGGATCCAGCGCATCGCGCAGGCCGTCGCCCAACAGATTAAACGCCAGCACCGTCAGGAAAATGGCGATCGCCGGGAATAACGCCACATGCGGCGCCATCACCATATCCGCGCGCGCTTCGTTCAACATCGCCCCCCATTCCGGCGTCGGCGGCTGCGCGCCAAGGCCAAGGAACGACAGGCTGGCGGCGGAGATAATCGACACGCCGATGCGCATGGTAAAATAGACCACTATCGACGACACCGTACCGGGCAAAATATGGTTGAACAGAATAGTCGAATCGCTGGCGCCAATACTGCGCGCCGACTCAATAAACGTCTGCTGCTTCAGAACCAGCGTATTGCCACGCACCAGGCGGGCGAACGCCGGAATTGAAAAAATCGCCACCGCGATAATCACGTTGGCCATCCCGCTGCCCATCACCGCCACCACCGCAATCGCCAGCAGAATGCCGGGGAAGGCAAACAGCACGTCGCAGATGCGCATGGTGATACGGTCCCACCAGCCTTCGTAGTACCCGGCCAGCAGGCCGAGCACGGTGCCAATCAGCGCGCCAATCAGTACCGCCAGTACCCCAGCGGCCAGCGAAATCTGCGCGCCGACCAGCACCCTACTGAAGATATCGCGCCCCAGCGAATCAACGCCGAACCAGTGCACCATTGACGGCCCTTCGTTCAGGCGGTCGTAATCGAAATAGTTTTCCGCGTCATACGGCGCTATCCACGGCGCGATAATCGCGACAACAATCAGCAACAGCACAAATATGCCCGCCGCCATCGCCACCGGCTGGCGACGAAAACGCCGCCAGAACTCATGCCACGGCGTGCGGATCTGTCCGGGCTTAACGCCCGGCATGGCGTTGATAACCGCTTCCCTTCTCCAGTTGAGCAATCTCACCTTACTTGTACCTGATAGCCGGGTTAATGGCGGCATACAGCACGTCCACCACTAAGTTGATAAGAATGAACTCCAGCGAAAACAGCAGCACTTCCGCCTGAATCACCGGGTAATCGCGCATCTCCACGGAGTCCACCAGCAGTCGCCCAAGCCCCGGCCAGTTGAAGACCTTCTCCACCACAATGGAGCCGCCGAGCAAAAAACCGAACTGTAGCCCCATCATGGTCACTACCGGGATCATCGCGTTGCGCAGGCCGTGCTTCAACACCACCAGCGTTTCGCTCACCCCTTTGGCCCGCGCGGTACGCATGTAATCCTCATGGAGCACGTCAACGAACGACGCGCGGGTGAAGCGCGCCATCACCGATGCCACCGCGGCGCCAAGGGTCAACGACGGCAGAATATAGTGCCGCCAGCTGTCGGCGCCGACCGTCGGCAGCCAGCCAAGCTCCACGGAAAAGACCTGCATCAGCAGCATACCGAGAGCGAACGCCGGGAAGGAGATACCGGTTACCGCCAGCGCCATCCCCAGCCGATCCGGCCAGCGATTGCGCCACACCGCCGCGGCAATCCCCGCCGCCATGCCGAACAGCACCGCCCAGCTCATGCTGGCAAGCGTTAACCATAGCGTCGGCATGAAGCGGCTGGCGATTTCGCTGGTCACCGGGCGGCGCGAAGCCATCGAGATACCGAAATCACCCTGCAATACATTGGTGATGTAGTGCCAGAACTGGACATGCAGCGGCTGGTCGAGCCCCAGCTGCTGGCGTACCATTGCCACCACCTGCGCATCGGCTTCCGGCCCGGCAATCAGCCGCGCCGGATCGCCCGGCAGCATATGCACAAACAGGAACACCAGCACGGCGACGATAAACAGCGTCGGAATGAGCCCCAGCAGGCGCTTCAGAACGTAATTCAGCATCGCCCCCTCCTATTTCGGCAGAGGGAACGCGTGAGCATAAGCATTATCACTGCGTTAATTCCGCCTGCTCGAAGCTAAAACCGGTATCCGGCTGAATATAAAACCCGGTCAGGTTTTTGCTATGCGCCGATACCAGCTTTTCAACCACCAGCGGCACCCACGGCGACTCTTTCCAGATAATGTCCTGCGCATCTTTATAGAGTTTGGTCTTCTGTTGCGCATCGGTCGTTTTCAGCGCCTCGCTCAGGTCTTTATCGACCTGAGGGTTGCTGTAAAAGGCGGTGTTAAACAGGGTCGGCGGCCAGTTTTGTGAGGCGAATAGCGGCGACAGCGCCCAGTCGGCTTCGCCAGTCGACGCTGACCAGCCGGTGTAGAACATCCGTACCCCGCTCTCTTTCTGCCCCTTGCCTTCAACCTGCGCCGCACGCTGTCCGGCATCCATCGCCGTCACCTGCGCTTTAATACCCACCTGCGCCAGCTGCTGCTGGGTAAACTGCAGCACCTTCTGCGCGGTGCTGTGATTATGCGATGACCACAGCGTGGTGCTGAAGCCGTTAGGGAAACCGGCTTCTTTCAGCAACTGACGGGCCTTCGCCGGGTCGTAAGGCCATGCGCTGTAGGTCTGGGCGTAGGCAATAGAAGGCGGCACGACGCCGGTCGCCGGGGTGGCGTATCCGGCAAACGCGACCTTAACCAGCGCCTGACGGTTAATCGCGTAGTTGATGGCTTCCCGCACCTTCGGATTATCGAACGGCTTCTGCGTTACGTTCATGCTGATATAGCGCTGCATAATCGACGGGCTGGCCACCAGCTCCAGCTTGCTGTTTTTCGCCAGCAGCGGCGCCTGCTCGTAAGGGATCGGGAAAGCGAACTGCGCCTCGCCGGTTTGCAGCATCGCCGCACGGGTGTTGTTATCGACCACCGGGCGCCAGGTAATGGAATCCAGCTTCGGCAGCCCCGGCTGCCAGTAACCATCAAACTTGCTGACCTTGACGAAATCGGTCTGATTCCAGGTGTCGAGCTTATACGGCCCGGTACCTACCGGGTGGAAGCCGATCTCCTTGCCATATTTTTTCAGCGCCGCCGGCGAAATCATCGCCGTCGCCGGATGGGCAAGAATATTGATAAACGCCGAGAACGGTTGTTTGAGCGTGATTTTGACCGTCGTCGGATCCACCGCCTCGGTGCTGGCGATATCCTTATACAGGTTATAGCGTTTGAGATGGTTATCCGGATTGCTGGCGCGGTCGAGATTCGCTTTCACCGCTTCGGCGTTAAAATCGGTGCCATCCTGGAATTTCACCCCGCTGTGTAGCTTGATGGTATACACCAGCCCATCCGCCGAGACGGTATAGCTCTCCGCCAGTACGTTTTGCAGCTTCATCTCTTTATCAAGGCCGAACAGGCCTTGATAAAACGACTTCGCCACCGCCTGCGATAAGGTATCGTTCGCGTCATAGGGATCGAGGGTCGTGAAGTTGGAACCGACCGCGACCACCACATCTTTCGCGGCGAAGGCCGGCGTCGCCGCCAGCGCCGAGGCGATGCCAAGCGCCAGTAGCCATTTGCGTGTAACAGGTTGAGTCATGTTGTTATGCTCCTGCAAGAGTGCGTTAGGTTGTTATCGGCTCAGTACATCGGCGGGCTCGCGGGCGACATAATGTCCCGGCGCTACCAGCTGTAACGGCGCGCTGTCGATTTCTTCTCCCGGTTTATAGATATTCCCCGGCAGCTCGTCAGAGAGTAATACGCGCTGCGGTTGACGATGCGCCGGGTCGGCGACCGGCACCGCCGCCATCAGTTTACGGGTGTAAGGATGCTGCGGGTTTTCAAACACGGCGCGACGCGGGCCAATCTCCACGATCCGCCCGCGATACATTACCGCCACGCGGTGGCTGATGCGCTCCACCACCGCCATGTCATGGGAAATAAACAGAAATGCGATGCCCATTTCACGCTGTAAATCGAGCAGCAGATTAATAATCTGCGCGCGAATCGACACGTCCAGCGCCGACACCGACTCATCGGCAATCACCACTTTCGGATTGAGCGCCAGTGCGCGGGCGATACAGATACGCTGCCGCTGGCCGCCGGAAAACTCATGCGGATAACGCCACGCGTGTTCCGCCTCCAGCCCCACGCGCTGCAACAGCCAGGCGACGCGTTCGCGAGCCGCATCCCCTTCCAGCAAACCATGCACGCGCAGCGGCTCCATAATGGAATAACCGACCGTCTGCCGCGGATCGAGCGAGGCGTAAGGATCCTGAAAAATAAACTGAATGTCACGGCGCAGCGTCTGCAGCTTGCCGCCGGACAGCGCATCAATACGCTGGCCGTTAAAGGTGATACTGCCGCCCTGCGCTTCCACCAGCCGCAGCAGCGCCCGCCCGGTAGTCGATTTACCGCAGCCTGATTCGCCGACCAGCGACAGCGTTTCGCCCGGCCACAGATCGAAACTCACTTTTTCCACCGCGTGCACTTCGCGGGTGACGCGGTTGAGAATACCGCCGCGGATCGGGAAACGCGCGACCAAATCGCGCACCTGTAAAATCGGTTTGCCGGCGACCACGGTATTCTGTTCCGGCTGCTGGGTCACACCGTCGTTGAGCAGCGGGAAGCGCCGCGGTAAATCGCTGCCGCGCATTGAGCCGAGCTTCGGTACCGCCGCCAGTAGCGCCTGGGTATAAGGGTGCTGCGGGGCGCGAAAAATATCGTCGACGCGCCCGCTTTCAACCGCTTCGCCGCGATACATCACCAGCACACGATCGGCGATCTCCGCCACCACGCCCATATCGTGAGTGATAAACATCACCCCCATCGCCATCTCTTTTTGCAATGCGGCGATAAGCTGCAGGATCTGCGCCTGAATAGTGACGTCCAGCGCGGTGGTAGGTTCATCGGCAATCAGTACCGCCGGTCGACACGATAACGCCATGGCGATCATCACCCGCTGGCGCATGCCGCCGGAAAGCTGATGCGGGTAACGTGAAAGCATCGCTTCCGCTTCCGGAATACGCACCCGTTCGAGCATCTTTTTAGCTTCCCGCAGCGCCTCGTCATGGCGCAGTCCCTGATGGAGACGGATAGATTCGGCAATCTGTTCGCCGATGGTGAATACCGGATTCAGCGAGGTCATCGGCTCCTGAAAAATCATCGCCACGTCCGCGCCGCGAACCTGACGCATCTGCCCCGCCGTTTGTGCATTAATATCAATCACCTGACGGTTGCGTCGACGTAGCAGCAACGCCTCGCTGCTGACCTCGCTGACCGCCTCGTCGAGCAGGCGCATCAGCGCCAGGGCGGTCACTGATTTTCCGGAACCGGACTCGCCGACGATAGCTAGCGTCTCGCCGCGGCGAAGGCTGAACGACAGGTTACGCACCGCGGAAACGCGCTGCCGCTGCTGGCTAAAGGCGACGTTAAGATCGCGTACCACCAGCACATCGTCTTCATCAATTTCATGACTTTGCGGCAAGCTCGCTTCTCCTTTTATTCGCGATAAATTCCAATCGTCGGCGTATCGCCCGCATAACACCACGCCCGGTACATACCTTCGCTATTGAAAGGCAGCACGACATTCCCCTCGCGGTCCACGGCGATAAGACCCCCGCTGCCGCCCACCGCCGGCAGTTTTTCCTGCACCACCCGCTCGCAGGCCTCAAACAGGCTGAGATTGCCGTACTCCATCAACGCCGAAATGTCGTAAGCGGCGAGCGTGCGCATGAACACTTCGCCAGTGCCAGTGCAGGAGACCGCGACGCTGGCATTATTGGCATAGCAGCCGGCGCCCGGCAGCGGGCTATCGCCGACGCGACCGGGCAGTTTATTAGTCATTCCGCCGGTGGAGGTCGCTGCCGCCAGATTACCGGCCAGATCCAGCGCCACCGCGCCAACGGTGCCCATTTTGTGGCGTTCGTCGAGCGGCGCGGCATGGTGGTCGAGAATAATCTCGCCGCCCTCTTTCGCCTGCTGTAACTGCAGAAGCCGCTCGGTGGTAGAAAATAACTCGTTTTCAACAAGCGTCATCCCGCGCGAGGCGGCAAACTTTTCCGCCCCTTCGCCGATGAGCAGCACGTGCGGGCTCTCTTCCAGCACCAGACGCGCCGCCAGCACCGGGTTACGCAGATGCTTTACGCCAGCCACCGCGCCGGCCTGCAGGCTATAGCCATCCATCACGCAGGCATCCAGTTCGTGCGTTTGATCGTGGGTAAATACCGAGCCTATCCCGGCGTTAAACAGCGGGCACTCTTCCAGCAGACGTACCGCTTCTGTCACCGCATCCAGCGCGCTGGCGCCTGCTGCCAACATTTTTTGCCCACTGTCGACGATGGCCGACAGCGCGGCTACAAACTCGCGTTCGCGCTCCGGCGACATCTGCGCTCGGCTAATCGCGCCGGCGCCGCCGTGGATTGCTATTACCGCCTTACCCATTCGATCTTTCCTTTGCCATAAACTGTATAGATATCATTATACTGACTAACCTTTTATACATTTTTTGAATATAGAAAGAGCATCCGGTGATGTAAAGCCTCGTACCGCAGTGGCATACAGTCGCCGGCGCTTTTCTGCCATAATAGGCGTTTTCGACGTTTTGCCAGCAGGAGTAACCCATGGATTTTACCGCCGGACTGATGCCGCTCGACACAGCCCTGACTCAGATGCTCGACCGTATTTCGCCGCTGCAGGCTACGGAAACCCTGCCGCTGCTGCAGGCCTTTTCGCGCGTGACCGCCCATGATGTCGTTTCGCCGCTGGACGTCCCCGGTTTTGATAACTCAGCGATGGACGGCTATGCCGTGCGCCTGGCCGACCTCACCGACGGCGCGTCGCTGCCGGTTGCCGGTAAGGCCTTTGCCGGCCAACCGTTCCACGACGCCTGGCCGGCGGGCACCTGTATCCGCATCATGACCGGCGCGCCGGTGCCTGAAGGCTGCGACGCGGTGGTCATGCAGGAAGAAACGGAACAAAGCGATGCGGGCGTGCGCTTCATCGCGCCGGTGAAAGCCGGGCAAAATATACGCCGTCGCGGCGAAGATATCGCCAACGGCGCGGTAGTATTCCCGGCAGGGACTCGTCTTACCGTTGCGGAACTGCCGGTGCTGGCATCGCTGGGTATTGCCGACGTCGAGGTAGTCCGTAAAGTGCGCGTCGCGGTCTTCTCGACCGGGGATGAACTCCAGTTGCCGGGCCAACCGCTCGGCGACGGCCAGATTTATGACACTAACCGCCTGGCGGTACATCTGATGCTCGAACAGCTGGGCTGCGAGGTCATCAACCTCGGTATTATTCCTGACGATCCGGCGAAGCTGCGCGACGCCTTTATCGCCGCCGACCAGCAGGCCGATGTAGTGATTAGTTCCGGCGGCGTCTCCGTGGGCGAAGCCGATTACACCAAAACTATCCTCGAAGAACTGGGCGAGATCGGCTTCTGGAAGCTGGCGATTAAGCCGGGTAAACCGTTCGCCTTCGGCAAGCTCAGCAACAGCTGGTTCTGCGGCCTGCCGGGCAATCCGGTTTCCGCCACCTTAACCTTCTATCAACTGGTACAGCCGCTGCTGGCCAAGCTCTCCGGCAACCGCGGTCAAACCCAGCCGATGCGTCTGCGCGTGCGCGCCGCCAGCCGGCTGAAAAAATCGCCGGGCCGCCTCGACTTCCAGCGCGGCGTGCTGCAGCGCAATCCGGAAGGCGAACTGGTGGTGAGCACCACCGGCCATCAGGGCTCGCACATTTTCAGCTCATTCAGCCTCGGTAACTGCTTTATCGTACTGGAGCGCGAACGCGGCAACGTCGAAGCGGGCGAATGGGTCGAAGTCGAGCCCTTTAATCACCTGTTTGGGGGGCTGTAATGGCCGTTGAGCTGAGCGACGAGGAGATGCTGCGTTATAACCGGCAGATCGTACTGCGAGGGTTTGATTTCGACGGTCAGGAGCGGTTAAAAGCCGCTCGCGTACTGGTCGTCGGCCTCGGCGGGCTCGGCTGCGCCGCCGCTCAATACCTGGCGGCAGCCGGGGTGGGTCAGCTCACCCTGCTGGATTTCGATACCGTTTCGTTATCCAATCTACAACGTCAGACGCTGCACAGCGACGCGACCATCGGCCAGCCGAAGGTCGATTCTGCCCGCGATGCGCTGGCGCGCATTAACCCGCACGTCCGGCTGGTCACCATCGATGCAATGCTGGATGACGCGGCGCTGGCAACGCAGATTGCCGACCACCATCTGGTGCTGGACTGTACCGACAACGTTGCTGTTCGCAATCAGCTTAACGCCGGCTGCTTCCAGCACAAAACCCCGCTGGTCTCCGGCGCGGCGATTCGTATGGAAGGGCAAATCAGCGTCTTTACCTATCAGGACGGCGAGCCCTGCTATCGCTGCCTGAGCCGCCTGTTCGGCGAAAACGCCCTCACCTGCGTCGAAGCCGGGGTGATGGCGCCGCTGGTCGGCACTATCGGTTCACTGCAGGCCATGGAGGCGATTAAACTGCTGACCGGTTACGGCACCCCCGCCAGGGGCAAAATCGTGATGTATGACGCGATGAGCTGCCAGTTTCGCGAAATGAAGCTGATGCGCCACCCGCAGTGCGAGGTGTGCGGTTCGCGCTAATTTCCCGCCGCCGGCGAGCCAGGTCGCCGGTTATTTTGTGAACCACGCCGTTCTTTTTCTTCCCGTCTCTTTTACCCACTCTGATTGTTGATTTGCATCAATATAACTTTCATTCGAAAGTTATTTAATCTTCATATGCAAATAAGAGGGTAAAACATGATCTTCAACATCCAGCGCTACTCCACCCATGACGGCCCGGGGATCCGTACTGTCGTATTCCTTAAAGGCTGTTCGCTGGGCTGCCGTTGGTGTCAGAACCCGGAAAGCCGCGCCCGCAGCGAAGACCTGCTGTATGACGCGCGGTTGTGCCTTGACGGCTGCGAGCTTTGCCAGCAGGCGGCGCCGGAGGTGATTACCCGTACCCTGGACGGCCTGATTATCTATCGGCAAAATGTCAACGAGCGCCATATTGCCGCGCTACGCCACTGCTGCCCCACTACCGCGCTGACGGTCTGCGGCGAGGAAAAAAGCGTGGCGGAAATTATGGCGACGGTGCTGCGCGATAAGCCGTTTTACGATCGCAGCGGCGGAGGCATTACTCTTTCCGGCGGCGAGCCCTTTATGAACCCGGCGCTGGCGCAGGCGCTGTTCGAAGCCAGCCATCAGGCGGGCATTCACACCGCCGTGGAAACCTGCCTGCACGTACCGTGGAAGTACATTGAACCCTCTTTACCGTTTGTCGATCTGTTTCTGGCCGACCTGAAGCACGTTGACGAGGCCGTTTTCCAGCAGTGGACCGACGGCAGCGCCCGCCGGGTGCTGGATAACCTGCAGCGCCTGGCGCAGGCCGGGAAAAAAATCATTATCCGCGTCCCATTAATTCAGGGATTTAACGCCAGCGAAGCCGATATTACCGCGATTACCGATTTTGCCGCTGACCGTCTTCAGGTCAGCGAAATCCATTTTCTGCCGTACCACACGCTGGGAATGAATAAATACCAACTACTCAGTCAGCCCTATACCGCACCGGAAAAACCGCTGGCCGCTCCCGAGCTGCTGGCCTTTGCGCAGCAGTACGCGCAAAGCAAAGGTTTAACGGCGACCCTACGAGGATAACTTATGACCACCTTAAAACTGGATACTCTGAGCGCTCGCATTCAGGCGCATAAAATGGCGCTGGTGCATATCGTTAAGCCGCCGGTTTGTACCGAGCGCGCCCAACACTATACCGCCGCCTATCAGCAACATCTCGATAAACCGATCCCGGTACGTCGCGCGCTGGCGCTGGCCCATCACCTGGCGGAACGCACCATCTGGATCAAGCACGATGAGCTGATCGTCGGCAACCAGGCCAGCGAAGTTCGCGCCGCGCCGATTTTCCCGGAATATACCGTCAGCTGGATTGAGAAAGAGATCGACGATCTCGCCGACCGTCCGGGCGCCGGCTTCTCGGTCAGTGAAGAGAATAAGCGTGTCTTACATGAAGTGTGCCCATGGTGGCGCGGGCAGACCGTTCAGGACCGCTGCTACGGCATGTTTACCGATGAACAAAAAGCGCTGCTCGCTACCGGCATTATCAAAGCCGAAGGCAACATGACTTCCGGCGACGCCCACCTGGCGGTCAACTATCCGCTGCTGCTGGAAAAAGGGCTCGACGGCATGCGCGCGAAAGTCGCTGAGCGCCGCTCACGCATTAATCTGACGGTGCTGGAAGATCTGCACGGCGAACAGTTTTTGAAGGCGATCGATATCGTGCTCGCGGCAGTGAGCGAACACTGCAAACGCTTCGCTACGCTGGCGCGCGACATGGCGGCGCAGGAGCCGCGCGAACTGCGCCGCGACGAGCTGCTGGCGATTGCCGAAAACTGTGAAATTATCGCCCACGAGCCGCCGAAAACCTTCTGGCAGGCGCTGCAGCTCTGCTACTTCATTCAGTTGATCCTGCAGATTGAATCCAACGGCCACTCGGTCTCTTTTGGCCGCATGGACCAGTACCTCTATCCATACTACCGCCGCGACGTTGAACTGCAGCAATCGTTGGATCGCGAACAGGCCATTGAGCTGCTGCATTGCTGCTGGCTGAAGCTGCTGGAGGTCAACAAAATTCGCTCCGGCTCGCATTCCAAAGCTTCCGCCGGTAGCCCGCTGTACCAGAACGTCACCATCGGCGGGCAAAATCTGGTCGACGGCCAACCGCAGGACGCCGTCAACCCGCTGTCGTACGCGATCCTCGAATCCTGCGGCCGCCTGCGCTCGACCCAGCCGAACCTCAGCGTGCGTTACCATGCCGGGATGAGCAACGACTTCCTCGACGCCTGCGTTCAGGTGATCCGCTGCGGTTTCGGCATGCCGGCGTTTAATAACGATGAAATCGTCATTCCGGAATTTATCAAGCTCGGTATCGAGCCGCAGGACGCCTACGATTATGCCGCCATCGGCTGTATCGAAACCGCGGTCGGCGGCAAGTGGGGCTACCGTTGCACCGGCATGAGTTTTATCAACTTCGCGCGGGTGATGCTGGCGACGCTGGAAGGCGGCCGCGATGCCACCAGCGGTCAGGTATTCCTTGCGCAGGAACATGCGCTGTCGAAAGGCAACTTCGCCAACTTCGACCAGGTACTGGAAGACTGGGACACCCAGATCCGCTACTACACCCGTAAATCAATCGAAATTGAGTACGTTGTCGATACCATGCTGGAAGAGAACGTCCACGATATTCTTTGCTCAGCGTTAGTCGATGACTGCATCGAACGGGCGAAAAGCATCAAGCAAGGCGGCGCGAAATATGACTGGGTTTCCGGCCTGCAGGTCGGGATTGCCAACCTAGGCAACAGCCTGGCGGCGGTGAAAAAACTGGTCTTCGATCAGGGCGTTATCGGCCAGCAGGAGCTGGCGAAAGCGCTGGCGGAAGATTTTGCCGGCCTGACCCATGAGCAGTTACGTCAGCGCTTGATCAACGGCGCGCCGAAGTACGGTAACGACGACGACAGCGTCGACATTCTGCTAGCGCGGGCCTATCAGACCTATATCGACGAGCTGAAGCAGTACCATAACCCGCGTTACGGCCGCGGCCCGATTGGCGGTAACTATTACGCCGGTACGTCGTCTATCTCCGCGAACGTCCCGTTCGGCGCGCAAACCATGGCGACGCCGGATGGCCGCAAAGCGCACGCGCCGCTGGCGGAAGGGGCTAGCCCGGCCTCCGGTACCGATCACCTGGGGCCCACGGCGGTTATCAGTTCGGTAGGCAAACTGCCGACCGGCGCGATCCTCGGCGGCGTGCTGCTCAACCAGAAGCTAAATCCTTCCACGCTGGAGAACGAGTCCGATAAGCAGAAGCTAATGGTGCTGCTGCGTACTTTCTTTGAAGTGCACAAAGGCTGGCATATCCAGTACAACATCGTGTCACGCGAAACGCTGCTGGAAGCCAAGAAACACCCTGACCAGTACCGAGATTTAGTGGTCCGCGTCGCCGGATACTCGGCGTTCTTCACCGCCCTGTCGCCGGATACCCAGGACGATATCATCGCCCGAACCGAACATACGCTGTAAGGAAAATACCCGGCCGGCGCTGCGCTGAGCCGGGTGACATCTTCTGTACCCGTTGATAATGGGATAAACTTTCATTCGAAATAAATTTGTGCTCCCCATCACATTGTAATTAGAATGTTACTGGTCGAAGTTAAGCCAGGAGCACCTCTTATGACCGTTAAAGTTATCGTCACCGATATGGACGGAACTTTTCTCAATGACGCCAAGCAGTATGACCGCCCGCGTTTCCTCGCGCAGTTTGCGCAGCTTAAACAGCAAGGTATTGAATTTGTTGTCGCCAGCGGCAACCAGTACTATCAGCTGATCTCATTTTTCCCGGAAATCCGCGAGCAGATTTCATTCGTCGCAGAAAACGGCGCTCTGGTTTACGAGCATGGCAAACAGTTGTTCCACGGTGAATTGACCCGTCACGAGTCGCAGGTAGTGATTGGCGAACTGCTGAAAGATCCGCAGCTCAACTTCGTCGCCTGCGGCCTGCAAAGCGCATACGTTAGCGATAAAGCGCCCGATGCCTTTGTTGAGCTGATGTCGAAGCACTACCATCGTCTGCAGCGGGTAAGCGATTACCATCGCATCGACGATACGCTATTCAAATTCTCCCTCAACCTGCCGGATAGCGATATCCCACAGCTTATCGATAAACTGCACGTCTCGCTCGACGGGATCATGAAGCCGGTCACCAGCGGCTTTGGCTTTGTCGATTTGATTATCCCCGGCCTGCATAAAGCCAACGGCATCAGCCGCCTGCTCAAACGCTGGAACCTTTCGCCGCAGCAGTGCGTAGCAATTGGCGACAGCGGCAATGACGCCGAAATGTTAAAACTGGTGAAATATGCTTTTGCTATGGCCAACGCTGCCGACAGCATCAAAGCCATCGCCGGTTTCACCACCGATGACAATAACCACGACGGCGCATTGAAGGTGATTCAGGCCGTTCTTGATAAGACCTCTCCTTTCAACGACTGATCCTGTACCGGGGCATCAAGCCCCGGCTTTTCCATTTTGTGCGCCGCTGCATGATTTTAAACTTGCATTAACTCTAATTTAACTTAAATTAACGTTTGTAAGATTTATTACTTTCGAATGAAAGATACAGCGAGGTGATTATGGCTGCTCTCCCTACCCACGAAACATTACCTGCCGACCACAAAGCGGCGATTCGCCAGATGAAACAGGCGCTACGGGCGCAAATCGGCGATGTCCAGGCGGTATTCGATAGACTCTCGGCGCGCATCAGCGAGCGCCTGGACGAGATTAATGCCCTGAAAGCCGCAGGTCAGGAAGTTTGGCCGGTAATCCCGTTTAGCGATATCGCCCAGGGTAAAGTGAGCGAGGCGCAGCGTGAGGCGATTAAGCGCCGCGGTTGCGCGGTTATCAAAGGCCACTACCCGCGCGAACAGGCGCTGGCCTGGGATAACGCGATGCTGGAATACCTGGATCTGAACCATTTCGACGACGTTTACAAAGGGCCCGGCGACAGCTTCTTCGGCTCGCTGGAGGCTTCGCGCCCGGAGATCTATCCGATCTACTGGTCGCCCTCGCAAATGCAGGCGCGCCAAAGCGATGAAATGGCGGCGGTACAATCCTTCCTTAACCGACTGTGGCGCTTTGAACAGGATGGCAAACGCTGGTTCGATCCGGATGTCAGCGTGATTTACCCTGACCGCATCCGCCGCCGCCCGCCGGGAACCACGTCAAAGGGGCTGGGCGCGCATACCGATTCCGGGGCGCTGGAGCGCTGGTTGCTTCCCGCCTATCAGCAGGTTTTCGCCAACGTCTTTAATGGCAATATCGACGCCTACGATCCGTGGGACGCGGCGCACCGTACCGAAGTGGAAGAGTACACCGTCGATAACACCACCAAATGTTCGGTCTTCCGCACTTTCCAGGGCTGGACGGCGCTGTCGGACATGATCCCCGGTCAAGGGCTGCTGCACGTGGTGCCGATCCCGGAGGCGATGGCTTACGTTCTGCTGCGTCCGCTGCTGGATGATGTGCCGGAAGATGAACTGTGCGGCGTCGCGCCGGGCAAGGTACTGCCGATCTCTGAGCAATGGCATCCATTGCTTATCAAAGCGTTAAGCTCGATTCCAGCGCTGAACGCCGGTGATTCCGTCTGGTGGCACTGCGATGTCATTCACTCGGTCGCGCCGGTGGAAAATCAACAGGGCTGGGGCAACGTCATGTACATCCCGGCCGCGCCGATGTGCGAGAAGAATCTCGCCTACGCGCAGAAGGTAAAAATCGCGCTGGAAAAAGGCGCTTCTCCCGGGGATTTCCCGCGCGAGGATTATGAATGCGACTGGCAGGCGCGCTTCACCGTTGCCGATCTTAACGAGCACGGCAAACGCGCATTGGGCATGAAGATCTAATCATCATACAGACCTTGCTGTTCTACGGCGGTATGGCTCTTGCCTGGCCGGATCCGCCGCACCGAATCGCGTACCACCAGGGCGCCGTGCAGTAGTAGCGAACCGTGCGGCGCTTCCGGGCGCAGCAGACGCTGCTGGAGAAGATGCACCGCCTCGCTGCCGAGCTCATCCCGCGGCACATGAATCGCCGTCAGCGGCACGTCCTGAATCGCCGCCAGATTAAAACCGTCGATACTCATCACCGAGACATCCTGCGGCACCCGCAGGCCTTGTTTTTGCAGCGCGCTGACGGTACCGGCGGCCATAAAATCGCCGCCCACCAGGAATGCCGTCGGCATCGGGCGCCCCTGTAAAGCATCGAGCCAGGCACCGACCTGCTCTTCCGTTTCTCTGGCGCTAAAATTAGCGACGCTAATCAGGTCACGGCTACCGGTAAATCGCAGGTTGCGCGCGCGCCACGCCTCCTTGATACCCACCAGCCGTAGCTCCATGGTATAGCGGCGCAAGCACATCACGTTCATTACCGCCTGATGGCCCATATCAAACAGATAACGAGCGGCGCACTGGCCAATCAGCCGATGGTCAGGCGCAATAGAAGGAAGCCGCATCCCTTCATCCCGGCAGTTAATTAATACGCAAGGTTTGCCAAGATCCGCCGCCAGCGCGTGGATATGCCGATCGTCAATACCCAGCAATACCGCCGCCTGGGTGTCGGTCTCGTTCATGCGGGCCAGAAACAGATTGGCGTCGCTGTCGTTTTCTTCCAGCGCGCAATAGCGCAGACGTACTTCATGCGGCGCCAGCGCGTTATTAATACTCTGGATGACGCGGTAGTAGAAAATATCTGAACGTTCGTCGAAGGCCCGCTGTGGCGCAAAAATCAGCAGGTTGTTGAGCAGTAGCCGCCCGGCGGCCAATCCCTGCATCACCCCAAGTTCACGGGCGCAGGCCAATACCGCCTGACGGGCCTTTTCGCTGGTATTCGCTTTTCCGGCTAACACACGCGAAACCGTACTGGCCGACAGCCCGGTGCGGGCGGCAATTTCCGCGACTCGCAGCTTTTTATCCATTCTGTGATCCAGCTCCAATTCAAAAATGAAAGAATTTTCATAGTCGCCAAACCCTGAACAACAAGCAAATACTCCGCCAAATTATGAGAACTACGTCATCTCATGAAAAATTTTGCATAAATAGCGCTACTGCCTGCCGACTTTCTCCCTTATTTTGAATTGGTCCAATATCTTCCATACTAGTTATACCAATAGATATTGAAATAAAAACAAATAATTCAAATGGTTAGAACTATTACGTGACGACCCAACGCCTGGATCGTCACTTCCCCCTACAACGTCTTGTGGAGAGTTCTATGAGTCAAGGCCTCAACAATGATATGGCAGTCAGCAAAACGCGCCGGGTAGTGAAAAACCTGCGCTGGTGGGTGCTGGTACTGTTTTTACTTGGCGTCACCGTCAACTACATCACACGTAACTCGCTGGGGATTATCGCCCCGGAACTGAAAGCCACACTCGGTATTACCACCGAGCAATATTCGTGGATCGTCGGCGCATTTCAGCTGGCTTATACCATCTTCCAACCGCTGTGCGGCTGGCTTATCGACGTCATCGGGCTCAAGCTAGGCTTTATGGTTTGCGCCACGCTGTGGGCGGTAGCCTGTATCGCGCACGCCGGCGCCGGCAGTTGGCTGCATCTGGCTATTTTGCGCTTCTTTATGGGTGGCGCGGAGGCGGCCGCCACCCCGGCTAACGCTAAAACCATCGGCGAGTGGTTCCCGAAATCCGAACGGCCGATTGCCGCCGGCTGGGCTGGCGTCGGCTTTTCTATCGGCGCGATGCTGGCGCCGCCTATCATCTACTTCGCCCACGCCTCCTTCGGCTGGCAGGGCGCGTTTATGTTTACCGGCGTGCTGGCGCTGCTATGGGTCGTGCTGTGGTGGGTGTTCTACCA
Source organism: Klebsiella sp. 141161 (assembly GCF_050600815.1). NCBI lineage: Bacteria > Pseudomonadati > Pseudomonadota > Gammaproteobacteria > Enterobacterales > Enterobacteriaceae > Klebsiella > Klebsiella sp. 141161. The sequence goes on along the minus strand of NZ_JAQIRN010000003.1, from coordinate 624,562 downwards.
GAGCCCGGAAAAACACCCGAATCTCAGCCAAGGCGAGCTGGAGTACATCAAGCAGGATAACGAAGCGCCGCCGGTGAAGCTGCCCTTTTTTACCGCGCTAAAAACCGTCTCGAAGAATAAACGTTTCTACGGTATCGCCATCCCCGCTTTTATGGCCGAGCCCGCCTGGGCGGTGCTGAGCTTCTGGGTGCCGCTGTACCTGGCGAAAGAGCACGGTATGGATCTTAAACAGATAGCGATGTTCGCCTGGCTGCCGTTCCTCGCCGCCGACCTTGGCAGCGTGGTCAGCGGCTACCTCACCCGCCTGTACGTCCGTTGGTTCGGCTGTACGCGAGTCAACTCGGTCATCGCCAGTTCCGTTACCGGCGCGTTTCTGATGATCTCGCTGGCGCTGGTCGCTATTACCCGCGATCCCTATATCACCATCATCCTGATCTCCATTGGCGGTTTCGGCCACCAGATCATCTCCTGCATGCTCAGCGCGCTGGTGGTGGAGTCTTTCGACAAGGGACAAATGGCGACGGTCAACGGTATGCGCGGTTCCGCGGCATGGATCGCCAGCTTCCTGTTCTCATTATTAATCGGGGTGACCGCCGACAAAATCGGCTTCAACCCGCTGTTTATCGCCATGGGGTTCTTTGACCTGATTGGCGCCGTTTTCCTGGTGGTATTTATTGCTGAACGTCGCGCCAAGCGCGCCTGAGAGTGGATGTAAAATATGAAGACGTTGAAACACTGGAGTTTGCACCAACAGCTGGAGCATCACGTTGAATTGACCGTTGATGGTCAGCACACTTTGTGTCTGTACGTGCTGGAAGAGAATTTATTCCGCGTCCTGCTGAAGCGCCAGGGCCAACTGGCGCTGGATCGCACCTGGAGTATCGCCCCGCAGCAGGATGTGCCGTGGGAAGGCCGCGCGCGGGATGACCTCAGCGGTTTTAGCCTCCCGGCCTGGCAGATGACCAAAGAAGATGACGCGCTGACCATCGCCACCCGCCAGCTGCGCGTCACCGTCCACCAGCCGCTTTGGCTGGAGTGGAGCTATCGCGACGACGCCGGCGAGTGGCAGACGCTTGCCAATGACCGCCCAACCAGCGCCTATCTGGCAAATGCCCACGGGGATGGCGTCGCCCATTATCTCAGCCGTCGTAAAGATGAGCGTTTCTATGGTCTGGGTGAAAAGGCCGGCGACCTGCAGCGTAACGGTAAGCGCTACGAAATGCGTAACCTCGATGCCATGGGCTACAACGCCGTCAGCACAGACCCGCTGTATAAACATATTCCGTTTACCATCACGCAGCGCAGCGATATCAGCTACGGCCTGTTCTATGACAACCTGAGTAGCTGCTGGCTGGATCTAGGTAATGAAATCGACAACTACCACACCGCCTATCGCCGCTGGCAGGCGGAAGCCGGCGACATCGATTATTACCTGTTTACCGGTAAGCAGGTGCTGGATGTGACCAAGGCGTTCGTCCGTCTGACCGGTAAAACGCTGTTTGGGCCGAAATGGAGCCTCGGCTATAGCGGCTCGACGATGCACTATACCGACGCGCCGGATGCGCAAAATCAGCTGATGAACTTTATCCGCCTGTGCGAGCAGCATGCGATCCCCTGTGATTCGTTCCAGCTCTCTTCCGGCTATACCTCAATCAACGGCAAACGCTACGTCTTTAACTGGAACTACGACAAGGTGCCGCAGCCAAAAGTGATGAGCCAGTCGTTCCACGATGCCGGGCTGAAACTGGCTGCCAATATCAAACCGTGCCTGCTGCAGGATCACCCGCGCTATGGCGAAGTGGCGGAACGCGGCCTCTTTATTCGCGATTCGCAAACCGATGCTCCCGAACGTTCCAGCTTCTGGGACGATGAAGGTTCGCATCTCGACTTCACCAACCCGCACACCGTGACCTGGTGGCAAGAAGGCGTAACCACCCAGCTACTGGAGATGGGTATCGATTCGACCTGGAATGATAATAACGAGTATGAGGTATGGGACGGCGAAGCGCGTTGCTACGGCTTTGGCCGCGAAATCGCCATTAAGCATATTCGCCCGGTGATGCCGCTATTAATGATGCGCGCCTCGCTGGAAGCGCAGCAGCGTTTTGCGCCGCAAAAGCGCCCGTATCTGATCTCCCGCTCCGGCTGTGCCGGGATGCAGCGCTACGTACAGACCTGGAGCGGCGACAACCGCACCAACTGGGATACGCTGCGCTATAACACCCGTATGGGATTAGGGATGAGTCTTTCCGGGCTGTTTAACGTCGGCCATGACGTCGGCGGATTCTCCGGCGATAAACCCGAGCCAGAACTGTTCGTTCGCTGGGTGCAAAACGGCGTGATGCATCCGCGCTTTACCATTCACTCGTGGAATGACGACCAGACGGTCAATGAACCCTGGATGTACCCGGAAATCACCCCGGCGATCCGCTCTGCCATCGAGCTGCGCTACCGTCTGCTGCCCTATTTGTACACCCTGTTATGGCAGGCGCATGCCGATGACGAACCCATGTTGCGCCCGACCTTCCTCGATCACCAGCACGATACCCAGACCTTCGCCGAGTGTGATGACTTCATGCTGGGGCGCGATCTGCTGGTGGCAAGCGTAGTCGAGCCCGGCGCCCGTCAGCGCCAGCTGTGGCTGCCCGATAATCAGGACGGCTGGTACGATTTTTACAGCCACCAGTGGTTCGCCGGTGGTCAGTGGGTGACGCTGGACGCGCCGCTGGAAAAACTGCCGCTGCTGGTCCGCGCCGGCGCCGGTCTGCCGCTCAGTGAACGTATCAACCACGTCGATGCGCAAAAAGACGATCGTCGCGAACTGCAGTTGTTCCCGCTGAAAGGTACCGGCTCAACCCGCGGTCTGCTGTTTGAAGACGACGGCGAAAGCTGGGGCTATAAAGAAGGGGATGCGCTATGGCTAGAGTGGGAAATGACCTGCAGCGCCACTAGTGTAAACCTGAATATTAACGCTCGCGGCAACTATCGCCCGGCGTGGAAAGCGCTGAAGCTCTTATTACCAGCGGGAGAAAAACGCCAACTGCTGGTGAATGGCGTCGAAGGGACCGAGTGGAGACTCTGACCAAGTCCCGCTGAAACCGCCGGTATTGGTGGTCTCGAAATCCCCGGTGGCGCTACCGCTTACCGGGGCTACAGCACTATGCTGTTTGGTAGCCCGGGTAAGGCGTAGCCGCCACCCGGGTAACGGAGAGGGATTACTCGATACCTTTACTGCGCAGGTAATCTTCGTAGTTGCCGCTGAAATCGATGACGCGTTCTGGGGTGATCTCCAGTACGCGAGTCGCCAGCGAACTCACGAACTCACGGTCGTGAGAAACGAAAATCAGGGTGCCCTGATACATCTCCAGCGCCATGTTCAGCGATTCGATCGATTCCATATCCAGGTGGTTAGTCGGTTCATCCATCACCAGGATGTTCGGTTTCTGCATCATCAGCTTACCGAACAGCATGCGTCCTTTCTCGCCGCCGGAGAGGACTTTCGCCGGCTTTTTAATATCGTCCTGGCTAAACAACAGACGACCGAGGATACTGCGTACCGCCTGCTCGTCATCGCCTTCCTGTTTCCACTGGCTCATCCAGTCAAAGACCGTCAGGTCGTTCTCGAAATCTTCGGCATGATCCTGAGCGTAGTAGCCGATACGGGCGTTTTCCGACCACTTGACGGTACCGTTATCCGCTTCCAGTTCGCCGACCAGCGTTTTCAGCATCGTTGATTTCCCGACGCCGTTGGTCCCCAGTACCGCCAGCTTTTCGCCAACTTCCAGCAGCAGATTAACCCCTTTGAACAGCGGGCCGTTATCAAAGCCTTTCGCCAGCGCTTCCACTTCCAGCGCGTTACGGAACAGTTTCTTATCCTGCTCGAAGCGAATAAACGGGTTCTGACGGCTGGAGGCTTTCACTTCATCCAGCTTAATTTTATCAATCTGACGGGCACGGGAAGTCGCCTGACGCGATTTTGAAGCGTTGGCGCTAAAACGGCTAACAAAGGCCTGCAGGTCGGCAATTTGCGCTTTCTTCTTGGCGTTATCGGCCAGCAGACGCTCACGCGCCTGGGTCGCCGCGGTCATATACTCGTCATAGTTACCCGGATATACGCGCAGTTCGCCGTAATCGAGATCCGCCATATGAGTGCAGACCATGTTCAGGAAGTGACGGTCGTGCGAAATGATAATCATGGTGCTGTCACGTTCGTTCAGCACCTGCTCCAGCCAGCGAATGGTGTCGATGTCGAGGTTGTTCGTCGGTTCATCGAGCAGCAGGATATCCGGATTGGAGAACAGCGCCTGCGCCAGCAGGACACGCAGTTTCCAGCCCGGCGCGACTTCGCTCATCGGGCCGTAATGTTGCTCCACGGGAATACCGACGCCGAGCAGCAGTTCGCCGGCGCGCGCTTCGGCGGAGTAACCGTCCATCTCGCCGTATTTTACTTCCAGGTCGGCCACTTTATAGCCGTCTTCCTCGCTCATTTCCGGCAGCGCGTAGATGCGATCGCGCTCTTGCTTCACTTCCCACAGCTCGCCGTGGCCCATGATAACCGTATCCAGCACGGTGAACTCTTCGAAGGCGAACTGATCCTGGCGCAGCTTACCGATACGCTCGTTCGGGTCGAGCGAAACGTTGCCCAGCGTCGGCTCAAGATCGCCGCCGAGGATCTTCATAAACGTGGATTTGCCGCTGCCGTTGGCGCCAATCAGGCCGTAGCGGTTGCCGCCGCCAAATTTGACGGAGATGTTTTCAAACAGCGGCTTACTGCCAAACTGCATGGTGACGTTGCTGGATACTAGCACGAGGATATCCTGAAAATAGAGAATTAGGGATGTGATGAACCAGACATTATGCCAGCAAATGGTTCACTTTTCACGGGCTACGGTAAAAAGCCCGCCAATAACTATGCTATGGTCAGGGTTTTACCGCAAAATGACCGATTGCTAAGACATAATAATTATCCGCAATTCAGAGGGAATTTATGACCACCCGCACCAGCCATCCTGCATTTATCTCGCTTCAAGGCGGCATTAACTTTCGCGACCTCGGCGGTCAACGCGCGGCCGATGGCCGGCGCGTACGTTCTGGCAAACTGCTGCGCTCAGGCTCGCTGCACAACATGACGCCGGAGGATCTCAATCATCTCAGCGCCATTCCGCTGAGCCGGGTGCTGGATTATCGCGATCCGACGGAGGTCAATCGCAGCCCTGACCGGCTAAATAGCGAAGCCTTCTACCTCAACGCTCCGGCTAATCCGCTTTCCAGCAGCGTCAATGCGAAAGTCACCGAGTTTAACGCCGCGACCCTCAACACCATGGACGGCGAGCAGTTTATGCTACAGCTCTACCGCCAGTTGCCGTTTGATAACGCCGCCTATCGCCAGTTGACTCAGTGGTTGATGGAACCTTTCGACGGCGCTCTGCTGCAGCACTGCGCGGTTGGTAAAGACCGTACCGGCGTCGGCTGCGCCCTGACGCTGTTCGCGCTTGGCTGCGATAGCAATACGGTCATGGAAGAGTATCTGCTGACCCAGGGGATGCTGGCGCAGGTCGAAGGATTCCTGCTCGATACCTTCGGCGAAGGCCTTAACGATAATGGGCGTAAAAATCTCGCCGCCATCATGACCGTCCAGGAGTCGTATCTGGCGACCGCGTTGTCCAGCATTGAACAGCGTTACGGTCATGTCGACCGCTGGCTGGAACAGGAATATCGCCTGACGCCGCAGGCGCGCGAAGCGTTACAGTCGCGGCTGCTGGAAGATTAATCCACGTTTCGATAACCAGACGATTCGCCGTGAAAGCGGCGCGTTGCGCACTACACTAGTAGCAACAGGAAAAAATTGTGATTTCGTACACATCTGATTTACCTGTTTATCGGAAAGCACATATAATGCGCTCCCATCTACTATCTGAATATCTAACAAGGCCCGTGTGGCGTTGACACCGCGCACGACATGAAGAATATGAAATTATCGACACTCTTAGCGGCAGCCTTCGCCATCGTGGGCTTTTGCAACACAGCTTCAGCTGTTACCTATCCTCTGCCGACCGACGGCAGTCGTCTGATTGGCCAGAACCAGGTCATTACTATTCCAGACGATAATAAACAGCCGTTGGAATATTTCGCTGCCAAATATCAGATGGGTCTGTCCAACATGCTGGAAGCGAACCCGGGCGTGGATACCTACCTGCCGAAAGGCGGTACCGTGCTGAATATTCCGCAACAGCTGATTCTGCCGGACACCGTGCATGAAGGCATCGTTATCAACAGCGCCGAGATGCGTCTGTACTACTACCCGAAAGGCACTAATACCGTCATCGTACTGCCGATCGGTATCGGCCAGTTGGGTAAAGATACGCCGATCAACTGGACGACCAAAGTTGAGCGTAAGAAAGCGGGCCCGACCTGGACCCCGACGGCGAAAATGCACGCCGAATACGCCGCGGAAGGTAACCCGCTGCCGGCAGTCGTGCCAGCAGGCCCGGATAACCCGATGGGCCTGTACGCGCTGTATATCGGTCGTCTGTACGCCATCCACGGTACCAACGCCAACTTTGGTATCGGCCTGCGCGTGAGCCATGGCTGCGTGCGTCTGCGTAACGAAGACATCAAATTCCTGTTTGAGAACGTGCCGGTCGGCACCCGCGTGCAGTTTATCGATGAGCCGGTGAAAGCCACCACCGAACCGGATGGCAGCCGCTACGTCGAAGTACATAACCCGCTGTCGACCACCGAAGCGCAGTTCAAAGGCGGCGAAATCGTGCCTATCAGCCTGACTCAGGCCGTGCAGTCGGTGACCAGCCAGCCTGACGTTGACCAGAGCGTAATGGATCAGGCGATCCAGAACCGTTCAGGGATGCCGGTGCGCCTGAACTAAGTTCAGCAACCACATGAAAACGGCGGGCCTGGTGCCCGCCGTTTTTTTATCTGCATCTGCTAAGCGCAGCGCCAGCAGGGTAAATCTTCCGGCTAGCCGTTATTGACCAGAATGACCCCGCCATGATCGTAGCGGTAGCGGCAGTGCGCGTACTCCAGCGGCGTACCGTCTTCCAGATAAATCACCTGCTCAACCTCCAGCACCGGGTCGGTCGGCTCGCAGTTAAGATGTAATTTATCCAGCTCATCCGGCTTCATCGCCCGCACCACCCGATATGACCCCATCAGCTTCAGCCCCAGCGTCTCCTGCACATAACGAAACACCGAACTCTGCAGATGGCTTTTATTGAGTCCCGGCACCAGCGCTACTGGCATCACCGTTAAATCCAGCGAAACCGGCTCGCCGTTAAGCAACCGCAGGCGGACGAAGTCATACACCGGCGCATCGGCGTCGATCAGCAGCGAACTCTGCTCCTTCTCGCTGGGAAAACGCAGCTCAAAGCGCACGACTACGCTTTGTACTTCGCCAAGATGCTCCCAGGTTTTGGTGGCGCCGAAATAGTCGCTGCCGGGCAGTTCCCACTGCGATAGCTGGAGGAAATTTTTCCGCACAAAGGTACCCTGACCTTTGCGGGTGTAGATAAGACCCTCGACAATCAGCTGACGCATTGCCTGCTGGATGGTCATCCGGCTGGTATTGAACTCTGCCGCCAGCGCAAACTGGTCGGGTAACGGCGCGCTGGCAGGATACTGCTGGCTGATGATCCGCTTTTTTATTTCCCGCGCGATATTAAGATACTTCGCCGTCATTCTCCGATCCTTTACTATTTTGTGAAGGGCTGGCGGGCGGCATACACCGCCCGCGTGCCGTTACATCTCTTCGCCATTACTGTGAATCACCCGCTTCAGCCACGCGTAGCTTTTCTTCGGCACCCGCTTCAGATCCTTAAGATCGTGGTTTTCACGATTGACGTACACCACGCCGTAGCGTTTACGCATGTCGCCCTGCGAGCTAAGGATATCGATTAATCCCCAGCCGAGATAGCCTATCACCTGCGCCCCGTCTTCAAACATTGCCGCTTTCATGGCGTCAATGTGATCGCGGTGATAGGCAATACGATAATCATCAGCGACCGGATTTTCGCCATCCCAGGATTCAATTACCCCGATACCGTTTTCAATCGGGAAGACCGGCAGCCGCCAGTCGTTGTAATAGCGGGTAATGATCGTGCGGAATCCCAGCGGATCGATCTGCCAGTTCCATTCCGTCGCTTTCAGGTATGGATTGTCCTGATTACCGAACAACATATAGTTGTTCACCGCCGTACCTGGCGGAATCGCGTCGCTATTGAGCGTGCGGCTGGCGTAGTAGCTGAATGCCAGATAGTCGACCTTCACCCTCGCCATCAGCGCGATATCTTCAGGGCGATAGATATCATCAAAACCTTCACGGGCGACAAAATGCATCACCTCCGGACTATAGCCCTCGCCCGCGTACGCGCGCAGCAGGTTCTGGTTTAAAAACTCGTCCAGTTGCTGGGCGCACAGAATATCGCGCGGCTTACAGGTTGCCGGATAGACCAGCGCATGGGCCAGCATTCCGCCCATTAGACACTGTGGTTTGGCCTGATGCAGATAGTCGGTGAGATGAACGTGCGCCATCATCACGTGGTGCTGAATTTGGTAAAGCTCGCGCAGCGTTTTATCGCCACGCAGATAACCGGTGATAAGAAAAGCCTCCGGCGAATGGTAAAGATTCTGTTCGTTGAAGGTCAGCCAGTACTTCACCTTATCGCCGTAGCAGTCGATCATCTTCTGGCCATAGCGGATAAAGGCGTCCATTACCCGGCGGTCGGTAAAACCGTTGTAGCGCTCCGCCAGCGACAAGGGCATATCGAAGTGATAGAGGCAGATCATTGGTTCAATACCGCGGGCAATGAGCTCATCAATAAACTGATGGTAGAACGCAATCCCCTCTTCATTGAACTCGCCATCTCCCTGCGGGCAGACGCGGCTCCAGGCTATCTGGAAGCGATAGCAGTTCATGCCCAGATCCTGCATTAAATCAAAATCTTCGCGGAAGCGATGGTAGGAGTCGGTCGCTACCTTCCAGTCCGAGGCGAACTCCGACGGTTCACGGATATCGTATACCGACATCCCCTTCCCCCCCTCATTCCACGCCCCTTCGGTCTGCATGCTGGAGACCGAATTACCCCATAAAAAATTGGCCGGTAGTTTGTCTTTCATGGTTCGCCTCTGTATATGACTAGTCATTTAAATGTTATGACTAGTCATATACAAAAAAACCGCCGCCGAAGCAAAAGCAGGATCGTTTTCTGTGAGCCATACACACAAAAAAGATCGCCGCAAGCGGCGATCTTTATAAGCACGGAAAAAACGGCGTTACTGCGCGTCAAGCTGCTTACGGCGATATTCCCCCTGGCGCTCCAGCATCCAACCCGGATACTCGCGCGGCAGCGCGCTGACCGCGTCAAGCTGGCGTAACTCATCTTCACTCAGGCGAATAGCGGTGGCGGCAATGTTATCCTGCAACTGTTCGGCCCGTTTGGCGCCAATAATAACGCTGGTGACCGCCGGCTGATGCAGTAACCACGCCAGCGCAATCTGCGCCACCGACACCCCTTTCGCTTCGGCTATCGCCTGCATGACGTCGATGCAGTCAAAGGCGCGATCTTTATTCACCGGCGGGAAGTCGAACTCCAGGCGACGACCGCCCGCTTCCGCCTGCCCATCGCGGCGATATTTACCGCTCAGCAGTCCGCCCGCCAGCGGGCTCCAGACCATCAGGCCGAGACCTTCGCTTTGCATCATCGGCACCAGTTCGCGCTCCAGGTCACGCCCGGCAATCGTGTAGTAAGCCTGAAGAGAAGCAAAGCGCGAGAGCCCAAGGCGTTCCGCGATGCCCAGCGCTTTGGCGATTTGCCAGGCCGCCCAGTTAGAAACGCCGATGTAGCGCACGTGCCCCTGCTGCACCAGAGTGTCCAGCGCCGACAGCGTCTCTTCGATAGGCGTCGCCGGATCGAAACCGTGTAATTGGTAGAGATCGATATGATCGAGCTGCAGGCGGCGCAGGCTCTCTTTCACGCTGCCCATAATGTGGTAGCGGGAGCTGCCGCGCGAGTTCACCCCAGCGGTGCCGGTTTCGCCGAACACTTTGGTCGCCACCACCACGTTTTCACGCGGTATCTTCAGATTCTTTAACGCCTGGCCGGTTATCTCCTCCGAGCGTCCTTCTGAATAAACGTTGGCGGTATCGATGAAGTTGATGCCCGCATCCAGCGCGCTGCCCACCAGCTGTTCGGCTTCCGCCTGGCGAAGCTGGCCGATTTTCCCCCACATCCCCTCTTCGCCGCCGAAGGTCATGGTGCCAAGGCACAGCTCAGAGACAAACAGGCCGGTATTTCCCAGTTTTTGATAACGCATAGCAGTGTCCTCATTCGGATGATTAACGTCAGCCAGATAGTTATAGCCCGAGCGTCGTCATCGCGAATGGGGTGTTCCTGCCCGTTTCTTGCCCAATCCTCTGAAAATCAGCGCCACAGCGCGAGCAAGGCATAACCGGTGAGTGCCGCCCAGATCAGCAGCGGAATGGAATAAAGATGAAAGCGCCACCAGATCCGGCGGTCGCCGGCCATCCGCAACGCAATCAGATTCGCCAGCGATCCGGGCAGTAGCCCAAAGCCGCCGACGTTCACCGCCCACGCTAACAGCATCGTTGGCGGTACGTAATTAAGCAGCAAAATAGTCGATGGCACGTTGCTGATAAACTGCGACAGTCCGATTGCCGTCAGCCACAGCCCGCCGGAAGAGAGCTGGCCGACGCCGTTCAGCCACTGCTGCAGCACCGGCAGCTGCGTCAGCAGGTGAACGTCGATAAACATCGCCATAAACACCAGCAGCAGCGACCAGTCGACGTTGATAATCACCGCTCGCGCCAGCAACAGGAACCCGACGGCAATGAGCGCCAGTCCCCAGAGTTCCTGCTTCATCTCCAGCGCCGCCAGAAAGATAAGGTAGAAAGCGAGGCAGCTCCACACCAGCTTAGGCCGCCACTCCGGCGCTTTGTCGCTACTTTGATAATTGAGCCGAGCGGCGGGGAAACAGAACCAACACAGCACCAACAGCGTGATCATCATCGCCGCCGCCAGCGGCAGCATCTGGCCGATAAAGGCAAGAAACGATAGCCCGGAGCGCCCCCACAGTAAGATATTCTGCGGATTGCCGATGGGCGTTAATAAAGAGCCGGCATTAACCGCCAGCGCTTCAAAAATAATCAGCCGGTTCACCGGGATGGCGCACCATTTTTTCAGCGTCAACGTGAGGGGGACGACGATGAACAGCGCGACGTCGTTGGTCAAAAAAGTGGAAAGCAGCGCGGCAGCCAACACCATAAAGATGGCCAGCTGGCGTTCGGTGACGAAACGGCGCGCCATTTTACGCCCCAGTACATCAAAATAACCGCTCAGTTCAATCCCTTTTGTCAGCAGCATCAGCCCGCTAAGCGTGATGATAGTGTGCCAGTCGATAGCCTGCCCCCAGCGCCGAGGCGCGAAAGGAACGAACAGGCTAAGAATAATGGCGATAAGCAATAAAAGATGCAGGAAACGGTCACGGGCGAGCGACTGCACAAAGGGGAGATTCATTCCGCGTGTAATCTCTGGGTAAACAGCTTAAATTGCGCCAGCGTCTCTTCGCTGACGTGGTGCTCCATTCCTTCCGCATCGCGGCGGGCAATCTCCGCACTCACGCCAATCGCCAGCAGAAAATTTTCCACAATCTGATGACGCTCGCGGCTTTCATGGGCCAGCTTTTCCCCTTCCGGGGTTAAGAAGATCCCGCGCCAGGGGATTTGTTCGATCAAGCCGACGCTCGCCAGACGTTTAAGCATTTTCGCCACCGTCGGTTGCGAAACGCCAAGACGCGCAGCCATATCCACCTGGCGCGCTTCGCCCACTTCGTTGATCAGATCGGAGATCAGCTCCACATAGTCATCAATAAGCTCGCGACGATGCGCTTCGCGCACCTGACGGAACCCCTCTACGTGTTCTTCGACATTAACCAGCTGCGTCACTTTTTTAGTTATGGGCTTACCTGCGCGACGGTTCATTGTGCTTCCTCGTTGGTGTGACGCGTCAAGCATCATATAAAAGGATCCACATTGTAATGGATTGCGCCCGTAGCACAAAAAATTAACGTTTTAGCCATAGCTATAAAATATAGCCTGTGCTATATCTGTATGTAATGCAAACAGCCATCACGGATTTGACGGCGCGAAAACGCAGGAGGAATAACCATGAACGAATTCAAGAGGTGCTTAAACGTGTTTAGCCATTCACCCTTTAAAGTACGCTTAATGCTGATCGGCATGCTGTGCGACATGATCAACGGCAAACCGCAGCAGGACAAACCTAACCACTAACGCGGCGTCGCGGTACGCCGCTTCATTTTTTTGTCATTTTCCCCCGTTAACCTACCCGGTTTCCTCGCCTTTCAGCGCTTTTTTCAAGTTTTGTAAGCTTTCTCGCAAAACAATCTGTTATGAACAGTTGACCTTACCATTCGCAGGCCCTATCGTTTGTCAGCCCTGCCACTACTGCGGCTCGCAGAGACCCTCTTCACGCACTGTCCAGCAGGTTTTACCCCCTTGATGCCAGGGGACGAACATGGCGTCTTGTTGATTACGAATTATGAATGTCACTCTGAAAGAAACGCTGGCCGCCCGCAGGCTGGCCCTGAACCCGTGGACAGGATTCTACTTTTTACAGTCGCTGTTGATTAATCTGGCGCTTGGGTATGAATTTAGCTTGCTCTATACCGTTGCGTTTACCTGCGTACTCCATCTGCTGTGGCGCACCTTCCCGCGGGTACAAAAAGGCGTTGTTGGCCTCTATTCCCTGCTGGCCGCAATGTACTATCCCTTCGGCCAGGCTTACGGCGCGCCGAACTTCAATACGCTACTGGCGCTGCACGCGACCAACGTTGAAGAATCGACGGAAATTCTCACTATTTTCCCGTGGTACAACTATTTGCTGGCGATATTTATCTTCGCCCTCGGCGTCATTGCCGTACGGCGGAAACCACAGCCGCCCGCGCGCCTTGGCAAAGTGGAATATCTGGGGCTGCTGTTTAGCATCGGTATCTTCTTTCTACAGCCAGTGCAAAATCTGGCCTGGGGCGGCGTCTTTAAAGTCATTGATAGCGGTTATCCCGCCGTGCGCTTCGTAAAAGACGTGATCGTTAATAACAACGAAGTGCTGGATGAACAGGCGCGGATGGCGCAATTGGCTAACATGAAAGATAGCTGGCACGTGCTGGCGGTGAAGCCGAAGTACCATCTCTATGTCGTGGTGATTGGCGAGAGCGCGCGCCGCGATGCCCTTGGCGCTTTCGGCGGCCACTGGGACAACACGCCGTTCGCCAGCTCGGTTAACGGCTATCTGTTTAAAAACTACGTGGCCGCCAGCGGCTCCACGCAGAAGTCGCTGGGCCTGACCCTCAACCGGGTGGTTGACGGCAAACCCCAGTATCAGGATAACTTCGTCACCCTCGCCAACCGCGCAGGCTTCCAGACCTGGTGGTTCTCCAATCAGGGACAAATTGGTGAATACGACACCGCTATCGCCAGCATCGCCAAACGTGCCGATGAGGTGCAGTTCCTGAAAAACGGTGATTTTGAAGCCAATAAAAATACTCAGGATGAGCAACTGCTGAAACTGACCGAGCAAGTCTTATCAGTCGAGCGCAGCCAGCCCCAGCTGATCGTATTGCATATCATGGGCTCACACCCGCAGGCCTGCGATCGTACCAAAGGCAAATACACCACCTTTGTGCAGTCAAAGGAGACCTCATGCTATCTCTACAGCGTGACGCAAACCGACGCGCTGTTGGCGAAGCTCTACGGTCAGCTGCAGAATTCCGGCAGCACTTTCTCGCTCACCTATTTTTCCGATCACGGTCTGGCGTTTAAAGAGCGCGGTAAAGCGGTGCAATATCTCGCCCATGATGACAAATATCAACAGAACTTCCAGGTGCCGTTTATGGTGCTCTCCAGCGACGATAAAGCGCATAAGATGATTAAAGCCCGCCGCTCGGCGAATGATTTCCTCAGCTTCTTCTCGCAGTGGACCGGCATCAGCGCACAGGAAATTACCCCACGCTATCGCTTTATCTCGGAACAGAAAGCCGGACCGGTGTATATCACCAATTTCCAGTTACAGAAGGTGGACTACAACCATCTGGGCAGCGACGAGTTTACCGTCAACTAAGCGGGGCCCGAATCGCAGGCAAAAAAAATCCGCCCCTTGAGGCGGATTTTTTATATCACCGAAGTGATTAGAAGCGGTAACCTACGCCAGCAATCCAGGTGCCGACGTCAACGTTACGAATGCGAGACTGCTCGTAGGAGAAGTCCAGGGCAACGTTTTCGATCGGGTTGAACTGCATACCAGCGCCGTAAGAGAAACCGTAGTCGCTCATGTCGGATTTCTGGTTCGGGAAGTTGTTGTTCTGGAACTTACCGTAGCCAACACCGATTACGCCGTAGATGCTCGCCCAGTCGTTCAGACGGTAAGCCGGACCAGCGGTGATGCCGTAGTACTGACCTTTGTTGTAAGTACCGTTGCTGGTGTTGTCTTTTTCGGTGTAGGTGAAGGAACCGATAACGCCCAGCGGGTTGTTATCTTGCTCGTAACGGTACTTAAGGTTGAAACCGCCTGCTTTGTTAGCTTTACCCTGCATGTCGCTCTGAGCGTAACCACCGGTAACGGTAGAAGTTGCAGCGAAAGCAGTAGTACCTACGGATGCAGCCAGAACAACGGCCAGTGCTGAAAGACGTGCAATTTTATTCATAACCACCTCAAATGTGTTTCTAATAAGTCCTAAGTCTTAAATATATCAAAAACTTTTGGGAAACTCTTTTGACTTTACATTGTCTAACATACTTTTTCATGTAAGCAAAAGTTTCCACGATTTCGTAACAATCTGGAAATCAAACACTTTTCGCGCAAAAAGTGCTTAACGTTTACCAGCCGTAAGCGCTGCGCATCCAGATTATTCTTAGTCGCGAAGGCATTCCCCTACGCATTTTACGCCATTGTACTGTTTTTCCACCCTCTTTTTTCAACAATCGCTAAACCGTTAAGCGGTTATTCCAGTACACTGGAACCTTTACCTCTTTTGACAAACCCTGACAGGAGAAAGGATGCCCGGCTCGTCCCGTAAAGTTCCGGCGTGGTTGCCGATACTGGTTATTTTGATCGCCATGGTCTCCATTCAGAGCGGCGCATCGCTGGCGAAATCGCTCTTCCCGTTGATTGGCGCACCGGGAGTCACCGCTCTACGCCTGACGCTCGGCACTTTAATTTTAGTCGTTATTTTTAAGCCGTGGCGACTGCGCTTTGCCCCGCAGCAGCGGCTGCCGCTGTTCTTTTACGGCGTAGCGTTAGGGGCGATGAACTATCTCTTCTATTTATCGCTGCAGCGAATACCGCTCGGCGTCGCGGTCGCGCTGGAGTTTACCGGGCCGCTGGCGGTGGCGCTCTTCGGTTCACGCCGTCCGCTTGATTTCGTCTGGGTGGCGCTGGCGGTGCTCGGGCTGTGGTTCCTGCTGCCGCTTGGGCAAAACGTAGGGCAAGTAGATTTAGTCGGCGCGCTATTCGCGCTCGGCGCCGGCGCATTCTGGGCGGTCTATATTCTTACCGGCCAGCGCGCGGGTGAAGAACATGGCCCGGCGACGGTGGCCATGGGCTCGCTCATCGCGGCGGTGATTTTTGTGCCCATCGGCATCGTCCAGGCCAGCGATACGCTACTGCAATGGTCGCTGCTGCCGCTGGGGCTTGGCATCGCCATTCTCTCTACCGCGCTGCCCTACTCGCTGGAAATGATTGCCCTGACGCGGATGCCCACCCGCACCTTCGGCACGCTGATGAGCATGGAGCCGGCGCTGGCAGCGCTCTCAGGAATGGTGTTCCTCGGCGAGACGCTGACGCTGACGCAAACTCTGGCGCTAGGGGCGATTATCATCGCCTCAATGGGGTCGACGCTGACCATGCAGCGGCAAAGCAAAATTGAGAAAGTCGATATAAATTAAGATTTTGTTACCACACTGGCTCGCGGTCTTAGCGAGCCAGTCACTTAGTTCTAATTATATGATTTAACAAAGCTTTTTAAATAGCCAACAACTTAGCGCTATCGGACTGATATGGACAGCCGATGCCTCATATCCGATATCCCTTGCTATAATTATTCCCGAAGTCATTTGGGACAAACGCTCTACATAATTCAAATTTGAAGTATGACGAGTATCAATATCAAGAGGATATGAAACTATGAGTACCGCAAAACTGGTTAAAACTAAAGCGTCTAACCTGCTCTATACCCGTAACGATGTCGCAGACAACGAGAAGAAAGCTACCGTTGAGCTGCTGAATCGCCAGGTGATCCAGTTCATTGACCTGTCGCTGATTACCAAGCAGGCCCACTGGAATATGCGCGGTGCCAACTTTATTGCCGTTCATGAAATGCTGGATGGTTTCCGCACTGCACTCACCGATCACCTTGATACGATGGCTGAACGTGCCGTTCAACTGGGCGGCGTCGCTCTGGGCACCACTCAGGTCATCAACAGCAAAAGCCCGCTGAAAAGCTACCCGCTGGATATTCACACCGTTCAGGAACATCTGAAAGAGCTGGCCGACCGTTATGCCATCGTGGCCAATGATGTGCGTAAAGCTATCAGCGAAGCGAAAGATGAAGACACCGCCGATATCTTTACCGCGGCTTCCCGCGACCTGGATAAATTCCTGTGGTTCATCGAAGCGAATATCGAATAAACGTCCGTCGCCGTCAGCGCCCGCTGGCGGCTATTTCCATCCCCCCCTACAACCGCTTAACTCGCCCTCTTTTGGTGCACCACCTTGTACACAATACGTACTAAAGTAAAACAATTGTAATAATCACCTCACACAATCGTTACAGCAAGATTGTTTTCCCATCAGGGTTTGCGTTAAAAATGCTCTGGTTATTCGCTACGTTTATATTGCACCAAAATGACGCCCCATCACGGTGCATTTACCGTATTGGATAACCGAAATTGTGCAAGCGATATGAGAGCTCCTGTTGAAAAACAATGGCTTGTAAAACTGGCACGATTTTTTCATTAGGCTACACGTTCTCGCAGGGGCTCGTCCCGTGGATAAAAAAGGAAATACTATGAAGTCTGTATTAAAAGTGTCACTGGCTGCACTGACCCTGGCTTTTGCGGTTTCGTCTCACGCCGCAGATAAAAAACTGGTAGTCGCCACCGATACGGCGTTTGTTCCGTTTGAATTTAAGCAAGGTGATAAATACGTCGGCTTCGATATTGACCTGTGGGCCGCGGTCGCCAAAGAGCTGAAACTGGACTACACCCTGAAACCTATGGACTTCAGCGGCATCATTCCCGCGCTGCAGACCAAAAACATCGATCTGGCGCTGGCGGGGATCACCATCACCGACGAGCGTAAAAAAGCGATCGACTTCTCCGATGGCTACTACAAAAGCGGCCTGCTGGTGATGGTGAACGCGAAAAACAATGACATCAAAGACGTGAAAGACCTGAACGGCAAAGTGGTCGCCGTGAAGAGCGGCACCGGCTCCGTTGATTATGCGAAAGCCAACATCAAAACCAAAGATCTGCGCCAGTTCCCGAACATTGACAACGCTTATATGGAACTGGGCACCGGCCGCGCTGACGCGGTACTGCACGACACGCCAAACATCCTGTACTTCATTAAAACTGCCGGTCAGGGCAAGTTCAAAGCGGTAGGCGAATCGCTGGAAGCGCAAAGCTATGGTATCGCTTTCCCGAAAGGCAGCGACGAACTGCGCGAAAAAGTGAACGGCGCGCTGAAAACGCTGCGTGAAAACGGCACCTACAACGAAATTTATAAAAAATGGTTCGGTACTGAACCAAAATAATAATCAGGACGACTTCCCGCGGCCAATCCGCCGCGGGCTCCACGGCGCCAGGGTCTCTTTCCCCGGCGCCGTATTCGCAGAGGCTTTCTCTGCTTTCGACACGGTAACAGTAACAGGAACACATTATGCAGTTTGACTGGAGTGCCATCTGGCCCGCCATTCCTATTTTGCTGGAAGGCGCCAAAATGACGCTGTGGATTTCGGTCCTCGGCCTGGTTGGCGGCCTTATCATCGGTCTGGTGGCTGGTTTCGCCCGCTGTTTCGGCGGCTGGATAGCCAACCACGTCGCGCTGGTATTTATTGAAATCATCCGCGGCACGCCAATTGTGGTGCAGGTGATGTTCATCTACTTCGCGCTGCCGATGGCGTTTAGCGACTTACGCATCGACCCATTCACCGCCGCGGTGGTGACCATCATGATCAACTCCGGCGCCTATATCGCGGAAATCACCCGCGGCGCGGTGCTGTCCATCCACAAAGGCTTCCGCGAAGCGGGTCTGGCGCTGGGGCTCTCCCGCCGCGAGACCATCCGCCACGTGATCCTGCCGCTGGCGCTGCGCCGTATGCTGCCGCCGCTCGGTAACCAATGGATTATCAGTATCAAAGATACGTCGCTGTTTATCGTCATCGGCGTCGCCGAGCTGACCCGCCAGGGCCAGGAAATTATTGCCGGTAACTTCCGCGCGCTGGAAATCTGGAGCGCCGTTGCGGTCATTTATCTGATCATCACCCTGGTGTTGAGCTTCATTCTGCGTCGTCTTGAAAGAAGGATGAAAATCCTGTGATTGAATTTAAAAACGTTTCCAAACACTTTGGCCCGACTAAAGTGCTGCACGATATCGATCTGAAGATCAACAAAGGCGAAGTGGTCGTGATCATCGGGCCATCCGGCTCCGGTAAATCCACGCTGCTGCGCTGCATCAATAAACTGGAAGAGATCACCAGCGGCGATCTTATCGTCGATGGCCTGAAGGTGAACGACCCAAAGGTTGACGAACGCTTAATTCGCCAGGAAGCCGGAATGGTATTCCAGCAGTTCTATCTGTTCCCGCACCTGACGGCGCTGGAGAACGTGATGTTCGGCCCGCAGCGCGTGCGCGGCGCGTCGAAGGCGGCGGCGGAAACGCTGGCGAAAGAGCTGCTGGCGAAGGTGGGTCTTGCGGAACGCGCGCACCACTATCCATCCGAACTCTCCGGCGGCCAGCAGCAGCGCGTCGCTATTGCCCGCGCGCTGGCGGTGAAACCGAAAATGATGCTGTTTGATGAGCCGACTTCGGCACTTGACCCGGAACTGCGCCATGAAGTGCTGAAAGTCATGCAGGACCTGGCCGAGGAAGGTATGACGATGGTCATCGTAACCCACGAAATCGGCTTTGCTGAAAAAGTGGCGTCACGGCTGATCTTCATCGATAAAGGCCGCATCGCCGAAGACGGCGACCCGCAGGTTCTGGTGAAGAACCCGCCAAGCCCGCGTCTGCGCGAGTTTTTGCAGCACGTAGCCTGATGCGCCCGGCTCTCCCCGGTAAGGGGAGAGCCGCTTTCCAGATTCATCCCACCGCTCCTTCTCCTCTGACCCCTTCTATACTTAGCAGTTTGAGATGCAATGGAGGCGCCCATGCCGTGGATCCTACTGTTGCTCGCTGCGCTGTGGATTTCGCCGCTGTCGGCGGCGTCATTGCCCGGCATTCCGGCGGCGACAACCGACAAAAGCACAGCCAGCGAGCCTGACCTCGAACAAAAAAAAGCCGCCTGGGCGGCATTAGCTGACGTGCTGGATAATCCAGACTCGCGGCAGGAGTTAATCGATGAGCTGCGCAAAGCCGCCGCTACCCAGCCCCCTGCCGCCGCCCCCACGCTGACCCCGCCAGAAGTCAAAGACGAGCAAACCGTCCTGGAAAGCGTGACGGAAATTAGCCGCCAGTATAGCGAGCGCCTGTCGTCACGGTTTTCGCAGCTATGGCGCAATATCACCGGCTCGCCGCATAAGCCTTTCCATGCCGATGCTTTTCGCAATGCCGCTGGCGACTTCCTGCTGCTGGCCGGGCTGGTATTTGCCTTCTGGTGGTTAGTACGCCTGGCGGCGCTGCCGCTGTACCGCAAAATGGGCCATTGGGGAAGGCACAAAAACCGTGAGCGCAATAACTGGCTTCAGTTACCGGCAACCATTGCTGGCGCTTTCATCATCGACCTGCTGCTGCTGGCGCTAACGCTGTTTATCGGCCAGCTGTTAAGCGATCGTTTAAACGGCGGCAACCGCACCATTGCTTTTCAACAAAGCCTGTTTCTTAACGCCTTCGCGCTGATCGAGTTTTTTAAAGCCATCCTGCGAGTGATTTTTTGCCCACGGATTGCCGATTTACGCCCCTTCAATATCAGCGACGAACACGCAATCTACTGGAACTTACGCCTCAGCGCCCTGAGTAGCCTGATTGGTTACGGGCTGATCGTGGCGGTGCCGATTATCTCCAACCAGGTTAACGTGCAAATTGGCGCCCTGGCCAACGTCATCATAATGTTGTGCATTACGGTGTGGGCGTTGTATCTGATTTTCCACAACAAACGCGCCATCACCCAGGGGCTTATCCATCTTGCCGACCGCTCGCTGCCTTTCTTCAGCCTGTTTATTCGCGCTTTCGCGCTGATCTGGCACTGGCTGGCCTGTGCCTACTTTATCGTGCTGTTCTTCTTTTCGCTCTTTGACCCCGGCAACAGCCTCAAATTTATGATGGGCGCGACGCTGCGTAGCCTGGCTATCGTCGGCGCCGCGGCGCTGGTATCCGGTATTTTGTCACGCTGGATAGCCAAAACCATCACCCTGTCGCCAGAAACGCAACGCCACTATCCGGAGCTGCAAAAACGGCTCAACGGCTGGATCTCCGCCTCGCTGAAAGCCGCGCGGATCCTGACGGTATGCGTGGCGGTGATGCTGTTGCTGAGCGCCTGGGGACTGTTTGATTTTCAGCAATGGCTACACAATGATGCCGGGCAAAAAACGGTGGATGTCCTGATTCGTATCGCGCTAATCCTGTTCTTCTCCGCCGTCGGCTGGACCCTACTGGCAAGCCTGATTGAGAACCGCCTGTCATCGGACATTCATGGACGCCCGCTGCCCAGCGCTCGCGCCAGAACGCTGCTGACGCTGTTTCGCAACGCGCTGGCGGTGGTCATTACCACCATTACGATAATGATCTTATTGTCGGAAGTGGGGGTGAACATCGCGCCGCTGCTGGCGGGCGCCGGGGCATTAGGGTTGGCTATCTCTTTCGGCGCCCAAACGCTGGTTAAAGATATTATTACCGGCATCTTTATCCAGTTTGAAAACGGGATGAACACCGGCGATCTGGTGACCATCGGGCCATTAACCGGCACGGTGGAACGGATGTCGATCCGCTCGGTGGGCGTGCGCCAGGATACCGGGGCGTACCATATTATTCCCTGGTCTTCGATAACCACCTTCGCCAACTTTGTGCGCGGGATCGGTTCGGTGGTCGCCAACTATGATGTCGACAGGCAGGAGGACCTGGATAAAGCCAATCAGGCGCTGAAGGCGGCGGTAGACGATCTGATGGCGCAGGAGGAGATCCGCGGGCTGATTATTGGCGAACCCTCGTTCGCCGGGCTGGTGGGGCTTAGCAATACCGCGTTTACCTTACGCGTCAGCTTTACGACGCTACCGCTGAAGCAGTGGACGGTACGCTTTGCCCTCGATACCCAGGTGAAGCAGCATTTCGACCGCGCCGGCGTGCGCGCGCCGGTACAAACCTGGCAAGTATTGCCGCCGCTGGGCAACGCAAACCCGGCGGCGGAGACTTAAAATGGACGACGGCGCTTTGCGTCGTCCATAAAGCTCCAGGCGATAAAGCGGCTCTGTTTCTGCCCCTGCGCCATCTCTTTTTTCACCACTTTCACCGCGCCGACTTCGGTCAGCAGGCGATACAGCGGCGGCAAATTATCGCCGCGGGAAACCAGCGAGGTAAACCATTTAACCTGACGGCCGAACTGCTGGCTTTCGCGGATCATTTGCGAAATAAAGGCCACTTCGCCGCCTTCACACCACAGTTCCTGCTGCTGGCCGCCGAAGTTCAGTACGCTGTCTTCACCGAGCCCCAGATTACGGCGTTTACGCTCGCCGCCGGCACGCGCGCTGGCGGCGGAATCGTGGAACGGCGGGTTGCAGAGAGTCGCATCATAGGTTTCATTCTTATGAATGATCCCGGTAAAGATTGCCTGGCCCTCTTTCTGGCGACGCAGACGAATTTGCCGCGTCAGCCCTGGGTTGCCGTTGATAATCGCCTGGGCGCTGGCAAAGGCTTGCGGGTTGACTTCGCTACCGGTGAAGCGCCAGCCGTATTCATGCGCGCCAATCAGCGGATAGATGCAGTTCGCGCCGGTACCGATATCGAGAATGCTGGCATTTTTCGGGATCTCGCCGCTATCCTGCGCCAGCAGGTCGGCCAGATGGTGGATGTAGTCCGCGCGTCCCGGCACCGGCGGGCACAAGAAGCCGTCAGGAATATCCCAGTGTTTTACCGCGTAAAAGTGCGCCAGCAGCGCCTTATTCAGCGCCTTCACCGCCAGTGGGTTAGCAAAATCAATGGTTTGCTCACCGACCGGATTCAGGGTGATGTAGCTTTGCAGCTCGGGATGAGTCTGGCACAGCGCTGGCAAATCATAGCGTTGGTGATGACGGTTACGCGGGTGCAACCCCGGTTTTTCGGCTTTCATGGCAATCTCCTTTCAACAGCCGCGTAAGATACCCGTTGACGGCGGCGCGGTAAATAAGGGAGTCTGGATATCTTCTTATTTCGTTTTCTGGTGCTCTATGTACTTCTATCAACCTGCCGAAGGCCACGGCCTGCCGCACGACCCGCTGAATGCTATCGTCGGGCCGCGCCCCATCGGCTGGATCGCATCGCTCGATAACGCAGGGCAACGCAATCTCGCCCCCTACAGCTTCTTCAACTGCTTTAACTATCGGCCACCGATCATCGGTTTCGCCAGCGGCGGCTGGAAAGACAGCGTGCAGAACATTGTTGAAACAAAAGAGTTTGTCTGGAATCTGGCTACCCGGCCACTCGCCGAAGCGATGAATGAAACCTCCGCCTCTATTCCGCGTCATGAAGATGAATTCCTGCGCGCGGGATTGACCGCCGCGCCGAGCCGGATCGTCCGCGCTCCGCGCGTGGCGGAAAGCCCGGTCCACTTCGAATGCCGCCTGACGCAATGTATTCAGTTGACGCGCGCCAGCGGCGAAGCCATTGATAGCTGGCTGGTGCTCGGCGAAGTGGTCGCCGTACATATTGATGAGTCGCTGCTGGAAGACGGGATCTATCAAACCGCGAAAGCGCAGCCGATTTTACGCGCCGGCGGGCCGACGGCCTACTACAGCATTGATGAAAGCCAGCGCTTCGATATGATCCGCCCGGACGCTCGTTAACTTTCACGTAATAAGGCTAACGCATGTCGCAGCGGGCGAATGCCCGGGCGGCATTAAGCGCGTAAAGTGGTTGTTTGCCCACTCTTATTTATCCGGTGGTTCTGCGCATCACGACCTAAACTTATGGTATGTCCCATGCTGTTAATGAGGATATAGCCATGAGAACCTTTCTGTTCGTACCCGCTTTTATCGCGCTCGCCCTTCTCTCCTCATCCACTTTGGCCAACACCGCTGAAACCGCTCCGGTGGCCGTTGGTCCGCTGCGCCCGTCCGGCTCTGTTTCCGCCTCCGGCGCCAGCACCCTCGACGACTTACAAGCGCAACTGGCGCAAAAAGCCCACCAGCAGGGGGCGATTGCCTGGCGAATTAACGCCGCCGGCGGCGGCAATAAATTAGCCGGCACGGCGATTATTTATAAATAATTCTTCCGCTCTCGCCGGGAATACGCAGGCGGAAATCCCGGCTGCCGGGACTTGGCTGCTCATTTTTCGCCCCCATATTTTCTATACTGTTTATAGATTGCAAACACGAGGAGCGCATCATGGCATCAGGTTGGGCAAACGATGGGGCCGTCCAGGATCAAATTGACAGCACGGTAAACGATGCTGTCGCCCGCGCCCGTAGCGAGCTTCCTGGCGGCGAGAGCAACAAATTTTGTGAAGAATGCGGCGAGCCTATTCCAGAGGCGCGGCGCAAGGCGCTGCCCGGGGTTAAATACTGCGTGAAGTGCCAGCAGGATAAAGATTTACATAACAATACATATTCAGGATATAATCGCCGCGGCTCCAAAGATAGCCAGCTGCGCTGACCTTCCTTTACCGTTCATTACCGCTGATTGCGCTATCTTTTCACGCACGTTTTTTGGCGAAAAAAGTAGCAAAATGTGCCTTTAGTTGCCATGGCAACTAGTTTGTCCCTCGACCGTAGCAATAGCGGAAAATAATTTATTAATAATCAATAAATTATTAATCATTCAAAAAATTCGATTAAGACTGTGAATTTCCTTCGATTTTATCTCGCGGCAAAAAACGTGATACTCATCACATCGACAGAACATCGTCCCCCTACAGAACACACTGCGAGAGATTAATTATGAAAAACATCAAATACGCTGCCGCTGCTATCGCCCTTTCCGCTCTGTCTTTCGGCGCATTCGCCGCTCAGCCGGTGACCTCCGCACAGGCAGAAAGCATGAATAAAATCGGCGTCGTTTCCGCTGAAGGCGCAACGACTCTGGATGGCCTGGAAGCCAAACTGGCTGCTAAAGCAGATGCCGCTGGCGCAACCGGCTACAGCATCACCTCCGCTAACACCAACAACAAAGTTAGCGGTACCGCGGTTATCTACAAATAATCGCAGCAACACTCTGAAATGCCACTGAATTAACCCTGAAAAGACCTTTTAAATACCCTTGTTTGCCCGTCCGAGCCACCGGACGGGCTTTTTTTTGTCCGTTTACCAGCGTTCGGCAACCTGCGCCAGGCCATTGGCGAGCGAACTCGCCTGACCGGTGGCGACCAGGCAGCAGGCAAGCTGAATTTTCAGCGACTGCGGAACCGGCTCGCTACCGCTCACGCAGCGCTCAATCCAGCGCGCGGTAACTTCGGGATCTTTAGATTCCGGCAGCGCCACCTTGTCCTGCTGGCTTTCATCGGCTCGCTCATGCAGCGCTCGCGTCCCCGCCGCATCAATGAGATTGATTTGTGGACAACGCTGCGGATTGGCGTAAACCTCACCTTCGGTACCGTGCATCAATAGCGCGCGACCGCCGATTTCAGTAAAGAACTTCGCGACCTTATCGACGTATTCCGGATGCGAGACGCTCGACAGACGCAGCCCGGCATCTTCAGCGAACGGCGTCGCCAGCTTGGCCAGGGTATGGGCGCTGTTGCGCACCCCCATCCGCCAACGCAATGCCAGCTGCTTTTCCAGCGGCGGGCACAGCGCGCCGACCGGGATATAGACCGGCTCATGGCTGTCGAGACGCGCCTGGGCCTGACCCGCGTGGGTGGTGGCCGGGATCCCCATCAGCGCAAATATGGTCTCGGTCAGGACGCGGGTTGGATCGTGGCTGACGCCGTGAACCACCACCGGGAAACCAAGTTTATGCAGCAGTACCGCCAGCAGCGGCGTCAGGTTGGCCTGTTTGCGCGCGCCGTTATAGCTGGGGATAACAATTGGCATCGGTTTCGCTACCGGCGGCGTCAGGCGGATGGTCTGTAGCTGCATCGCCTCATAGAAGCCCTGCATTTCGGCTTCGCCTTCGCCCTTGATGCGCAGCGCAATGAGAATAGCGCCCAGTTCCAGATCGTCCACTTCGCCGTTTAACATCCGCGTATACAGCGCACGGGCCGTGACTAAATCCAGGTCGCGAGCGTGATTTTTGCCGCGCCCGACTTCTTTGATGATTTTGGTGTAATCCATCGACTTGCTCCCTCCAGCGGTAGGCTCCGCCGACCGCACCGCTTATGCGCTTAGCGGCGTCGGCGACGCGTCTGTTTTGCTTTGCTTTTTACTATAACCTCGGGAACGCCCGGCTGCTCTATGGGAAATACCGGTAACGCATTTAACAATCGCGCGCCGTAATTTTTAGTCAGCAGACGCTTATCGTAAATAATGACTTCGCCCCAGCACTGATGGCTACGTATCAGGCGCCCGACCTGTTGAATCAGGTTGAATGAAGCGCTCGGCAGGCTTTGCACCTCAAAGGGATAGCGGTTGAGGCTTTTCAACCACTCGCCTTCGGTGATCACCACCGGGCTGTCGATCGGCGGGAAGGCGATTTTATGGATATGTACCTGGCTTAACAGCTCGCCTTTTAAATCCAGCCCTTCGGCAAAAGATTGCAGGCCAACCAGTACGCTGCGCTCCCCGCCTTCAACGCGTTTACGATGCAGCTCGACCAGCCGATAGCGCGGCTGGTCACCCTGCACCAGCAGCATCAGGCGCAGATCGGTAACATGTTCCAGAAAGCGATTCATGGCACGCCCGCTGGCGAACAGCACCAGCATACCAAGATGCTTTTTGCTCTCGACCTGTTCACGGAAAAAAGCCGCCATTTCGGCGATGTGCTGCTCTTCGTTATCAATAAGCGGCTCATAGCGCATCTGCGGAATAATAATTTTTCCCTGCTCGACGTGATTGAACGGCGAGTCCAGCGCCACGAAACGATCGCCCGCTTTTTCCTTCAAACCGCTCATCTCCTGCAGTCGCGAAAAGCTATTCAACGAACGCAGGGTCGCCGAGGTGACGACAATATGCGGCACGCTGCGCCATAGCAGGCGTTCAAGCTGATCGCTGACGCGGATCCCGACGCAGTGGAACCAGACATGGATCTGGCCATCGCGAATCTCACGGGTGGCCCACTTCGTCACCGGCGCGCCGGAAGACTGCGCCATTGAGGCCAGCCGCCACAGCTTGCTCTGGCTTTCGAACATGCCAAGGGCCCGGTTCATCTGCAGCAGGATACGATGCAGACGCACCACGTCGTGGCTGCCGGTCTTTTCGCTGAGATCGTTGAGAAACAGCTCCGCCAACCCGCGCAAGATTTCGGTGAGCTTGGCCAGCCGCTGGCAAATCTCCATCACTTCCTGCGGCAGTTCGCCCATTGGGAAGCGATGCTCCGCCTCCTGGGCAGCAGGCATATAGAGATTGAGAATATTATTGAGCGAGGCGATAAGCTCATACAGCTCTTCGCAGTGTTCGTTCAACCGTTCCGGATTGGCCAACGGCGGCGTGGTCTTCGGACGGAACTGCTCCATGCAGGTCGCCACCAGCTTGCTGAACAGATCCAACTGCAGCCGGTACCAGGGCGCGGTTATTTCCGCGCTCATCTCTAAGGCGTCGCGGGCGACGTCCGGCAGATGGTGGCCTTCGTCGAGCACCAGCAGCAGATTTTTCGGCTCCGGCAGCACCGCTTCGCTCTCCATGGCCGCCATCACCAACGCATGGTTGGCCACCACCACTTCCGCTTCCTGAATTTCGCGGCGGGCCACGAAAAATGGGCATTCACGGTAGTAGTGGCAGTTGCGGTTAAGACAACTGGCTTTATCGGTGCTCAGCCGTCCCCACAGGGCGTCATCAATGGGCTTGTCGGTATGGTCGCGCAGGCCGTCCCATTTATAGCCGTCGAGATCGGTTTTCAGCGTCGCGCACAGTTTTTGTTCGGCCTGGTTTTTTGGCGTCAGATCGTCATCAAGGAACGCCAGCAGGTCCTGCTGCGTCGCCTCGGTGCTGGCCAGCGCCGCCAGATTACGCGGACAAACGTAGCGGCCGCGACCAAAGGCGGCGGTAAAGCGCAGGTCGGGAATAATCTTGCGCAGCAACGGCAGGTCTTTACTGTAGATTTGATCCTGCAGCGCGACGTTGGCGGTACTGACCACCAGCGTTTTTTGTTCCTCACGGGCGATGGCGATGCCGGGGATCAGATATGACAGCGTTTTGCCGACGCCGGTCGGCGCTTCGATAGCCAGATGCCGTCCCTCTTCCCCGGCGAGCGTTTTCGCCACATCGGCGATCATCTGCCGCTGCGGGGCTCGGGGGATAAAGTCCGGGATCTGTTCCTGAAGCGCCTTATACCAGGCGGCGATTTGCGCTTTAAGCGCAGCGGTCAAAGCCATGAGAAAACCTGAATACTGTATAAACAGCCACTATTGTGCCATTTTTGCCGGCCAGGAGGTATTGCTTTCTGTAGAGGGTGGAATCGCGCTCGATAAAAAACGCAATGAACGGCAAAGAAACGGCCCGCCGCCGCGCATGCGGACAAACGAGCCGTGATGATGCCTGAGCGCTTTATCGTCCCAGGCAACAGCGTCTTATTCGCCGGCAGGTTTACGTGGGCGACGACGACGCGGTGGTTTACCGTCCTGGGTACGCGCTTTCGGCGCTTCGCCATCCTGACGACGCGGCGCCTGCTGGCTACGGCCCTGGCTCTGACCGCCGCGTCCTTGCCCCTGACCGCGACCACCGCCGCCGCCACGCTGCTGACGACCGTTTTGAATCGGCTCCGCTTTAATCGACGGATCCGGCTCGTAACCGGCAATAGCAATACGCGGGATCTCTTTTTTCAGCAGGCGTTCGATATCACGCAGCAGCTTATGCTCGTCCACGCAGACCAGCGACAGCGCTTCGCCGGTCGCCGCCGCGCGGCCGGTACGGCCAATACGGTGCACATAATCTTCCGGCACGTTCGGCAACTCATAGTTAACCACGTGCGGCAGCTCTTCGATGTCGAGCCCGCGCGCGGCGATGTCGGTGGCGACCAGCACACGAATGCCGCCGGATTTAAAGTCAGCCAGCGCACGGGTACGCGCGCCCTGGCTCTTATTGCCGTGGATGGCGGCGCTACGGATACCGTCTTTATTCAGCTGCTCCGCCAGATGGTTGGCGCCGTGCTTGGTGCGGGTAAAGACCAGCACCTGCTGCCAGTTGCCTTCGCCAATCAGCTGCGAGAGCAGTTCACGCTTACGTTTCTTATCCACAAAGTGAACGTGCTGGGTGATCTGCTCAGAGGCGGTGTTGCGGCGCGCCACTTCGACTTCCAGCGGGTTATGCAGCAGTTTTTCCGCCAGCGCTTTGATTTCGTCGGAGAAGGTAGCAGAGAACAGCAGGTTTTGACGACGCGGCGGCAGTTTAGCCAGCACGCGGCGAATGTCGTGGATAAAGCCCATATCCAGCATGCGGTCGGCTTCATCCAGTACCAGCACTTCAACTTTATCAAGACTGACCGCGTTCTGATGTTCAAGGTCCAGCAGACGGCCCGGGGTGGCGACGAGGATATCGACACCGCCGCGCAGTTTCATCATCTGCGGGTTGATGCTCACGCCGCCGAAGACCACCAGCGAGCGGATATTCAGATATTTGCTGTAGTCGCGGACGTTCTCGCCCACCTGCGCCGCCAGTTCGCGGGTCGGCGTCAGGATCAGGGCGCGCACCGGACGGCGCCCCTTCGCGTGCGGCTGCTCCTGGGTCAGGCGCTGCAGCAGCGGCAGCGTAAAACCGGCGGTTTTGCCGGTCCCGGTCTGGGCGCTGGCCATCAGATCGCGGCCCTGCAGTACTGCCGGGATCGCCTGCTGCTGGATAGGGGTCGGCTCAACGTAACCCTGCTCGGCGACGGCGCGCAGGATATCGGGATTCAGGCCAAGGGAATCAAAAGACATAACAACTCCGAACCGCCCCGGCCCGTTTAAGGGCGTAGTTTTCAGGGAGATTATTGCGATAGAGATGGCAAAAACCACAATGCCATGAAGGGGCGCAGTCTAGCAGATTTTGTGACGAACCGCATAAAATATCCCCGCAGGAATTACCAGCAAAATAATGCTCGCTTGCGCCGGGTCACTTTTAGTATTCACCATTGTGGACAGTTCAGCGAATCGCCCCTATTCTTAATCAATCGATTGATTGATTTTTTTAGGCGCGATGAATAATACTTCCGTGACCAGTAAAGGCGAACAAGCCAAAAACCAGCTTATCGCCGCCGCTATCGCGCAATTCGGCGAGTATGGCCTCCATGCGACGACCCGCGATATCGCTGCGCAGGCCGGGCAAAATATCGCCGCCATCACCTATTATTTCGGTTCGAAAGACGACCTGTATCTCGCCTGCGCGCAGTGGATCGCCGACTGTATCGGCGAGAATTTCCGCCCGCATGCCGAAGCGGCCGAAGCCCTGCTCGCCCAGACGAAGCCAGACAAACCGGCGCTGCGGGAATTGATTCTGCGCAGCTGTCGCGATATGAGTCTGCTGCTAACCCAGGACGATACGGTCAACCTCAGCAAGTTTATCTCTCGCGAGCAGCTCTCCCCTACCGCGGCTTACCAGCTAATCCACCAGCAGGTTATCGCTCCGCTACATAGCTATTTGACCCGGCTTATCGCCGCCTGGACCGGGCGCGATGCCAACGATACGCAGATGATTCTGCACACCCACGCCCTGCTTGGCGAGGTGCTGGCCTTCCGGCTCGGGCGGGAAACCATTTTACTGCGAACCGGCTGGGCGCAGTTCGATCAACAAAAGGCTGAACAAATTTTTCAGGTGATCACCTGTCATATCGATTTCATTCTGCAAGGGTTAGCGCAAAGGAGCCTGGGATCATGAAAAAACCCGTCGTCGTTCTATTGGTCGTCATCGTGCTCGCCGTGCTCGGCGGCGGCTGGTGGTGGTATCAAAGCAGCCAGGCAAAAGATCTCACTCTCTACGGCAATGTCGATATTCGCACTGTGAATATGAGCTTCCGCGTCGGCGGGCGGCTGGCAACCCTGAACGTCGATGAAGGCGATGAAATTCGCCGTGGCCAAACCCTCGGCGAACTTGACCGCGCGCCGTATGAAAACGCGCTGCAGCAAGCGCAGGCCAACGTCTCCACCGCCCAGGCGCAGTACGATTTGATGATGGCGGGCTACCGTGCCGAAGAGATTGCTCAGGCGGCGGCGGCGGTGAACCAGGCGCAGGCCGCCTGGGTCTATGCGCAGAATTTTTATCAACGTCAGCTCGGCCTGCGCGCCAGCAGCGCGATTTCCGCCAACGACCTCGAAAACGCCCGTTCTTCACGCGATCAGGCGCAGGCGACCTTAAAGTCAGCGCAGGATAAGCTGCGTCAATATCGCGCCGGTAACCGCCCGCAGGAAATTGCCCAGGCCAAAGCCAGCCTTGAACAGGCGCAGGCGGCCCTGGCGCAGGCCAAACTGGACCTGCATGATACCGTGCTGACCGCGCCTTCCGACGGCACCTTGATGACCCGCGCCGTCGAACCCGGCACCATGTTAAACGCCGGCGGCACGGTGCTGACGCTGTCATTAACCCGTCCGGTTTGGGTACGCGCCTACGTTGACGAGAAAAATCTTGGCCAGGCGCAGCCGGGGCGCGAAGTACTGCTGTATACCGATAGCCGGCCGAACAAGCCCTATCATGGTAAAATCGGCTTTGTCTCCCCCAGCGCCGAATTCACGCCGAAGACCGTGGAAACACCGGATTTGCGCACCGATCTCGTCTACCGTCTACGCATCGTGGTGAACGACGCCGATGGCGCCCTGCGTCAGGGCATGCCAGTGACTGTCTCATTCAGCAACGGAAACGGGCATGAGTAAGGACGTCATTACCGTTAACGGCCTGACCCGCCGTTTTCCCGGCATGGATAGGCCGGCGGTCGCGCCGCTGAACTGTACGATTCACTCAGGCTACGTCACAGGGCTCGTCGGCCCCGATGGCGCTGGGAAAACCACCCTGATGCGAATGCTGGCCGGTTTACTTAAGCCCGATGAGGGCAGCGCCAGCGTAATCGGCTTCGATCCGCTCAAGGACGACAGCGCGCTGCACGCGGCGCTCGGCTATATGCCGCAGAAATTTGGCCTGTATGAAGATCTGACGGTGATGGAAAACCTGAATCTGTACGCCGATCTGCGCAGCGTCACCGGCGAGGCGCGGAAGAAAATATTCGAGCGCCTGCTGGAATTCACTTCTCTTGGCCCTTTCACCGGGCGATTAGCCGGCAAACTCTCCGGCGGCATGAAACAAAAGCTGGGGCTCGCCTGTACGCTGGTGGGCGATCCTAAAGTACTGTTGTTAGATGAGCCCGGCGTCGGGGTCGACCCTATTTCGCGCCGCGAGCTGTGGCAGATGGTTCACGAACTGGCCGGCGACGGCATGCTAATTTTGTGGAGCACCTCTTATCTCGATGAAGCCGAGCAGTGCCGCGATGTGCTGCTGATGAACGAAGGTAAATTGCTTTACCAGGGTGAACCGAAGGCGCTGACGCAAACCATGGCCGGGCGCAGCTTTCTGGTCTCCAGCCCGCAGGAAAACAACCGCCGCCTGCTGCAGCGGGCGCTAAAACTGCCGCAAATTAGCGATGGCGTGATTCAGGGCAAATCGGTGCGTTTGATCCTGAAAAAGGCAGCCCGCATTGATGAGGTTCAGCAAAACGGCAACATGCCGCCGCTACAGGTGGCCGAAACCGCGCCGCGTTTTGAAGACGCCTTTATCGACCTGTTAGGCGGCGCCGGAACCGCCGAGTCGCCGTTAGGAGAGATTATTCATCACGTTGACGGCAGCAAAGACGAAACGGTCATTGAAGCACGGTCGTTAACGAAAAAGTTTGGTGATTTCGCCGCCACCGACCACGTCGATTTCCAGGTTAAGCGCGGTGAGATTTTCGGCCTGCTTGGCCCTAACGGCGCCGGTAAATCCACGACCTTCAAAATGATGTGCGGCCTGCTGGTGCCGACCGACGGAAAAGCGCTGGTGCTGGGCATGGATCTCAAGGTTAGCTCCGGTAAAGCGCGCCAGCATCTGGGATATATGGCGCAAAAATTCTCGCTGTACGGCAACCTCAGCGTCGAGCAGAACCTGCGTTTTTTCTCCGGCGTTTACGGCCTACGCGGCCGGGCGCAAAATGAAAAAATCGCGCGCATGAGCGATGCCTTTGGCCTGAAAAGTATCGCCGGCCACGCCGCCGACGAGCTACCGCTCGGCTACAAGCAGCGGCTGGCGTTGGCCTGCTCGCTGATGCATGAACCCGACATTCTGTTTCTCGATGAACCCACCTCCGGCGTCGACCCGCTTACTCGCCGCGAATTCTGGCTGCATATCAACAGCATGGTCGATAAAGGGGTCACGGTGATGGTGACTACCCACTTTATGGATGAGGCGGAATACTGCGACCGCATCGGGCTGGTCTACCACGGTAAGCTTATCGCCAGCGGCACGCCGGACGCGCTGAAGGCGCAGGCAGCGAATGACAGTCAGGCGGATCCCACCATGGAACAGGCGTTTATTACCCTGATTAACCAATGGGACAAGGAAAACGGTCATGAGCAATAGCATTCTCTCCTGGCGACGGGTTCGCGCGCTGTGCGTCAAAGAGACCCGGCAGATTATCCGCGATCCCAGCAGTTGGCTGATTGCGGTGGTGATCCCCCTGCTCCTGCTGTTTATCTTCGGCTACGGCATTAACCTCGACTCCAGTAAACTGCGGGTCGGCGTATTGCTGGAACAGCAGAGCGAAGAGGCGCTGGATTTCGTCCATACCATGACCGGCTCTCCCTATATCGACGCCACCGTCAGCGATAATCGCCAGCAGTTGATTGAGCTGATGCAGGCAGGGCGCATCCGCGCGATGGTCGTCATACCCGTCGACTTTGACCGCCAGATGGCCCGCGCCGGCGCCAATGCGCCGATTCAGTTGATTACCGACGGTAGCGAGCCTAATACCGCTAACTTCGCGCAGGGCTACGTCGAAGGTATCTGGCAGATTTGGCAACAGCAACGGGCGGAAGACCGCGGTGAGACCTTTGAACCGCTTATTGACGTGCAGATGCGCTACTGGTTTAACCCGGCGGCCATCAGTCAGCACTTTATTATCCCCGGCGCAATTACCATCATCATGACCGTGGTCGGGGCGATATTGACCTCTCTGGTGGTAGCGCGTGAATGGGAACGCGGCACCATGGAAGCGCTGCTATCCACTGAAATCACCCGTGCCGAACTGCTGCTGTGCAAGATAATTCCCTACTATTTCCTCGGCATGCTGGCGATGTTGCTGTGTATGCTGGTATCGGTATTTATTCTCGGCGTGCCCTATCGCGGCTCGCTGCTGATTCTGTTTGTCATCACCAGCCTGTTTTTGCTCAGTACGCTGGGAATGGGGTTACTGATCTCGACCATTACCCGCAACCAGTTTAACGCCGCGCAGGTCGCGCTGAACGCCGCTTTTTTACCGTCAATTATGTTGTCCGGGTTTATTTTCCAGATAGACAGTATGCCGGCGGTGATCCGCGCGGTGACCTACGTGATCCCGGCGCGTTACTTCGTCAACACCCTGCAAAGCTTGTTTCTGGCGGGCAATATTCCGGTGGTACTGCTGGTGAACGTGCTGTTTTTGATTGCTTCGGCGGTGATGTTTATCGGCCTGACGTGGCTTAAAACCAAACGGCGTCTGGATTAACCTGGCGCTCGAATTTTGCCCGGTGGCGCTACGCTTACCGGGCCTACGGTAAGTTTCGGTCGCCCGGGTCCGACATGAGGAAGGTTCTATGTTTCATCGTTTATGGACATTAATCCGCAAAGAGCTGCAGTCGCTACTGCGTGAACCGCAAACGCGGATGATTTTAATCATGCCGGTGCTGATTCAGGTACTGTTGTTTCCCTTTGCCGCCACGCTTGAGGTGACCAACGCCACCATCGCTATCTATAACGAAGATAGCGGCCGCCACGCGGTGGAGCTCACCCAGCGCTTTGCCCGCGCCAAAGCCTTTACTCACGTTCTGCTGCTGAAAAGCCCGCAGGCGATCCAGCCGACCATCGATGAACAAAAAGCCCTGCTCGTGGTGCGCTTCCCGGCGGATTTCTCGCGTAATCTCGACAACTACCAAACCGCCCCGCTACAGCTACTGCTCGACGGGCGTAACTCCAACAGCGCGCAAATCGCCGCTAACTATCTACAGCAGATTGTTAAAAACTATCAGCAGGATCTGCTGCAGGACAAAGCGAAACCGAATAACAGCGAACTGGTGGTGCGCAACTGGTACAACCCGAATCTCGATTATAAATGGTTCGTGGTGCCGTCGCTTATCGCCATGATCACCACCATCGGGGTGATGATCGTAACGTCGCTGTCGGTGGCACGCGAGCGCGAACAGGGCACCCTCGATCAGCTGCTGGTCTCACCGCTCGCCACCTGGCAAATCTTCGTTGGCAAAGCGGTACCGGCGCTGATTGTCGCCACGATGCAGGCGACTATCGTGCTGGCGATCGGCATCTGGGCCTATCAGATCCCATTTGCCGGCTCGCTGCTGCTGTTCTATTTCACCATGCTGATTTACGGTCTATCGCTGGTGGGCTTTGGCTTATTGATTTCTTCGCTGTGTTCAACCCAGCAGCAGGCATTTATCGGCGTGTTCGTCTTTATGATGCCGGCGATTCTGCTTTCCGGCTACGTCTCACCGGTTGAAAACATGCCGCAATGGCTACAGGACGTCACCTGGATAAACCCTATCCGCCATTTTACCGATATCACCAAGCAAATTTATCTGAAGGATGCGAGTCTGAAGATTGTGTGGGGAAGTTTGTGGCCGCTATTAGTCATAGCGGCCACTACCGGCTCAGCGGCGTATGCGATGTTCCGAAGAAAGATTGCCTAGTTTTTTATCTTTCGCCAGCAGCGATACCACCGCCGGGCCTGCCAGTATGACCAGCCCGGCGAGGGCCAGCAGCAGGTTGTTGTGCAACACGCGCGACAACAACCAGAGCACTATCATGGCGGCGCCGAAGTACCAGGTTGTGGTGAGCTCCTCAAGGAAGTCCCCCACGTCGCGCCAGCGCGCTTCATGGTGACGCTGCAAATACAGCATCGCCAGCAGCGTGACGCCGTACAGTACGCACAGCCCTAATCCGACGCGCACCAGCGCGCCGCTCATCCAACCCATCACCAGTACTGCCACGACCAGTAGATGCAACATAATCTGCCAGCAACTAAGACCCGTTGCGACGCGTACACGTTGTTGCCACTTCATGGCTTCTCTCCTGAAGGATTTTTCTCTGCTACTCAGAGTACCGCACTTTACGGAAAATTCCGTATCACCGCATCTTTTTGTGACGTCTACTACACTATTTTATTCAGGAAAGTGACATTAACTGGAGAATTATGGCTGAGCCAACGTCGCGAATTTCGGTGAACGTGCTGACAATTAACACTCATAAAGGCTTTACGGCGTTTAATCGGCGTTTTATTTTGCCCGAACTGCGCGAGGCCGTTCGCAGCGTCAGCGCCGACATAGTTTGCCTACAGGAAGTGATGGGCGCGCACGAAGTGCACCCTTTGCATATCGAAAACTGGCCTGATACCACCCATTACGAGTTTCTTGCCGACACCATGTGGAGCGATTACGCCTACGGGCGCAACGCGGTCTACCCCGAGGGTCATCACGGCAATGCCGTGCTGTCGCGCTTTCCCATTGAATATTATGAAAATCGCGATATTTCGGTCGGCAATGGCGAAAAACGAGGCCTGCTTTACTGTCGCATCGTACCTCCGCACAGCGGCGTGACGATCCACGTCATCTGCGTGCATCTCGGTCTTCGCACGCGCCAGCGGCAGGCACAGCTAACGATGCTGGCGGAATGGGTCAACACGCTACCGGCAGACGATCCGGTGGTAGTAGCTGGCGACTTCAACGACTGGCGCCAGCAGGCTAATCAGCCATTAAAAGCGCAGGCAGGGCTTGAGGAGATTTTTACCCGCGCCCGCGGGCGGCCGGTACGCACCTTTCCGGTCGCTTTCCCGCTGCTACGACTCGATCGTATTTACGTTAAGAATGCTCATGCCAGCCATCCAAAAGCGCTGGCGCTTAAACACTGGCGGCATCTGTCCGATCATGCGCCCCTGAGCGTGGAGATACATCTGTGAAATGTCGCTGGCAGGAAGGCAATCGTATTACCCTACTGGAGAATGGCGACCAGTATTATCCGGCGTTATTCGCCGCCATTGGCCGCGCGCAGCGCAAGGTGATCCTTGAATCCTTTATCTGGTTTGAAGATGAGGTGGGCTGGCGCCTGCATGCGGTGCTGCTGAAAGCCGCCCGCCGGGGGATTCAGGTGGAAGTACTGCTCGACGGCTACGGCTCGCCTGATCTCAGCGATGAGTTCGTCGGCGAACTCACCGCCGCTGGCGTGGTCTTCCGCTACTACGATCCGCGCCCGCGGCTAATGGGTATGCGTACCAATTTATTCCGCCGCATGCATCGAAAAATCGTGGTGATTGACGACACAACGGCGTTTGTCGGCGGCATCAACTACTCTGCCGAGCACATGAGCGATTACGGTCCGGAGGCGAAACAGGATTATGCCGTGCAGGTTGAGGGGCCGGTGGTGCTCGATATTCTCCAATTCGAGCTGGAGAACCTGCCCACCAGCGAGGCAGTACGCCGCTGGTGGCGTCGCCGTCGCCATCAGCCGGAAATTAACCAAACCCCTGGCGAAGCGCAGGCGCTGTTTATCTGGCGCGATAATCACGAACACCGCGACGATATTGAACGGCACTATCTGAAGATGCTGACCAGCGCCCGCCGCGAGGTCATCATCGCCAACGCCTATTTCTTTCCCGGCTACCGTCTGCTGCACGCCATGCGCAATGCCGCCCGGCGCGGCGTACGGGTCAAGCTGATTGTCCAGGGCGAACCGGATATTCCGATTGTTAAGTTTGGCGCCCATCTGCTGTACCACTACCTGATTAAAGGCGGCGTTCAGGTGTATGAATACCGCCGACGTCCGCTGCATGGCAAGGTAGCGCTGGCGGACGACCACTGGGCCACCGTCGGTTCCAGTAACCTCGACCCGCTGAGTCTGTCGCTGAATCTGGAGGCCAATCTGATTATCCACGACCGCGAGTTCAACCAGACCCTGCGCGATAACCTCAACGGCCTTATCGCCAGGGACTGCCAGCAAATAGATAAATCCATGCTGCCAAAACGCAACTGGTGGCGGCTCGGCGTCAGCGTACTGGCGTTCCACTTTCTGCGCCACTTCCCCGCCTGGGTCGGTTGGCTGCCGGCGCACACCCCGCAATTGGCCAGGGTCAGCCCGCCGGTGCAGCCGGAAATTGAAACCCAGGATCGGGTAGAAACGCAAACCAGAGACAATCCGCTATGAGCAAATCGCATCCCCGCTGGCGGATGGCGAAAAGAGTGCTGACCGTGCTCTTTTTTATCGCCGTCATCGTATTGCTGGTGATTTACGCGCAAAAGGTCGACTGGCAGGATGTATGGAGGGTTATCCGCGGCTACGATCGTCTGGCGCTATTTAGCGCCGTTGGGTTGGTTATCGTCAGCTACCTGATTTATGGCTGCTACGATCTGCTCGGGCGCGCCTGGTGCGGCCATAAGCTGGCAAAAAAACAGGTGATGCTGGTATCGTTTATCTGCTACGCCTTTAACCTGACGCTGAGCACCTGGGTTGGCGGGATCGGAATGCGCTATCGGCTATACTCGCGGCTAGGGCTGAACGGCAGCACCATTACCCGTATTTTCTCGCTTAGCATTACCACCAACTGGCTGGGCTATATTCTGCTGGGCGGCGTCATATTCACCGCGAATCTGGTGACGCTGCCGCCGCACTGGTACATCAGTCAAACTACGTTACGTATTATTGGCGGCGTTCTGCTGCTTTTTACCCTGCTCTATCTTTTCGCTTGCGCCTTCGCTAAACGCCGCCACATGACGATTAAGGGGCAGCGGCTGGTGCTGCCCTCTTTTCGTTTCGCTCTACTACAGATAGGGATTTCCGCGGCGAACTGGATGGTGATGGGGGCGATTATCTGGCTGCTCCTGGGCAGCGAGATTAACTATTTTCTGGTGCTGGGCGTGTTGCTGGTGAGCAGTATCGCCGGCGTGATCGTTCATATTCCCGCCGGAATTGGCGTGCTGGAGGCGGTGTTTATCGCCATGCTCTCCGGCGAGTCGATTTCGAAGGGGGCGATAATTGCCGCTCTGCTGGCGTGGCGCGCGCTGTACTATTTTCTGCCGTTGCTGCTGGCGACCGTCGCCTATCTGGTACTGGAGAGTCGGGCGAAAAAGCTGCGGCAGAAGAACGAACGCAAGCTGGCCCGCGGATGAAACGGCCCGGTTGCGCTTACCGGGCGACATTTTTGCGGATTGCCTGGATTGGTAGCCCGGATAAGGCGCATCGCGCCGCTATCCGGGATAAGATTAACGGCGGTTGCCGAAGATACGCAGCAGCATCAGGAACAGGTTGATAAAGTCCAGATACAGCGTTAAAGCGCCGAGAATCGAGTATTTACGCAGCGTGGCGCTATCGCGGGTATCAATCTGCTCGCCGATGTTTTTCAGCTTCTGGGTGTCGTAGGCGGTCAGGCCGACGAACACCAGCACCCCAATGTAGGTTACCGCCCACATCAGCGCTTCGCTCTTCAGCCACAGGTTAACCAACGACGCCAGCACGATACCAATCAGCCCCATAAACAGCATGCTGCCGAAGCCGCTCAGATCGCGCTTGGTGGTGTAACCATACAGGCTCATCGCCCCGAACATACCGCCGGTGACCACAAAAGTGCTGGCGATAGACGAATAGGTATAAACGATAAAAATGCTCGCTAACGTTAGCCCGGTCAGCGCCGAATAAAGCATAAATAGCGTCGTCGCCATACCCGCGCTTAAGCGCTGCACCATCCCCGAGAGCACAAACACCAGCGCCAGTTGGGCGATGATAAGCCCGAAGAAAGTGATTTTGCTTGAAAAGACGAACATCATGACCGCCGGGGTATTCGCCGCAAACCACGCGATAAACGCGGTTAACAACAACCCGACCGTCATCCAGCCGTAAACCTGCGCCATATAGGTCTGCAGGCCGCTGCGGCTCTGAACAATGGAATCGGAACGAGGGAATCTGTCCATGACTATCTCCTGATTAACAAGTTTCTCTCAGTAAGCGTATCACACTACCAGCGCTCTGCCGCCTGGTGATCGCTATCGCGGGCATCGACCCAGCGTTCGCCTTCCGGCGTCGCCTCGCGTTTCCAGAACGGCGCGCGGGTTTTCAGGTAATCCATAATGAACTCTCCGGCGGCGAAGGCGCTGCCGCGGTGGGCGCTGGTCACGCCAACAAAAACAATCTCTTCGCCCGGCCACATTTCGCCAATGCGATGGATAACCGTCACCCGGCCAAGCGGCCAACGCTCCCGCGCCTGTTCGACTATTTCCGCCAGCGATTTCTCGGTCATGCCCGGATAGTGCTCCAGCGTCAGCGCTTTCACGCTGTCGCCGAGATTATGATTACGCACTTTGCCGGTGAAGGTGACCACCGCGCCGTCTTCATCGCGCTCGGCCAGCCACGGATACTCATCGCCGACGCAAAAGCGCGCCGGGCTAACCACGATACGAGTTTGCGTCATCTTAGCCCCCGGTGACCGGCGGGAAAAACGCCACTTCGTCGCCGCTCGCGACCGGATGGTCAAACGAGGTCAGCGTCTGGTTGACTGCCGCCAGCAATTTTCCTTCTTCCAGCGCCAGCGCCCAGCGGTCTCCGCGCGCGGCAAGCTGCTGACGCACGGCTTCAACGGTCGGCAATTCGCTGGCGTCGAGTGTCAGGGTATCGGTGCCAACCAGTTCGCGCACCTGGGCAAAAAACAGGACGTTAATCATGGGCTTCCTCCACCTTAAAATCGCCGGACTTGCCGCCGCTTTTCGCCAGCAGACGTACCGGACCAATCACCATATCTTTTTGTACCGCTTTACACATATCGTAGATAGTCAGCGCGGCAACCGAGGCCGCGGTCAGCGCTTCCATTTCTACGCCAGTTTTACCGGTCAGGCGGCAGAGTGACTCAATGCGCACGCGGTTATGTTCCGGCTGCGCCTGCAGGTTCACTTCTACTTTGCTGAGCATCAGCGGATGACATAGCGGGATCAGCTCCCAGGTACGTTTCGCTGCCTGAATACCGGCGATACGCGCGGTGGCGAATACATCGCCTTTATGGTGGCTGCCGTCGATAATCATCGCAAGCGTTGCGGCCTGCATTTCGACGTAAGCCTCAGCGCGCGCCTCACGCACCGTTTCCGCTTTGCCGGAGACGTCAACCATGTGGGCTTCGCCCGCGGCGTTAATGTGGGTCAGTTGTGACATAAACTATTTCTTTAAATGAGGAATGAAGTTGCACGGGCGAGTGCGCGCATCCAGCTGCGGCGCGATAATATTTTCCCACGCGGTGGCGCAGGCCTTGGTCGAACCCGGCATGGCGAAAATCAACGTGCGGTTGGCAACGCCGGCAACGGCGCGGGACTGCAGCGTCGAGGTACCAATCTCTTCAAACGAAAGCATACGGAACACTTCGCCAAAACCTTCGACCTCGCGATCAAACAGCGGCAACAGCGCCTCCGGCGCCTGATCGCCGTCGGTAAAACCGGTGCCACCGGTGATCAGCACCACCTGCACCTCATCGCTGGCAATCCACGCCG
This sequence comes from Klebsiella sp. 141161, assembly GCF_050600815.1. Lineage (NCBI taxonomy): Bacteria > Pseudomonadati > Pseudomonadota > Gammaproteobacteria > Enterobacterales > Enterobacteriaceae > Klebsiella > Klebsiella sp. 141161. Next base: position 583,306 of record NZ_JAQIRN010000003.1, on the reverse strand, counting down.
AGACCTGGGCGCGAATCGCGTAGCGGTTCTCTTTCACAATCGCCTTATCGACGAGGGTATGTCCCGCTTCGTGCAGCGCATCGCGCAGCCAGTGGCCGGAGGTATCGTCCTCTTCGCCGCGACGGTTGGAAACGGTAAGAATAGCAATACGGGTCGGGATAAACTCAGCGCTAGCCTGGCTCATCTGAATGCTCCTTTCGAAAACGATTATCCGCCAATATACGACAGGTTCTGCGTAATACCGGTGTTGCCCTGGTGCAGGAAATGGGTCTGCTTTTTATGGGTTAAGGCTTCGGCTATCCGCGCTTCCAGCTCGGCCTGCTGCTCGTCCTCGGCCATCAGGTCGCGCAGGTCTACGCCGCCTTCGCCAAACAGACACAGGTGCAGCTTGCCAACGGATGAGACGCGAAGTCGGTTACAGGTGGCGCAGAAGTCTTTTTCATACGGCATGATCAAGCCGATTTCGCCGGCGTAATCCGGATGGCAAAAGACCTGTGCCGGGCCATCGCTTCGCTGACGGATCTGATGGATCCAGCCGCGACGCAGCAGTTCATCGCGCAGCACCATGCCGGAGATATGGTGGCGGCGGAACAGATCGCTGCCTTCGCCGGTTTCCATTAACTCAATAAAACGCAGTTGAATATGACGTGGTTTGATCCACGCGAGGAAGGTATCGAGCTGGTGATGGTTGACATCACGCATCAGCACGGTGTTGACCTTTACCTTTTCAAAGCCGGCGGCAAACGCAGCGTCAATGCCGTCCATCACCTGCTGGAACTTATCCTGCCCGGTGATGGCATGGAACTGGCGAGCGTCGAGGCTATCAACGCTGACGTTAATCGCCGTCAGCCCGGCATCGCGCCAGCGTTGGACATCGCGCGCCAGACGATAACCGTTGGTGGTCACCGCAATCTGACGAATCGCGCTGTTTTCACGCACGGCGGCAATAATCTCGGTAAAGTCGCGACGTAAAGAGGGTTCGCCGCCGGTGAGGCGGACTTTTTCCGTGCCCAGGGCGGAAAATGCGCGCGTGACGCGTCGCACTTCGTCTACGCTAAGAAAGCCCTTGTTGGTCACGGCGCCGGGCTTGTAGCCGTCCGGCAGACAGTAGGTGCAACGAAAGTTACACACGTCGGTAATCGACAGGCGCAAGTAATAAAACTTACGCGCAAATGCATCAGTAAGCTGTGAGGCCATATACACCTTTCCAAGTACGGGAGGCGTGGTCATTTCTTTCCACGCCCTGGCGACAGCGCGGCTGCCGCGGCCAGAGCACCATATCTTGCGACACAGGTACTAAGGCTAGAGTGTTAGTGGGTTATGCCGATAGTAGCGCTTTCACGATGGTTTCGCCATTTTCATTTTCGCTATATAATCATCTATACATCGCTAATATCTTGCATTTTCAGTACAGAATAGCCAAAAATCACACTTTAACATTGATATCGGTCAGTTTGAGGGAAACCGGCCATTATCTTTTAGGGGTAGATCGGATACGCTAAACCCGAACATTGAACAGAAGGAATTCGTATGCGCAATCGCACTTTCGCCGATCTGGACCGCGTTGTCGCTCTTGGCGGGGGCCACGGTCTGGGGCGGGTGATGTCGTCGCTCTCGTCGCTCGGCTCACGCCTGACCGGCATCGTGACCACCACCGATAACGGCGGATCAACGGGGCGAATTCGCCGCTCGGAAGGTGGGATCGCCTGGGGTGATATGCGCAACTGCATTAATCAATTAATCGCCGAACCCAGCGTCGCTTCCGCGATGTTTGAATATCGTTTTGGCGGTAATGGCGAGCTTTCCGGACATAACCTCGGAAATTTGATGTTAAAGGCGCTGGATCACCTGAGTGTACGGCCTTTAGAGGCCATCAATTTGATCAGAAATCTGCTTAAAGTAGATGCTTTCCTGATTCCGATGTCGGAACAACCGGTCGATCTGGTGGCGCTCGATCATGAAGGCCATGAAGTGTATGGCGAAGTGAATATCGATCAGTTGGATCACGTTCCTCAGGAACTGATGCTCAGCCCACCGGTGCCGGCGACTCGCGAAGCGGTTGAGGCCATCGCCGAGGCCGATCTGATCCTGATTGGGCCAGGGAGCTTCTACACCAGCCTGCTGCCGATTTTACTGCTCGACGAAATGGCCCAGGCGCTGCGGCGGACCCCGGCGCCCATGGTGTTTATCGATAACCTGGGCAAGGAACATAGCCCAGCCGCCAATCTGACGCTGGCGGACAGAATGACTATTCTGGAACATTACGTCGGCAAAAAAGTGATTGATGCCGCCATCGTCGGGCCGAAAGCCGATGTTAAGGGTATGGAAGAACGACTGGTGATTCAGACCGCGCTGGACGCCAGCGATGTCACCTATCGTCATGACCGCGTGCTGCTGCGCCAGGCGCTGGAACACGCTATTCAGGCATTAGGTTAATCCTCAACCGGCCCCCTTTTAAACAAGATGACGCCTCAGATTAAAATCTTAAGGTTGTCTTAAAATAACGCTGTCAACATAACGAGCATCTCCTACTACGGGTATTCGTTATGTCGTTTATTTCTTTACGTCGGCCGGTACTCGGCCGCACGGCTTATTTGATTCTCTTTGCTTGCTATATCGGTATCTTTCTTAACCTGGCCTTTTATCGCCAGGTTTTCCCGCTACTGCCGGTAAACAATCTCCATAACTGGCTGGTTTTCCTCAGCATGCCGATCGTGGCAATTTGCGTGATGAACATCATCACCACCCTCGCCTCGTTCTTAAAACTCGACCGGGTGGTCATCAGCCTGTTTATTCTGCTGAGCGCCTCGGCGCAGTACTTTATCTGGACCTTCGGCGTGGTGATTGACCGTTCGATGATCGCTAATATCTTCGATACGACGCCTGCGGAAAGTTTTGCCCTGCTGTCGACGAAAATGGTCATCGTGCTGGGTCTCTCCGGGATATTGATGGTTCTGGTCGCCTGGTGGATTAAAATTCGCAAACCGGCCTCTTTCTGGCGCGGCGCGGCGATGCGCCTGCTCAATATCGCCGTTTCAGCGCTGCTCATTGTGCTGGTGGCGGCGCTGTTCTACAAAGATTACGCGTCGGTATTCCGTAACAATAAAGAGCTGGTGAAATCATTGAGTCCATCCAACAGCATTGTGGCGCTGAACTCATGGTATGCGCATAATCGGATGGACAACCTGCCGCTGGTGAAGATTGGCGAAGATGCCAAACAGAAAGCGGTGATGCATAACGGCGCGCGTAAAAATCTGACCATCGTGGTGCTTGGAGAAACCTCACGCGCCGAGAATTTTTCGCTGGGCGGCTACGATCGCGAAACTAACCCGCGCCTGAAGCAGGACGACGTGGTGTACTTCCCGAAAACCACCTCCTGCGGCACCGCAACCGCGGTTTCCGTCCCCTGCATGTTCTCCAATATGCCGCGCGCGCATTACGATGAAGAACTGGCGCACCATCAGGAAGGCGTTCTGGATATTCTGCAACGCGCCGGTGTGCAGGTGCTGTGGAACGACAACGATGGCGGCTGTAAAGGCGCCTGCGACCGCGTGCCGCACCAAAACGTCACCAACCTGAACCTCAGCGGCCAGTGCATTGATGGCGAGTGCTACGATGACGTGCTGTTCCATAATCTGGATAGCTATATCGATAATTTACAGCAGGATGGCATTATCGTTCTGCACACCATTGGTAGCCATGGCCCAACCTACTACAACCGCTATCCGGCTGAATTCAAAAAATTCACTCCGACATGCGATACCAATGAAATCCAAAGTTGTACGCAACAACAGTTGACCAATACCTACGACAACACCATTTTGTATGTCGACTATGTAGTTGATAAAGCGATAAAATTGCTGCAATCAAAACAGGATAAATTTACCACCAGTCTGGTGTATTTGTCTGACCACGGCGAATCGCTGGGTGAAGACGGCGTGTATTTACATGGTCTGCCGTACTCCATAGCGCCGGACACGCAAAAACACGTGCCGATGCTGCTGTGGCTGTCGCCGGATTATCAGCAACGCTATGGCGTATCCAGCCAGTGTTTGCAACAACAGGCTAAGACGAACGATTATTCTCAAGATAATCTGTTCTCTACCCTGCTTGGCCTGCTCGGGGTAGACACCCGCGAGTATCAGGCAAAAGACGACCTTTTAACGCCATGTAGAGAGACCGGCAGATGAAAATCTTAGTCATTGAAGACGATGCGCTCCTGTTACAAGGGTTAATCCTGGCCATGCAAAGCGAAGGCTACGTCTGCGATGGCGTCGCCACCGCGCACGAAGCCGCGCTGTCGTTAGCCAGCAACCATTACAGTCTGGTGGTGCTCGACCTGGGCCTGCCGGATGAAGACGGTCTGCATTTCCTGGCGCGTATGCGCCGGGAGAAATTCACCCAGCCGGTGCTCATCCTCACCGCTCGCGATACCGTGGGCGACCGCATCAGCGGGCTGGATACCGGCGCTGACGATTACCTGGTGAAACCTTTCGCGCTTGAAGAGCTCAACGCCCGTATTCGCGCGCTGCTGCGTCGCCATAATAATCAGGGCGATAATGAGCTGACCGTCGGCAACCTGCGCCTTAATGTTACCCGCCGTCAGGTGTGGCTGGCCGGCGAATCGCTGGAGCTGACGCCAAAAGAGTATGCCCTGCTCTCGCGCCTGATGATGAAGGCCGGCAGCCCGGTGCATCGCGAAATTCTCTACAATGATATCTACAGCTGGGATAACGAACCGGCCACCAATACCCTCGAAGTGCATATCCATAATCTGCGCGACAAGATTGGTAAAGCGCGGATCCGCACCGTCCGCGGCTTTGGTTACATGCTGGTGAATAATACGGAGTCAGAATAACGCTATGGCACTGTTTGCGACCGAAACCTGGACCATGCGCCACCGCCTGCTGCTGACCATCGGCGCGATTCTGGTGGTCTGCCAGCTGATCAGCGTATTTTGGCTATGGCATGAAAGCAAAGAGCAAATCCAGCTGCTGGTTGCCAGCGCCATTGAGGGTCATAACAATCAAAGGCACGTCGAGCATGAGGTACGCGAGGCGGTCGCCAGCCTGCTGGTGCCCAGCCTGCTGATCATCGGTCTGGCGCTGTATATCAGCCTGGTGGCGGTGAAGAAAATCACCCGTCCGCTATCAAATCTGCAGAGCGAGCTGGAAAGCCGGACGCCGGATAATCTGCAACCCATTATTCTGCAGGAGTCGGTGCCGGAAGTAACCGCAGTAACCATGGCGATTAACCAACTGGTGTCGCGGCTGACCCTGACGCTCGATCGCGAGCGTCTGTTTACCGCCGACGTCGCCCACGAACTTCGTACCCCTCTTGCCGGGCTGCGCCTGCATCTGGAACTGCTGGCGAAGGTTCACGGCGTCAGCGTTGATCCGTTAATTCAACGCCTCGATCAGATGACCAACAGCATTTCGCAGCTGCTACAACTGGCGCGCGTCGGGCAGTCGTTTTCCGCCGGGAGTTACCAGCAGGTGCATTTGCACGAAGATGTGGTGGAGCCTCTGCAGGATGAGCTGAAAACAATGCTCGAAGCGCGCCAGCAGACGCTGGAGATAGAAAGCGGCGCCGGCGAGGATCTCATTTCCGGGGATGCGACGTTAGCGCGGGTGATTTTACGCAATCTGGTGGAGAATGCGCACCGCTATAGCCCCGTGGGGTCGAAGATTAAGATTTCGGTAAAACCGGGAAATACGCCGATTCTGGCAGTTGAAGATGAAGGGCCGGGCATTGATGAGGCCAAGAGCGGCGAACTGAGTAAAGCGTTTGTCCGTATGGATAGCCGCTATGGTGGAATAGGCCTCGGTTTAAGCATTGTCACCCGCATCGCTCAACTGCACGATGCGCAATTCTTTTTACATAACCGTCAACCCGGACCGGGCGTCCGCGCCTGGGTGCTGTTCCCACGCAGTTCGCGTCAAAAGGTTAATACCCATTGATGTAAGAAGGCGACCACTATCACAAAGGCGGTCGCAATGGCCAGATATTCACGGTTGGTCAGTTTTTGCATGGCGCTATCCTCATTAAACTGAGGATAGTTTGGCTGAAGAAAATTAAGCCAACATTAAGATCCTAAGAAAATAGCGTGACGGCAATTGCAAATTACGCATTGCCGTCATTTTTTAACCGTTCCCCGTATCGCCCTCACGATGCCGCAATAAACAGTTCGCGTAGCTGATGCAATTGATCGCGAATCTGTGCCGCTTCCTCAAACTCAAGGTTCTGCGCGTGCTGCATCATTTGCCCTTCCAGCTCGTGGATCTTCTGCTGCAGCGCTTTCGGCGTCAGTTCGACGCTATCGGCTTCCACCGGAGAACGGGCTTTGCCGCGGCCTTTGGTTTTGGTCTTCGCGATGTTCTGACCCAGCGCCAGAATATCGACCACTTTCTTATTCAGCCCCTGCGGCACAATACCGTGCTCTTCGTTATAACGCTGCTGCTTCTCGCGGCGGCGTTCGGTTTCACCGATCGCCTTCGCCATCGATGGCGTAATTTTATCACCGTAAAGGATCGCCTTGCCGTTCACGTTACGCGCCGCGCGGCCGATGGTCTGGATAAGCGATCTCTCGGAACGCAGGAAACCCTCTTTATCGGCATCAAGTATCGCCACCAGCGAGACTTCCGGCATATCCAGCCCTTCACGCAGCAGGTTGATACCCACCAGCACGTCGAACTCGCCAAGACGCAAATCGCGAATAATTTCCATGCGCTCGACGGTATCGATATCTGAGTGCAGATAGCGCACCCGCTCGCCGTGCTCTTCCAGATATTCGGTTAAATCTTCCGCCATGCGTTTGGTCAGCGTCGTCACCAGTACGCGCTCATTAATCGCCGCACGGGTACGGATTTCAGATAACAGATCGTCGACCTGCGTCGCCACCGGCCGCACCTCGATGACCGGATCCAACAGCCCGGTTGGGCGGACGACCTGATCTACCACCTCATCGCCGGATTTTTCCAGCTCATAGGCGCCCGGCGTCGCCGAAACGTAGATAGTCTGCGGCGCCAGCGCTTCAAACTCTTCGAACTTCATCGGCCGGTTATCCAGCGCCGACGGCAGGCGGAAGCCATATTCCACCAGCGTCTCTTTACGCGCCCGGTCGCCGCGGTACATACCGCCGATTTGCGGGATAGTCACGTGCGATTCATCGATAACCAGCAGACCATCCGCCGGCAGGTAGTCGAACAGCGTCGGCGGCGGCTCGCCCGGCCCGCGCCCGGAGAGAAAGCGCGAGTAGTTCTCAATTCCCGAGCAGTATCCCAGCTCGTTCATCATTTCGAGATCGAACTGAGTGCGCTGGCTCAGCCGCTGCTCTTCAAGCAGTTTGTTGTTCGCCAGCAGTACCTTGCGGCGGTCAGCCAGCTCGTCTTTGATCTCTTCCATCGCCTGAACGATACGCTCACGCGGCGTAACGTAGTGGGTCTTCGGATAGATGGTATAGCGTGGAATGGACGATTCGACGTGGCCGGTCAGCGGATCAAACAGCGATAGCCGTTCGACCTCTTCGTCAAACAGTTCAATACGCAGCGCGATATCATCGGATTCCGCCGGGAAGACATCGATAACCTCGCCGCGCACGCGGAAAGTGCCGCGCTGGAAGGCCTGATCGTTGCGGGTGTATTGCAGTTCCGCCAGCCGACGCAGGATCGCCCGCTGGTCGATCAGCATGCCGGTGGTCAGATGCAGCATCATCTTCAGATACAGATCCGGATCGCCAAGACCGTAGATGGCGGAAACCGAAGCCACCACCACCACGTCGCGCCGTTCAAGCAGCGCTTTGGTGGCCGACAGACGCATCTGCTCAATGTGTTCGTTCACCGAGGCGTCTTTTTCGATAAAGGTATCCGAGCTCGGAACGTAGGCTTCAGGCTGGTAATAATCGTAGTAGGAGACAAAATACTCCACCGCATTCTCGGGAAAGAACTCTTTCATCTCGCCATACAGCTGCGCCGCCAGGGTTTTGTTCGGCGCCAGCACCATCGTCGGGCGCTGTAAATCAGCGATAACGTTGGCGATGGTGAAGGTTTTCCCCGAACCGGTTACCCCAAGCAGGGTCTGATGCGCAAGGCCATCTTCCAGCCCCTCTTCCAGGCGGCGGATGGCTTCGGGCTGATCGCCGGAAGGACGGAATGCGGAGTGCAGCTTGAACGGTTTGCTCATATTTCAGGACCTGAAGATGGGATTGGCCAGCAGGTGTTTAATTCTACCCTTCAGTTTGACTTTTGCCAATAAATAACACTGGATATAAAAACAGTACCGCATTATTGTATGGCGGTAAACGGACGCGTTGCACTCTGAGGGCGGGCGTAAAATGCGCGCTTTGCGGAATAATCCACCAGCCTGTGTGGTTATCCCCAGAAACATTTATCATTTAACATTTGTCAAGCAAGGTAATGAATCTTTTATGGCAGCCGGTGACACTTTTCTGACAGCCATTGCTTTTATTTAACTTGCTGAAATAAAACATAATTTACCAAAAGACGGGTTTCGCGCCAATTTGCTCGCAGGCCGCGTACTCTCTAGCTTACCGCAAGTTTTCTAACTCTAATACACAAGGTTATCCACAGGAATAGTGGATAACTGTCTGCAGGCCGCGAGGTCTGCCACCCGGCAGAAAAGTCTCATCGGACCAAAGCCCGCGGCTAAAAAAAATTATCGAATTTTTTTTGATATTTATCAGCTAAAGACGGCTGGATTTTTTGCGTTTCCTGGACCACATTTCATCGTCCTGTCAACAAAAAATAGAGCCGTCTCGCAGGCTTATGGGGGTTATTGCAGTGGACTCAGATCCAGGTACTGCGCGAGTTCCTTACGCTGCGATGCGTCGGCAAGCCAGGGAATTTCCCCCAGCAGCGGCGCTGGCAATACCCGCGTTAAGGTTTGCAGATATTCGCGATGGCGTTTACCCGGCGGCTGGATATCGTTGGCGATCCAGCCCACGAGCGGCAGCCCGGCTTCGCGTACCGCCTGGGCGGTGAGCATCGCGTGATTGATACAGCCGAGTTTGACGCCAACCACTAAAATCACCGGCAATTGCTCCTGCTGCGCCCAGTCGGCGAAGGTCAGGGTTTCCGAGAGCGGCGTAAACCAGCCGCCCGCCCCTTCCACCAGCACCCAGTCTGCCAGGCGCTCAAGTTCGCGCAAGCCGTTGGAAAGCGTCGTCGCGGCGATTGGTCGCCCTTCATCGGCGCTAATAATATGCGGCGAGGTCGGCTCGGCAAAGGTATAAGGGTTAACCTGTTCATAGCGCAGCGCCACCCGGCTATTGCGCTGCAGGGCCAGCGCATCTTCATTGCGTAACCCATTTGCGGTCATGTCGCTACCGGAAGCCACCGGCTTATAGCCTGCGGTGTTAAATCCCAGCTGATTCGCCGCCTGCAGCAGCGCGCTGCTGGCGACGGTTTTACCGACTTCAGTATCGGTTCCGGTGACGAAGAAACGTTTAGTCACGTTCAATGACTCCTGTAAAAAGATGATACGTCAGCGGGCACTGGCCCTGCTGTTGCGGCCAGGCAAGCTGCAGTTCGCGCAGCTTGCCGCGGCTAAGCGGCGCAGACGTCCGGCCCTGATGTAAGTGGGTTGCGCCAATGCCCTTTAGCGAGCGCATGGCGCTTAGCGCGTCGGCGAACGGTAAGCTAATCTGATGCACGACGCCTTCGGCGCGCAGGCCGCTCAGCGTCGCCCTTACCGCCCGTTCGCTAAGAAAACGGTTGGCATGGGGATGGTCGTCGACTGCCCGCCACGCATGATTGAGTTCCGGTAGCGATCCGGCGAGCAGCGTGGTGAACGCCACCCGTCCGCCGGGCCGCACCACCCGGCACAGTTCGCCGATTGCCGCGCTCAAATCGTCACACCACTGCACCGCCAGGTTGCTCCATGCCAGATCGAAGCAGGCATCCGGCAGCGGCAGCGCTTCGATATCGCCCTGCAGATAATGCTGCGCGGCGCCGTTGCGTTGCGCCTGCGCCAACATCCCGGCGGAAAGATCCAGCGCGGTAACTTCGCTTCCTGCTTCGCGCCAGTAACGGCTCATGCTGCCAGGGCCGCAACCGGCGTCCAGCACCTGGGGGAAATCACCTTTCGCCAACTGGCGCAGTAGCAATTCGGCGCTGCGGCGCTGCAGCTCATCATGTTGCGTATAGCCGCTGGCCGCCCGACCAAACGCCGCGGCCACCGCCTGCTTATTCACCGTAGCCATGCAGCACCTCCAGTAAACGCGCAATGTCTTCAGCCTGATGAGCGGCGGTCAAAGTGAGGCGCAGACGCGCGCCGCCGACGGGAACCGTCGGCGGACGAATGGCGGTAGCCCAACAGCCGGCCTCGCGTAGGCTGGATGCCAGAGCCAGCGCTCGCGCGTTATCGCCGACGATCAACGGCTGAATCGCGCTCCGGGAATCGGTCAGGCCCAGCGAAACATCGCCCATTCCTGCGCGGAACTGACGGATGCGGGCGCTCAAGATTTCCCGCCGCTGCTGGCCCTCATCGCTACGAATGATCCGCAACGCCGCGCTTAACGCTACCGCCTGCGCCGGCGGCATCGCGGTGCTGTAGATGAGATGACGGGCAAACTGCAGCAGATAATCGGCCATCGATTCACTGCACAGTACCGCCGCGCCGCTCACCCCAAACGCCTTGCCGAAGGTGACCACCAGCAGCTCCGGACGAACCGCCTGCGTATGACAGCTTCCTCGCCCTTCATCGCCAATCGCCCCGATTCCATGCGCATCATCAACCAGAAATAATGCTCCGGCGCTGCGGGCTGCCGCCTGAATATCAGCGAGCGGCGCGCTGTCGCCGTCCATGCTGAAAATCCCTTCGGTAACGACTAACTGCTGGCCGTCCAGCGGTTTCGCCAGCAATTGAGCAAGCTGTTGCGGGTCATTGTGAATAAAGCGGCGCAGCTGCGCCGGACTGAGGCTTGCCGCTTCCAGCAGGGAGGCATGGCTCAGGCGATCGGCCACAATCCGATCGTCTTTTTCCGCAAGCGCAGCAATCAACGCCTGATTCGCGGCAAAGCCGGAGATAAACAGCAACGCGCGCGGGTAGCCCAGCCAGTCGGCAAGTTCTTCTTCCAGCTCGCGATGTGCCTGACTATAGCCGCTAACGTGACCCGATCCGCCAGAACCGACGCCATAACGTTCCGCCCCCTGCTGCCAGGCGGCGATAATCGCATCATGCTGGCTCAGGCCCAGGTAGTCATTACTGGAGAAGTTGAGCCAGCGCTCCCCTTCTCGCTCCAGCCAGCGTCCGGCGCCGTGGCTTACCGGCAGGCGGCGGCGGAAAGCATCCGCCGCCCGCCGTTCGTCCAGCGCCCGATCGATTCGTTGCTGCCAGCTCATAGCGCCGCCGCGTTGTAGTATTCCTCAGTGTCTGGGGTGAGTAAGGCCTGCTCCAGGCGCTGCTGCTGCTCATTATCACCTTCCAGTACCGCCGTCTGCTGCGGATTGATCCCCAGCTTGCGGAACAGCTGCAGGTCTTTATCTTCTTCCGGGTTAGGCGTCGTCAGCAGCTTGCAGCCATAGAAAATCGAGTTAGCCCCGGCCATAAAGCACATCGCCTGGGTCTGCTCGTTCATCTGCTCGCGCCCGGCGGACAGGCGCACGTAGGAGGTTGGCATCATGATGCGCGCAATGGCGATCGTGCGGATGAAATCGAAGGCGTCGACATCGTCGTTATCCGCCAGCGGCGTACCCTTAACCTTCACCAGCATATTGATTGGCACGCTTTCCGGCGGCGTTGGCAGATTAGCCAACTGCAGCAGCAGCCCGGCGCGATCTTTCACGGTTTCCCCCAACCCGACAATGCCGCCGGAGCACACTTTAATCCCGGCATCGCGTACCTTATCCAGCGTATCCAGACGTTCCTGATAGGTACGGGTGGTGATGATGTTGCCGTAAAATTCCGGTGAGGTGTCGAGGTTATGGTTGTAGTAATCAAGCCCCGCGCCGGCCAGGCGCTGTGCCTGACTATCGGTAAGGGTACCGAGCGTCATGCACGACTCTAGCCCAAGCGCCTTCACGCCTTTGACCATCTGCTCCAGATACGGCATATCGCGGTCATTGGGATTCTTCCACGCCGCGCCCATGCAGAAGCGGGTCGAGCCGGCGTTTTTCGCCTGACGCGCTGATTCCAGCACCTGCTCGACTTCCATCAGGCGCTCGGATTCAAGACCGGTTTTGTAGCGTGCGCTTTGCGGGCAATATTTACAGTCTTCCGGACAAGCGCCGGTTTTAATCGACAGCAACGTACTGACCTGCACCTGACGCGGGTCAAAATGCTGACGGTGGATTTGCTGCGCTTCAAAGAGCAGATCGATGAGTGGTTTATTAAATAACTCAGTAACTTGCGACATTGTCCAGCGTGCGTGGTGAGCCATTGGCCTCTCCAAAAAGGTTTTGTTAATTTGCGGTTCGGTTTATACTCGTAAACCTAAATGTTTTCAAAATGGTTTACAAGTCGCTTATGACACTGGACGATCTGGCTTTCGATCGGCGCCACATCTGGCACCCCTACACCTCTATGACTTCCCCCCTGCCGGTCTACCCGGTGGTTTCCGCCCACGGTTGCGAGCTGTCCCTCGCCGGCGGCGAACAGCTGATTGATGGCATGTCATCCTGGTGGGCGGCGATCCACGGCTACAATCACCCGCGCCTGAATGCGGCGATGAAAGCGCAGATCGACCAGATGTCGCACGTGATGTTCGGCGGGATCACCCATCCGTCGGCGGTGGCGCTATGTCGCCAACTGGTGGCGATGACGCCGGAATCGCTGGAGTGCGTTTTCCTCGCCGATTCCGGTTCGGTGGCGGTAGAAGTGGCGATGAAAATGGCGCTGCAGTACTGGCAGGCTAAAGGCCAACCGCGCCGTCGTTTCCTGACCTTCCGCAACGGCTATCACGGTGACACCTTCGGCGCGATGTCGGTCTGCGATCCGCAGAACTCGATGCACAGCCTGTGGCAGGGCTACCTGCCGGATAACCTGTTTGCCCCCGCGCCGCAAAGCCGCTTCGATGGCGAGTGGGATGAGATGGATATGGTGCCGTTTGCCCGCCTGATGGCCGCGCATCGCCACGAAATCGCCGCGGTGATCCTCGAACCGATAGTCCAGGGCGCCGGCGGGATGCGCATGTACCACCCGGAGTGGTTGAAGCGAGTGCGTAAAATGTGCGACCGGGAAGGGATTTTGCTGATCGCCGATGAGATTGCCACCGGCTTTGGCCGTACCGGCAAACTGTTCGCCTGTGAACACGCTGGCATTTCCGCCGATATTTTGTGCCTGGGTAAAGCGCTGACCGGCGGTACCATGACCCTTTCCGCCGCTATAACCACCCGAACGGTAGCTGAAACCATCAGCGATGGTGAAGCCGGCTGCTTTATGCACGGCCCCACCTTTATGGGCAATCCGCTGGCCTGTGCGGTGGCAAGCGAAAGCCTGCGCCTGCTGGAGAGCGGCGAATGGCAACAGCAGGTGGCGGCGATTGAAGCCCAGCTGAAGGCCGAGCTGGCTCCGGCACGAGAGTCAGAATGGGTCGCCGACGTGCGCGTACTGGGCGCGATTGGCGTGGTTGAAACCCGGCATCCGGTCAACATGGCCGCTCTGCAGCGCTTTTTCGTTGAACAAGGGGTGTGGATCCGCCCGTTTGGCCGGCTGATTTACCTGATGCCGCCGTATGTCATCAGCCCACAACAGCTGACTCGCCTGACCCGTGCGGTCAACGCGGCGGCACGGGAAGAAACATTTTTTAGCGAATAAACAGCGGAATTGCGCCGTCGGGAAGGCTACACTTCTTTGTTAATCAGCGCATTATCAACGAGGATGAAGCATGAAACTGACCAGTCACGATCTGCAAGACGGCGGCAAGCTGCCTAATCGTCACGTATTCAACGGTATGGGGTACGATGGCGATAATCTTTCGCCGCATCTGATGTGGGACGACGTTCCCGCAGGAACCAAAAGCTTTGTCGTCACCTGCTACGACCCGGATGCGCCGACCGGTTCCGGCTGGTGGCACTGGGTGGTAGCCAACCTGCCTGCCGATACTCGGGTTTTGCCGCAGGGGGCCGGTTCCGGTCAGGCGGAGCTACCGGAACCGGCCATTCAGACCCGCACCGATTTTGGTAAGGCAGGCTACGGCGGCGCCGCGCCGCCGAAGGGTGAAACCCACCGCTACATTTTTACCGTGCACGCGCTGGATATCGATAAGATTGATGTCGATGCCGAGGCGAGCGGCGCGATGGTCGGCTTTAATGTCCATTTCCATTCGCTCGCCAGCGCTTCCATCACCGCCCTGTTCTGTTAATTATCCCCCCGGATAGCGGCTTGCGCCTTATCCGGGCTACTCGCGGCACCGGTATATTGTCGGGTGGCGCTGCGCTTACCCGACCTACGGTCCGTGCGGCCTGCCTTTAATTTATTCACCATGCTTGCTGAAACTGCCGTTGTTGGCGGCCTCAAAATCGCTGAGACGTTCCCGGAAGGCCGGGGCAGCCCGCATGGATGCGGGCTGAGGGCCGTGTTTTGCAAGGACGCTGCCTCGGCCCGACCCGAAGCCTGCAGGGATAAGTCGAAGGTACCACGAAGTGGCGATTTTGGCGGCCAGAGCCCGGGGGTACAGGGGGCGGCGGCGACTGGCCGCCCCCTGTGCGCTCCCTGCGCCATGAGGGACATAACGCAGAAGAAATATTGGGAGCGCAATGTGTCGGAATTAACACAAAGCACATGTTTTCCCCGACCAAAACCGTTGCAAACCGATAACAGTATCTACGGTCCAAACGTAGCCCCGGTAAGCGCAGCGCCACCGGGGAGATTGACCTTACTGTTCAGTGGCTACCTGCAGCGCGGTTTTACGCACGCGTGCGTACCACACCACCGTCAGCAGCCCCAGCCAGACCAGCCCGGCTAACAGCGCCACGCGCGTCTCTTCCACCATTCCCAGCACGGCGATCACCAGCCCCATAAACAGTAGCGTCAACAGCGGGCCAACCGGCCAGAAGGGGATCGGGAATTCGATCTTACTACGCTCTTCGGCCGACAAACCGCGGCGCATTGAGAAATGAGAGAGCAGGATCATCAGCCACACCCAGACGGTGGCGAACGCCGCCAGCGAGGCAATCAGGACAAATACCTGTTCCGGCATCAGATAGTTAAGCACCACCGCCACCAGCAGCGCCACGCCCATCACCACGACCGTCATCCAGGGTACGCCGTTGTTGGCGATCCGCTGGAAGCACTTCGGCGCCAGCCCCTCTTTCGACATACCGTACATCATGCGCCCGGCGCCAAAAATATCGCTGTTAATCGCCGAGATACTGGCGCTAATCACGATGATATTCAGCACGGTCGCCGCCGCCGGGATCCCGAGGCCATCGAAGATCAGCACAAACGGGCTGCCCTGCTCGCCAAAACTATTCCACGGGAATATCGCCATCAGCACCGCCAGGGTGCAGACGTAAAACAGGATAATACGCAGCGGAATGGTGTTGATGGCCTGTGGGATAACCTTCTTCGGGTTCTGCGCTTCCGCCGCGGTGACGCCGATAATTTCCACACCGCCGAAAGCGAACATCACGATGCCAAGCGAGGCGATGATCCCCTGCCAGCCATTTGGCGCAAAGCCGCCATGGCTCCACAGATTTTCCAGCCCGGTGGCCGGGAAACTATGGCCAAAGCCAAAGAAGATGATCCCCGCGCCCGCCGCCATCATGGCGATAATCGCCACCACTTTAATCAGCGACAGCCAGAACTCCATCTCGCCGAACACCCGTACGTTGCACAGGTTCATCGCGCCAATAAAGAAGATGATACTAAGGATCCAGATCCAGCGCGGCACATCGGGATACCACAACCCCATATAGATACCGAACGCGGTGACGTCGGCCAGCGCCACGATCACCATTTCAAAGGTGTAGGTCCAGCCGGTAATAAATCCGGCCAGCGGCCCGAGATACTGGCGAGCGTAGCTGCCGAAGGAGCCGGAAACCGGATTGCGCACCGCCATTTCACCCAGCGCGCGCATGACCATAAAGACCGCCGCGCCGCCGATCAGATAGGCCAGCAGTACCGCCGGCCCCGCCGCCTTAATGGCGGAGGCCGAACCGTAGAATAGCCCGGTGCCGATAGCGGAACCGAGCGCAATAAAACGAATGTGTCGGGCATTCAGCCCGCGCAGCAGATGCGGTTTGTGTTGTTGTTGCATATACAGGTGTCCTGGTTTTTTTATATGACGACAAATATGCGATGTAGGACGGCCGGGGGGATGACATCCCCCCGACGCGGGTACAGAGAACAACGGTGATTAATTCAGGCCAGGCAATACGGCAGGCAGCAGACGCGTCAGGTGACGTGCGGCCAAAAGCTCGGTGGCATTTTCAATATCAGGAGCGAAGAAACGGTCTTGGGTATAGTGCGGCACGCGTTCGCGCAGCAGATGACGCGCCTCTTCCAGCAACGGACTGGTGGTCAGCCCTTCGCGCATATCCAGCCCCTGCGCCGCCGCCAGCCACTCGACGGCCAGCACCCCACGGGTGTTTTCCGCCATCGCCCACAGGCGACGACCGGCAGCCGGCGCCATGGAAACATGGTCTTCCTGGTTCGCGGAAGTTGGCAGGCTGTCAACGCTATGCGGGTGCGACAGCGCTTTGTTTTCACTGGCTAAAGCCGCCGCCGTGACCTGAGCAATCATAAAGCCGGAGTTGACGCCGCCATTTTTCACGAGGAATGGCGGCAGCTGCGACATATGGCTGTCCATCATCAGCGCGATACGACGCTCGGAGAGCGAGCCGATTTCCGCGATCGCCAGCGCGATATTATCCGCCGCCATCGCTACCGGTTCGGCATGGAAGTTACCGCCGGAGATGACGTCATTTTCAGCGGCAAAGACCAGCGGGTTATCGGAGACCGCATTCGCTTCGGCTAACAGTACTTCCGCCGCCTGGCGGATCTGCGTCAGGCAGGCGCCCATCACCTGCGGCTGACAGCGCAGAGAGTACGGATCCTGTACCTTGGCGCAGTTATGGTGCGACTGCGAAATCGCGCTGTCATCGGTCAACAGGTGGCGATACAGCGCCGCCGCATCAATCTGGCCACGCTGGCCGCGTACCTCATGAATACGCGCATCGAACGGACGACGCGAGCCCAGCGCCGCTTCGGTGGTTAACGCCCCGCAAACGACCGCGGAGGCGAACAGATCCTCGGCTTCGAACAGGCCGCGCAGCGCAAAGGCCGTCGACGCCTGGGTGCCGTTCAGCAGCGCCAGACCTTCTTTCGCCGCCAGGGTAATCGGCTCCAGCCCCGCCTGACGTAACGCTTCCGTCGCCGGCAGCCATTCGCCGCCGCGTACCCGCGCTTTGCCTTCGCCAAGCAGCGTCAGCGACATATGCGCCAGCGGCGCGAGGTCGCCGGAGGCGCCGACGGAACCTTTCGCCGGGATCCACGGCGTCACGCCGGCATTGACCAGGCCAATCAGCGCCTGGATCACGCTCAGGCGGATCCCGGAGAAGCCGCGAGACAGGCTGTTAATCTTCAGCACCATAATCAGGCGCGCCAGATCATCGTCCAGCGGCTCGCCAACGCCCGCCGCATGGGATAACACCAGTGAACGCTGCAGGTTCTCCAGATCTTCCGTCGAGATACGGGTCTGGGCCAGCAGGCCAAAACCGGTGTTAATACCGTAGGCGGTCCGCCCTTCGGCAAGGATGGCGTTGACGCAGGCCACGCTCTCATCGATTGCCGCAAACGCGCTGCTATCGAGGGTGATGTTCAGCGGGTGGCTGTAAACGTCGCGGAGCTGCGACAGGCTCAGTTGCCCCGGAATTAGCGTTAAAGATTTCATTTAGCGTTCCCCTGCGTTGCCGCAACCATCGGAAGATTCAGACCCTGTTCCGCCGCACATTCAATGGCGATATCGTAACCCGCATCGGCATGACGCATTACGCCGGTCGCCGGGTCATTATGCAGGACGCGAGCGATACGCGCCGCCGCTTCATCGGTACCATCACAGACGATAACCATCCCGGAGTGCTGCGAGAAGCCCATGCCTACGCCGCCGCCGTGGTGCAACGAGACCCAGGTCGCGCCGCTGGCGGTGTTAAGCAGTGCGTTGAGCAGCGGCCAGTCGGATACCGCATCCGAACCGTCGCGCATGGCTTCGGTTTCGCGGTTCGGGCTGGCGACGGAGCCGGAATCAAGGTGATCGCGGCCAATCACGATCGGCGCGGAGACTTCGCCGCTACGCACCATTTCGTTAAAGGCCAGCCCCAGCTTCTGCCGCCACTCCAGACCTACCCAGCAGATACGCGCCGGCAGTCCCTGGAAGCTAATGCGCTCGCGCGCCATATCCAGCCAGTGGTGCAGATGCTTATCATCTTTAATGATCTCTTTCACTTTCGCGTCGGTTTTGTAGATATCCTGCGGATCGCCGGACAGCGCTACCCAACGGAACGGGCCGATGCCGCGGCAGAACAGCGGGCGGATATACGCCGGCACGAAGCCCGGGAAATCGAAAGCGTTGCTGACGCCCATTTCCTGCG
This sequence comes from Klebsiella sp. 141161, assembly GCF_050600815.1. Classification (NCBI taxonomy): domain Bacteria; kingdom Pseudomonadati; phylum Pseudomonadota; class Gammaproteobacteria; order Enterobacterales; family Enterobacteriaceae; genus Klebsiella; species Klebsiella sp. 141161. The sequence goes on along the minus strand of NZ_JAQIRN010000003.1, from coordinate 564,758 downwards.
CCATCTGGCGGATGTTGTTGCCGTAGTCGAAGGTCGGTACGCCCATTTCATTAAAGGCCAGCATCGCCTGAACGTGGTCGGCCATCGAGCGTTTCGCCGCCAGAATAGTGCCTTGCGGATCGGATTCGGCTTTCTGCTGATACTCTTCCCAGCTCCAGCCTTTCGGCAGATAGCCGTGCAGCGGGTCGTGGGCGCTGGTCTGGTCGGTGACCATATCCGGGCGCACGCCGCGTTTCACCAGTTCCGGAACGATATCCGCGGCGTTGCCGCACAGCGCGATAGAGATAGCGCGGCCTTCGGCGGTATATTTTTTGATGCGCGCCAGGGCGTCATCCAGAGAAGTGGCCTGTTCATCCACGTAGCGGGTACGCAGACGGAAATCGATGCGGCTCTGCTGACATTCAATGTTCAGCGAGCAGGCGCCTGCCAGCGTCGCGGCCAGCGGCTGCGCGCCGCCCATGCCGCCCAGACCGGCGGTTAACACCCAGCGGCCTTTCAGGCTGCCCTGATAGTGCTGGCGACCGGCTTCGACGAAGGTTTCATAGGTGCCCTGTACGATGCCCTGGCTACCGATGTAGATCCAGCTGCCGGCGGTCATCTGGCCGTACATCGCCAGCCCTTTGGCATCCAGTTCGTTGAAGTGTTCCCAGGTAGCCCAGTGCGGAACCAGGTTGGAGTTAGCGATCAGCACGCGCGGCGAGTTTTCATGCGTTTTAAATACGCCGACCGGTTTACCGGACTGCACCAGCAGGGTCTCATCGCTTTCCAGGTTTTTCAGCGCCTTCACGATAGCGTCATAGCATTCCCAGTTGCGCGCAGCGCGACCAATACCGCCATAAACCACCAGCTCATGCGGGTTTTCGGCGACATCGGGATCGAGGTTATTCATTAACATACGCAGCGGCGCTTCGGTCAACCAGCTCTTGGCAGTCAGCGTCGTGCCTCTCGGGGCACGTACGTCCAGCTGGCGATATTTGCTTTGCGACATCGGGGTTTCTCCTGACAATTAACGTTGTGTACGTAGATACATATACTTGTCTATACAACTCTACGCAAGCCAGGATTTAACAGAAATGATACAATTTTGTTATATTGCGTCAGCAATCACGTTTTGCTGACGCCAGGGGAAATTACGAGCTGAAATGGCCCTGCAGACGGTAGCGTGCGCCGGGGAACAGCAGGCGAGCGTGTGAGACAATATGCGTCGTCGACCAGGTTCGGCGGCGAATAAGCAGACAGGGATCGTGCGGCATGATGCGCAGCAGCGCGCACTCTTCTGACGTTGCCTGCACCGCCTCGACAATATGTTCGCCTTCGGTTAACGGCGCGATGAGCGATAGATAATCATGCGGCGTGGTGGCGGTGTAATCCTGTAATAGATAGTCCGGCACCACCGCGGCATTGACGCAGCGATCTTCGATTTGTACCGGGACCTCGTTTTCAAAATGCACCATCAGCGAATGGAAGATACGCGTGCCTTCGGCGACGTTGAGCGCCTCCGCCTGGATAACATCCGCTTCGGTCTCCTCTAAAAGCAGCACGTCGCAGCGGTGCTGGTGACGGCGGGAGGCAATCTCATCGGCAATGCTGCGCACTTCAAACAGCGCAGACTGCCCTTTCGGCTCGGCGACGAAGGTACCGACGCCCTGTAGCCTCACCAGCAAGCCTTCATCCGTCAGCTCGCGCAGCGCGCGGTTGATGGTCATGCGGCTGAAGCCGAACTGGGCGACCAGTTCAGCCTCCGAGGGAATTCGGTCGTGCGGACGCCACTCGCCGCGGTGGATCTTTTCGCTGATCGCCTGCTTCACCTTTTCATAGAAAGGCGCGGGCGCGGAACGAGGTTGTTGTGCAAACATGGCCTGGCTTTCCTTATGCGTAATAAGCGGAGCGGCGAAACGAAAATAATAGCGCGGATCGCTAGCGCCACCAATGGGCGATTTGCCATGCCAGACGGGCCGCCGCGCGAGCGCCCTGTCCGTCGACGTCAAATTGCGGATTAAACTCGACCAAATCCACCGCCTGTAGCTTACCGCCGCGGCACAACGGCTCGACGATCCGCAACAGGGTCGCCAGCGGCACGCCCAGCGCCGCCGGCGCGGAAACCGCCGGCATTTCGCGCGCCGGCAGCACGTCGAGATCGATAGTCAGATACAGACGGTCGAATTGCGCGATATTGCGCTCAAGCTCCGGCAACACGCGAGTTTCGAAGGCCTCCAGAACCTCCAGATCCTCAACGATATTCACCTGACGGCGCGCCGCTTCATCCCATAACGCCTGGGTGTTCGCCGCCCGACTGACGCCAATGCAGGTATAATGAAAACCTCGCTGCTGCGCTTCACACTCCAGCGCCAACTGGCGGAACGGCGTCCCGGAGCTGGCGCATTCGGCAAAGCGTAAATCAAGATGCGCATCGAGATTAATAATACCCACCTTTTCGCCCGGGAAGGCATCCAGTACCCCAGCGCCGTGGCCGAAGGCCGTCTCGTGGCCGCCGCCCAGCACCAGCGTGCGTTTGCCGGCGCGTTGACAGGCGACCACCGCCTCGCGCAGCGCCTGATGTGCGGCTTCTAACTGTTCGCCATCAACGCTAATCGTGCCCATATCTACGCAGCGGTCATGGCCCTGATGGCTGGCCATATTGGCCAACGCCCGGCGTAGCGTTTCCGGGCCATGTCCGGCGCCGGTACGACCTTTATTACGCCGTACGCCTTCGTCGCAGGCGAAGCCGAGCAGCGCGATATCGCCGGGCATCTCCTGCGGCGCAAAGCGTTCCGCGCGGGCGATGGTCTGGAACAGGCGCAGCGCATTGGGCGCCTCCGCGCTATCATCGCGCCCCTGCCAAAGGTTGGCGGGCGTAGCTTGCCACAGCATCATTGCAGTTCTCCTCGTACCACGCGCCCCCAGAGCGGCGCGCGCCCCGGCTCATACACCATCTCGACCGGATGCTCAGCATCCCAGATGGCGAAGTTTGCGACAAATCCCGCCGCCAGCTGACCGTGACTCTCCTGTCGCCCCAGCGCCCGCGCGGCATGGCGAGTCACCCCGGCCCAGGCCTCTTCCGGCGTTAAACCAAACTTGACGCAGGCCATATTCATCGCCAGGTGCAGGCTGGCGAAGGGGCTGGTGCCCGGGTTGAAATCGGTCGCCACCGCCATCGGCACCTGGTACTTGCGCAGCAGTTCCACCGGCGGTTTGCGGGTTTCGTTAAGGAAGTAGAACGCGCCGGGGAGCAAGGCCGCCACGGTGCCGCTTTCGCGCATCGCCGCCACACCCTCTTCCGTCAGATACTCGATATGGTCGGCGGAAAGCCCATGATAGCGACTCACCAGCTGAGCGCCGCCCAGCGACGAGAGCTGCTCAACGTGGCCTTTTACCGGAATGCCCAGCGCCTGCGCGGCCTGAAATACGCGCTCGGTTTGCTGTGGACTGAAGCCGACGTTTTCACAGAAGACGTCAACGCTTTCAAACAGCCCCTCTTGCCACAGCATCGGCAGTATGGTCTCGCAGACCAGCGAGATATAGCCATCGGCGTCGCCATGATATTCCGGCGGCGTGGCGTGGGCGGAGAGCAGCGTCGCCGACAGTTCCACTCCGTTGTCGTCGGCCAGTTTTCGGGCGACCCGCAGCATTTTGCGTTCGTTTTGCAGATCGAGACCGTAGCCTGATTTAATCTCCAGCGTTGTCACCCCTTCACGCAGCAGGCGAGCGAGACGCGGCTGCGCCAGCGCCAGTAGTTCAGCTTCGCTGCTTTCGCGCGTGGCGCGCACGGTGGAGTTAATGCCGCCGCCGTTGGCGCTGATGGTTTGATACGACACGCCGTTCAGCCGCTGCTCCCACTCCTGCGCCCGGCTGCCGCCAAAAATCAGGTGCGTGTGGCAGTCAATAAGACCCGGCGTCAGCAGCCGGCCTTCGAGGTCGATATGACGCCCTGCCGGGGCATCAGCATCGTCAACGATCGCCTCGATGCGGCCATTACGCACCAGCAGCGCATGGCGCTCCAGCAGGCCATACGGTTGGGAATAATCAGGGTTCAGGGTGGCGAGACGCGCGTTTCGCCAGATAACGAGTTCAGAGGTGGCTTCAGTCATAGCATTCAACTTGTCATGGGTTGTATAGACATTTATTTTCATAACGCCGGTAATGTCAATAAAAGCGCGGGTAAATGTTATTTTTTTGTGACTAAAGACGTTCCGTCAGCGCTTCGCGTTGCGTAAAGAAGTGAAGTTTTTGAACTGGCATCTTCCCGTTTCGTTCAAGTTAGTATAAAACAGCAGGTTTTAAAGGACTTATACCCTGTCGCGCACAAAGGGTATGTAACTTTGCATATTATCGCCCGGAGCAACATGAACACATATTCCGTTTCCCGTCTGGCGCTGGCGCTGGCCTTCGGCGTGACGCTGTCCGCCTGTAGCTCGACGCCTGCCGATCAAAAGCCCTCAACGCAGACTGCACCGGGCAATACCGCACGGCCGATTCTTAGCGCCGATGAAGCGAAAAACTTTACTCAAGCGGCCTATTTCCAGTCGCTGACGCCGAATGCCGCCGCGTGGACGCCATCCGCTATCAGCCTGCCGGCGCAGCCTGATTTCATCGTCGGCCCAGCGGGCGCCCAGGGCGTGACCCACACGACTATTCAGGCCGCGGTCGATGCGGCGATTGCCCGTCACTCTGCCCGTCGCCTGTTCATCGCCGTTATGCCGGGCGAATATGCGGGTACCGTCTACGTACCTGCCGCGCCGGGCGCGCTGACGATTTATGGTACCGGTGAAAATCCTGCCGACGTCAAAATCAGCGAAGCAATTGATTCCGAAATGGACCGTAATAGCTGGCGTCATCTGGTTAATCCGGGCGGCAAATATATGCCAGGCAAACCCGCGTGGTATATGTTCGACAGTTGCCAGAGCAAATCCGCCGCCACCGTGGGCGTGATGTGTTCCGCGGTCTTCTGGTCGCAGAACAATGGCCTGCAGCTGCAGAACCTGACTATCGCCAACAATCTCGGCGATAGCGTCGATGCCGGTACCCACCAGGCGGTGGCGTTGCGCAGCGATGGCGACCAGGTGCAGATCAACAAGGTCAACATTCTTGGCCGCCAGAACACCTTCTTTGTGACCAATAGCGGCGTGCAGAACCGTCTGCAGGACAACCGTCAAACCCGCACGCTGGTGACCAATAGCTATATTGAAGGCGATGTGGATATCGTTTCCGGTCGCGGCGCGGTGGTATTTGATAATACCGATTTCCGCGTCGTGAACTCGCGTACGCAGAAAGAAGCCTACGTTTTCGCGCCGGCAACGCTGAAAAGCGTGACCTACGGCTTCCTGGCGACCAACAGCCGCTTCACCGCGTCCGGCGATAACGTCGCGCAGCTGGGCCGCGCGCTGGACGTCGACGGCAACAGCAACGGCCAGGTGGTAATCCGCGATAGCGTCATCAATGAAGGCTTTAACATTGCTCAACCGTGGGCGGCGGCGGTAGGTTCTAACCGCGCCTTCAGCGGTAACGTTGGCGCGCAGGATGACAAAGGCCACCCGCAGCGTAACCTTAACGACAACGGCTTCAACCGCATGTGGGAATATAACAACCGCGGCGTGGGCAGCTTTGTGGTTGCCGCTCCGAAACAGTAATATTATCGGCCCGCGCTCCCCCCGAGCGCGGGCTTTTCTTATCGACGCATTCTCTCGCCACAACGCCAATTAATAATTTTCGCCAACGGCGAATAAATCCCCCCGCTTGCGCGTTTACTCCTTAGAACCGGCAACGCGATGCCTTATCGCGTCTCTCGCCCACCTGGAGGTCACCATGAACGCACAAATTTCTCCCATCAGGCGCTTAGTCGTTCCGGCGCTGCTATTTTTGTTATATACCCCGGCGGCGTTGGCCATGGGCGATAACAGCCCGAGCAAACAAACCCCGGATTGCCCGAGCGGACAGGCCTACGACAGCGTGAGCCAAAAATGCGTCCCGCAGAAAACCAGCAGCCTTAGCGATGAAGATAAAACCAATTATGCCTGGCATCTGGCGAAAAAAGGGGAATATCAGGCCGCGCTTAACCTGCTGGATACGCTGCACAACGCCAATACGCCTGAGGCGTGGAACTATCGCGGCTACGCCACGCGTAAGCTCGGCAGAACCGATGAAGGAATTGGCTATTATCAGCGGGCGCTGGCGCTGAAACCAGACTACGCGAAAGCCCGCGAATACCTTGGCGAGGCATGGATGGTTAAAGGACGTCCCGATCTGGCCAAACAGCAGCTGGCGGCGATTGCCGGCATTTGCGGCCAAAGCTGCGAAGAGTACCGCGATCTTCAGTCGGCAATAAACGGACATCCTGAATCCTGATAGTCGTGATTCGCCAGAATCAATAAGGATAAGAACATCGCTAACCGTATCGTTGATAGCCAACTTGCCGCCCATCTTCCTCGCCTGTGGCGCTACGGCCTCGTACTCTCGCACAACCGCGACGTCGCCGAGGAGCTGGTGCAGGCCACTTGCCTTCGCGCGCTCGAAAAGAGCGCGCAGTTTACCCCCGGCACCCGCATCGACAGGTGGCTATTCTCCATTTTGCACTCCATCTGGATTTCAGAGCTGCGCGCCCGCCAGGTCCGCCTCGGCCAGGGGTTTGTCGAGTGTGAGGAGCTGGCTGCCCCTGAGCCGGGCGAGCAGGACGAGACGCAGTGGCGCTATCGGCAACTGATGCTGCGGGTTAATCAACTGCCCGAGGCGCAGCGTAATGCCGTCTTTTTGGTGTATGTCGAGGGGTTTAGTTATCAGGAAGCCGCCGAGACGCTATCGGTACCTATTGGCACCATTATGAGTCGGCTAGCCGCCGCGCGAGAAACGCTGGCCAAAACGCCGGCGGTTTCACCCCCGGCGCAGGAGAAACGCTCATGAACCCTATTCGCTTTTCCCCACCCTGGCAGGACGAGGCCATTGTCGCCTGGCTTGATGGCGAAATGTGCGCGCAGGACGCCCGCCGTTTTAGCGAAACCTTTGCCCGCGACCCGCAGCTCGCCAGCCGCACCGCCACGTTGATGAATAATCATCAGCCTTATCAACATGCTTTCGCCGCCCTGCTTGATGAAGCGCCCGTGGCGCGGATGCAGGCGAAACTGGCGCCCTACCTCACCGGGTCGGAAAGTAAAGCGCAAAATCAGGCGCGCTTCAGCCGTCGCGCGCTGATCGGCGCCTCACTGGGCCTGTTGGTTATCGGTAGCGCAACAAGTTACTTCTGGCGGCCTGCGCCGCAGGAAGACGATGACGAGAATATTCGCCGTCTTGAAGCCCAGTACATGTCGCTATATAGCGCGGAAACCGTGGCCGATGTGGATAATTCACCCGAGATGCTCGACCGTGGCCTGCGTCGTTCGGCGCAGGATACAGGACTGTTTCTAGAACGACGCCAGCTCGCCTTGCCTGAGGCGGAGCTGAAAATGGTCCGTATGCTGCGTTACGAAAGTACCTCGATCACGCAAATCCTCTGGCTGCATACCGGTTACGGCCCGGTCGCGCTTTGTATTTCACCCGCCGCCCGGCAAACCGCCTCGCCGCCGCAAAATGAGCAGCGACAGGGCATGAACCTGCGCTGGTGGCGCCACGGCGGCTACCAGTTTGCGCTGATCGGCCGTATGCCGGCGCCCGCGCTCAACGATGCGGCGCACACCCTGCGGCAGGCGATAGTTTAAGCCTTCGCCTGCGGCACCCAGACCAGTTTGTTAACCGCAAAACCGAGCTCAGCGGCCAGGGCAAGGTATTGTTGTCGGATGTGGGTCGGAATATCCGGGGTGCGCGAAAGTAGCCATAAATAGTCGCGATTTGGCCCGCTCACCAGCGCGTATTGATAATCGTCGTCGAGCGCGATCACGTTATATCCGCCATAGAAGGGACCGAAGAACGAGACTTTCAGCGCTGCCGTGGTGGAAGCGCCGGTGAAATAGGCTTTGCCTTCGCTTTCGCGCCAGCGGTTGTTGCGCGGGTCAAATCCACGATTAAGTACGCGAATGCCGCCGTCATCACGCATGCTGTAAGTTGCCGTCACCTGCTGCAGACCTCGTTCAAAACGGTTTTCCAGGCGCGCGACTTCATACCAGCGCCCCAGATAACGGCTGGCATCAAAGTGGTTTATCGGTTTGACACCTCGAGGCGGCGTGGGGGTCTTACAGGCGACTAGCGCCAGCGATACCGCTACCCCGGTCAGAATTGGCCATAGTTTCATCGCATTCCCTTTTTCTTCACCTTCTTGGCCGACAAGTATAACCCCGAGCAGTGAGCGCCGGTCATTTTTCAGAGATATTCACCGCTCTAATTGTACAATGACGCAAGAAAATAAATCCAATAATATCAATAAAATACACTTAACTCAGCAAATAAAAATTTAATGTGTACAAATTTTTTCGCAGAAATTTGTACAAGTTTGTTCTGAGCGTCTATAGTTGACGGGTAGCTCGATTTTGCGCGGGCGTTCGGGTCAGCACTCTGCGCCGATACCGCGGTTATTTTGAGGTGGTTCCTGCTTTACCGTTGCCTGTCCGCAATGTTTTGGCGTAAACGATGAGCAAATCGTTTACGCCAGCGGCTTTTATTTTTCGCGTGGGAGATTCAGGGTTATGCACATCAAAAATACAATTCCCGTGCAGTTTATTGCTAACTGCGCATTGCTAAAAAACATTGAAAATAGCTTATTGCAAGAAAATAAAACAGTTGATGACCTTCAATTAATTACCGAGATTAACCAGCGACTGCAAACAGAAAGTAATGAAATACTTTCTGATCTCTATTTGCAGGCGTTGGATATTCTACGCCGCGGTATTCACCATTAATTCGTCCACCCGCTTCGTGGAGACCAAAATGTTCAGTAAACACACGCACATTTGTTCCGAACGCTACGACCTGTGGATTGACAACCACTATCTTCTGAGCGGCATTAGCCTCATTCTGCGTACGCTGCCAGAAAGGTGTTTCAGTAAAAAGTATGTCTTTTTTACCAGCGACAGTTATTTTTCGGTATTACAACATAAATATAATCGCCGGGAGACGGTTTTTGTTTTATTAACCGAAGGCAACGATCTTAATTTTCTCAGCGAATTGCCAATGTTACGCATTCCCGCTAGATCGACGCCAGCAGAATTAAAAACATTTCTCAATCAACCCACCCGGTATTATAAAACGCATACCTCCCCTGGTGAACGGGTGCAGTTTACCGAGCGAGAAAAGAAAGTCATTCAGCTCATCAGTAATGGCGAAGCCATTGCCAGTATTGGCCGCTCGCTCAACTTGCATATTAAGACAATTTATCAAATCCGTTTGAATCTGATAAAAAAACTGGGCTGCAGCGGCAGGACAGATTTCTTTAATATCAGCCGTAGCGAAACATTTAAGTCCTGGAGTCAAATCCATCTGTAAGCACGCGCGACGTAAGCAAACAGAAACCTGCCTCACTTACAAGGCAGGTTTTTTTATTCGTTACCGTGGAAGTGAATACTGAAGCCCTGCTCCTGCCAGTGGCCCAGCAGCTCCAGCTGCAGCGGCGAGGCGGCGCGCCCGGTCCAGACGAAAATATGTTGCCCAGGAAACAGTTCCGGGCGGGGAGATTCTAACGGTTCCGCCAGCACGTTGACGTGCCAACCACGCTGCGAAAGGCGCCAGGCTTCCAGCCATAGGCCGGTGCGGTCTTCATTCCCCCACCCCACCAGCAGCGTCTCCTTGCCATTTTTCTTCCGCGACTCGGCTAAAAACAGCGCCACGCAATCAATCAAAATGCCATCCAGCATGCTGCTAATAACCAGCGAGGTGTTTTGATCGAGCTTCAACCGCTGGCGCACCGGCGCAAACAGGCTATCAAGCAGGGTGTCGACAGGATACTGATGGCTTAATGCGGTGATTTTGGCGCGGATTTTTGCCGGCTGCATATAGCGCAGGATACTCATCATCTCTTCCTGCAGTTGGGCAGATTCATCGCGTGCGGCAGGTAGCTGGCCTTCCAGCAGCGCTTTCACCTTGCCCACTGAAACGCCACGTTCTATCCAGCGCTTAATCTCTTCGATTCGCTGAATATCTTCTTCATCAAACTGACGGTGCCCGCCTTCGCTACGCTGCGGTTTCAGCAAACCGTAACGCCGCTGCCAGGCTCGAAGGGTGACCGGATTGATTCCGCAACGCTCGGCTACTTCACCGATACTGTAAAAAGCCATAAGCCGCCTTATCTCAACCTGATACTTTAGCGCCTAAACTAACGAATTTAGGCATACTGTACAACTCTCTTTTCTTGTACAGATAAAGATATCAGGTTGCAGCTCACAGCGTGCGGGAAAAAGGATGAAAGTGCGTTTACGCTATCTCAGGATGGATCATATTTTCCCCGGCCAGAGGATTGCCGGCAGACCAGCCAGTCGCGGGCTGGCAAACAGATTTCCCTGGAAATGAGAAATACCCGCCGCCTCAAGCCACATCCACTCCTCCGCCTGCTCAACGCCAACCACCGATACGGCAATTTCCAGTGAATGGCAGCATTTGATGATCGCCTGCACGATAGCCTGGCGCGGCCCGTCACGATGGATGTTGCGGATCAGCTGCTGGTCGATTTTAATTCGATCCGGTTGATATTGCGCCAACAGCGATAGCCCGGCAAAACCGGCGCCAAAGTGATCGATAGCGACGCGAATTCCCGCCCCCTTAAGTTTGCGTACGGCATCGGTAAACTCATCCATCCGCGAAATCACTTCACGCTCGGTGAATTCAACAATTATCTGTTCCGGAATCAGGTCATTGCGCTGAATTTCCGTTAACAGGAATGGCACCGCATCCGCCACTTTCACCAGCGTCATCGGCAGCAGATTGATGGTCAGGGTACGTTCACGCAGACCTAATTTGCCAGCAATGGCCAGCGCAACCCGTTTACTTTGCAAATCCGCGACATAAATCTCATCGCCTGACAAACCGGCAAAATAGGCCGCAGGCGGTTCTCCGTCAACGGTACGCAGCAGCGCTTCCCAGGAGACTATTTCACAGGCAAAAGGGTCAACCACCGGCTGAAAAGCAAAACAGCATGTTTCAGCACGGTCGATACAGGGCACGGCCGGGTAAAACGAGCTCTCATCGGCAATAAAATCCCAGCTATCAGCTGAAGGAATTTCATAGTAGTTCTCTTTTTCCGTCGCTTCGACAAAGGTACGGAAAAAATGCAGCGCCCGGTCGTCATAAGTCAGCTGATATTTTGTCGTCCCCTTATCCAGCACGGCCTGTAGTACCGCATCGCGATCGTGTTCCCTTAAATCAAACAGCTCCATGCCAACCTTACCAAAGCGGCGAGACGGCGCGTAATCGCACAGAAGCTCCACCAGATTGTAATGACGCGGGTCCGCGCAAATATGCCGATAAATTTGCTGTACGTTTTCTTCCGGCCCCTCAATGAGTTGGAAAAAATGAGTGCCGTTAAAAAGTAAAATACCGGTGACATCCGCCTGACCATTTCTCTCGTTAGCCGCAGCAACCATCGACTCGAGCGATTTGAATGAGACATCGTCGCAGATATGGCTGCGATAAATGATGGTGGTGAGCATAGCGGTTCCAGATGAGAGGTATAAGCATTCACAGTAGCAGTTACTGCTCGATACGTCTTGCGAAACAAGTATTTATATTAACAAAAATTGAACACACGACGCCGCCTGGCCGCATAATCTTGTACAGATTGTCACGCTTAGAACCCTCATGGCAATTTTACACAAAATAAAAAAACAATAAATTTATCAATAAATTTCAATAGACTATAATCTAAACGCGATTTATTGCGCAACACGCTATGTACAAGTTACAAATTATTGTATAAGTTTACTCACAGTTAACAGATGAGTGAAATTAAAGGAGCGCATATGCAGCAGAATGGTTACATTCCAGATACAGCGAACGCGATAGCCCAGTATTTCAACAAAGCATCTTTACCTTCTCAGCAGGAGACGCTGGGCGAAATCGTGATGGACATTCTCACCGAAGGGCGGCATTTAAACCGCAAAGCGCTTTGCACCAAGTTACTGAGCCGTCTTGACGTCGCACGAGCCCCCGAAGAAGAAGATCATTATCAAACGTTGATTGGCCTGCTGTTTGAGCGTCAGGAGTAAACGCTGACTGTCGGCCTGCACCTAACCTGGCTTACAGGAACACGAGGCATGCAGAGGGACGATGATGAAAAGCAGTCAATCAGATCGGGTTAGCGATGAGATTATCGGCGAGGCGGTTTTATCTCTTCTTAAAACAAACCGGCCAATTAATATTCCGACGCTGCTAGTCAAACTTCGGTTAATGCAGGCAGCGGAAACGAACCACCAGCGAAGGAATGCAATTATTGCCGTTATTGATGAAATTAGCGTCAGACTCACGACGCGCGGCAATCACGCTCCAGTCATTAAAAAGATTAACGGCCAGTGGGAAAACAGAGCCGTTGTTGTGGATAGTAACGTCGAACCGACGGGCAAAAAAATACACTGATCCCCGATCAAGTTTAATAAACAAGTGAGAATATGATGAGACAGACTATGCATCAGCAATCAGATATTTACGCAGGACTGCAGGATACAGCGCTCTCAGAATATTTCCGCAGCGCCGGAGATAAATTAGTCGATGAATCTGCGGTCATGTCGCTGGCAATCGACAGTATCCTCAGCTCAGATGGGCATCTGAGCAATAAGGCGCTTATTTTATGGTTGATCAATGCCCTGGAAACCACCGATAACGTGGTCACCGCGGATGTGATTCGTAAGACGCTGGAAATTGTCGTCGGCTATACGATGGATGATATTTAGGCCTGTCAGTCCGAATAAAAAAACCTCGCCGGCGCGAGGTTTTTTTCTATCAATAGCAAATTAATGCGCGTTAACCACTACCCACATCGGGCCCTGACCAACGGCATAACGTCCTTTCTCTTTTAATAGCCCCTGCTCGCCGGCAATTTCATATACCGCGATATGATGCGATTTCTGCCCGGCGGCAATCAGATACTTACCGCTGTGATCGACATTAAAGCCGCGCGGCTGCGCTTCGGTCGGCTGGTAGCCTTCAATAGACAGTACGCTACCGTCTTCAGAAACGCTGAAGATGGTGATAATGCTGGCGGTACGATCGCAGGCATACAGATGGCGGCCATCCGGCGTAATATGAATATCCGCAGCCCAGCGCACGCCGGTGAAATCTGGCGGCATCATATCCAGCGTCTGCACGCACTCAATTTTCCCGTGCGGATCTTTAAGCTCCCACACGTCAACGGAGCTATTCAGTTCGTTCACGCAGTAGCCGTACTGCTGGTTCGGATGGAACACCATGTGCCGCGGACCAGCGCCTTCCACAGTAGTAACTTCCGCCGGCTCCTGCGCGGCCAGATAGCCGTCATCGCTCAGATTAAACAGGCAAATACGATCCTGCTTCAGCGCCGGGACCCATAGCGTGCGGTTGTCCGGCGAAATATTGGCCGAGTGACAGCCTTCCAGCCCCTCGACGACGGTGACCGTTTCGCCCGGTAGGCCGTCAATCAATGGCGTCACGCTCACGCAGCCCTGATTGTAGGAAGCGCTGAAAACAAAACGGCCCTGATGGTCGGTGGAGATATGCGTCGGGCTCCCCGGCAGCGCGGCTTCACCGGCGAAAGTCAGCGCGCCATTATCTGGCGCAATGCGGTAAGCCAGGACGCGAAACTCCGGACGAACGCCGACATAGAGATACTCTTTGTTCGGGCTTACCACCATCGGCTGCACCTGGCCCGGGGCATCAACAACCTGAACCAATGTCAGATTTCCCTCAGCATTGAGGCTCCAGACGTGAATCTGATGGCTCTCCGGGCTGGCGGTATATACGGTTTGTTTCATGACTACTCCTTTCCTCACTGCTCGTGAAACTGCTCGTGGACATCGTTATACATTTCATCCGGCGCGCGGCGCAACGATGAATGGTATAGACGTTTTTAACGGTAGATGCTGAAAAATTTGCCCCTGAGACGAAGCCGTGTACCATCATGGCAGACCCTTTTTCACCATTTACCGGAACCAACACATGACCTCACGCGTGATCGCCCTCGATTTAGACGGCACCCTACTGACCTCAAAAAAAACGATTCTTCCGGCGTCGCTCGATGCGCTGGCTCGCGCCCGGGAGGCTGGATATCAGGTGATCGTCGTAACCGGCCGACATCACGTCGCTATCCATCCTTTTTATCAGGCACTGGCTCTCGATACACCTGCAATTTGTTGTAATGGTACCTATTTGTATGATTATCATGCAAAAAAGGTTCTCGAAGCCGATCCGATGCCGGTAGATAAAGCCCTCAGCCTCACCAACATGCTCGCCGAACACGATATTCACGGTCTGATGTACGTTGATGACGCCATGCTTTATGAGCGTCCGACCGGTCACGTGATCCGCACCACTAACTGGGCGCAGTCGCTGCCGGTTGAACAGCGCCCGGTTTTCACCCAGGTGGATTCTCTGGCCCAGGCGGCGCGTGAAGTGCAGGCGGTGTGGAAATTCGCCCTCACCGATGAAAATATCCCGAAACTACAGGACTTCGCGCAGACCGTCGGCCAGAATCTGGGCCTGGAATGCGAATGGTCGTGGCACGATCAGGTGGATATCGCCCGCGCCGGCAATAGCAAAGGCAAACGCCTGGCGCAGTGGGTCGCCGCGCAAGGATTATCCATGCAGGATGTTATCGCCTTTGGCGATAACTACAACGATCTCAGCATGCTGGAAGCCGTCGGGACCGGCGTGGCGATGGGTAACGCGGTTGAGGAAGTAAAAGCGCGGGCAAAAGTGGTGATTGGTGAAAACGAAACCACCAGCATCGCCGACTTCATCAATCGCCATCTGTTGTAATCAGGCCGCGATCGATACGCTTTTAATTTGCGCATAGAGCCATTGACCTGCGGTGATGCCCAGGTCATCCCGCGCCCATGGGCTAATTCGCGCCCATAGCGTTCTGCCGCTGACCGTAAGCTGTACCTCAATCTGGCCGTTGGTTTCCACGCAACCAACAACCTGCGCGCGCAGGATATTACGGATACTGGTCTGTCGCGGGTGCTCCAGCACCAGCGACACATCCGACGCCTGAATACGAACACGCGCCGCTTCGCCCGGCTCTCGCGCCAGCTGATTAACCCATAGTTGCTGATCGCCCAGCGCCAGCGCGGTCATTGCATACTGCGGATGCTGCGCGATCACCGAGACGTTAAGAATCGTGCTCTGCTGCTCCTGCGGCAGCCACGGATGCATCACGCTGCTGCTCCACACCGTTTCGAGATCGCCAAACGCCTTCACTTTTCCCGCTTCCAGCACCAGCACGTTATCGGCCAGGTGCTGAATTTCATCCAGCGAGTGGCTGACATACAGCATCGGGATATGGATCTCGCGCGCCAGCCGCTGTAAATAGGGGAGTAATTCGCGCTTTCGCGGAATATCCAGCGAGGCCAGCGGCTCATCCAGCAGCAGCAATTCCGGCGCGGTCAACAGGGCGCGGCCAATCGCCACCCGCTGTTTTTCGCCGCCGGACAAACTACCGGGCAGCCGTTCGAGCAGGTGCTCAATGCCCAATAACGCCACCAGCTTATCAAATTGCTCGGCCATGCTTTTAGCCATCCCATATTTCAGGTTGCCGCGCACTTTATAGTGCGGAAACAGCCGCGCGTCCTGAAACACATAACCGATACGCCGCTTCTCCGGCGCCAGGCAGATGCGCTGTCGCGCGTCATTGAGCACCCGGCCATTGAGCACAATGCGCCCCTGCTGCGGCTGCGTCAGCCCGCTGATAGCATTAATCAGTGAGGTTTTGCCCGCGCCTGAGACGCCGAAAATAGCGGTGATGCCGCTGGCGGGAAGGGTTTCATGCACTTCCAGGCAGTGATTGCCTAACGTCTGGCTAAAATCGAGCTCCAGCATAGTTATTTCCCCATCCGCTTACGGCTAAGGCGCGCCAGCCATTCGGACACCAGCAGCGATACCAGCGCCAGAACAATAGAGATGATGCATAACCGCGCGGCGGCGCCTTCGCTGCCGGGCGTTTGAATCAGGGTATACATCGCGGAAGGAATGGTGCGCGTTTCGCCGGGAATGTTTGAGACAAAGGTGATCGTCGCGCCAAACTCCCCCAGCGAACGGGCGAAGGCCAACACCGTGCCGACAATAATGCCCGGCAGAGTCAACGGCAGCGTGATGGTGAAAAATACCCGCCAGCGATTAGCCCCGAGGGTGCGCGCCGCCTGTTCAAGCTTCACGTCCACCCCTTCAAGGGCGAGGCGTATCGCCCGCACCATCAGCGGAAATGACATCACCGCCGCCGCCAGCACCGCCCCCCGCCAGCTGAAGGCGAAAGTCAGACCAAACCAATCATATAACCAACTACCGATAAAGCCGCGTCGCCCCATGGAAATCAGTAACAGATAGCCGACCACCACCGGCGGCAGCACCAGCGGTAAATGTATAATGCTATCGAGTAACGCTTTGCCGGGAAAATGGCGGCGCACCAGCAGCCAGGCGAAAAAGATCCCAAAAGGTAAGCTGCAAACCACCGCCAGGGATGAAACTTTCAGGCTCAGCAGTACCGCCTGCCATTCGGGATCGCTTAAAATCATTGCTGTGTGGTGAATCCGTAACGTTTAAAGATAGCCGAGGCTTCCGGGCCTTTGAGGTAGTCGTAAAACGCGGTTACGGTAGCATTTTTATGCCCATCAACGATAGCCAGCGGATACTCGACTTTTTTGTGCGATTCCTCCGGGAAGGTGCCCACCACTTTGACCCCCTTGCTGGCGACGGCATCAGAGCCGTAGACGATGCCCAACGGCGCTTCGTTGCGCTCCACCAGCGCTAGCGCGCCACGCACGTCTTCTGCCGGCGCGAGCTTCGGCGACAACGTCTCCCAGGCACCCAGTTTCTGCAGCGCTTCTTTCGCGTAAATCCCCGCCGGCACGTGATCCGGATCGCCGACCGCCAGACGCCCGCCTTGCAGCAGGCTGGTCCAGTCGGTTTTATCATTAATGGCGATATCGCCGCGATCGCTGGCTTTCGGCGCGACCACCACCAGACTATTGCCCAGCAGCGTAGTGCGGGAAGCCGTATCGATTGATTTTTTGTCTACGGCATAGTCCATCCATTTCTGGTCCGCTGAAATAAACAGATCGGCGGGCGCGCCGGCTTCAATCTGCCGCGCCAGCGTGGAGGAAGAAGCAAAGGAAGAGACCACGTCGACACGATGCTCTTTTTTATACGCTTGCGCGATATCCTGCATAGCGTTGGTTAACGACGCCGCGGCAAAAACGGTAATTTTGCCGTCCTGCGCCAGCGCATGACCAGAAACGCAGAGCGTTAATGCCGCTCCGGTGAGAAAACGCGACCATTGACCTGCCATTGGAAACTCCTGTTTATTCGTTATGTAGTAGATAATATAACGACTATGGTGAGAATTTCACAGCGTCAATTAGGGGGAATCGGGATCGGTACAAAAGAAAACGCCCGGCGGACCGGGCGTTGGGGAATCAGTGATTTTGCTGGCTGCTGTCTTTATGACCGACGCCGGAGAAAAGGTTAAACACTTCACCGAGGCCGTAAATCAGACCGAGGATGACCGCCATCACCACAGGTACCATGACGACAGCAAATACCAGACTTTTCAACAGCTCTAACATGGTTGGCTCCAGATAGTACGAATACTTCATTGTAACCATTTCAGCCGGAAAAACACGCCCCATTTGTGCGGTGCCTCGCCGCCGCCGCGGCAGATGCCTGTTGCAAGATGGGCGCTATCGTTCACAATACGCTTTTTACGTCAGGAATTGATTATGCAGGCCGAAATCCTTCTTACGCTTAAGCTTCAGCAGCGCCTGTTCGCCGATCCCCGCCGGATAGCCTTACTCAAGCAGATCGATCGGACTGGCTCAATTAGCCAGGGCGCGAAGAACGCCGGTATCAGCTATAAAAGCGCATGGGATGCGATCAACGAAATGAACCAGCTCAGCGAACAGTCGCTGGTCGACCGCGCCACCGGCGGCAAAGGCGGCGGCGGCGCGGTGCTGACCCGCTATGGCCAGCGGTTGATTCAGTTATACGATCTGTTGGCGCAGATTCAACAAAAAGCCTTCGATGTGTTAAGCGACGATGACGCCCTGCCCCTCGACAGTTTGCTGGCGGCGATTTCCCGCTTCTCGTTACAAACCAGCGCCCGCAACCAGTGGTTCGGCACCATCACCGGTCGCGACCACCAGCAGGTACAGCAACATGTCGACGTGCTGCTGGCGGACGGTCAGACCCGTTTTAAAGTCGCCATTACCGCTCAAAGCGCCGACCGCCTCGGGCTTGATGAAGGCCAGGAAGTGCTGGTGTTGCTGAAAGCGCCGTGGGTCGGCATCACGCTTGACCACGCCGTAGCGCAGCAGGCGGACAACCAGCTTACCGGGCGCATCAGCCACATTGAACGCGGGCCGGATCGGTGCGAAGTTATCATGGCGTTGCCGGATGGGCAAAACCTGTGCGCCACGCTGCCAACGGCGCAAACCGACGGTTTGCAGGAAGGCGCGCAGGCGATCGCTTACTTCAATGCCGATCGTATCATTCTGGCGACCTTATGCTAATGGCATTGACTTTATTGCCGTGAAGTCGTATCCCTGAAGCACAACGCTGCAAAAAGTGGGATACACAATGTCATCATTGCAAATTTCGCAAGGTACGTTTCGCCTTAGCGATACTAAAACATTACATATCGATCGCCTCACGCTGCGCGCTGGCGAAAGCTGGGCTTTCGTCGGCAGCAACGGTAGCGGTAAATCGGCGCTGGCCAGAGCGCTGGCCGGCGAACTGACTCTACTCAACGGGCAGCGCGAAAGCGCATTTCAGCGTATCACTCGCCTCTCTTTTGAACAGCTGCAGAAACTGGTCAGCGACGAGTGGCAACGCAACAACACCGATATGCTGAGCCCCGGCGAAGAGGATACCGGGCGCACTACCGCGGAAATCATCGAAGATGAAAAACGCGATCCGGAGCGCTGTGCCCGGCTGGCGGAGCAGTTTGGCATTAGCCACCTGCTGACGCGGCGCTTTAAATATCTGTCGACAGGCGAAACCCGCAAAACGCTGCTCTGCCAGGCGCTGATGAGCGACCCCGATCTGCTGATCCTCGACGAGCCGTTTGATGGCCTGGATGTCGCTTCGCGCCAACAGTTGGCCGACCTGCTGGCCTGCCTGCATCAGGCTGGTATCACCCTGGTACTGGTACTCAACCGCTTTGATGAAATCCCGGAATTCATTGAATATGCCGGCGTGCTGGCGGATTGCACGCTGAGCGAAACCGGCGAGAAACAGGCGTTATTACAGCAGGCGCTGGTTGCCCAACTGGCGCATAGCGAAAAACTGGCCGGTATGACGCTACCTGAACCGGATGCCCCCGCCGCACGGCATGACTTAGCAGAGAACGCTCCACTTATCGTTCTTAACGACGGCACGGTGTCGTATAACGATAAAGCGATCATCAACCAGCTAAGCTGGACGGTGAACCCCGGCGAACACTGGCAAATTGTCGGCCCTAACGGCGCGGGAAAATCCACATTGCTAAGCCTGATCACCGGTGACCATCCGCAGGGTTACAGCAACGATCTGACGCTCTTTGGCCGCCGTCGCGGCAGCGGCGAGACCATCTGGGATATCAAAAAACATATTGGCTATGTCAGCAGCAGCCTGCATCTGGAATACCGCGTCAGCACAAACGTGCGTAACGTGATCCTTTCCGGCTACTTTGATTCGATAGGCATTTATCAGGCGGTCTCTGATAAGCAGCACAAGCTGGTCCAGCGCTGGCTGGATATTCTCGGCATTGATAAACGCACCGCCGACGCCCCGTTTCATAGTTTGTCGTGGGGACAGCAGCGGCTGGCGCTGATCGTTCGCGCGCTGGTTAAACATCCGACTCTACTGATACTCGACGAACCGTTACAGGGGCTGGATCCGCTGAATCGTCAACTGGTACGTCGTTTTGTTGATGTTTTGATTAGCGAAGGGGCCACGCAGCTGCTGTTTGTATCGCATCACGCCGAAGATGCCCCTGACTGCATCACTCACCGTCTGGAGTTCATTCGCAGTGGAGACGGTTACACTTACCGTCTCGGCGCGCTGGCGGAATAGCGCTATACAGGGGTCTGCGGATCCCTGTATTTTTTCAGAGAAATAACCAAAAACCACAACAACACACTGTTTTATAAATAATTACATAAAATCAGTCTTAATACACCATCAAGTGTAAACGATTCCACTATTTTAGCCTGTGTCACACTTTTGCCTTCTTTGGTATGCTATCTTCTTCTCACACGATAAGCCTATTGGAGCGAATCATGAAAGTACTGGTCACAGGTGGTAGCGGTTACATTGGAAGTCATACTTGCGTACAGCTGCTGCTGCAGGGACATGATGTGATTATTCTCGACAATCTCTGCAACAGTAAACGCAGCGTATTGCCGGTCATTGAACGTCTCGGCGGCAAGAAAGCCACCTTTGTCGAAGGCGATATTCGTAATGAAGCGCTGATGACGGAAATTCTGCACGATCACGCTATTGAAGCGGTGATCCATTTTGCCGGCCTGAAAGCCGTCGGCGAGTCCGTCGCCAAACCGCTGGAATATTACGACAATAACGTCACCGGTACACTTAAATTAGTTTCCGCTATGCGCGCAGCCGGCGTTAAAAACTTTATTTTTAGCTCCTCCGCGACCGTCTACGGCGACCAGCCAAAGATCCCTTATGTTGAAAGCTTCCCGACCGGTACCCCGCAAAGCCCCTACGGTAAAAGCAAACTGATGGTTGAGCAGATCCTCGCCGACCTGCAGAAAGCCCAGCCGGACTGGAGCATCGCGCTGCTGCGCTACTTCAACCCGGTCGGCGCGCATCCATCAGGCGATATGGGCGAAGATCCGCAGGGCATCCCGAACAACCTGATGCCGTATATCGCCCAGGTTGCCGTCGGCCGCCGCGAATCACTGGCGATTTTCGGTAACGACTACCCGACCGAAGACGGCACCGGCGTGCGCGACTACATCCACGTGATGGACCTCGCCGACGGCCACGTCGCGGCCATGGAAAAACTGGCGAATAAAGCCGGCGTTCATATCTACAACCTTGGCGCAGGCGTCGGCAGCAGCGTGCTGGACGTGGTCAACGCCTTCAGCAAAGCCTGCGGTAAACCGATTAATTATCACTTCGCGCCGCGCCGCGATGGCGATCTCCCGGCCTATTGGGCTGACGCCGCCAAAGCCGACCGCGAGCTGAACTGGCGCGTGACGCGCAACCTTGACGAAATGGCGCAGGACACCTGGCACTGGCAGTCCCGTCATCCGCAGGGTTATCCGGACTAATAGCCTAAAGGTAAGGCTCTAAGGAAATACCATGACGCAATTTAACCCCGTCGACCATCCGCACCGTCGTTATAACCCGTTAACCGGGCAGTGGATTCTGGTTTCACCGCATCGCGCCAAGCGCCCCTGGCAAGGGGCGCAGGAGACGCCGGCAAAACAAACGTTGCCCGCGCACGATGCGGATTGTTTCTTGTGCCCGGGTAATACCCGCGTCACCGGCGACACTAACCCGAATTACACCGGCACTTACGTGTTTACCAACGATTTTGCGGCATTGATGACCGATACTCCGGACGCCCCGGAGAGCGACGATCCGCTGATGCGCTGCCAAAGCGCGCGCGGCACCAGTCGGGTTATCTGCTTTTCGCCAGACCACAGCAAAACGCTGCCGGAACTGAGCATTGAAGCACTGGAAGGCGTGGTTAAAACGTGGCAAGAGCAGACCGCGGACCTTGGGAAAAGTTATCCCTGGGTCCAGGTCTTCGAAAATAAAGGCGCGGCGATGGGCTGCTCCAATCCGCACCCTCACGGCCAGGTATGGGCCAACAGTTTCCTGCCCAATGAGGCGGAACGTGAGGACCGTCTGCAAAAGAAATATTTCGCTGAGCAGGGTTCGCCGATGCTGGTGGATTATGTGCAACGCGAACTGGCCGACGGCAGCCGTACCGTTGTAGAAACCGAACACTGGCTGGCCGTGGTCCCCTATTGGGCGGCCTGGCCCTTTGAGACGCTGCTGCTGCCAAAAGCGCATATCCAGCGCCTGACCGATTTAACCGCAGCCCAGCGCCACGACCTGGCGCTGGCGCTGAAAAAGCTGACCAGCCGTTACGACAACCTGTTCCAGACCTCCTTCCCCTACTCCATGGGCTGGCACGGCGCGCCGTTTAATAACGAAGATAATCAACACTGGCAGCTGCACGCTCACTTTTACCCGCCGCTGTTGCGCTCCGCCACGGTGCGCAAATTTATGGTCGGTTACGAAATGCTAGCCGAAACCCAGCGCGATCTCACGGCGGAACAAGCCGCCGAAAAGTTACGTGCCGTTAGCGATATCCATTTTCGTGAATCAGGAGTTGAACAATGAGTCTGAAAGAGAACACCCAGGCGCTGTTTGCTGAACAGTTTGGCTACCCTGCTAGTCACGTCATTCAGGCGCCGGGCCGCGTCAACCTGATTGGCGAACATACCGATTACAACGATGGTTTCGTGCTGCCGTGCGCCATTGACTATCAAACCGTAGTCAGCTGCGCGCCGCGTTCTGACCGTATCGTGCGGGTCATTGCCGCCGATTACGATAACCAGCGCGACGAGTTTTCCCTCGATGCGCCCATCGTTAGCCACGACACCCAGCAGTGGTCAAACTACGTCCGCGGCGTGGTCAAACATCTGCAGAAGCGCAATAACCACTTCGGCGGCGCCGATCTGGTCATCAGCGGCAACGTACCGCAGGGCGCGGGGTTAAGCTCCTCGGCGTCGCTGGAAGTCGCCGTCGGCACCGTGTTCCAGCAGCTGTATCATCTGCCGCTCGACGGCGCGCAAATCGCCCTTAACGGCCAGGAAGCGGAAAACCAGTTTGTCGGCTGTAATTGCGGCATTATGGACCAGCTTATTTCGGCGCTGGGTAAAAAAGATCATGCGCTGCTGATTGACTGCCGCACCCTTGGCACCAAACCGGTGTCGATGCCGAAAGGCGTCGCGGTGGTGATTATCAACAGCAACTTTAAACGCACGCTGGTCGGCAGCGAATACAACACCCGCCGCGAACAGTGTGAAACCGGCGCGCGTTTCTTCCAGCAGCCTGCTCTGCGTGACGTTGAACTTGCGCAGTTTAATGCCGTGGCCCACGAGCTGGACCCGATTGTGGCGAAACGCGTGCGCCATGTATTAACCGAAAACGCCCGTACCGTCGAAGCGGCGAGCGCGCTGGCAAACGGCGACCTGCAGCGCATGGGCCAACTGATGGCGGAGTCTCACGCTTCCATGCGCGATGATTTTGAGATCACCGTACCGCAAATTGATACGCTGGTTGAGATTGTCAAAGCGGTTATCGGCGACCAGGGGGGCGTGCGGATGACCGGCGGCGGCTTTGGCGGCTGTATCGTTGCCCTGATGCCGGAAGCACTGGTTGAAAAAGTACAGCAGGCGGTTGCCGCTCAGTATGAAGCGAAAACCGGCATTAAAGAGACTTTTTACGTCTGCAAACCATCCCAGGGAGCCGGCCAATGCTAACGCCAACCCGCGAACTCGCGCCCGACGGACAGCCGTGGAACGTGCTAACGCTGCGTAATAACGCCGGGATGACGGTGACGGTGATGGACTGGGGCGCAACGCTAATCTCCGCGCAAGTGCCCCTTGCCGATGGTAGCCTGCGCGAAGCGTTACTGGGCTGCGCCACGCCGCAGCAATATCGCCAGCAGGCGGCATTTCTGGGCGCGTCCGTCGGCCGCTACGCTAACCGTATCGCCAACAGCCGCTTCACGCTCGATGGCGAGATCGTGAATTTAACCCCGTCGAACGAGGCCGGCCACCAGCTCCACGGTGGGCCGGACGGCTTCGACAAGCGTCGCTGGCAAATTGTCAGCCACGACGACAGCCAGGTGCTGTTTGCGCTCGACTCCGCCGATGGCGATCAGGGTTTCCCGGGCCATCTGCAGGCAACCGCGCGCTTTCGCCTGACTGACGATAATCGTATCGCCATTGAGTATCGCGCCACCGTTGATAAGCCCTGCCCGGTCAATATGACTAACCATGTCTATTTTAACCTCGACGGCGCGCAGGGCGACGTGCGCCACCACCGCCTGCAGATCTTCGCCGACCAGTATCTGCCGGTGGAGAGCGACGGTATTCCGTATGGCGATTTGCGCGACGTGGAGTACACCAGCTTTGATTTCCGCGCGCCGAAGGTGCTTGCCGACGAGTTCCTTGCCGATGCTGACCAGCAAAAAGTGAAAGGTTACGATCATGCCTTTCTGCTGCAGGCCAAAGGCGATGCCCGCCAGCCGGCGGCGCATGTCTGGTCGCAGGATGAAAAGCTACAGCTGACGGTGTACACCTCCGCCCCGGCGCTGCAGTTTTATTCCGGTAACTATCTCGGCGGCACGCCATCGCGCGGCAGTCAACCTTACGGCGACTGGCAAGGGCTGGCGCTGGAGAGCGAGTTCCTGCCGGACTCCCCAAATCATCCGCACTGGCCGCAGCCAGATTGCGTATTACGGCCCGGCGCCGAGTACATTAGCCTGACGGAATATCAGTTTATCGCCGGATAACGTCATAACCCTCCCTGCGGAGGGTTTTTTTTCGCCTTTTTGCTGTAATTTGCACCGCTAAAAGACAAAAAGCTAACCGGTGTTTTACAAGCATCTTACACTGCGTCACTATTTTCGCTATGGTTAGGGATAAGCATTGCCGTGAGGCAAATCACGGCAATATAATGAGAATAGTTATCAATCAATAAACACATACACCACAGTAGTCGGGTTGCGTGTAGGAGGAGTAAGAGAATGGCTGTAACTAAGCTGGTACTAGTTCGTCACGGCGAGAGCCAATGGAACAACGAAAACCGTTTCACCGGTTGGTACGACGTTGACCTGTCTGAAAAAGGCGTTAGCGAAGCGAAAGCGGCAGGTAAACTGCTGAAGGAAGAAGGCTTCAGCTTTGATTTTGCTTATACCTCCGTGCTGAAACGTGCCATCCACACCCTGTGGAACGTGCTCGACGAACTGGATCAGGCCTGGCTGCCGGTTGAGAAATCCTGGAAACTGAACGAACGTCATTACGGCGCACTTCAGGGCCTGAACAAAGCGGAGACCGCTGAGAAGTATGGCGACGAGCAGGTTAAACAGTGGCGTCGCGGCTTTGCCGTCACCCCGCCGGAACTGACCAAAGACGATGAACGTTATCCGGGCCACGATCCGCGTTACGCGAAGCTGACCGATGCGGAACTGCCGACCACCGAGAGCCTGGCGCTGACCATTGACCGCGTCGTACCGTACTGGAACGAAACCATTCTGCCACGCCTGAAAAGCGGCGAGCGCGTTATTATCGCCGCTCACGGTAACTCCCTGCGTGCGCTGGTGAAATACCTCGACAACATGGGCGAAGACGAAATCCTCGAACTGAATATCCCGACCGGCGTACCGCTGGTGTATGAGTTCGATGAAAACTTCAAGCCGATCAAACACTACTACCTGGGCAATGCTGACGAAATCGCTGCGAAGGCCGCGGCTGTCGCTAACCAGGGTAAAGCGAAGTAATACGCAACTGAATTATTTCGCCAACAAAAAAGCGTGGAATTTCCCACGCTTTTTTATTTTTAGCCATTGCAGGCCTAACGCGAAGGCAGCCAACAATGGCAAAGTACAGGCTAGCCGCGGCGCGCTTTAACCGCATCCGCCAGTTGGCGCAGGATGGTCTCGGTATCTTCCCAGCCGATACAGGCGTCGGTCACGCTCTTGCCGTAGGTCAGCGGTTCGCCGCTTTCCAGGCTCTGATTGCCTTCCACCAGGTGGCTTTCAATCATCACGCCCATAATCGCGTTTTCACCGCCGGCAATCTGCTGGCACACATCGGCGCCGACTTCCATCTGCTTTTTAAACTGCTTGCTGGAGTTAGCGTGGCTGAAGTCGATCATGATTTGCGCCGGCAGACCGGCTTTTGCCAGACCCACTTTCACTTCGGCAACGTGCTGAGCGCTGTAGTTCGGCTCTTTACCACCGCGCAGAATGATATGACAATCGCTGTTGCCGCTGGTGTTCACAATAGCGGAATGGCCCCACTTCGTTACCGATAAGAAACAGTGCGGCGCGCCAGCTGCATTGATCGCATCGATAGCGACCTTGATGGTGCCATCGGTGCCATTTTTGAAGCCAACCGGGCACGAGAGGCCGGAAGAGAGTTCACGGTGCACCTGGGATTCAGTGGTACGCGCGCCGATTGCGCCCCAGCTCATCAGGTCCGCCACATATTGCGGGGTGATCATGTCAAGGAACTCGCCCGCCGCTGGCAGACCGCTGTCGTTGATTTCCAGCAGCAGCTTACGCGCGATACGCAGCCCGTCGTTAATGCGGAAGCTGTTATCCATATGCGGATCGTTAATTAGCCCCTTCCAACCGACGGTGGTGCGCGGTTTTTCAAAATAGACGCGCATAACGATTTCCAGCTCGCCTTTAAGCGCTTCACGCAACGTCAGCAGGCGGCTGGCATACTCTTTCGCCGCGGCAGGGTCGTGAATAGAGCACGGACCAATGACCACCAGCAGACGATCGTCGTTGCCTTTGAGGATGTTGTGAATCGCTTTGCGAGCATGTGCAACGGTATTAGCAGCATTTTCGGTAGCGGGGAATTTTTCCAGGAGCGCAACGGGAGGTAATAATTCGTTGATCTCTTTAATGCGTAAATCGTCGTTCTGATAATTCATCTTCTTTCCAGGCGTTGCCATACTTATACAATGAAATGCAATCCTTCCAATCTATCTCTTCGGTCAAAAAGTGTAAACGTGATTTTACACTGACGATGGAATAATCCTGGAATTAGGGAAAAATACGCCATAAAGTAGCGAAATCCTGCCAGCCAACTACAATTTTTAACTGCAACATCCAATTAAATGTTTATTTTCAGTATTATATTTTAAATCCTCACGCTAAGGCGGAGTGTTAAACCATAGCACCGCAGATCCCTGGCACATCTCTGTTGGCCGCGTTTAGCCAGCAAATCGACTAAGCAGGAGTATCCGATGAATATGAATAAACTCACAGCCCTACTTCTCACCGCCACCTTAAGCTTAGCCAGCGGCGCCGCGCTGGCCGCCGATAGCGGCGCGCAATCGAACAACGGTCAGGCCAATTCCGCCGCTGATGCCGGACAGGTTGCGCCCGATGCCCGTGAAAACGTGGCGCCAAATAATGTCGATAACGACAAAATTAACTCCGGCGGCACCATGCTTCACCCTGATGGTTCGACGATGAATCATGACGGGATGTCGAGCGACGAGGTCCATAAAAACAGCATGTGCAAAGATGGACGCTGTCCGGATACGGATAAAAAAATGGAAAGCGGCAATGGCATGAACAACGATGCCAGCAAAACGGATGGCACCTCGCAGTAATTGAAACGGATGAGATAAGGGATCGGGGTGGCAGTGCTCACCTTGATCCCTTTGTTCGCTGAATTTCGGTAAGATGTCATAGTGTAATAATGATAACTATTAAGGGATGACATCATGGCGCATGCACATTCACCGACCCCTGCTGGCGAAAACAGTAACGCCAACCGGCTGCTTTGGGCTTTTATCGTAACCGCCGGCTTTATGATTATTGAGGCCATCGGCGGCGTCATTTCCGGTTCCCTGGCCCTGCTCGCCGATGCCGGACATATGCTCACCGACTCCGCCGCCCTCCTGTTCGCTCTGCTGGCGGTGCGCTTCGCCAGCCGGCCGCCAAATAGCCGCCACACCTTTGGCTGGCTGCGTTTAACCACTCTCGCCGCCTTCGTCAACGCCATCGCCCTGGTAGTCATTACCATTTTCATCTTCTGGGAAGCGGTACAGCGTTTTAACCATCCGCAGCCTGTCGCGGGAAAAACCATGATGGTTATCGCCGTCGCCGGACTACTGGCCAATATCCTCGCCTTCTGGATCCTGCACCGCGGCAGCGCCGAAAGTAATCTTAACGTCCGCGCGGCGGCACTGCATGTGCTGGGAGATCTATTGGGTTCCGTCGGCGCCATCGTGGCCGCTATCGTCATTCTGATGACCGGCTGGACGCCGATTGACCCGATCCTCTCGGTGCTGGTGTCGTGTTTAGTACTGCGCAGCGCCTGGCGACTGCTGCAGGAGAGTATGAATGAGTTGTTGGAGGGCGCGCCGCGCTCGCTGGATGTCGAAGCACTAGGCCGCGATCTACGCCGCTCAATTCCTGAAGTCCGCGACGTTCACCACGTTCACGTCTGGCTGGTGGGGGAAAAACCGGTGATGACGCTGCATGTACAGGTCGTGCCGCCACACGATCACGATGCGCTACTTGATAGCATCCAGCATTTTATTGAGCATAAATATGAAATTGAGCATGTGACGGTACAGATGGAGTATCGCCCCTGCAGCGGCCCGGAATGCCACCTGAATCTGGCGCATTCCGGACATGAACATCATCATCACCATTAACGTGAAAGCGCGTGAGAACCCCGCTCACGCGCGCTGTTAATCCACATCCGGCTACCGTTCAGGGCAATGAACGTGAGCAGCAAATACTCCAGCGACATCGCGTATACGCCCTGTAGAGCGAAAATCACCACGCTGATGACGTTGATGATCACCCACAGCAGCCAGTTCTCAACGTATTTACGCGTCATCAATACCATCGCGGCAATCGACAGCACCATCATGCAGGAATCCCAGAATGGGAAAGCATCGGGTTCCAGCGTCGGCATCGCCACCTGCAGCCCGAGCATTTGCATCAGGTTGACGGCGATGCGGGTCAGGAAGGCAAATACCGGGTTAATAAACACCGTCATCAGGCCGATAGCCACCACGCAGCCCGCCAGCCAGGCCAGCGCTTTTGGCAGCGGTAGCCAGCGAATTTTCAGTTCCGCTTCGTTATCGCTGGTCTGCCTTGACCACGCGTACCAGCCGTAAACGTTCGCCGCGAAGAAAAACAGCTGCAGCAGCAGGCTGGCGTACAGTTGGATCTGGAAGAAGATGATCGCAAAAAGCGTTACGTTCACCAGGCCGAAGGCATAGTTGCTAATCTTTTCCAGGCTCGCCAGCCAGATGCACAACAGGCCGGCGATGGTGCCCACCGCCTCAATCCACGACAGATCGTAGCCGCCGGCGCCGATCGGTATATGTACTAAGATATTCTGCGTACTGAAAAAATCCATTTTATCCCCTAAGCGTAACGCGACGCGGTAATGAGTTATCCCCGTAGTGTAGCCGCAAAATCCAGCATACGGTTAAGCGGAATTAATGCCCCGGCACGCAGTTTGGCGTCAACGTGAATTTCGTGTTCAACGCCGCCCTGCTCTAACCCTTCCGCTATCGCTTTCAGGCCGTTCATCGCCATCCATGGACAATGGGCGCAGCTGCGACAGGTTGCGCCCTCACCTGCCGTAGGCGCTTCCAGCAGCTCTTTTTCCGGTACCGCCTGCTGCATTTTATAGAAGATCCCGCGATCGGTTGCCACGATAAGCTGGCGCTGCGGCAGGCTTTTCGCCGCGGCAATTAATTGGCTGGTTGATCCTACCGCATCCGCCATGTCGACAATCGCCTGCGGTGATTCCGGATGCACCAGGATCGCCGCGTCGGGGTAGAGCCCCTTCATGCGCGCCAGCGCCTGGGTTTTGAATTCATCATGGACGATGCAGGCGCCCTGCCAGCACAGCACGTCGGCCCCGGTCTGGCGCTGTACATAGCGGCCAAGGTGGCGGTCCGGCGCCCAAAGTATCTTTTGTCCGAGGCTATCGAGATGCTCAATCAACTCCACCGCGATGCTGGAAGTCACTACCCAGTCGGCGCGCGCTTTTACCGCCGCTGACGTATTGGCATAGACCACCACGGTGCGATCCGGGTGAGCATCGCAAAACGCGTTAAAGTCATCAATGGGACAGCCGAGATCCAGCGAACATTCCGCATTCAGCGTCGGCATCAAAATGGTCTTTTCCGGACTGAGAATTTTGGCCGTTTCGCCCATAAAACGCACTCCGGCAACCAGCAGCGTGGAGGCCGGGTGACGCGCACCAAAACGCGCCATTTCCAGCGAGTCGGCAATACAACCGCCGGTCTCTTCGGCCAGTTGCTGAATTTCAGGATCGGTGTAGTAATGCGCCACCATCACGGCGTCGCGTTCACGCAGCAGGCGTTTAATTTTCTCGCGGTAAAACACTTTTTCGTCACGGTTCAACGGTTGTGGTTTTGGCGGGAAAGGATAAATCGCCGTTTCAGGATCAAACATTACGCTCATCATGCAATCTCGTTTTACTGGCTTAACTTTGAAACCGTAAATATCGCTCTCTATCGCCTTAATACGGTCACTATGTTTTATATGCTAAACAAGATAGCCGATCGCAAGCGAAATGTCGTGATGAATTTTGTATTCCCCGGGGACGATGCTGCGCATCTTCCCGGGCTACCGGTTCGTGCGCTATGGAGTCAAGGTAAGCGTAGTGCGAACATGGAGTTGATTGTGGAGAATGACGCATAGCAAAAAGGCGCCTTTAGGGCGCCTTTTTACATTGGTGGGTCGTGCAGGATTCGAACCTGCGACCAATTGATTAAAAGTCAACTGCTCTACCAACTGAGCTAACGACCCGCTCTGGTACTACTGAATATTTTACTCGATACCAATACTTAAATTGGTGGGTCGTGCAGGATTCGAACCTGCGACCAATTGATTAAAAGTCAACTGCTCTACCAACTGAGCTAACGACCCGCTCTGGTACTACCTGAATAATTTTACTCGACACCAATACTGAAATTGGTGGGTCGTGCAGGATTCGAACCTGCGACCAATTGATTAAAAGTCAACTGCTCTACCAACTGAGCTAACGACCCGAGTGGTGGGTGATGACGGGATCGAACCGCCGACCCCCTCCTTGTAAGGGAGGTGCTCTCCCAGCTGAGCTAATCACCCGAAACTGCGCTGGATACTACCGATACTGCTTCCACCGACCCCATCATTAAGATGGTGGGTCGTGCAGGATGACTCGCTTCGCTCGCCCTACGGGCCGTTGCTGAAGCAACGTTATCCTTCACGTTTAACATCGAAGTTCGATGCTAAAAATGGTGGGTCGTGCAGGATTCGAACCTGCGACCAATTGATTAAAAGTCAACTGCTCTACCAACTGAGCTAACGACCCGGTGGTGGGTGATGACGGGATCGAACCGCCGACCCCCTCCTTGTAAGGGAGGTGCTCTCCCAGCTGAGCTAATCACCCGATACTACGCTGGATACTACAATTAAAACTAATTAGTGGTGGGTCGTGCAGGATTCGAACCTGCGACCAATTGATTAAAAGTCAACTGCTCTACCAACTGAGCTAACGACCCACTCTGGCGTCGCTTTGGGCTTGTTCGATATCCCTTGGCAACGGCGGCATATATTACTGATTTCAGATTTCAGCGCAACTAAAATTTCGATAAAGATCACTTAACTGCTTGGGTTTCGTGCGACAAGACCAGAAATAACGCGATTTCTGGTCATGCCATAATCAACCCAGGGCGTTAAGGCGTTTTTGCGCTTGTTTCGCACCATCGGTGCCAGGGAATTTGCTGACCACCTGCTGGTAAACCGCTTTCGCTTTCGCGGTGTCGCCTTTGTCCTGCATGATGACGCCGACTTTAAACATCGCATCCGGCGCTTTCGGGGATTTCGGATAGTTTTTCACCACCGAGGCAAAATAATATGCCGCATCGTCTTTTTTCCCCTTATTGTAGTTCAACTGTCCGAGCCAGTAGTTGGCGTTCGGCTGATAGGTTGAATCCGGGTACTTCTTGACGAAGTTCTGAAACGCCACCATCGCGTCATCCTGGCGGGACGAATCTTTAACCAGCGCAATAGCCGCGTTGTAATCGGTGTTGGCATCCCCGGTCATCGCAGGCGCCCCAGAAGAGGCCGCCGGCGCTGTACTGGCGGTAGCCGAACTCTGATCGCCAGAAGACGATGGAGCCTGCGCCTGCGCGCCTGCCGCTGCTGCTCCGCCACCGCTCGTCAGCCCGTCGATCTGTTGCAGAATCTGCTTCTGGCGTTCGACAATCTGATTGAGCTGATACTGATTTTCCTGAATCTGACCGCGCAGGGAATCAATATCGCTTTGGTTATCGGAGAGTTGTTGCTGGAGTTGGGTTAAAAGCTGGCTGTGAGCATTGGAAATACGCTCAAGTTGAGTGACGCGGTCTTCGACCGAGCCTGAGCCGACACTACTGATTGGCGCCTGAGCAAAAGCGGCCCAGGGGGCCGCTATGCCAACCAGTAACGACAGACTCAATAAATGATGTCTGAAGTTACTGCTCATGCAATTCTCTTAGTAAACCAGTACGGCGCGACGGTTTTTGGCATATGCCGCTTCGTCATGACCCAGTACTGCAGGTTTTTCTTTACCGTAAGAAACGATGGAAATCTGGTCAGCAGAAACACCTTTGCCCTGCAGATACATCTTAACGGCGTTAGCACGACGCTCACCCAGAGCGATGTTGTATTCCGGAGTACCGCGCTCATCCGCGTGACCTTCTACGGTCACTTTGTAGGACGGGTTGCTACGCAGGAAGTTAGCGTGCGCATCCAGCATTGCAGCGAAGTCAGAACGGATATCGTACTTGTCCAGATCGAAGTAAACGATGTTGTTCTGCTGCAGCTGCTGCATCTGCAGACGAGCTTGCTCTTCGGAAGACATGTTGCCGCCGTTAGCGTTAGCGTCCATACCAGTGCCGGCACCCAGCATGCCTTCACCGCTCTGGTCGTTGCTGGCGTTCTTGTTGGAAGAACACGCCGCGATTGCCATAACCGGCAGAGCGATCATCAGCCCTTTCAGCACTTTGTTCAGTTGCATTTCTTTGATTCCTTTAATAATCAATTATTTATTATCACAGATACGGCGACCAGGCAGGGAATTTTACCTGTCCATCAGTTGCCGGAAGACGCGCTTTGAAACGCCCATCTGTAGAAACCAGATTCAGCACGGATCCCATCCCCTGAGAAGAGCTGTAGATTACCATAGTGCCGTTAGGTGCCAGACTTGGCGTTTCATCTAAAAACGTTGATGACAGAACCTGTACACCACCCGCTTCCAGATCTTGCTTAGCAATGTGTTGCTGACCGTTGGCCGAGCTCACCATTACCATAATTTTACCATCAGCGCTGACGTCAGCATCCTGGTTCTGCGAACCTTCCCAGGTAATACGCTGCGGCGTACCGCCGTTGATGTTGACTTTATACACCTGAGGACGGCCAGCCTGGTCGGAAGTAAACGCCAGATTCTGGCTATCCGGGAACCAGCTCGGTTCGGTGTTATTGCTGCGACCGTTAGTCACCTGACGAATCTGGCCGGAGCCGAGGTCCATCACGTACAGGTTCAGGCTACCGGTTTTCGACAGTGCGAATGCCAGTTTGCTGCCGTCCGGCGAGAAGGCCGGTGCGCCGTTATGCTGCGGGAAGGAAGCAATCTGACGGACTGCGCCATTCGCCAGCGTCTGGACTACCAGCGCGGAGCGGCCGCTTTCGAAGGTCACATAGGCCAGTTTAGAACCGTCCGGAGACCATGCCGGCGACATCAGCGGCTGCGATGAACGGTGAACCAGGAACTGGTTGTAGCCATCGTAGTCAGAGACGCGCAGCTCATACGGGAACTGGCCGCCGTTGGTGCGAACCACATAAGCGATACGGGTACGGAAAGCGCCTTTAATCCCGGTCAGCTTTTCGAATACCGCGTCACTGGCAGTATGTCCGGCATAACGCAGGTACTGCTTGGTCACTTTAAAAGAGCCTTGCGACAGGATGGTACCCGGCGCACCGCCGGTATCCACCAGCTGATAGGCAACCTGGTAAGAACCGTCAGGGTTTGGCGTCACCTGGCCTACGACCACGGCGTCAACGCCCAGCGCAGACCATGCCGCAGGCTGCACTTCCTGAGCGCTACCCGGCTGCTGAGGCAGGCGCGAGCGATCCAGCGGATTAAACTTGCCGCTGTTACGCAGGTCAGCCGCTACCACGCCGCCAATATCTTCAGGCGCAGCGCCCGGGCCAGCCCACTGGAATGGCACCACACCGATGGGGCGCGCCGAGTCCACCCCCTGGGTGATCTCGATGCGTACTTCTGCGTGCAGCACCGCCGCCCACAGCATCAAAAAACCAAATGCTACTCGTAATGCCTGCTTCATCATATCTCCCTTATCCGGGCGGAAAGCCCACGATAATTTAGCAGAATGTTAACAAACCCAAATACACAAAACTACCAAAACCCTGTGACTACCATAGATTGTTTTTCCCCGCTTGCACGGGGAATTTTCTACTTATGGTTTAAAGTCCAGTGGCGCATTTTTGAATGTTTCATAAATAGCCTGTGACGGCGGTTTAGGGAACTTCGTCATCCGGTTTGTCGCCGCCAGCATTTGCTGACAGAACGCCGGATCGCCGCCTTCAGATTTCACACTCAACAATGTTCCATCCTGAGCCAGGTTCACACGCAAAGTACAGGTTTTGCCCTTATAGGTATCCCAGTCATAGAGATGGCCTCTAATGGCATTCTGAACCAGTTGACTATAGTTGTTAATCTCAGCCTGAGATGCTCCACCCTGCCCCTGCTTACTTCCTTTAGCAGGAGAAGTGCCCCCAGCGCTACCGCTGGTGTTACCTTTCGGCGCATTCTTACCTGAACTCAGATCGCCGAGCAGATCGTCAACACCGCTTGCTTCTTTAGCGGCAGCGGCTTTCTTAGCCGCGGCGGCCTTCGCGGCGGCGGCTTTGGCCGCTTTATCAGCCGCCGCTTTTTCTGCGGCGGCAGCTTTGGCGGCGGCGGCTTTTTCGGCTGCTGCGGCTTTTTCAGCAGCGGCCTTCTCGGCGGCTGCTTTTTCCGCGGCAGCTTTCTGGGCAGCGGCTTTCTCAGCGGCGGCCTTTTCTGCCGCAGCCTGTTTCGCCGCTTCCTGCTGGGCTTTCTTCTCGGCCTGCTGCTGCGCTTTCTTCTCTGCATCCTGCTGAGCTTTTTTCGCAGCTTCCGCTTCGGCTTTCTTCTGCGCATCCGCGGCGGCTTTGGCCGCTTCGGCTTCCGCCTGCTTCTTGGCGTCGGCAGCCGCTTTAGCCGCCGCCTTAGCGGCAGCCGCTTCCGCGACTTTCGCCTGAGCATCGGCCTTAGCTTTGGCATCAGCGGCGGCTTTGGCGGCAGCTTCCTGCGCCTCTTTCGCCTGGGCATCCGCTTTCGCTTTTGCCGCGGCGGCAGCCTTAGCTGCGGCCTCTTCAGCCTGTTTCTGCTGTTCTTTCGCTTCTTTCGCCGCTTCCTGCGCCTGCAGACGTTCTTGTTCCATTTGCTTCAGGCGTTCCTGCTCGGCCGCCTGTTTTTCCCGCAGCTCTTCAGCCTGCTGCTGAGCCTGCTTTTCTCGCTGCTCGGCCGCGCGACGCGCGCTGGACTGCTGCTGTTGCTGGCGGTTGTAGTTGTTGACTACCGCGCCTGGATCGACCATGACTGCATCAATGGATGAACCTCCGCCGCCGCCGGCAGAAGCATCCAGATGCTCATCGAACGAACTCCAGATCAGTAGCGCAATCAGAATGATGTGCAGCACCACTGAAACTATGATCGCTCGTTTAAGCTTATCGTTTTGTTCGGTTGCCTTTGACACTATCGGTTCCCAAAAACTGTTCGCCTGTTGCCGCTTAAAAGCAACGGCGGAATGCTATCGATATCCACCGCCGCTCGCTTTGCGGGCCGATTAAATAGGCTTGGTCATTAAGCCAACCGATTTAACCCCTGCACTATGCAACAGGTTAAGCGCTTTAATAATTTCATCGTAAGGCACATCTTTCGCGCCGCCGATAAGGAACACCGTCTTCTCATTCGCTTCGAGTCGGCGCTTCGCTTCAGCAATGACCTGCTCCGGCGGCAACTGAGACAACGTTTCCTGACCGACTTTCACGCTGTACTGCCCTACTCCGGAGACTTCAACGATAACCGGTGGTTCATCGTTGCTTTTCACCGCTTGCGACTCCGTGGCGTCCGGCAGATCGACTTCCACGCTCTGCGTAATGATCGGCGCTGTCGCCATGAAGATCAGCAACAGCACCAACAGGACATCCAGCAGCGGAACGATGTTAATCTCGGACTTCAGTTCGCGACGTCCGCGTCCACGTGCTCTGGCCATGGCTTACCCCTTATTGCTTTCGCTGCTGGTAAACGCCTGACGGTGCAGAATAGCGGTGAACTCTTCCATAAAGTTGTCGTAGTTCAGTTCAAGTTTGTTCACGCGCTGGTTCAGACGGTTGTAGGCCATAACCGCCGGGATGGCGGCGAACAGACCGATTGCCGTGGCGATCAGCGCTTCCGCGATCCCCGGCGCAACCATCTGCAGCGTCGCCTGCTTCACCGCGCCGAGGGCGATAAAGGCGTGCATGATCCCCCAGACGGTACCGAACAGGCCGATATACGGGCTGATAGAACCCACGGTGCCAAGGAACGGGATATGCGTTTCCAGCGTTTCCAGTTCGCGATTCATCGAGATACGCATCGCGCGCGACGCCCCTTCGACAATCGCTTCCGGCGCATGGCTGTTGGCGCGATGCAGACGCGCGAACTCTTTAAAGCCGCTGTAAAAAATCTGCTCGGAACCGGCGAGGCTATCGCGACGGCCCTGGCTCTCCTGGTACAGGCGAGACAGTTCAATGCCGGACCAGAACTTATCTTCAAACGCTTCGGCTTCGCGGCTGGCGGAATTGAGGATACGCGTTCTCTGAATAATAATAGCCCAGGAAGCGATAGAAAAACCAATCAAAATCAACATGATAAGTTTAACCAGAAGGCTCGCCTTCAGGAACAAATCAAGGATATTCATGTCAGTCACTGCTTAAACTCCGCGACAATAGACTTGGGAAGCGCACGAGGCTTCATTAAGAGTGGATCAACGCACACAATGAGAACTTCAGCTTCGTTCAAAACTGTATTCTCGGCGTTGACGATTCGCTGCGTGAAAACCAAAGAGGTGCCTCGCATCGAGGTAATTTCCGTCTGGATTTCGAGCATGTCGTCGAGTCTGGCGGGCGCAAAATACTCCAGCGTCATTTTGCGAACGACAAAGGCAACTCGTTCAGCCAACAGAACCTGCTGACTGAAGTGATGGTGGCGCAGCATCTCTGTGCGTGCTCTTTCATAAAAAGCGACGTAACTGGCGTGGTAAACCACACCACCGGCATCGGTATCTTCGTAGTAGACCCGGACCGGCCATCGAAACAGCGTTGTATTCACTTTACATCCCGGTAATGCAAAAAAAGAGTAGTGCTTTCAAACTTCGCTACTATACGCGCGGGAATCGTGGTTTGGAATGGGAGAAAGTAAACGGCGAGTAAATTTTTATGGGCTTATGCAAGCCCATGCGGTTAACAGACTTCTCTTATACTCTTATCTTTCAAAAGAAGAAAAAGATCAGGCCTGCGAAGAGAACGATATCAGCGATAAGCGGACAAAAAATCCCCTGCCAGTGCACGGCTTTCGGACGGAAGCCCACACCGTGAATGACGCCAGCGCACACCGCCCACATCAGCAAGAATCCATGCCAGATTTCAAGCTCGCTGGTCTTCGCCGCAAAGCGCGACGGATCCCAGAAGATGCAGCCTGCCAGCAGCAGCGCCAATAATAAGGAAAGCGCCCTTAACGGGCGCTTGTCCATTATCGCGTAAAGGGTCGCGATAATTTTCATCAATGCTCTTCTTTACCTGCTTTGGTGGCTTCCACGTGCTCAAGCGCCAGCGCGGTAATCACCCCAAAGGCACAGGCAAGCAGCGTTCCCAAAATCCATGCGAAGTACCACATATATAGCTCCTTACCTTAGTACAGCGAGTGGGTGTTCTTTTCGATGTCTTCGCGGGTAATGCGGCCAAACATCTTCCAGTAACACCAGGTGGTGTAGCCGAGGATAATCGGCACAAACACGATAGCCACGTAGGTCATCACATTCAGCGTCAGCTGGCTGGAGGTGGCATCCCACATCGTCAGGCTCGCATTCAGCATCGTGCTGGACGGCATGATGAACGGGAACATCGCGATACCCGCGGTCAGGATGATGCAGGCCAGCGTCAGCGAGGAGAACAGGAACGCCATGGCGCCTTTATCTGCTTTTGTTGACGCGACGGTCAGCAGCGGCAGCACCACGCCCAGGGCAGGAATAGCCCACAGCGCTGGCATATTGTTAAAGTTCACCATCCACGCGCCGGCTTCACGCGCCACTTCTTTGGTCAGCGGGTTAGACGGGCCGGTATGATCCAGCACCGATTTCACCACATAGCCGTCGATGCCGTAGTAGACCCAAACGCCCGCCAGCGCGAAGCAGACCAGCGTCACCAGCGCCGCCACCGTGGAGACGGTGCGGGTGCGCAGATGCAGTTCGCCTACGGTACGCATCTGCAGGTAGGTCGCGCCCTGCGTCAGGATCATCGCCACGCTGACGATACCCGCCAGCAGACCAAACGGATTCAGCAGCTGGAAGAAGTTGCCGGTGTAGTACAGACGCAGATACTCATCGATATGGAACGGTACGCCCTGCAGCAGGTTGCCGAAAGCCACGCCGATAACCAGCGGCGGCACAAAGCTCCCCACGAAGATGCCCCAGTCCCACATGTTGCGCCAGCGGGTATCTTCAATCTTGGAACGGTAGTCAAAGCCCACCGGACGGAAGAATAAAGACGCCAGCACCAGAATCATCGCCACGTAGAAACCGGAGAACGCGGCGGCGTATACCATCGGCCAGGCAGCAAACAGCGCGCCGCCGGCGGTGATGAGCCACACCTGGTTTCCGTCCCAGTGCGGGGCGATGGAGTTGATCATGATTCGACGCTCGGTGTCATTACGACCGAGGAAACGGGTGAGCATGCCCACCCCCATGTCGAAACCGTCGGCGACGGCAAAGCCAATCAGCAGAATGCCGATCAGTAGCCACCAGATTAAACGCAATACTTCATAATCGATCATTTGACGACTCCTGTCTTAGCGTGCCGACTGAATAGCCGCGGAGGACTGTTCAAAGTGATAGCGACCCGTTTTCAGGCTGCTCGGTCCTTTGCGGGCAAACTTGAACATCAGGAACAGTTCAGCCACCAGGAACAGCGTATACAGACCGCAGATCAGCAACATCGAGAAGATCAGATCGCCCGCGGTCAGCGACGAGTTCGCCACCGCTGTTGGCAGCACTTCACCAATCGCCCACGGCTGACGGCCATATTCGGCAACAAACCAGCCCGCTTCAACGGCAATCCACGGCAGCGGCAGGCCGAAGAACGCGGCGCGCAGCAGCCATTTTTTCTCGCCAATACGGTTGCGAATCACGGTCCAGAAAGAGGCGCCGATAATCAACAGCATCAGTACGCCGCACGCCACCATGATACGGAAGGCGAAGTACAGCGGCGCTACGCTCGGAATAGAGTCTTTGGTCGCTTTAGCGATCTGCTCTTCCGTGGCGTCAGCGACGTTCGGGGTATAGCGCTTGAGCAGCAGGCCATAACCGAGGTCTTTCTTAACATCATTGAACCGATCGCGAACCGCCTGATCGGTGGAGCCGGCGCGCAGCTGTTCCAGCAGCGCATAGGCTTTCATCCCGTTACGGATACGCTCTTCATGCTGCGCCATCAGATCTTTCAGGCCGATAACCGGCTTATCCACCGAGCGGGTAGCGATGATACCCAGCGCGTAAGGGATCTGGATGGAGAAGTGGTTGGTTTGCGCTTCCTGGTCGGGAATACCAAACAGGGTAAAGGCAGCCGGCGCCGGCTGAGTTTCCCATTCCGCTTCAATCGCCGCCAGTTTGGTTTTCTGCACGTCACCCATTTCGTAACCGGACTCATCGCCGAGGACGATAACGGAGAGGATAGCGGCCATACCAAAGCTTGCAGCAATCGCGAAGGAACGCTTAGCAAAGGCGAAATCACGGCCTTTAAGCATGTACCAGGAGCTGATGGCAAGGATGAACATCGCGCCAGTCACATAGCCGGAGGCCACGGTGTGGACGAATTTAACCTGAGCAACCGGGTTCAGGACCAGCTCGGAGAAGCTGACCATCTCCATACGCATGGTTTCAAAGTTGAAATCCGATGCGATCGGGTTCTGCATCCAGCCGTTGGCCACAAGGATCCACAGCGCGGAGAGGTTAGACCCCAGCGCGACCAGCCAGGTCACCGCCATGTGCTGAACTTTGCCCAGACGATCCCAACCGAAGAAGAACAGACCTACAAAGGTAGATTCGAGGAAGAAGGCCATCAGACCTTCAATGGCCAGCGGCGCACCGAAGATATCGCCCACATAGTGAGAATAGTAAGACCAGTTAGTCCCGAACTGGAACTCCATGGTCAAACCGGTTGCGACACCCAGAGCGAAGTTGATACCAAACAACTTGCCCCAGAACTTGGTCATATCTTTATAAATCTGTTTGCCGGAAAGGACGTAGACCGTTTCCATGATGGCCAGCAGGAACGCCATACCGAGCGTTAGCGGCACAAAAAGGAAGTGGTACATCGCGGTCAAGGCAAACTGTAAGCGCGACAGTTCGACTATATCTAACATCATGACTCCTTGCTCATCGCATGAAGACTCCGAGAACGAACCCAATAATTCAGGTTCATACGCATGCCCCAATACAAAATTATTTGCTCCCTGGTACGTTACTGCTCATCTGGCGATGAAACAGCGCCCTCGCAAAGGTTACAAATACGTTAACGAAAAAACCAAATGATTCTCTAATATATTACGCCGCAATAACCTTACAATAAATAGGATTTTATTGTTCCAGCTTTACATTTTTCGACGGTGATCAATATATAGCGAAAATGCCCGGAATAGGCCAATTTGATTTGCGACAATTTAACGTTTTTTGGTGATTTTTTCCAAGGATTAAGCATTGATATAAATCAATTTTTTCTTCTTATGTTAATTATGTGGCGCAATAAAGAATAACGGTGAAATTGATGTTAAAAATGTGTTTAAAGTCTGCCGCTAGCGGTTACTAAAAAGGGGGGAATGAGAATTATAGGTAATATAATTTTAACTTTAACCAATTTAAGGCAAGAAATGATGCGATCCTAATAATGTTAGACCGGTCACACTATTTTTCCCAATCGAAATGCAAAAAAATAACGTCTGCGTTTTTCTGTTTATTTTCACATAAAATTAACCATCTCCCCTCCCCCGGAAAGCGGCGAGTGATTATTCCCAATAATACTCATCAAATCA
The DNA here is from genome assembly GCF_050600815.1 of Klebsiella sp. 141161. Taxonomy (NCBI): domain Bacteria; kingdom Pseudomonadati; phylum Pseudomonadota; class Gammaproteobacteria; order Enterobacterales; family Enterobacteriaceae; genus Klebsiella; species Klebsiella sp. 141161. The sequence goes on along the minus strand of NZ_JAQIRN010000003.1, from coordinate 523,494 downwards.
ATACAATAGCGTTTTTGAACGCAAGGGAGAGCCTGCGGCATGACGACAAGGCAAAAAAAAAGGCCACCTGACGGTGGCCAACCATGTCGAAATCGGACATTAGTCTGCTCCTGAGGAGCAGTGAGGGTTTACTTGATGATTGCTTTCAGCGCTTCGCCGATATCCGCCAGGCTGCGAACGGTTTTCACACCGGCCGCTTCCAGCGCAGCAAATTTCTCATCAGCAGTACCTTTACCGCCCGCGATGATGGCGCCGGCGTGGCCCATACGCTTGCCTTTCGGCGCGGTAACGCCCGCGATGTAGCCGACAACCGGCTTAGTCACGTGCTCTTTAATGTAAGCTGCCGCTTCTTCTTCCGCGCTGCCGCCGATTTCACCGATCATGACGATCGCTTCGGTCTGCGGGTCTTCCTGGAACATTTTCAGGATATCGATGAAGTTGGAGCCCGGGATCGGGTCGCCGCCGATACCGACGCAGGTAGACTGGCCGAAGCCGTAGTCGGTGGTCTGCTTAACCGCTTCATAGGTCAGGGTACCGGAACGGGAAACGATGCCCACTTTACCCGGCTTGTGAATGTGACCAGGCATGATGCCGATTTTGCATTCGCCCGGAGTGATAACGCCCGGGCAGTTCGGGCCGATCATGCGAACGCCAGCTTCGTCCAGCTTCACTTTCACGGTCAGCATATCCAGGGTCGGGATACCTTCGGTGATGGTGATAATCAGCTTAATGCCCGCGTCGATAGCTTCCAGAATGGAGTCTTTGCAGAACGGCGCCGGAACGTAGATGACGGTCGCAGTCGCGCCGGTGGCTTCAACGGCTTCGCGCACGGTGTTAAATACCGGCAGGCCCAGATGAGTGGTGCCGCCTTTACCTGGCGTTACGCCGCCAACCATCTGAGTGCCGTAAGCGATCGCTTGTTCAGAGTGGAATGTACCCTGGCTACCGGTAAAGCCCTGGCAGATAACCTTGGTGTCTTTATTAATTAAAACTGACATTATTTCCCCTCCACTGCGGCAACAACCTGCTGTGCTGCGTCCGTCAGACTTTTCGCTGCAATAATATTCAGGCCGCTGTCAGCCAGTTTTTTCGCGCCCAGTTCGGCGTTGTTACCTTCGAGACGAACCACAACCGGTACGTTAACACCCACTTCTTCAACCGCGCCGATGATGCCGTCAGCGATCAGGTCGCAACGTACGATACCGCCGAAGATGTTAACCAGAACCGCTTTAACGTTGTCGTCAGAGAGGATGATTTTGAACGCTTCGGTCACGCGCTCTTTGGTTGCGCCGCCGCCAACGTCGAGGAAGTTAGCCGGTTCGCCGCCGTGCAGCTTAACGATGTCCATGGTGCCCATCGCCAGGCCTGCGCCGTTAACCATGCAACCGATGTTGCCGTCAAGGGCAACGTAGTTCAGTTCCCACTGCGCCGCCTGAGCTTCGCGCGGATCTTCCTGAGACTGGTCGCGCATTTCGCGCAGATCCGGCTGGCGGAACAGCGCGTTGCCGTCAGCGCCCAGTTTACCGTCGAGGCAGATCAGGTCGCCCTGCTTGGTGATAACCAGCGGGTTAATTTCGATAAGCGCCAGGTCGCGCTCCAGGAAGATGGTCGCCAGACCCATGAAGATCTTGGTGAACTGCTGAACCTGTTTACCTTCCAGACCCAGTTTAAACGCCAGTTCACGCCCCTGGTAAGGCATCGGGCCCGCCAGCGGATCGATAGCGATCTTGTGGATCAGGTGTGGGGTTTCTTCCGCCACTTTTTCGATTTCCACGCCGCCTTCGGTAGACGCCATGAACACTACGCGACGGGAGCTACGGTCAACAACCGCGCCCAGATACAGCTCTTTATCAATATCGGTCGCCGCTTCAACCAGAATCTGGTTTACCGGCTGGCCGTTAGCATCTGTTTGGTAAGTCACCAGGCGTTTGCCCAGCCAATGCTCAGCAAAAGCGCGAATCTCTTCTTTGCTCTTAACTACTTTCACACCGCCCGCTTTACCGCGGCCACCAGCGTGAACCTGACATTTCACTACCCACGGACCCGCGCCGATTTTTGAAGCGGCTTCTTCTGCTTCACGCGGAGTAGTACAGGCATAACCCACCGGCGCCGGTAAGCCATAGCGGGCAAAAAGTTGTTTTGCCTGATATTCATGTAAGTTCATGTGTTCAGTCCATCCTTCAGGTAATCGTTATCATGTAGCCGACACAATTGCAGGCCGATGATGTTTTTATTGGCCCGGGCAGACGCACCGGGCCATTGTGACTACTACACGTCCAGCAGCAGACGAGTCGGATCTTCCAGCAGCTCTTTAATCGCTACCAGGAAGCCTACCGATTCACGTCCGTCGATCAGACGGTGGTCGTAGGAGAGCGCCAGGTACATCATCGGCAGAATTTCTACCTTGCCATTCACCGCCATCGGACGGTCTTTAATGGCATGCATACCCAGGATGGCGCTCTGCGGTGGGTTGATGATCGGCGTGGACATCAGAGAACCGAATACGCCGCCGTTGGTAATGGTGAAGTTACCGCCAGTCAGGTCATCTACGGTCAGCTTGCCGTCACGGCCTTTCACTGCCAGCTCTTTAATATTCTTTTCGATATCCGCCATGCCCAGCAGGTCAACGTCACGCAGAACCGGAGTCACCAGGCCGCGCGGCGTAGAAACCGCCATGCTTACGTCGAAGTAGTTGTGATAAACCACGTCGTCGCCATCGATGGAAGCATTCACTTCCGGGTAGCGTTTCAGCGCTTCAACCACCGCTTTCACGTAGAAGGACATGAAGCCCAGACGGATACCGTGACGTTTTTCGAACGCTTCGCCGTACTGCTTACGCAGATCCATAATCGGCTTCATGTTGACTTCGTTGAACGTGGTCAGCATGGCGGTAGAGTTTTTCGCTTCCAGCAGACGCTCGGCAACGCGTTTACGCAGACGGGTCATCGGTACGCGTTTTTCAGAGCGGTGGCCCAGTTGCGCAACCGGCGCCGCAGCAGCGGCTGGCGCTTTCGCTTCAGCTTTCGCCGGCGCGCTCGCCAGATGCTTCTCAACGTCTTCGCGGGTCAGACGGCCGCCAACGCCGGTGCCTTTAATCGCCGCCGCGTCGAGGCTGTGTTCAGCCAGCAGACGACGGATAGCCGGGCTAAGCGCGTCGTTGCTTTGCTCTTCCAGAGACGCTTGCTGACGCTGAGCCGGGGTGGACTCTTTAGTATCAGCTTTCGCATCAGCGGCTTTACCGGCGCTGTTGCCTTCACGCAGGCGGCCCAGAATCTGACGAGACAGCACGGTGGCGCCTTCGTCTTCCAGTACTGCATCCAGAATGCCGTCCGCTGATGCCGGTACTTCCAGTACCACTTTGTCAGTTTCGATTTCGACCAGAACTTCGTCGCGGACTACCGCGTCGCCCGGTTTTTTGTGCCAGGTGGCGACGGTTGCGTCAGCTACGGACTCAGGAAGGTCGGGAACCAGAATATCTACGCTACTCATTGTGTATCCTTTAATTAATCGACGTTCAGCGCGTCATTGACCAGATCTTGTTGCTGTTTCTGGTGAACGGACATATACCCTACCGCCGGAGAGGCGGAGGCCGGGCGGCCTGCATAACGCAGAGAGGCCCCAAATGGAACTACTTCACGAAGGTGGTGCTGGCTGCAGTACCATGCGCCCTGGTTGAGCGGCTCTTCCTGGCACCAGACAAAATCGTGGACGTGCGAATAAGCTTTCAGCGCTTCCTGCACCGCCTGATGCGGGAACGGATAGAGCTGTTCGATACGCACGATGGCGACATCTTTTTGCTCGTTTTTGCGGCGCTGTTCCAGCAGGTCGTAGTAAACCTTACCAGAGCACAGTACGACGCGTTTCACGGCTTGCGGATCGAGCTCGTCGATTTCGCCAATCGCCGGCATAAAGGTGCCGTTCGCCAGTTCGTCCATGCTGGAAACCGCCAGCGGGTGGCGCAGCAGAGATTTCGGCGACATGACCACCAGCGGACGGCGCATACCGCGCAGCGCCTGACGACGCAGCATGTGGTAAACCTGTGCCGGAGTGGACGGTACGCAAACCTGCATGTTCTGCTCAGCGCACAGCTGCAGATAACGTTCCAGACGCGCGGAGGAGTGCTCCGGGCCCTGCCCTTCGTAGCCGTGCGGCAGCAGCATCACCAGGCCGCACATCCGGCCCCATTTCTGCTCGCCGGAGCTGATGAACTGGTCAATCACCACCTGCGCGCCGTTGGCGAAGTCGCCGAACTGCGCTTCCCAGATGGTCAGGGTGCGTGGTTCCGCGGTGGCGTAACCGTATTCGAATGCCAGTACCGCTTCTTCAGACAGCACGGAGTCCCAGACGCGGAACTGGCCCTGGCCGTTGTGTACGTTCTGCAGCGGCGTATAGGTAGAGCCGTTGCTCTGGTTATGGATAACCGCATGACGGTGGAAGAAGGTGCCGCGACCGGAGTCTTCGCCGGACAGACGTACCGGAATACCTTCGTCAACCAGGGTGGCGTACGCCAGGTTTTCCGCCGCGCCCCAGTCGAACAGCTTCTCGCCCGCCGCCATCAACTGACGGTCGCCGTAGATTTTCGCTACGCGAGACTGCATCTCAACGCTTTCCGGTACCGTGCTGATGCGTTTGGCCAGCTCTTGCAGACGTTTTGGCTCAACTTTATCCGGATAGCTCTCGTCCCACTCATGGTTGAGGTACGGAGACCAGGTAAAGGAGTGCATGTTCATTGGACGCCATTCCGCTACCACGCAATCGCCGGCATCCAGCGCATCGCGGTAGAGGTTAACCTGTTCGGTAGCGTCTTCCAGCGTCGCGACTTTGTCCTGCTCCAGCTTGTCAGCATAGATTTTGCGCGGAGTCGGATGCTTTTTGATTTTCTGGTACATCAGCGGCTGGGTTGCGCTCGGCTCGTCGGCTTCGTTGTGGCCGTGACGGCGGTAGCACACCAGGTCAATGAAGACATCGCGTTTGAAGGTATTACGGAAATCCAGCGCCAGACGGGTAACGAAAGCGACCGCTTCCGGGTCATCCGCGTTAACGTGGAAAATCGGCGCCTGAACCATCTTACCGATATCGGTGCAGTAAGGCGTAGAACGCGCATCCAGCGGGTTGGACGTGGTGAAGCCAACCTGGTTGTTGATAACGATGCGAACGGTACCGCCCACTTCGTAACCGCGCGCTTTGGACATGTTCAGGGTTTCCTGAACCACGCCCTGGCCGGCTACCGCGGCGTCGCCGTGGATGGTGATTGGCAGAACTTTGTTGCTGCTCGGCTCGTCCAGACGATCCAGACGGGCGCGTACGGAGCCGATAACCACTGGGCTTACGATTTCCAGGTGCGACGGGTTAAACGCCAGCGCCAGGTGAACCAGGCCGCCTTCGGTTTCCATATCGGAAGAGAAGCCCATGTGGTACTTCACGTCGCCGGTGCCGAGGTGTTCTTTATGTTTGCCCGCGAATTCGTCGAACAGGTCCTGCGGTTTTTTACCCAGCACGTTAACCAGTACGTTCAGACGACCACGGTGCGCCATGCCCAGCACCACTTCACGGGTGCCGCTCTTACCGGCGTGACGGATGATCTCTTTGAGCATCGGGATTAACGCATCGCCGCCTTCCAGCGAGAAGCGTTTCGCGCCCGGGAATTTGGCGCCGAGGTAGCGCTCCAGGCCTTCCGCGGCGGTCAGTTCGCTCAGGAAGCGCTTTTTCTCTTCCGCGGTGAAGCTCGCTTTACCAGCTACTGACTCAATACGCTGCTGGATCCAGCGTTTTTCTTCAGTAGAGGTGATATGCATGTATTCCGCGCCGATGGAGCCGCAGTAGGTTTGCTTAAGCGCCGCAATCAGGTCGCCCAGCTTCATCGTGTCTTTTCCGATGGCGAAAGAACCTACGTTATAGCTTTCCTGGAAATCGGCCTCGGTGAGATCGTGGTAAGCCGGATCGAGATCCGCCACTCTCTCTTGCTGCCACAGTCCCAGCGGATCGAGATTCGCCTGCTGGTGACCGCGGAAACGGTATGCGTTGATGAGCTGCAGGACTTTAACCTGCTTCACATTGGTATCAGGGTCGGATATCGAAGAAGTGTAACGTGAGGCATCCTTCGCCAGTCGACGGAAATAATCACGTGTTTTCGAATGAAATTGATCCGGTTTAACTCCGGTGCCAGGTAACTGCTGGAACATCGAACGCCAGTTGGCGTCAACAGAGTCAGGATCGGTTAAGAAGTCTTCATAGAGCTGTTCTATCCAGCTCTGGTTCGAACCAGAGAGGTAAGAAGAGTCCAGCCAGGCTTTCATTGCGCCGTTCTGCATCGTGATCCCTTAAGCATTTTTATGCTTATTTCGCCGTAGAAACTACCACGCACACCGAGTGCACGTGCCGGGGTTCACTTGTTGCGGACGAGTTGTGGTTTCTATCCGCTAAGGAACCTTTAAAAACTGTCTAACTATCAGGGGCAGTTTTTAGAGGTTTCCTGCTATCTCTATTGCCTGATGGCGCTTCGCTTATCAGGCCTACAAGATACGATCCTGTAGGCCGGATAAGACGTTTACGTCGCCATCCGGCAACGAAAACAACTTACGCGCTGCGCTGCAGCAGCATCGACTTAATATGGCCGATGGCGCGCGTTGGGTTCAATCCCTTAGGACAAACACTGACGCAGTTCATAATGCTGTGACAGCGGAATACGCTGAAAGCATCGCTCAGACCTTCCAGACGCTCGCTGGTTTCGGTATCGCGGCTGTCGATCAGGAAGCGATACGCGGCCAGAAGGCCTGCCGGGCCGATGAACTTGTCCGGGTTCCACCAGAACGACGGGCAAGAGGTCGAACAACATGCGCACAGAATACACTCGTACAGACCATCGAGTTTCTCGCGCTGCTCAGGCATCTGCAGATGCTCGCGAGCCGGAGGATTTTGCCAATTATTCAATAAGTAAGGCTTGATCTTCTCATATTGTGCGTAGAATTGCCCCATGTCTACCACCAAATCGCGGATAACCGGCAATCCAGGCAGCGGACGGATAACAATTTTCTTACCCGGCTGGTTCAGCGCGGAGATCGGCGTGATGCACGCCAGACCATTTTTACCGTTCATGTTCAGACCATCGGAACCGCACACCCCTTCACGGCAGGAGCGGCGGAACGACAGCGACGGATCTTTTTCTTTCAGCTGGATAAGCGCATCCAGCAGCATCATGTCGCGACCTTCTTCCGCGTCGAGGGTGTAATCCTGCATATGCGGAGCGTCATCAACATCCGGGTTATAGCGATAAATTGAAAACTCGAGTTTCATATTCCTGTCTCCGCATTAATAAGTACGAATCTTCGGCGGGAATGCCGGACGCAGTTTCGGTTCCATGTTGACCGCTCGACGCGTCATGGATTCCGACTCTGGCAGATACAGGGAATGGCACAGCCAGTTTTCATCATCACGTTCCGGGAAGTCGAAGCGGCTATGCGCGCCGCGGCTTTCGGTACGGAAGTTAGCGGATACCGCCGTGGAATACGCCGTTTCCATCAGGTTATCCAGCTCCAGGCACTCAACGCGCTGGGTGTTGAACTCGCTGGAAGTGTCGTCCAGGCGCGCATTTTTCAGACGCTCGCGGATCTCTTTCAGCTGTTCCAGACCTTTATGCATCGCGTCGCCTTCACGGAAGACCGAGAAGTTATGCTGCATACATTCCTGCAGCGCTTTGCGGATAGCAACCGGGTCTTCGCCGGAACGGGTGTTGTTCCAACGGTTGAGGCGATCCAGGGAAGCTTCGACATCGGACTCGCTGGCAGCACGCAGCGCGCCCTGCTCGGCGATGGACTCCTGCAGATGCAGACCCGCCGCGCGGCCGAAGACCACCAGGTCCAGCAGCGAGTTGCCGCCCAGACGGTTGGCGCCGTGTACCGATACGCAGGCGATTTCGCCAACAGCGAACAGGCCCGGAATCACCACATCTTCGCCCTTCTCGTTCACGGTCAGCGCCTGGCCGGTCACTTTGGTCGGAATACCGCCCATCATGTAGTGGCAGGTTGGGATAACCGGAATCGGTTCTTTAACCGGGTCAACGTGGGCAAAGGTACGAGACAGTTCAAGAATGCCCGGCAGACGGGATTCCAGCACTTCTTTACCCAGGTGATCCAGTTTCAGCTTGGCGTGCGGGCCCCACGGACCATCGCAGCCGCGGCCTTCGCGGATTTCGATCATGATGGAACGCGCCACCACGTCACGACCCGCCAGGTCTTTCGCGTTCGGCGCATAACGCTCCATGAAGCGCTCCCCGTGTTTGTTCAGCAGGTAACCGCCTTCGCCGCGGCAACCTTCGGTGACCAGCACCCCTGCCCCGGCGATACCGGTCGGGTGGAACTGCCACATTTCCATATCCTGCACCGGAACGCCCGCGCGCAGAGCCATACCGACGCCGTCGCCGGTGTTGATGTGGGCGTTGGTGGTGGATTGATAAATACGGCCTGCGCCGCCGGTCGCCAGCACGGTAGCGCGGGCTTTGAAGTACACTACTTCACCGGTTTCGATGCACAGAGCGGTACAACCGACCACCGCGCCGTCCTGGTTTTTCACCAGATCGAGGGCATACCATTCGGAGAAAATAGTGGTGTGGTTTTTCAGGTTCTGTTGATACAGGGTGTGCAGCAGCGCATGACCGGTACGGTCGGCCGCCGCCGCGGTACGTGCCGCCTGCTCGCCGCCGAAGTTTTTCGACTGGCCGCCAAACGGACGCTGATAAATACGGCCGTCATCAAGACGGGAGAACGGCAGGCCCATATGTTCCAGCTCAAGAATCGCTTCCGGGCCGGTCTTACACATATATTCGATGGCGTCCTGGTCGCCGATATAGTCCGACCCTTTCACGGTATCGTACATGTGCCATTCCCAGTTATCTTCATGGGTATTACCGAGCGCAACGGTGATGCCACCCTGCGCGGAAACGGTATGGGAACGGGTAGGGAAAACTTTAGAGAGCAGCGCACAGGTCTGTCCGCTCTGGGAAATCTGCAGCGCCGCGCGCATACCTGCGCCACCGGCACCAATTACAACTGCATCAAATTCTCTGACTGGCAATTTCATTACACACCCCACACCACAACAAATCCATAAAGAACGTAAGCCACCAGCGCCACAACGATAATCAGTTGCAGAACTAAGCGCACGGCCAGTGGTTTAACGTAGTCCGTCAACACCTGCCACATACCGATCCAGGCGTGAATCAGGATGGAAACGAGAGCCAGCAGGGTAAAGACTTTGGTGAACGCGGAGGAGAAGAATCCGGTCCAGATTTCCCAGGAGATCTCACCGGAGGTGGCGAAGAAGCCAACCATGTAGATGATGTAGAGGGTCAGAACGATGGCGGTAGCACGGACCAGAATAAAGTCATGTACGCCGTTGCGTCCCAGTGCTGAGGCGTTGCTTACCATACGAGGACTCCTGCGAGAAGTGAAAGCACGACAGTAATAACAAAAGAAATTTTGGCGGAGCGTGTCCCTGCTTCGAGGGTTTCTTCCAGATAGCCAAAGTCCATCAGCAGATGGCGGATACCGACAACGGCGTGATAAGCCAGCGCGGTGAGGATGCCCCACATGATGAACTTCACGAAGAAGCTATTCATGATGGAAGCGGCCGTCAGGAAGCCCTCCGGAGAGGAAAGGCTGGTGCCCAGCAACCAAAGCAGAATACCGACCGCCACAAAAGTGATCACACCGGATACGCGATGGAGAATGGACGCTATCGCCGTGATTGGGAATCGAATCGTTTGTAGATCCAGATTGACAGGTCTTTGTTTTTTCACATTTCTTACCATGAATAACGCCCACATGCTGTTCTTATTGTTTCCTTCCTCCGGTCTGCTTGCGGGTCAGACAGCGTCCTTTCTATAACCAGAAGTCATGTTAAAACCCCTTTCCAGGAGTAAAAGCGTGACCAAACAACGCTGGGTGGCTCGGGATTGCAGGGTGTTCCGGAGACCTGGCGGCAGTATAGGCCGTTCACAAAATCATTACAATTAACCTACATATAGTTTGTCGGGTTTTGTCCGGAACAGTGATCAAGGTCACGATTACAACATTATTTTAAATTTTAATCACCTGATTTGACAAATATTAAACATTCTTGTTACAACCATTACTAGATTAATGCAATAATGCCCAAAAGTTATGGGGTCACTCTTTCACCTGAGAATAAGTTATGTAACAGTGTGATGGTATTGACCGATGTAATCAGGACAGTTATTAGTGGTATACAGGTTTTAATATTCGGGCTGCTAAAACGCTGATTTGCTGCCGTTTCACTCCCGGGCTGAAGACGTACCATCAAGCGCCTGCTCTCTGTACCCTGCAATTTTCGCGACACAGAGCTGTGAGCAACATAACAATCTGGTAACGTAGTCAGGTTCGGGCCGAATGCAAATCCACCACCCGGCAGTCTTAAGCAATAAAAGGCGCTAAGGAGACCATAAATGTCTGATGCTAAAGCAAAAATCACCCTGGGTGGTGACACTGCTATTGAACTTGATGTGCTAAAAGGCACGCTCGGTCAGGATGTTATTGATATTCGTAGTCTTGGTTCAAAAGGTGTCTTCACCTTCGACCCCGGTTTCACTTCAACAGCCTCGTGTGAATCTAAAATTACTTTTATCGACGGCGATGAAGGGATCCTGCTCCACCGCGGTTTCCCGATCGATCAGCTGGCTACCGAGTCAAATTATCTTGAAGTGTGCTACATCCTGTTGAACGGCGAAAAACCGACTCAACAGCAGTACGACGAATTCAAAACTACCGTTACCCGCCACACCATGATCCACGAGCAGATTACCCGTCTGTTCCACGCGTTCCGTCGCGACTCTCACCCGATGGCGGTGATGTGCGGTATTACCGGCGCGCTGGCGGCGTTCTATCACGACTCCCTGGACGTAAATAACCCACGTCACCGTGAAATCGCCGCCTATCGTCTGCTGTCTAAAATGCCGACCATGGCAGCAATGTGTTACAAATATTCTATCGGCCAGCCTTTCGTGTATCCGCGCAACGATCTCTCCTACGCGGGTAACTTCCTGAATATGATGTTCTCCACGCCGTGCGAAACCTATGAGGTTAACCCGGTGCTGGAACGCGCAATGGACCGTATCCTGATCCTGCACGCTGACCACGAACAGAACGCATCAACCTCTACCGTCCGTACCGCTGGCTCTTCCGGCGCTAACCCGTTCGCCTGTATCGCTGCGGGTATCGCCTCCCTGTGGGGACCGGCGCACGGCGGCGCCAACGAAGCCGCGCTGAAAATGCTGGAAGAGATCAGCTCCGTTGAACACATTCCGGAATTCGTGCGCCGCGCGAAAGACAAGAATGACTCTTTCCGCCTGATGGGCTTCGGCCATCGCGTGTACAAGAACTACGATCCGCGCGCCACCGTAATGCGTGAAACCTGCCACGAAGTACTGAAAGAGCTGGGCACCAAGGACGATCTGCTGGAAGTGGCGATGGAACTTGAGCACATCGCGCTCAATGACCCGTACTTCATCGAGAAGAAACTGTATCCGAACGTCGATTTCTACTCCGGCATCATCCTGAAAGCGATGGGTATTCCATCCTCGATGTTTACCGTCATCTTCGCGATGGCGCGTACCGTCGGCTGGATTGCCCACTGGAACGAAATGCACAGCGACGGTATGAAAATTGCCCGTCCGCGTCAGCTGTATACCGGCTACCAGAAGCGCGATTTCAAGTCCGATCTCAAGAAGTAATTTCACCCCTTTTGGGGTTAGCAAAAAAAATCGGGGACCTTCCCCGATTTTTTTTTATTTAAGCGTACAAAAAAATTTTAATCGCTCAACAACTGGCGTTAGTGCTGGCAGCCAGGGCACCAGTAAAAGGGTCGCGATGACAGCATCGTTTTCTCAATGATGCTGCCGCAACGTTCGCAGGCCTCCCCCTCGCGATGGAAAACCTTAAAGCGGAATAGCGCGCCATGATGTTTGTTTTCATCCACCTGGCCGCGGGTGCGGTAAGAAAGGCGCGGGATATCCAGCAGCGCGTGCGCCAGCGCATCGAGCTGCGTGTCATTGAGCTCGGCGGCCTTATGCTGCCCGGTCAGCCCTACCTGCCACAGGATCTCCACCCGCAGATAGTTACCGAGCCCGGCGAGAAACGCCTGGTCCAGCAACAGGCCGGAAAACTGGCGATTGCGAAATTTCGCCGACAACAGGCGCTCTCTGACCTGCCCGGCGGTTAACGTCATATCCAGCACATCCGGCCCGACCCGTTGTAAAAACGGATGATCGGCCAGCTGTTGCGCCGTCAGCATCTCAATCTCCGAGGCGCTATAGAGCAAAATCGCCTTGCGTGCGGTCTGCAGTCTGACGCGCAGGACGCGGTTCGATTGCGGCTCAACGCCGGCATCCACCACGCGCCAGACCCCATACAGCTGGTTATGGCTATACAGCGTCAATCCACCGGAGAAGTGGGTTAACAGGGCCTTGCCGCGGGTAGCGATATGGGTCACCCGTTGGCCAATCAGCTGGCTTTGATAGGGTTGCAACTGTGGAAAGGCGAACCAGGCTTCGGTTAACGGTTCGCCTTTGATAGCCGCCTCCAGGTTATCCGCCGCGCGGCGGATCTCCGGGCCTTCAGGCATAGTATCGTCCTTCTGTTAGTGCGTGGCGCCGCCGCCAATTTTGACGTCGTCATCCTGTTCAAGAGCGACGGCAATCGCCGTTTCCAGCGCCGCGCGTACCGTCGCGACCGACATACTCGCCTGCCCCGGATGAGCCGCCGCCTGTTCAGGCAGATACGGAATATGGATAAAACCGCCCTTCTGCCCGGCTTTGCCCTGCAACTGATGTAGCAAACCATACATCACGTGATTGCAGACAAAAGTGCCCGCGGTTTGCGACACCGAGGCCGGGATCCCCTGCTGGCGCAGCGCGCTAACGATCGCTTTGATCGGTAGCGTACTGAAGCAGGCCGCGGGGCCATCAGCGACGATCGGCTCATCGATCGGCTGTTGGCCTTTATTGTCGGGGATCCGCGCATCATCGACATTGATAGCCACTCGTTCGACGGTAATATCGACACGGCCGCCGGCCTGGCCGACGGCAATCGTTAGCTGCGGTTGATAGATTTCCAGCGCGGCCTTCAGCGCCGTCAGCGCCTCGCCGAACACGCAGGGTAACTGTTTAGCCACCACTTGCTGCCCGCGAATCATCACGCCATCAAGTTGCTTAACCACTTCCCATGAAGGGTTAATCGTTTCGCCGCCGAACGGCTCAAAACCGGTAATTAATACGCCAGCCATCATCCCTCCTTACAGGAACATCAGGAAATAGAGTAAGAATACGTTGACGATAAGCAGCAGGATACCGGTCGGTACCTGGGCTTTAATCACCGCGTTTTTATCCGGCAGTTCGAGCAGCGCCGCCGGTACGATATTAAAGTTCGCCGCCATCGGCGTCATCAGCGTGCCGCAGTAGCCGGAAAACATACCAATCGCCGCCATTACCGCCGGATTACCGCCGTGCTGCAGAACTAAAATCGGAATGCCAACCCCGGCGGTCACGATCGGGAAAGCGGCAAAGGCGTTACCCATCACCATCGTCAGCACCGCCATGCCGATGGCGTACACGGCCACGGCGATAAAGCGGTTATCTACCGCCAGATAGTGCTCGGTCAGCCATGAAATGCTGGTTCCGACGCCCGCCGCGGTAAATAGCAGCCCCAGCACCGCGAGGATTTGCGGCAGGATAAAGGCCCAGCCGACGGAATCCAGCAAACGGCGCGCTTCCTGCATCGGTTGCGCAACCGTTTCATGCGTCATACGAATCGCCATCGCCAGGCCAATCAGCGTACCGACGGTCATCGAGAACAGGGTAATCAGCGTCGCGTGGTTGCCCGGCCCGAAGAGCGCCACCTGCCATGAAGGCAGATTGTTAAACAGCAGAACGCCAATAACGGTGACGACCGGAATCGCCAGCGCCGGATAGAAAAGTTTGTTGCCGAGGCGTTTCGCGCTGGCGGTTTTCTCTTCCTGGGTACGCTGATGGTAGCTGCCGAGGCGCACGCCGCCAAAACCAGCGATTAGCGCCAGTACAACCACCAAGCCGCCGACGGCGATGTTCACCGTACGCTTATCGCCCACCAGTTGATATGTCCAGTCGCCGAGCAAGAACACCAGCCCGTACAGGCCCCAGAACAGGCCGGTTGTCAGGCGCCGCGGATTGCTTTTGTCGCGCCAGGACATGATAGCCACGACCAGCAGTACCGCGCCGGCCAGCCAGTATAAATACGTTTGCTGGAAGTTCATGCCGCACCGCCTTTCGCCTGCCCGGCGTTAACGCGGTCCAACTCGCGCTGGAGATGGCGATCGAGGCGCCACAGGCGCGCGGCGTGGATCAGGAAGGCGCAGATAGCCGTCGGGATCCCCCACAGGGCAATATGCAACGGTTCCGTCTGGATCCCGCCCGACTCCAGCATAAAGTTGTGCATGAAGATGATCGCGCCAAAGGCGACAAAAATATCTTCACCGAAGAACAGGCCAACGTTGTCGGTCGCCGCCGACATCGCACGCAGGCGGTAGCGCACATGACCCGGCAGCGGACCAAAGCGCTTTTCCGCCGCCCCCTCCGCCATCGGCGCCAGCAGCGGGCGCACCATTTGCGGATGTCCGCCGAGGCTGGTCAAGCCCAGGGCGGCGGTGGCTTCGCGCACAAACAGATAGACGATCAGCAGACGTCCGGCGGTCGCGCTATGGATCTTCGCGATCCACGCCTGCGCCCGCTCTTTCAGACCATGGCGCTCCAGCAGCCCGATCACCGCCAGCGGCAACAGCAGAATAAACGGCAGATTACGGGTATTAAGGAAGCCCTCGCCCAGTTTCTCCAGAATAGTGGCTATTGGCATATGCGCCGCCACGCCGGTGACGATCCCGGAGATAATCACCACCAGCACCGGGTTAAAGCGTAATACAAAACCGACCACAATCACGGCAATGCCGATCAGCGGCCAGAGGGATATCGCCTCTTGCATAATAACGTCCTGTTCAGTTGTGAGTGTTGTTAGTTATTTGATTTAATTATTATTAAAATACTAAGGCGGACTATTAATTGATGTCCGCGCTGACGTCGATATTGCGCCCTGCGAAAGCAGCGCGCAAGCGTCGGGCGAAATCGAGCGCATGAGCGCCATCGCCATGCAGGCAGACCGTTTCCGCCTTCACATGCGCCCATTCGCCGCTCAGGCTGCGCACCCGATTGTGTTGCACCATTTCCAGCGTTTGCGCCAGCGCCTGCTCTTCGCTCTCTATCAGCGCGCCCGGCTGGCTACGCGGCACCAGGCTACCGTCGGCGAGATAGCCGCGATCGGCGAAGACTTCCTGACGCGTCGTCAGCTGATAATGCTGTCCGGCGCGAATAAGCTCGCTCCCCGCCAGCCCGACCAGCACCAACCCGGCGTCGGCATCGCGCACCGCACGGGCGATGGCATCGGCCAGCGGTGGCTCTTTCGCCGCCTGGTTGTACAACATGCCGTGCGGTTTAACGTGCCGCAGCTCGCCGCCCTGGGCATGCACAATCGCCGCCAGCGCGCCAATTTGGTACAGCACCTGGGCGTAGACCGTTTCTGGCGGTAACTGCATTGCGGTTCGACCGAAATTTTCCCGGTCCGGGAAGCTCGGGTGTGCGCCAATAGCGACGCCGTTTTTCAGCGCCTCGCGCACGCACTGCTGCATAAGCAGCGCATCGCCGGCGTGAAAGCCGCAGGCGATATTGGCGGAAGAGACCAGCTGCAGCAGCGCGCTATCGCTGGCGCAGCCTTCACCGAGGTCGGCATTTAAATCAATTTTCATCGCTCAATCTCCAGGCCAGTTGTTCAAGGTAACGCTGCTGGTCGGCGCGCGCTTTCAGCGCATCTTCCAGCGAACAGGGGACGAAATGGATCGGCTGACCCAGCGGAATTTGCGCCAGTTGGTACATATCGGCTTCAATAATGCAGGCTATACGCGGATAGCCGCCGGTGGTCTGCGCATCGTTCATCAACACGATCGGCTGGCCGTTATGCGGCACCTGTACCACCCCAGGCAGTAGGCCATGGGAGAGCATTTCACGGTCGGTTGTGCGCTTGAGCGGCTGACCCTGCAGGCGGTAGCCCATACGGTTGCTCTGCGGGCTAAGCCGCCACGGCGAACGCCAGAACGACTCCTGCGACACGCTGTCGAATTCGTGATACTCCGGCCCCGGCAGCGCACGAATGATATTACCGGTCGGTAGCTGTTTAACGCCGCGCGAGGCGCTAAAGCGGCGGGAGGATTTCCCAATCTTCAATTGATCGCCATCCTGCAATCGGCGCCCTTCGATTCCGCCGATGCCAACTTTCAGATCGGTAGAGCGGGAACCTAAAACTTCAGGTACGTCGATGCCGCCCGCCACCGCCAGGTAGCTGCGGATCCCATGCTGAGGATTTTTCAGCACCAGCCGCTGCCCGGCCTTTGCTTCCATTCGCCAGCCCAGCCAGACCGGCGCGCCGTCGAGCGTCGCTTCACAGGCGGCGCCGGTCAACGCGAACCAGCAGTGGCGGGTAAACTGCACATCGATCTGACCCAGCGTAATTTCCAGCGCCGCCGCCTCCGGCGCATTGCCTACCAGCAGATTGGCAATGGTCATCGCCGGTTTATCCAGCGCGCCGCAGCGGCTAATCCCCCACTGCCGCTGGCCTTCCCGGCCGCCATCCTGTACCGAGGTGTACATGCCGGCGCGGATAAATTTCAACATACCCCCTCCTTCTGCGGCACAAAGCGTACGCGATCGCCAGAACGTAGTAGCACCGGTTCTTCACGCTTTGGATCGAATAATGCCAGCGGCGTGCGCCCCAGCAGCTGCCAGCCGCCCGGCGTCGCCAGCGGATAAATACCGGTTTGCGATCCGCCGATACCGACGGATCCCGCCGGTACCAGTACGCGCGGCTCGGCGCGACGCGGCATGGCCAACTGCTCCGGCAGGCCGCCAAAGTACGGAAATCCCGGCTGGAACCCCAGAAACCACACCACATACTCCACCGAAGAGTGCAGTTCGACCACCTGCTTTTCGCTCAACCCGCTATGGCGCGCGACGTCGCCAAGATCTGGCCCCGCTTCACCGCCATAGATAACCGGGATACTTATCTCACGGGATTCCGGCTCCAACGCATCGCTCTCTTCCCACCAGCGCTGCAGCTTGTCAATCGCCTCCCACGCCATCTCCTGCGGACGACGCAGCACAACGGTGATGTTGTTCATCCCCGGGATCACTTCAATCACCTCTTCGTGATCGGTTAACCGCTGCGTCAGGCCCCAGATACGTTTTTGGCTCTCCAGGGTCACCGGAGGCTCAAGCTCCAGGACCACCGCCGTTTCACCTAATAGATAACAACGCGCTCGCTGCACTTTTTTCTCTCTCATCAGGCCGGGTTAGGGATATCAATAAAGGCGACGTCCAGGTCGGTATTTTCCGTCAACCACTCGCTCAGGGCGCGAATACCGCCGCGCTCGGTGGCATGATGGCCGGCGGCATAAAAATGCAACCCCTGCTCACGAGCGGAATGGATGGTCTGCTCAGACACTTCACCGGTAATAAAGGCATCGACGCCAAAGCGGGCCGCGCTATCGATAAAGCTCTGGCCGCCGCCGGTACACCAGGCGACGCGGGTAACTTTGTCCGGCCCGGTATCGCCGCACCACAGCGGTTTACGCCCTAATCGCGCTTCAATCCACGATGCCAGTTCCAGCCCGGATACCGGCATAGACAGCTCGCCCCAGGGCACCAATGGTTCGATTTCCCCCATCACATTGATCCCCAGCAGCTGCGCCAGTTGGGCGTTATTGCCCAGCTCCGGATGCGCATCCAGCGGTAAATGCCAGCCATAAAGATTGATATCGTTGGCCAACAGCGTTTTCAGGCGATTGCGCTTCATGCCGCGGATCACCGGCGATTCGCCTTTCCAGAAGTAACCGTGATGCACAATCACCGCATCCGCCTGCAGACGCACGGCTTCATCGAGCAGCGCCTGGCTGGCGGTGACGCCGGTGACGATTTTCCGCACCGTCTCCCGCCCTTCCACCTGCAGGCCATTCGGGGCGTAATCACTGATGGCCGCGCTATTCAGTTTTTCGTTAATTAATTGTTCCAGTTCGCTATTTTTCATTGCCGCTCCATCAGAAAATCTGTTTGTACAAACCTATAACATAACCACATCCGCCCGAGTCGTCGATAGCGACGCCAAAGGGTCCATTTCAGCCATTCGCATAATCGCCCAAATTGCCTCTTCCCCTCACCGCGCATTAGTGTATATTTATGCACTTATAAAGCATATTAAATAACCAGAAAGCCATTTAGGCCATGAATAACACCAGACAAACGCTATTCATGCAGAAAGATCGACTTTCGTTTTACGGCCAGGAAATGAACGTTACATGAACAGACAAACTTCACAGCCACGGGCGATTTACTACGTCGTTGCGCTGCAAATTTGGGAATACTTCAGTTTTTACGGCATGCGGGCGCTGTTAATCCTGTACCTCACCAACCAGCTCAAGTACGACGATAATCACGCCTATACCCTGTTTAGCGCCTACTGCTCCCTGGTCTATGTCACCCCTATTCTCGGCGGCTTCCTCGCCGACAAACTGCTCGGCAACCGCATGGCGGTGATGCTCGGCGCGCTACTCATGGCTATCGGCCATCTGGTGCTCGGCGCCAGCGAAGTCGCCCCCACCTTCCTCTATTTATCGCTGGCGATTATCGTTTGCGGTTACGGGCTGTTTAAATCCAACGTCAGCTGCCTGCTTGGCGAACTGTACGAGCCGACCGATCCGCGCCGCGATGGCGGCTTCTCGCTGATGTACGCCGCGGGAAATATTGGTTCGATCATCGCGCCTATCGCCTGCGGCTACGTGCAGGAAGAGTACAGCTGGGCGATGGGCTTTGCGCTGGCGGCAGTCGGTATGATTGCTGGACTGGTGATCTTCCTTTGCGGCGGTCGCCACTTCCGCCACACCACCGGCGTTAACCGCGAGGCGCTGCGCGCCCGGACCTTCCTCCTGCCGAACTGGGGCTGGCTGCTGGTATTGCTGGTGGCGGCGCCGCTGCTAATTACCGTCTTGTTCTGGCAGGAGTGGTCGGTGTATGCGCTGATTGTGGCGACGGTGATTGGCCTGGCGGTACTGGCGCGTATTTACCTGCGCGCGGAGAACGACAAACAGCGTAAAGAGCTGCGTCTGATTATCGTCCTCACCGGTTTTAGCCTGCTGTTCTGGGCCTTTGCCCAGCAGGGCGGCAGCTCCATCAGCCTCTATATCGACCGTTTCGTGAACCGCCACGTCATGAGCTATGAAGTACCAACCGCGATGTTCCAGTCGGTTAACGCCTTCGCGGTGATGCTCTGCGGTATGGTGCTGGCATGGCTGGTCAAAGAAAACATCAAGGGCAACCGTACCGTGCGTATCTGGGGGAAATTCGCCCTCGGTCTCGGGCTAATGAGCGCCGGGTTTTGCATTCTGACCTTAAGCGCCCGCTGGTCGGCCGCGTATGGCCACTCCTCCATGCCGCTAATGGTTCTAGGGCTGGCGGTGATGGGTTTCGCCGAACTGTTTATCGACCCGGTAGCGATGTCGCAAATCACCCGGATCGAAATCCCCGGCGTCACCGGAGTGCTGACCGGTATCTATATGCTGCTTTCCGGGGCGATCGCCAACTATCTGGCCGGCGTCATCGCCGACCAGACATCGCAGGCGTCGTTTGATGCCGCGGGCGCGGTTAACTATTCGATTGAAGCCTACATCGACGTCTTCAGCCAGATCACCTGGGGCGCGCTGGCCTGCGTTGGCCTGGTGCTGGTCATCTGGCTGTATCACTCCGTGAAGGTCAAAACCCGCCAACTGGCGGTAGAATAGAAACTATCTGGCGGCTTCCCAGGCCGCCAGCGTCTCCAGCCGCGCCTGCTTATGGTCAACCAGCGGGCGCGGATACCTCAGCGTTACCCCCTGTTTATCCGCCCACAGCCACGGCTGATGCAGCGCTTTCTCTGGCACTTCAGCCAGTTCCGGCAGCCAGCGGCGAATAAACTCGCCCTGCTTATCAAATTTCTCGCCCTGGGTCGTCGGATTGAAAATACGAAAATAAGGGGCTGCATCGGTACCGGTCGAGGCCGCCCACTGCCAGCCGCCGTTGTTGGCCGCCAAATCGCCGTCGATCAGTTGGCTCATGAAATAGCGCTCTCCGTGCCGCCAGTCGAGGCGCAGGTCTTTCGCCAGGAAGCTGGCGACAATCATCCGCAGGCGATTGTGCATCCAGCCGGTGGCGTTAAGCTGCCGCATGGCGGCATCGACGATGGGGAAACCGGTTTGCCCCTGTTGCCAGGCCTGCAGTTCATCCTCATTGCTGCGCCAGGCGACCTTGTCGGTCCAGGCGACAAAGGGCCGGCCTTTACACAGTTTCGGGTAGTAAACCATCAGATGACGATAGAACTCGCGCCAGATAATCTCGTTCAGCCAGCTTGCGCCCGCTTCGCCATCCAGCGCGCCGGGCTGCTCCCGTAACAAGCGATGCAGGCACTGGCGCGGCGACAGTACGCCTACCGCGAGACACGGCGATAGCCTGCTGGTTCCTTCTATTGCCGGAAAATCGCGCTGCTGATCGTAATCCGCCGCCGGTTGCTGGCAAAACGCGCGCAATCGAGTCAACGCCGTTTTTTCATCTGCCGCGAACAGATCGGTGTCAAATGCCGTTTGCGGATAGTTGATCTCAGGCAGCGGCGGCGCCTGCCCGGCGGCTGACTGGCGTGGTTTCGGCGCCGCCACGCACTCCGGCAGCCCTTCACGCAGGCGGCGGATAAACGCATTTTTAAACGGCGTAAAGACTTTATACATCTCACGGTTGCCGGTCATCACGCTGCCCGGCGGCAACAGTACGCTGTCGTCAAACCCCTGGCAGGTAACTTCTGTCAGGGTTTTCTCTACGTCGGCGTCGCGCCGGCGCTCATTAAACTCATACTGATAGTTATAAAATAGATGGCTCACCTGGTGCTGTTTACAGAAGCGCGTCAGCAACTCGATGCTGGCGGCGAAATCGTCCGCCTCTTCTACCAGCAGCGGAATACCGCGTTCCGCTAATGCCGCGTGCAGGCTGCGTAAATGGCTGGCGATAAAGGCCGCCTGGCGCGGCGCCATATGATGCTGGCGCCACTGCTCTGGCGTGGCGATATAGAGCGCAAGCACCCGCGCCTGCGGGTCGCGGCAGGCGGCGGCCAGCGCCAGATTATCGTGTAGGCGTAAATCCATGCGAAACCAGACCAGATGGGTGGCCATAAAACTCCTCACTCTCCGTAAGCAAAACTCATCACTCAGGCCGGCAAAATAGCGCGCTGCGACAAAATAAGCACCTGCCAATTCTGCCACGGCGCGTGAAAGCTAAGTGTAGACAGCGGACGAAAAAAAACCGCCGGTCGTCAACCGGCGGTTTTTATATTCGTCGCAGCAGCGCGGATTAGTAGAAGTCGTGCGCGGCTTTTTCCGCCTGCGCCATCCATACCGGCTGTTCACTGGTTTTCGCCCATACGCGATGCAGCCAGCTGTAGTAACGGGCGCGATCTTTCCAGAACAGCATCACCGGCAGCGCAGCAACCCCGGCCACGACGGCGAAAGCGCGACGCATCAGGATAATGTGAGCAGGATAAGCTTTGTACAACGCCATAATTTCTCTCCCCTTTGTCAGGCCGGCAAGCAGCGCCGGTAAATGTCACAATGTTTGTCTGCACAAATAGTACCGCGCTGGTTGTAATTTTACTACTCATCCGACCACTAAAAAGCACTTATTTATACTTAATTTACATTCACGGCGTAACTGAGTTACAAAAAAGTTAAATTAATACTAACCATTAGTTAAATTGTGCCTTTAGCCATTTTTATACTTTTTTTACACCGCCCGCGGCGATTTTTGCGAAATCTTTGCGCCGAAATTCCTACCCTCTCGGTATATCAATAAGAGACACACCCGGAGGTGGAAAGTGACTACAGGCATCATTGCTGGCGTAACGCTGGTATTCCTGCTGCTGGCGTATCTGGTCTATGCCCTGATACATGCGGAGGCGTTCTGATGGCCGCGCAAGGGTTCTTACTTATCGCCAGCTTCCTGCTGGTACTGCTGGTACTGGCGCGGCCGCTCGGTTCGCTGCTGGCGCGAATGATCAACGACCTCCCGCTCCCGGGGCTTGCCGGCGTTGAGCGCGGTATCTGGCGGCTGGCGGGGATTCGCAGCCAGGAGATGGAGTGGCGGCAGTACTTGATCGCCATTGTGCTGTTTAACGCGATTGGTCTCGCGGCGCTGATGGCGCTGCTGATGTGTCAGGGTTGGCTGCCGTTCAATCCGCAGCACTTCCCCAATCTGTCCTGGGATTTAGCGTTGAATACCGCGGTAAGCTTCGTCAGCAACACCAACTGGCAGGCCTACGCCGGGGAAACCACCATGAGCTATCTCAGCCAGATGGTAGGTCTGGCGGTGCAAAACTTCCTGTCGGCCGCGACCGGTATTGCGGTTATCTTCGTGCTGACCCGCGCCTGGGCGCGACAGAAAGTCAGCACCCTCGGCAACGCCTGGGTCGACCTGACCCGCATTACGCTGTGGCTGCTACTGCCTCTTTCTCTGCTGATCGCGCTGTTCTTTGTGCAACAGGGCGTGCCGCAGAACCTGCAGGCTTATCAGCCGTTCACCAGCCTGGAAGGCGTTCGCCAGTGGCTGCCGATGGGTCCGGTCGCTTCGCAGGAAGCGATCAAAATGCTCGGTACCAACGGCGGCGGTTTCTTCAACGCCAACTCATCGCATCCGTTTGAGAACCCGACGGCGTTAACCAACCTGGTGCAGATGCTGGCGATCTTCCTGATCCCGGCGGCGCTGTGTTTTGCCTTTGGCGAAGCGGTCGGCGATCGCCGTCAGGGACGCGCAATCCTGTGGGCAATGGCGCTGATTTTCGTGGTCTGCGTGGCGGTGGTGATGTGGGCGGAAACTCGCGGAAATCCGCACCTGCTCAGCCTTGGCGCCGACAGCAGCCTGAATATGGAAGGGAAAGAGAGCCGCTTTGGCATTCTCGCCAGCAGCCTGTTTGCGGTAGTCACCACCGCCGCCTCCTGCGGCGCGGTCAACGCGATGCATGATTCCTTCACCGCGCTGGGCGGCATGGTGCCAATGTGGCTGATGCAAATTGGCGAGGTGGTCTTCGGCGGCGTGGGCTCCGGGCTGTACGGCATGCTGCTGTTCGTCATGCTGGCGGTATTTATCGCCGGGCTGATGATTGGCCGCACGCCGGAATATCTTGGCAAGAAAATCGACGTGCGCGAAATGAAAATGATCGCGCTGGCGATTCTGGTGACCCCGACGCTGGTACTGCTCGGCACCGCGTTGGCGATGATGACCGAAGCCGGTCGCAGCGCCATGTTGAATCCGGGCCCGCACGGCTTTAGCGAAGTGTTGTACGCAGTCACCTCGGCGGCCAACAACAACGGCAGCGCCTTCGGCGGCTTAAGCGCCGGCACGACCTTCTGGAACCTGCTGCTGGCGTTTTGCATGCTGGTGGGCCGCTTCGGGGTGATCGTCCCGGTGATGGCGATTGCCGGGTCGCTGGTGAACAAGAAAATTCAGCCCGCCAGTTCCGGCACGCTCGCCACCCACGATGCGCTGTTTATCGGCCTGCTGATCGGTACCGTCCTGCTGGTCGGCGCCCTCACCTTTATCCCCGCACTGGCGCTCGGCCCGGTGGCGGAACACTTCTCTTTACTTTAAGCGATGCGGAGCAGCCTGTTATGAGTCGCAAACAATTAGCCCTGCTGGAGCCGACGCTGGTGCGTCAGGCGCTGCTGGATGCCGTGAAAAAACTCAGCCCTTCGGTGCAGTGGCGTAACCCGGTGATGTTTATCGTCTGGATTGGCAGCGTGCTGACCACCCTGCTGGCGATGGCCATGGCCGGGGGATATCTTACGGGTCACGCCGGCTTTACCGCAGCCGTGAGTCTGTGGTTGTGGTTTACCGTGCTGTTCGCCAACTTCGCCGAAGCGATGGCCGAAGGACGAAGCAAAGCGCAGGCCAACAGCCTGAAAGGGGTGAAAAAAACCGCTTTCGCCCGTAAGCTGCGCGCGCCGCAGCACGATGCCCCGATGGATCACGTCCCGGCGGAAGAGTTACGCAAAGGCGATATCGTACTGGTGGAAGCCGGCGACATTATCCCCTGCGACGGCGAAGTGATCGAAGGCGGCGCTTCGGTAGATGAAAGCGCCATCACCGGGGAATCCGCGCCGGTTATCCGCGAGTCCGGCGGCGATTTCGCCTCGGTCACCGGCGGCACCCGGATCCTCTCTGACTGGCTGGTGATCCGCTGCAGCGTCAATCCGGGTGAAACCTTCCTCGACCGGATGATCGCCATGGTTGAAGGCGCGCAGCGCCGTAAAACGCCGAACGAAATCGCATTGACGATCCTGTTGATCGCCCTGACGCTGGTGTTCCTGCTGGCCACCGCCACCATCTGGCCCTTCTCGGCGTGGAGCGGTAATGCGGTTAGCGTGACCGTACTGGTGGCGCTGCTGGTGTGCCTGATCCCAACCACCATCGGCGGCCTGCTCTCCGCTATCGGCGTCGCCGGGATGAGCCGGATGCTCGGCGCCAACGTTATCGCCACCAGCGGGCGCGCGGTGGAAGCCGCCGGCGATGTCGACGTACTGCTGCTGGATAAAACCGGCACCATCACCCTCGGCAACCGTCAGGCCTCAGCTTTTCTGCCGGCTCGCGGCGTCGAAGAGCGCGTGCTGGCCGATGCCGCCCAGCTATCGTCGCTGGCGGATGAAACGCCAGAAGGCCGCAGCATCGTGGTGCTGGCGAAACAGCGCTTTAATCTGCGCGAACGCGATCTGCAGTCGCTGCACGCCACATTTGTCCCCTTCACCGCCCAGACCCGTATGAGCGGTATTAACATCGACCAACGCATGATCCGTAAAGGGTCGGTGGACGCGATTCGCCGCCATATCGAAGCTAACGGCGGCCACTTCCCGGCCGATGTCGATAAGCAGGTAGAAGAGGTCGCCCGCCAGGGAGCCACGCCGCTGGTCGTCGCCGAGGGCGAACGCGTGCTGGGGATTATTTCGCTCAAAGATATCGTCAAAGGCGGCATTAAAGAGCGTTTCGCCCAGCTGCGCAAAATGGGCATTAAGACGGTGATGATCACCGGTGATAACCGCCTGACCGCCGCCGCCATCGCCGCCGAAGCGGGGGTTGATGATTTTCTGGCCGAAGCAACGCCGGAAGCCAAGCTGGCGCTGATTCGCCAGTATCAGTCGGAAGGACGGCTGGTGGCGATGACCGGCGACGGCACCAACGACGCTCCGGCGCTGGCGCAGGCTGATGTGGCGGTCGCAATGAACTCCGGCACTCAGGCAGCGAAAGAGGCGGGCAACATGGTGGATCTCGACTCGAACCCGACCAAGCTGATTGAAGTGGTGCATATCGGTAAACAGATGCTGATGACCCGAGGGTCGTTAACCACATTCAGTATCGCCAACGACGTCGCCAAGTATTTCGCGATTATTCCGGCCGCCTTCGCCGCCGCCTATCCGCAGCTGGCGATGCTGAACGTGATGCATCTGCACTCGCCCTCTTCGGCGATCATGAGCGCGGTTATTTTTAACGCCCTGATTATCGTCTGCCTGATCCCTTTAGCGCTGAAGGGCGTGAGCTATCGTCCGCTGTCGGCGTCGGCGATGCTGCGCCGCAACCTGTGGGTTTACGGCCTCGGCGGGCTGATCGTGCCTTTTGTCGGTATTAAAGCTATCGACCTGTTGCTGACCCTGACCGGTCTGGTGTGAGGAAATTACCATGTCATTGATTCGTCCGGCACTTGTGCTATTTATTCTGTTAACCCTGCTCACCGGCGGCCTGTATCCGTTACTGACTACCGCCTTAGGGCAGTGGTGGTTCCCGCAGCAGGCTAACGGCTCGCTGATCCATCTCGACGGCGAGGTGCGCGGCTCCGCTCTGATCGGGCAGAACTTTACCGCCGCCGGTTATTTCCACGGCCGCCCTTCCGCGACGGCAGAGGTGGCGGATAATCCGCTGGCCTCCGGCGGCAGTAATCTGGCGGTCAGCAATCCGGCGCTGGATAAAGCGATAAGCGAACGGGTACAGGCATTACGCGCCGCTAACCCGCAAGCGAGCCCGACGGTGCCGGTCGAGTTGGTTACCGCGTCGGCCAGCGGACTGGATAACAATCTGACCCCAGCCGCGGCGCTGTGGCAGGTACCGCGCGTCGCCAAAGCGCGCAATCTCAGCGATGCGCAGGTGAAACAGCTAGTGGATCAGGCGACGCAAAAACCGTTGCTCAGTTTTCTCGGTCAACCTGTGGTAAATATACTGCAACTGAATATGGCGCTGGATGCCCTAAAGGATTAATCAATGAGTGACGAGCCGCTGCGCCCGGACCCCGACCGTCTGCTGCAACAAACCGCTGCGCCGCATCGCGGCAAGCTGAAGGTGTTTTTCGGCGCCTGCGCCGGGGTGGGCAAAACCTGGGCAATGCTGGCGGAAGCGCAGCGGCTGCGCGCTCAGGGGCTGGATATTCTGATCGGCGTGGCGGAAACCCACGGCCGCAAAGATACCGCCGCCATGTTGGAGGGGCTTAGCGCCCTCCCGCAAAAGCGCATTTCCCACCGCGGACGCTACGTTCATGAGTTTGATCTTGATGCCGCGCTGGCCCGCCGCCCTGCGCTGATCCTGGTGGACGAACTGGCGCATAGCAACGCGCCGGGTTCGCGACACCCGAAGCGCTGGCAGGACGTCGAAGAACTGCTCGAAGCCGGTATCGACGTCTTCACCACCGTCAACGTCCAGCATCTTGAAAGCCTCAATGATGTAGTCAGCGGTATTACCGGCGTGCAGGTACGCGAAACCGTCCCCGACCCCTTCTTTGACGCCGCCGATGATGTGGTTCTGGTGGATTTGCCGCCGGACGATCTGCGCCAGCGCCTGAATGAGGGCAAGGTGTACATCGGCGGCCAGGCCGAACGCGCCATCGAAAACTTCTTCCGCAAAGGTAATCTGATCGCCCTGCGCGAACTGGCGCTGCGTCGTACCGCCGACCGGGTAGATGAACAAATGCGCGCCTGGCGCGACCGCCAGGGGCAGGAAAAAGTCTGGCACACCCGCGACGCCATTCTGCTGTGCATCGGGCACAATACCGGCAGCGAAAAACTGGTTCGCGCCGCCGCCCGGCTGGCGGCCAGGCTCGGTAGCGTCTGGCACGCGGTCTATGTAGAAACGCCCGCGCTGCACCGTCTACCGGAGGCCAGGCGGCGGGCGATCCTCGCCGCGCTGAAGCTAGCGCAAGAGTTAGGCGCCGAAACCGCCACCCTTTCCGACCCATCGGAAGAAAAAGCGGTGCTGCATTACGCTCGCGAGCACAACCTCGGCAAAATTGTGATTGGTCGCCAGGGAGAGCGCCGCTGGTGGGAACGAGCCGGGTTTGCCGACCGTCTGGCGCGTCGCGCCCCGGACCTCGATCTGGTGGTGATCGCGCTGGATGAAAAACCGGCCTCCCTGCCCGCCCGCGCAAATGACAATCGTACGGCTATTGATAAATGGCGCCAACAGTTGAAGGGTTGTCTGTTGGCCGTGGCGCTATGCGCCATTATCACCGTGGTCGCCATGCAGTGGCTGATGGCCTTTGAAGCCGCCAACCTGGTGATGCTCTATCTACTTGGCGTGGTGATAATCGCCCTGCTGTATGGCCGCTGGCCATCGGTGCTGGCGACCTTTATCAACGTCATTAGCTTCGATCTCTTTTTTGTCGCCCCACGCGGTACGCTGGCGGTTTCCGACGTTCAGTACCTGCTGACGTTCGGCGTGATGCTGACCGTTGGTCTGGTGATCGGCAACCTGACCGCCGGGATGCGATACCAGGCGCGGGTGGCGCGTTATCGCGAGCGGCGTACCCGCCATCTGTATGAAATGTCAAAAGCGCTGGCGGTCGGCCGCAGCCGTGAAGATATCGCCGCCACCAGCGAACGCTTTATTACTTCTACCTTTCAGGCCCGCAGCCAGCTACTGCTGCCTGATGAGAACGGGCAGTTGCAGCCGATGACCCAGCAATCCGGCGTTTTCTCGTGGGATGATGCGATTGCCCGCTGGAGTTTCGATAAAGGTCAGCCAGCCGGGGCCGGTACCGACACTCTCCCCGGCGTGCCGTATCAAATTCTGCCGCTACAAAGCGCCGCCCGCACCTGGGGGCTGCTGCTGGTCGAACCGGAAAATCTGCGCCAGCTGATGATCCCCGAACAACAGCGACTGCTGGAAACCTTTACCCTGCTGGTGGCCAGCGCGCTTGAGCGCCTGACCCTGACCGCCAGCGAAGAGCAGGCGCGCTTGACCAGCGAACGCGAAAGCCTGCGCAACTCATTGCTGGCCGCCCTCTCTCACGATCTGCGGACGCCGCTGACGGTCCTGTTCGGCCAGGCGGAGATCCTGACCCTCGATCTGGCCAGCGAAGGGTCGAAGCACGCGCCGCAGGCCAACGAAATTCGCCAGCACGTGCTCAACACCACCCGGCTGGTGAATAATCTACTGGATATGGCGCGTATTCAGTCAGGCGGTTTTAATTTGCATAAAGAGTGGTTAACTCTCGAAGAGATCGTCGGTAGCGCCCTGCGTATGCTGGAGCCTGGGCTTGGCGGCCAGCACATCCAACTGTCGCTGCCGGACCCGCTGCTACTGGTCCACGTTGACGGCCCGCTGTTTGAACGGGTGCTGATTAACCTGCTGGAGAACGCGCATAAATACGCCGGCGCACAAGCGCAGATTGGCATTCATGCCGAAGCGGATACGCAACAGTTGATCATCGAAGTCTGGGATAATGGTCCAGGGATCGCGGCAGGCCAGGAACAGGCTATCTTTGATAAATTCGCCCGCGGTAATAAAGAGTCGGCCATCCCCGGCGTCGGCCTGGGGCTGGCGATTTGCCAGGCCATTGTCGAGGTGCACGACGGCAGCATTACCGCCAGCAACCGTCCGGAGGGCGGCGCCTGTTTCCGTGTTACACTGCCGCGAGAAGCCCCCCCAGAACTGGAAGAGTTAGCCGAGGAAATGTGATTAACGTTTTAATCATCGAAGACGAACACGCTATCCGCCGCTTTCTGCGCACCGCGCTGGAAGCCGACGGCATGCGCGTATTTGAAGCCGAAACCCTGCAGCGCGGACTCATCGAAGCCGCCACCCGCAAACCGGATTTAGCGATCCTCGATCTTGGCCTGCCGGACGGGGACGGTAATGATTTTATCCGCGAAGTCCGCCAGTGGAGCCAGATGCCGATTATCGTGCTGTCGGCGCGCAGCGAAGAACATGACAAGATAGCCGCCCTTGACGCCGGCGCCGATGACTACCTCAGTAAACCGTTCGGCATTGGTGAACTGCAGGCGCGGCTACGCGTCGCGCTGCGCCGTCACGGCAGCGCGCAGGCCGATGAGCCGGTGGTGCGTTTTGCCGATATTAGCGTCGACATCCCCGCCCGCCGTATCGTGCGCGGCAGTGAAGAAATTCACCTGACGCCCATCGAGTTTCGCCTGCTGGCGGCGCTGCTGAACAATCCGGGCAAAGTGCTCACCCAGCGCCAGCTTCTGAATCAGGTATGGGGGCCTAACGCCGTCGAACACAGTCACTATTTGCGGATTTATATGGGACACTTACGGCAAAAGCTGGAGGTTGACCCGGCGCGGCCGCAGCATCTGCTGACCGAAACCGGGATTGGCTATCGCTTTATGCCTTGAAGGGAACAAATCAATGACCCCGGCGGTCGGTTAACGCCGCCGGGGTAAACAGGATCAGGCGTTTTTCAGCACTTCGCTGACAATCTCTACCGCTTCTTTTTCAATCAGCTTGCGATGCTCTTCGCCAAGGAAGCTCTCACAGTAGATTTTGTAGGCGTCTTCGGTGCCTGACGGACGGGCCGCGAACCAGCCGTTGTCGGTCATCACTTTCAGCCCGCCGATAGAAGCGCCGTTGCCCGGAGCCGCGGTCAGACGCGCGGTGATCGGATCGCCCGCCAGCGTATCGGCGCTCACCATTTCCGGCGAAAGCTTAGACAGCGCCGCTTTCTGCGCGGAAGTGGCGGAGGCCTGCAGACGGTTGTAGCTCGGGGCGCCAAAGCGTTGCGCCAGCTCGTTGTAGTGCTCCTGCGGGTTCTTACCGGTGACCGCGGTGATTTCCGCCGCCAGCAGGCACATGATGATACCGTCTTTATCGGTGGACCACGGCGTGCCGTCGAAACGCAGGAACGATGCCCCCGCGCTCTCTTCGCCGCCGAAGCCGAAGCTGCCGTCGAACAGACCATCAACAAACCACTTGAAGCCTACCGGCACTTCCACCAGCTTACGGCCCAAATCGTTAACCACGCGATCAATCATCGCCGAAGAAACCAGCGTTTTACCAACCGCAACATCTTTGCCCCACTGCGGACGATGCTGGAACAGGTAGTTGATAGCCACCGCCAGATAGTGGTTCGGGTTCATCAGGCCAGCCGGGGTCACGATACCGTGACGGTCGTAATCCGGATCGTTGGCGAAAGCCAGATCGAACTTATCGCGCAGCGCCAGCAGACCCGCCATCGCACACTCGGAGGAGCAGTCCATGCGGATCGCGCCATCTTTATCAAGGTGCATAAAGCGGAACGTCTGATCGACCTGATCGTTGACGATGGTCAAATCCAGCTTGTAGTGTTGGCCGATGCGTTTCCAGTATTCGATACCGGATCCGCCCAGCGGGTCGACGCCCAGTTTCAGGCCCGCTTTCTGGATAGCCGCCATATCGACGATATCCGCCAGCCCTTCAATAAACGGCTGTACCAGGTCCTGCTCTTTCACGTGGCCGGAAGCCAGCGCGGCGTCGAGAGAAATACGTTTCACGCCCTGCAGGCCAGCAGCCAGCAGTTCATTAGCGCGGTTCTCTACCACTTTAGTCACGTTAGTATCAGCCGGGCCGCCGTTTGGCGGGTTGTACTTAATACCGCCATCTTCCGGCGGGTTGTGCGACGGGGTAATGACAATACCATCCGCCAGCGGCCCGCCTTTTTTGTTATGCACCAGAATCGCGTTGGAAACCGCCGGCGTCGGGGTGAAGCCGTTGTTTTCCTGAACGATCACATCAACACCGTTTGCCGCCAGCACTTCCAGCACGGAAATGAAGGCCGGTTCGGATAAAGCGTGGGTATCCTTACCCACGTAGCACGGGCCGGTGATGCCGTTTTTCGCGCGGTTTTCCGCAATCGCCTGCGCAATCGCCAGAATATGCTGCTCATTGAAATTGTGGCGCCCTGCGCTACCGCGATGGCCGGAGGTGCCGAATTTAACCGCATGCTCCGCATTGCCCGCTTCCGGCTTCAGCACATAGTACTGAGCGGTCAGCTGGGCGACGTTAATCAAATCACTCTGTTGTGCCGGCTGACCCGCACGTTTATCGATTGCCATTGCCTGATCCTTCTGGTGCAAAGTTTAATTAACTAGATCGTGCCGCAAACCTTTTCAATCAGCTCCGCAGGGAACTGCATTGATTGCATGATGTGTTCGATCATGCTGCATTTACGGCCGGTATTAGTATTGGTGATAACCCACCACGGCGTACCAGGAACCTGTTTCGGTTTGGTCTGATTACCGCTTTTCAGCAGCGTCCGTGAGTCTTCGGCGAAGTATACGCGGGTGCGCCCGTGCAGAGATTCAGTGGCTTCTGAAAAAGCCTTACTGTCTAACGAGTAAAGCGTAGTCAATACCAGCATGAAGCGGTTAACCGCGCGCTTTTGTTCAGCGTATTCGTCAGATAACAGCAGCTCGCGCATCGCGCGGACTTTATCTTTAACCGGGTTGGCCGGCTTCGCTTCGACGACTGGCGCCGCCGCAGGAGCAGCCGTCGGCGCGGCTTTCGCCGCTGGCGCGCCAGATGCAGGCTGAGAAACGGCGGAAAATTTCAGCATGCGCCGTAAAATGTCGGATGCGCTCTCGCCAATATGCTGAGTGTGGCTGGCAATATAGCGGTAGAGCTCATCATCAACTTCGATTGTTTTCATCTTAATCCAGTGCGATTTCTTTGTTTCTGAATACAAGTCGTCGGGATTAACTATCCTTTGTCTTTCACGCCGCAGCGCAACAGGCAGCAGATAGAGGACAAATCCCAACCGCGAATAGCGTCAAACCAGGATGGCGTTAAAACTCAGAATGCTTCCGGGTCTTGCAGCCTAATGGCAGAATGTCCAACATAATACCCTAACCCGACGGAGCGAAAAAAAGAACTTTGCCATGAAATTAAATAGCCGAGCGCAATCTGCACAAAACCCGCACAATAAATCC
The DNA here is from genome assembly GCF_050600815.1 of Klebsiella sp. 141161. NCBI lineage: Bacteria > Pseudomonadati > Pseudomonadota > Gammaproteobacteria > Enterobacterales > Enterobacteriaceae > Klebsiella > Klebsiella sp. 141161. The sequence continues at coordinate 491,115 of NZ_JAQIRN010000003.1, read as the reverse complement.
CCAATCGTCCTGGTACATGGCCTGTTCGGCAGCCTGGACAATCTTGGGATCCTCGCCCGCGATCTGGTCGCCGACTACGATATATTGCAGGTCGATATGCGAAACCACGGTTTATCCCCGCGTTCGCCGGAGATGACCTACCGCGCGATGGCGCAGGATCTGCTGGATACTCTTGACGATCATCAGATAGAGAAAGCGACTTTTATCGGCCATTCGATGGGCGGCAAAGCGGTGATGGCGCTGACCGCGCTGGCGCCGGATCGCATCGCCGGGCTGGTGGCGATTGATATTGCGCCGGTGGCTTATCACGTCCGCCGTCATGATGAGATCTTCGCGGCGATTAACGCGGTCAGCGAATCCGCCGCCAGCACCCGCCAGCAGGCGGCGCAGGTGATGCGCGAGCATATAAAGGAAGAAGGCGTCATTCAGTTTCTGCTGAAATCCTTTGTCGACGGCGCGTGGCGCTTCAACGTGCCGGCGCTGTGGGATCAATACCCGCATATTGTCGGCTGGGAAACCGTGCCCGCCTGGCCGCACCCGGCGCAATTTATTCCCGGCGGCAACTCCCCTTATGTCACTGATGAATACCGCGACGCGCTGCTGGCGCAGTTCCCGCAGGCCCGGGCCCACGTCATTGCCGGCGCCGGACACTGGGTGCATGCGGAAAAACCCGAGGCGGTTTTACGCGCAATTCGCCCTTATCTGAGCACAATTGAAGCCTGAGTGGCTAAAAAACGCCCGACCGCGCGGCATAATGCCCGCGGTCGTTGGCGCAGCGGTTCGCCTGATGTATTATGGCGCGCTATCTGCGCCGGCTATAGCCCGGCAGCTTGTTTCCCCGAAGTCACTCTGAATCATGGCAAAAGAACAAACGGACCGAACGACATTAGATTTGTTCGCAAATGAGCGTCGCCCGGGTAGACCGAAAACCAATCCGCTTTCGCGCGATGAACAACTGCGCATCAACAAACGCAATCAGCTCAAACGCGATAAGGTTCGCGGCTTGAAGCGCGTTGAGTTGAAGCTCAACGCCGATGCGGTCGACGCGCTTAATGAGCTGGCGGAAGCCCGCAACATGAGCCGCAGCGATCTTATCGAAGAGATGCTGATGCACCAACTGGCCTGCCTGCGTAACCAGGGCGAAGTCTGAAAAACGCAAAAAAATCGCTTTCATGTAGCAGAGTGTGCACCAGGACGTTATTGCTGTTTCCGCGCCCTTCCCTGTTCTGCTATGATTGCCGTTAACTGTAGGCATAATGCCACTACCACATCATTAAGTTTCAAGAGGTTATTTTACTCATGGCAATCATCGGCATCTTTTTTGGCAGCGACACCGGCAACACCGAAAATATTGCAAAAATGATCCAAAAGCAGCTCGGTAAAGACGTTGCTGAAGTTCACGACATTGCCAAGAGCAGCAAAGAAGATCTGGAAAGCCACGATATTCTGCTGCTCGGCATCCCAACCTGGTACTACGGCGAAGCGCAGTGCGACTGGGACGACTTCTTCCCGACGCTGGAAGAGATCGACTTCAACGGTAAGCTGGTAGCCGTCTTTGGCTGCGGCGACCAGGAAGATTACGCAGAATACTTCTGCGATGCGCTGGGCACCATTCGTGACATCATTGAACCGCGCGGCGCAACCATCGTTGGCCACTGGCCGACCGCGGGCTACCACTTCGAAGCGTCTAAAGGCCTGGCGGACGACGATCACTTCGTCGGTCTGGCGATTGATGAAGACCGTCAGCCGGAACTGACCAACGAGCGCGTTGAGAAGTGGGTGAAGCAGATTTCCGAAGAGCTGCATCTGGAAGAAATCAAAAACGCCTAAGAATCAAACAGCGCAGCTATTAAGCTGCGCTGAATTAATAGATAAAAGCAATCAAACTAATAGCTACAAGTTTTTAACTTTTCATCACATATCTGTACAATGTCCTCTGATTCCACGAGGTCACGTGACACAGTTTGTAGCTGGTAATTCGTTTTTGACAGCTTACAAGGCGCGATGGTTGCAGTTTTCATTTCAGAGTAGCAGCTCTATAATGAGACGCATTACATCGGGTGATTCTCTGTATTGCTTCCCTTTAAAGGAAGCCGATCTTTAGCAACAGGACAGATTCCGCATGACTGACAACAATATCGCATTAAAGAAGGCTGGCCTGAAAGTCACACTTCCCCGACTGAAAATTCTGGAAGTGTTGCAGGAACCGGATAACCATCACGTCAGTGCGGAAGATTTATACAAACGCCTGATCGATATGGGTGAAGAGATTGGTCTGGCTACCGTTTACCGCGTGCTGAACCAGTTCGACGATGCAGGCATCGTGACTCGCCACAACTTCGAAGGCGGTAAATCCGTATTCGAGCTGACTCAGCAGCACCACCACGATCACCTGATTTGCCTCGATTGCGGCAAAGTGATCGAGTTCAGCGATGATTCTATCGAATCCCGCCAACGTGAAATTGCTGCGCAACACGGCATCCGCTTAACTAACCACAGCCTGTACCTGTACGGCCACTGTGCGGAAGGCGACTGCCGCGAAGATGAACATGCCCACGATGCGGTGAATAAATAATTTCCCGTCTCGTTTGTCGTAAAAAGCCAACCTGAAGGTTGGCTTTTTTTATGGGCGAAATCCGCCTGAATGCGTATTCTGTCAGAGCCTATCGCCTTGTACGGAGAGTCACTATGGAGCTGCGCCAGCTACGCTATTTTGTCCGCATCGTGGAAACCGGCAGTATGGGCCGCGCCGCGCTCGATCTGAATATTGGCGTCTCTGCGCTCAGCCAGCAAATGGCGCGTCTGGAAAATGAACTCGCTATCCGCCTGCTGCAACGGACTTCGCGTGGCGTAATGCCCACCAGCGCCGGGCTGGCCTTTTACTCACAGGCGCAACTGGCGCTGCGCCATGCTGACGATGCCATTCTCGCCGCGCGTGAAGCACGCCTTTCCGGTCACGTCAGCGTCGGTATGGCGCCCAGCACCGCTTCTGTACTTGGCGTACCTTTTATCAACGCCATGCGCGAAAGCTACGCCGACGTCCGCCTGCACCTGGTGGAGAGCCTCTCCGGCAATCTGGAACGGATGATCAATACCCGCCAGCTCGATTTAGCCATCGTTTTCCAGAAAGAGAAGATCCTGCGCTGGAGCGCCAGACCCATTCTCGAAGAGCGTCTGTTTCTCATTGGCGCCCATGACGTGCTGGCGCCGCTGCCCGGCGATAGCATCTCCCCGAACCAACTGGCCGCCATCCCGCTGATTATGCCAAGCCAGGGGCATGGCCTGCGCGGCAGGCTGGACGCTATTTGCCAGGAGCACGCCATCAACGTTGACGTGGTAGCTGAAATCGATGGCCTGGCCCTGCTGATGCGGGCCGTCCGCGATGGCCTCGGCGCCACGCTGCAGCCGGGCGCGGCGATTTCTCATCTCGACAGCGAGGCGCTAAGAGTGATCGGCGTCGACAATCCAGTACTTAGCCGACCTAATTTTCTGGTCAGTCTCTCAGATGATGAACTCACCCCGGCAGGCCTTGCCGCGCGCGTGATATTGACCAAAGTCATGCGTCAGCTTGTGGAAACTGGCTGCTGGCCGGGCGCCTGTCTTTACACTTACTAAACCCCTCTTTAGCTTTACGCCATAGCGCCTGCCGCCCCTGCACCTTACATTTCCATTACAAATTTAACAATTAGTCAAAGCGTAATGGAGCCGATAATGGTGGATGTACTGGTGATTGGCGGCGGCAACGCCGCGTTATGCGCCGCCTTAACCGCCCGGGAAGCAGGCGCATCCGTCCTGCTGCTGGAGGCCGCGCCGCGGGAATGGCGTGGCGGTAACTCTCAGCACACGCGTAACCTGCGTTGTATGCACGATGCGCCGCAGGATGTCTTAGTCGACAGCTATCCGGAAGAAGAATACTGGCAGGATCTGCTGCGCGTGACCGGGGGCAACACCAACGAAACGCTGGCCCGGTTGGTGATCCGCACCTCGTCGCAATGTCGGGACTGGATGCGCCGTCATGGCGTTAACTTTCAACCGCCCTTATCCGGCGCCCTGCACGTCGCCCGCACCAACGCCTTTTTTATGGGCGGCGGTAAAGCCCTGATCAATGCCTATTACCGCAGCGCCGAGCAGATGGGCGTGCAGATCCGCTATAACACTCCGGTGCAGGCGCTTGAATTACGTGATGGCGAATTCGTCGCCGCACTGGCGGGCACCGAGCGGATCGCCGCGAAAACCTGCGTGCTCGCCGCCGGCGGTTTTGAATCTAACCGCGAGTGGCTGCGCGAAGCCTGGGGGCAAAATGAGCGCGGCGAATGGCCTGCCGACAACTTTCTCATCCGCGGCACCCGTTTTAATCAGGGGGTGTTGCTCAAATTTATGATCGACGCCGGGGCCGATATCATCGGCGATCCTTCGCAGTCGCACTGCGTCGCCATTGACGCCCGGGCGCCGCTCTATGACGGCGGCATCTGTACCCGCGTCGACTGCGTGTCGCTGGGGGTGGTGGTGAACCGCGATGCTGAGCGCTTTTATGATGAAGGGGAAGATTTCTGGCCCAAACGTTACGCCATCTGGGGCCGTCTGGTCGCCCACCAGCCGGGGCAAATCGGCTATTCGATCATCGACAGCAAAGCCGTTGGACAGTTTATGCCGCCCGTATTTCCGGGCGCCCAGGCCAATACCATCGCGGAACTGGCCCGCCAGCTGGGGCTGGACGGCGAACGTTTGTCACAGACCATCGCCAGCTACAATGCCGCCTGTACGCCAGGCCAGTTCGACCATACCCGTCTTGATAACTGCGCCACCGCCGGCCTGACGCCGCCGAAGACCCACTGGGCGCGGCCTATCGATACGCCGCCTTATTACGGTTATGCCCTACGTCCTGGGATCACCTTCACCTACCTCGGGCTGTACGTCAATCAACACGCCGCCGTCCACTTTGCCGGCAAGCCGAGCCGCAATCTGTTTGTCGCCGGCGAAATGATGGCCGGCAACGTGCTGGGCAAAGGCTATACCGCCGGCGTAGGCATGTCGATCGGGACCACATTCGGCCGCATTGCCGGTCAGCAAGCCGCCCTGGCGGCGCAGCAGGAGAAACATCATGAAGTCGCTTGAAAAGCTGATCATCGAGGCGCAAATCATCACCGAGCCGGAAGCGGAAGTCGAACGGGTGATGCAGGTCTGTAACGCCTGCCGCTATTGCGAAGGCTTTTGCGCCGTATTTCCGGCCATGACCCAGCGTCTGTCCTTTGGCAAGGCGGATATTAACTATCTGGCGAACCTGTGCCACAACTGCGGCGCCTGCCTGCACGCCTGCCAGTATGCCCCTCCGCACGAGTTTGCGATTAATGTTCCCAAAGCGATGGCGGAAGTGCGGCTGGAAACCTATCAACATTACGCCCGGCCCGCCGCTTTCGGCAGTTTATATCGCCGTGCGGGGATCGCCACGGTGCTGGCGCTGGTCGCGGGTCTTGTCCTGTTTCTGCTGCTGGCGATGGGGCTCAAAGGCTCGCTGCTGCACCCGCCGTTGGCCGGCGATTTCTACCAGATTTTCCCACATAACCTGCTGGCGTGGATGTTTGGTTCAGTCTTTATTTTGGCCATCGGTTTACTGATGAGCGGGGTGATTCGTTTCTGGCGCGAGATCTCGCCGGGCCAACCGCAGGCGGCTGATATCGCCAGGGCCTCACATGATGCGCTGACGTTGAAATATCTCGACGGCGGACACGGTAAAGGCTGTAACGAGGCCGATGACGCCTTCACCCTGATGCGCCGCCGTTTTCACCACTTCACCTTTTACGGTTTTATGCTCTGTTTCGCCGCCACGGTTGTGGCCACCGGCTATCACTACTTCGCCGGCTGGGAAGCGCCCTACCCGTTCTTCAGCGTACCGGTGCTGCTGGGCACGCTTGGCGGGATCGGGCTGCTGGTAGGCCCTGCGGGTTTGCTATGGCTGAACCTGCGCCGCTCGCCGCTGCACGGCGACGCGCGGCAAAAACCGATGGATCGTGGTTTTATCCTGCTATTGCTGCTGACCAGTTTTACCGGGCTCGCGCTCCTGGCGGGCCGGGACACCTCGTGGATGGGCATTCTGCTCGCTATCCATCTCGGGGTGGTGATGGCGCTGTTTTTAACGCTGCCTTACGGAAAATTTGCCCACGGATTTTATCGCTGTGCGGCGTTACTCAAGTGGGCGATTGAGAAGCGGCGCGGAAAACAGGCGGCAGTCGCAGGCGACTAACCCGCTCACTCTTACCTCTATAACAACAAGATAAAGACAATGGAGAGCAAACTCTATGACCCAACCAACATCGCGCGCCGGTACCTTCGGCGCAATTCTCCGCGTAACTAGCGGTAATTTTCTCGAGCAATTCGACTTCTTTCTGTTTGGTTTCTATGCCACCTATATCGCCAGAACCTTCTTTCCGGCAGAGAGCGAGTTTGCGGCGTTGATGCTCACCTTTGCCGTATTTGGTTCCGGCTTTCTGATGCGCCCCATTGGCGCGGTGGTGCTGGGCGCCTATATCGACAGGATCGGGCGCCGTAAAGGACTGATGGTCACCCTGGCGATTATGGGCTGCGGCACGTTACTGATTGCGCTGGTGCCGGGCTACCAAACCATCGGCATGCTGGCGCCGGTGTTGGTATTAATTGGCCGTTTGCTGCAAGGATTCTCGGCCGGGGTCGAGCTCGGCGGCGTGTCGGTCTATCTGGCGGAAATCGCCAAACCGGGGAAAAAGGGGTTCTATACCAGTTGGCAGTCCGCCAGCCAACAGGTGGCCATCGTCATGGCGGCGCTGATTGGCTACGCACTGAACGAGACGCTGGGTCACGACGAGATTGCAGAATGGGGCTGGCGCATTCCCTTCTTTATCGGCTGCCTGATTATCCCGCTGATTTTCGTGCTACGGCGTTCGCTGCAGGAGACCGAAGCCTTTCTTCAGCGTAAGCATCGTCCCGATACGAAAGAGATACTGACCACAATTGTTAAAAACTGGCGCATCATCAGCGCAGGCACCTTACTGGTAGCGATGACCACCACCACCTTTTATTTTATTACCGTCTATACCCCAACTTACGGCAGAGCGGTACTGCATCTGAGCGCACGCGACAGCTTGCTGGTCACGATGCTGGTCGGTATCTCTAACTTTATCTGGTTGCCGATTGGCGGGGCGCTGTCAGACAAAATAGGCCGCCGTCCGGTGCTGATGGGAATTACCGTCCTGGCGCTGCTGACCACCTGGCCGGTGATGCAATGGCTCACCGCCGCGCCGGACTTCACCCGCATGACGCTGGTGCTGCTGTGGTTCTCGTTCTTCTTTGGTATGTATAACGGCGCAATGGTGGCGGCGCTAACGGAAGTGATGCCGGTCTACGTTCGCACCGTGGGCTTTTCGCTGGCATTTAGCCTCGCCACCGCTATCTTCGGCGGCCTGACGCCAGCTATCTCTACCGCGCTGGTGGAAATCACCGGCGATAAGAGCGCGCCGGGCTGGTGGCTGATGTGCGCGGCGCTATGCGGATTCGCCGCCACCGCCATGTTGTTCATGCGTCTGAGCCGCGGCTATCAGCCAGCGGAAATATCGCGTTAAAATAGCGACGGGCGGAGTGTGCGCTCCGCCCGTTTACGCTTAATTGTCTGCTTTACTTAGTGGTGTTATTACTGCGAATCTCCTGCCAGATTTTATCGCAGCGCGCTTTGACCGCCTGGTCATTACCGGTGCGCGTCGCCTGAATACAGGCCTGATAATCCAGCACTCTGACGCTCTCCTGCGTCGCAAACTGCTGATGCGGTTTCTCTTCCTTCAGGACATTGAGCACGCTCTGACAGGCTTCAATTTTGTCCGGATTACCTTCCGCCGTGTTGATACAGGCGCTATAGGCATCTTTCAATTTGGAATCTTCTTTCGGCGCTGGCGATTGCGCGCAGGCAACCAAACCCGATGCCATGATGGCGATGAGCAGCAGCTTTTTCATAATTATTCTCCCGGAGGGGCGGCAGGCTCACGCCCGCCGCGCAGGCATCAGAAAATGGTGAACGGTGCGATAACCATAAACTTCACGTCACGCTCATCCTGGAAGATGTTGCCGTAACCGCCGCTCCAGCTCGGGATGTCGGAGTGGTTGTCGTATTGCGTGAAGTGCAGTTTGAACATCGTTCCTTTCGCGCGGCCTTCCTGCAGGGTGTAGATAGCATCCAGGCTGTAGGCGGATTCTTTCAGAAGATAGTTAGGATCGTAGTAAGCATCCGGGGATGCCATTCTGCCAGGCTTAGCATCCCAGGCGTAAACATAGGATGCGCCAAACGCCCAGCCCGGCATGTCCCAGTTCTTCATGTCGTACATCGCACCGAAGAACACCGCTTTCTCGCCGTTGGCGTTAAAGTCAGAGCGGTTATCCCACCAGATATCGAGACGACCGTTAGAGGAGGCATAGGTTGGCGTCATACGCTGCAGGAAGTAGCCCTGCTGACCATCGGCTTTCACCCAGGTCCCTTCCAGACGCAGATCCAGCACATCGGCCGCTTTATAGCCGAAAGTGATCGCCTGCAGCCACGCGGTGCCGTCGTAGATATCGTTGACGCCGCCGTTGCTGACTTTATCGCGGGTACCGTAGAACTGATAGCTGGTGCTCAACGGCGAACCCGCGATATCAAATTTGTAGCTGGCTTTAGCAAAGTACTGATCGATATAGCCCTGGGCCTGTCCAAATGCGGCTTCCAGCACCAGATCGTTTTTAAAATCGTACTTCGCGCCAAGAGAGTGAAGATAGTCAACTTTGGTTTTCTTATCGTTCTGGTAGAAATCATCCATCTCGATATGCCACGGCGCCTTATATTCGTTCGTCCACATATAGGAGAAACTCAGCGCGCCGTTATCGCCATAGTCGAAGTTGGCTCCGGCTTCCGCACCCTGATAGGTACCCGGCATAAAGCTCCAGTGCGGCGCCAGCAGCGTTTGTCCGGTCGGCTGGATATAACCCGCGCGCGCCCACGCCGGGCCAAATTTAAATTTTGCTGCCGCTTTATACAGGCTTATCCCGCTCTTATCGCCGGTATAATCTTCGCTGTACGCACGGTTGCTGGAGGAGAAAGCAATTTCGTTCGGATGGCCGCTGTCGCCGTTTTCCGCCATTTCAATCGCGGTGAAGGCAGCAATATCCAGACCAAACATATCGGCGGCATAGCCGGACTGGAAATCCAGGTTGGCGTTCCAGGTAGAATGGGAAAGGTTAGTTTCGTATTTGTCGGTTTCTACGTTTTTACGGTCGCGCTCGCGCTGCCAGTAATAGATACCGCCGGTTAAGGTAGAATCATCGATAAAGCCTGCTGCGCTGGCCTGTGGAGCCACAACCCAACCCGACATCGCGGTGACGGCGGCAATAGCCAGCGCCAGCGTACTACGTTTGCCACTAAACGTACGCATGTGCATATCCTCTTTGACGTTTTAAAATTGCGATTGCCAAAGGCAGCTCGCTAAAAAAATAAAAAAGTACTAAAAGCGGTGCGGTTAAAAGTCCGCGAAACCACTATGGATAGACTATTTTTCGTGACGCGAATTATCAATCTCTTTCGCAGAGCAAAGCTTAAGATTATGACAAAGCGCACATAATTTATGTCGTTTTGTTACAGACTTACTTCTCAGCTTTTTTAACGATAAGTCATGGTTATATCGAAAAAAAATTGAAAATCCGTCAAAGCTGAAACGGTTAAATGTAAATACGCAGGCAGGAAGAGATGGGGAATTATTACTGCGTTTTAATAAGATTAATTCGCATCGAAAAAATATCGATTCTTAATTCACTGATTCTGAAATAAAAAAAACGCCGCAGTGCGCGGCGTTTCATGAAGACGGTGAGCATTACTCGCCGATTTTAGCCCAGGTGTCACGCAGGCCAACGGTGCGGTTGAAGACCAGATGGCTCTCGGTGGCGTAGCGGCTGTCGAGGCAGAAGTAACCTTCGCGCTCGAACTGGTATGCTTTACCCGCCTGCGCTTTCGACAGGCTCGGCTCCGCGAAACCTTGCTTGATGACCAGCGATTCCGGGTTCATTACCGCCAGGAAGTCATCCGCCGCGCCCGGGTTCGGCACGCTAAACAGACGGTCATAGAGGCGAATTTCAACCGGCAGCGCGTGCGCCGCGCTCACCCAGTGGATAACGCCTTTAACCTTGCGGCCATCGGCCGGGTCTTTGCTCAGGGTGTCGGCATCGTAAGTACAGAAGATGGTAGTGATATTACCTTCTGCATCTTTCTCAACGCGTTCCGCTTTAATCACGTAGGCGTTGCGCAGACGCACCTCTTTACCCAGCACCAGACGCTTGTACTGTTTGTTGGCTTCTTCGCGGAAGTCCGCGCGATCGATCCAGATCTCAGCGCTGAATGGTACCTCGCGGCTGCCCATCTCCGGCTTGTTCGGATGGTTCGGCATCGCCACCATTTCGCTTGCGCCCTGCGGATAGTTTTCGATAACCAGTTTAACCGGATCGATTACCGCCATCGCGCGCGGCGCGTTTTCGTTAAGATCTTCACGAATGCACGACTCCAGCGACGCCATCTCAATGGTGTTGTCCTGCTTGGTCACGCCGATGCGTTTGCAGAACTCGCGGATGGATTCAGCGGTATAACCACGACGGCGCAGACCGGAAATAGTCGGCATACGCGGGTCATCCCAACCTTCCACGTGCTTTTCCGTCACCAGCTGATTCAGCTTACGCTTGGACATCACGGTGTATTCGAGATTCAGGCGCGAGAATTCATACTGACGCGGATGCACCGGAATACTGATGTTGTCGAGCACCCAGTCGTACAGACGACGGTTGTCCTGGAACTCCAGGGTACACAGCGAGTGGGTGATACCTTCCAGCGCATCGCTGATGCAGTGGGTGAAGTCGTACATCGGGTAGATGCACCACTTGTTGCCGGTCTGATGGTGTTCCGCAAATTTAATGCGATACAGCACCGGGTCACGCATCACGATGAACGGCGACGCCATGTCGATCTTCGCGCGCAGGCAAGCTTTACCCTCTTCAAAGCCGCCGGTGCGCATTTTTTCGAACAGCGCCAGGTTCTCTTCCACGCTGCGATCGCGGTATGGGCTGTTTTTACCCGGCTCTTTCAGGGTACCGCGGTATTCGCGGATCTCGTCGGCGGACAGTTCGTCAACGTAGGCCAAACCTTTGTTGATCAGTTCAACCGCATACTGATGCAGCTGATCGAAGTAATCAGAGGAGTAGCAGACATCGCCGGACCAGTGGAAACCTAACCACTGCACGTCGTTTTTAATCGACTCCACGTATTCGATATCTTCTTTCACCGGGTTGGTGTCATCGAAACGCAGATTACATTGACCTTGGTAATCCTGAGCGATGCCGAAGTTCAGGCAAATGGATTTTGCATGGCCAATGTGCAGGTAGCCGTTCGGTTCCGGCGGGAAGCGGGTATGAACGGTGGTGTGCTTACCGGTAGCCAGATCTTCATCGATGATCTGACGGATAAAGTTAGTCGGGCGGGCTTCTGCCTCACTCATCACGGGTTCCTCAAAGCGTAAACAACGTATAACGGCACATGATCTTACAAGCAGGACGCAGAGACAACTATTAGTTACGCAAAATACGTATCTGTTGTTGGATATGGGGGTATTTGCGGCAAAAAAAAGCGGCGCAGGTTTCGCTGCGCCGCTGAGGCAAAACTCTACTCAGGAGCCTTACTTGCCTTTAATCTCGAACAACGGCGTTTGGCCGGCGACAACGTTACCCGTTGCCTGAATCACCAGCGCGCTGTAATCATCGCTGTTGCTGCAGACGACCGGACTAATCATCGAGCGAGCGTTGGCGTTGAGGAACGCCAGATCCATTTCCAGAATCGGCTCGCCGGCTTTCACCTGTGCGCCCTCTTCAACCAGACGTTTAAAGCCTTTGCCTTCCAGCGCGACGGTATCGATGCCCATATGGACGACGATTTCCGCGCCATTATCGGTTTCCAGGCAGAACGCGTGGTTGGTGTTGAAGATTTTCACCACCGTACCGGCCGCCGGCGCGACAACGATGTTATCGGTCGGTTTCACCGCGACACCGTCACCGACGGCTTTGCTGGCGAAGGCTTCATCCGGCACCTGCTCAAGCGCCACCACTTCGCCGGTAATCGGGGAAACCAGCGCTTCGACGGTTTTAGCGTTTGCAACCGCCTGCGGTTTGGCCGCAGGCGCGGCGGCTGGCGCGCTGTCAGTCGAGACGGCGGTAGCGGCAACCGGACCACGGGCAACCACTTTCTTCATGGCGTCGCCAACGGATTCCGCTTTCGCGCCAACGATGACCTGGATAGTCTGTTTGTTCAGTTTCACCACGCCGGAGGCGCCGAGACGTTTACAGGCGGCATCGTTGACTTTCGCCGAGTCGCCGACGGTCAGACGCAGACGGGTGATACAAGCATCAATGGCTTTCAGGTTATCGGTACCGCCTACGGCTGCGATGTAGTTGGTCGCCAGCTGAGTCAGACCTTCTTCGGTGTTGCTGTTGGCTTCTTCAGTCACGACGTCGTCGGTTTTATCTTCACGACCCGGCGTTTTCAGGTTGAACATGCGGATAACCGCGCTGAACAACAGGAAGTAAACGAAGAAGAACACCACGCCCATCACCAGCAGCATCCAGACGTTTTTGCTGGCTGCCGGCAGGCTGTACATCAACACGTAGTCGATAGCGCCCGCGGAGAAGGAGAAGCCCGCGTGGATACCCAGCGCCGTTGCGATGAACAGGCTGATACCGGTCAGGATAGCGTGCAGGAGGTACAGCAATGGCGCCAGGAACATGAACAGGAATTCCAGCGGCTCGGTCACACCGGTCAGGAACGCGGTGATGGCCACGGACAGCAGCATACCGCCGACCATCGGACGACGCTCTTTCGGCGCAGCCATGTACATCGCCAGCGCAGCGCCCGGCAGACCAAACATCATGATCGGGAAGAAGCCGGACATGAACATCCCCGCGGTACCGTCACCGGCATAGAAGCGGTTGATGTCGCCGTGGAAGACCGCGCCCGCGGCGTTGGTGAACTCGCCAATCTGGAACCAGGCGATGGTGTTCAGCACCTGATGCAGACCGGTTGGGATCAGCAGACGGTTGATGAAACCGAAGATACCGGAACCCAGCGCGCCCGCAGACACGATCCATTCGCCACCCGCATGAATAGCGTGCTGCACCGGCGGCCAGACATAGCCGAAGATGGCAGCCAGCACCAGACAGAAGAAGCCGGTAGCGATAGGTACGAAGCGTTTACCGCCGAAGAAGCTCAGGAAGTCTGGCAGTTTAATGCCGGCCCAGCGGTTATAAACAGCACCCGCGACCAGACCGGTAATGATACCCGCCAGCACGCCCATGTTAATTTCCGGGTTAATGGTGACCATCGCTTTGGTCATCACGAAATAACCTACCGCGCCGGCCAGCGCCGCAGAACCCGCGTTATCTTTGGACCAACTTGATGCCACGCCGATGGCGAAGATCAACGCTAAGTTGTCAAAGATTGCCCCACCCGCTTGCGCGATGAAGGGTACGTTCAGCAGATCTGGTTGCCCGAATCGCAGCAGCAAGGCCGCGACCGGCAGCACTGCGATAGGGAGCTGTAACGCCCTACCCAGCCGCTGAAAGAAACCTAAAATATTCATCTTATTCCCCCTATGAGACCCCGATGAGGCTCATTTCAAAGCCACTTTTTTATTGTGTAACAAGGTCGGATTTATCACTTACCGGCAAAGTGTGTGAAAAATTAATTCGTATCGCAAATTAAACGGGTATTTTTTGTGACTATAATCACCAAATATCGTATTCCCCCCTCCCTTTGACTGGCTAACATCGAAAACTTATTTTATCATTCAAAAAATCAACACGGATTGACCCCGGTCGGCGCAGTTGCTGCAATACTCTTCATAGTATGCTGGCGCCAATCCGCCAGGTTCTAATTTAACTATAGAGGTGAAGAATGAGACTGATCCCCCTGGTAACAGCTGAACAAGTAGGTAAATGGGCTGCCCGTCATATCGTTAACCGCATTAACGCGTTCAAACCGACCGCGGACCGTCCGTTCGTACTGGGTCTGCCTACCGGTGGTACGCCTCTTACCGCTTACAAAGCGCTGGTTGAAATGCATAAAGCAGGCCAGGTTAGCTTCAAGCACGTTGTTACCTTCAACATGGATGAGTATGTCGGCCTGCCGAAAGAGCATCCAGAAAGCTATCATAGCTTCATGCACCGCAATTTCTTTGACCATGTTGATATTCCAGCTGAAAATATCAACCTGCTGAATGGTAATGCGCCGGATATCGATGCAGAATGCCGTCGTTATGAAGAAAAAATCCGCTCCTACGGTAAAATCCACCTGTTTATGGGCGGCGTAGGTAACGATGGTCATATCGCGTTTAACGAACCGGCCTCTTCTCTGGCGTCCCGTACCCGTATTAAAACCCTGACCCATGACACCCGCGTGGCCAACTCCCGCTTCTTCGACGGCGATGTGGATCTGGTGCCGAAATATGCGCTGACCGTGGGCGTGGGTACTCTGCTGGATGCGGAAGAAGTGATGATTCTGGTGCTGGGCCATCAGAAAGCGCTGGCGCTGCAGGCGGCGGTCGAAGGTAACGTCAACCACATGTGGACCATCACCTGTCTGCAGCTGCATCCGAAAGCGGTTGTGGTCTGCGACGAGCCGTCCACGATGGAACTGAAAGTGAAGACTCTGAAATATTTCAACGAATTAGAAGCTGAAAATATTAAAGGTCTGTAATGTAGTCCGTCCCGCGCCCTGGCGTGGGACCATCTTTTTCTTTGTATGCCACACCAGAACAATGCGAGTTGAGCTGGTGGGGCGTATATACCGGGGGTCGTAATGTATGCATTAACCCAGGGCCGGGTTTACACCGGTCATGAAATTCTCGATGACCATGCGGTTGTTATCGCCAATGGCCGTATCGAACGTCTCTGTCCGCTGGCTGATTTGCCGTCTGAAATTGAGCAACGCTCGGTCAACGGCGCGATTATTGCCCCCGGTTTCATCGACGTCCAGCTGAACGGCTGCGGCGGCGTGCAGTTCAACGATAGTCCGGATGCGGTCACCGTCGAAACGCTGGAAATTATGCAGAAAGCGAATGAGCGTTCCGGCTGCACCAACTTCCTACCGACGCTGATTACCTCCAGCGATGACCTGATGAAGCAAGGCATTCGCGTGATGCGCGAATACCTGCAAAAACACCCGAACCAGGCGCTGGGTCTGCATCTGGAAGGGCCGTGGTTGAATATCGTTAAAAAAGGCACTCACAACCCGGACTACGTGCGTAAACCGGACGCCGCGCTGGTCGACTTCCTGTGCGACAACGCCGACGTTATCACCAAAGTGACGCTGGCCCCTGAACGCGTCGAACCGGAAGTGATCCGTAAACTGGTTGCCGCCGGCATCGTCGTTTCAGCAGGCCACTCTAATGCTACGCTGAAAGAGGCGAAAATCGGTTTCCGCGCCGGTATCACTTTTGCGACGCACCTTTATAATGCCATGCCATATATTACCGGTCGCGAACCAGGCCTGGCCGGCGCCATTTTCGACGAGCCGGATGTCTACTGCGGTATCATCGTCGACGGTATGCACGTCGATTATGCCAACGTGCGTAACGCTAAACGCCTGAAAGGCGATAAACTGTGCCTGGTGACTGACGCCACCGCGCCGGCAGGAGCTAATATTGACCAGTTCATTTTTGCTGGTAAAACAATATACTACCGCAATGGTCTGTGCGTGGATGAAAACGGCACCCTCAGCGGCTCTTCGCTGACCATGATTGAAGGGGTACGTAACCTCGTTGAACATTGCGGCGTGGCGCTGGACGAAGTGTTGCGTATGGCGACGCTCTACCCGGCGCGCGCGATTGGCGTGGACAAGCAGCTCGGCAGCATTGCGCCGGGTATGGTCGCTAACCTGACCGCTTTCAGCCGCGATTATAAAATCATCAAGACCATCGTTAATGGTAACGAGGTCGTCACTGAGTAAGTAAAAGTATGACAGCAGGCGGACAAGCTCAAATTGGTAACGTCGATCTGGTAAAACAGCTGAACAGCGCGGCCGTCTATCGGCTGATTGACCAACATGGTCCCATCTCGCGCATTCAGATAGCGGAACAAAGTCAGCTTGCCCCTGCCAGCGTAACCAAAATTACGCGTCAGCTTATTGAGCGCGGCCTGATCAAAGAAGTCGATCAGCAGGCCTCCACCGGGGGGCGCCGCGCCATCTCTATCATTGCGGAGACCCGCAATTTCAACGCCATCGGCGTGCGGCTTGGCCGCTATGACGCCACTCTGACCCTCTATGATTTAAGCAGTAAGACGCTGGAAGAAGAGCATTTCCCGCTGCCGGAGCGTACCCAGGAAACCCTCGAGCACGCGCTGCTGAATATCATCGCCACCTTTATTGAAAATTGTCAGCGCAAAATCCGCGAGCTTATCGCCATTTCGGTCATTTTGCCGGGGCTGGTCGATCCGGAAAGCGGCGTTATCCGCTATATGCCACATATTCAGGTCGAGAACTGGGGGCTGGTCGGCGCGTTGGAAAAACGCTTTAGCGTCACCTGTTTTGTCGGCCACGATATCCGCAGTCTGGCATTGGCCGAGCACTATTTTGGCGCAAGCCAGGATTGCGAAGACTCCATCCTGGTGCGCGTACACCGCGGTACCGGCGCGGGCATTATTTCCAACGGGCGTATTTTTATCGGCCGTAACGGTAACGTCGGTGAAATTGGCCATATCCAGGTTGACCCATTAGGCGAGCGCTGTCACTGCGGCAACTTCGGTTGTCTGGAAACCGTCGCCGCGAACGCCGCCATTGAGCACCGCGTCCGTCATCTGCTTGAGCAGGGCTATCAAAGCCGTATCACGCTTGATGACTGTAATATCAAAACCATCTGCAAAGCGGCAAATAAAGGCGATGCGCTGGCCTGTGAAGTGATCGAATACGTTGGTCGTCATCTGGGTAAAACCATCGCCATCGCCATCAATCTGTTTAACCCACAAAAAGTGGTGATTGCCGGCGAAATCGTCGAGGCGGAAAAGGTGCTGCTGCCGGCCATTGAAGGTTGTATCAACGGCCAGGCGCTGAAAGCGTTTCGTAAAAACCTGCCCGTGGTACGTTCGACGCTCGATCACCGCTCGGCCATCGGCGCCTTCGCGCTGGTCAAGCGCGCGATGCTCAACGGCATCCTGCTACAGCATTTGCTGGAAAGCTAATCCAGCTTTATAGTTTCGCCTTTCGTTAATGATGTTGGACTGTCCATGACCATTCAAAACGTAATTTGTGATATCGACGGCGTGCTGATGCACGATAACGTGGCTGTTCCCGGCGCCGCTGAATTTATCAAACGCATCCTGGATAAAGGCATGCCGCTGGTGATGCTGACCAACTATCCTTCGCAAACCGGCCAGGACCTGGCCAACCGTTTCGCCACCGCCGGTATCGAAGTGCCGGATACCGCGTTCTACACCTCCGCCATGGCCACCGCTGATTTCCTGCGTCGCCAGGAAGGTAAAAAAGCCTATGTGGTTGGCGAAGGCGCGCTCATCCACGAACTGTATAAGGCCGGCTTCACCATCACCGACGTTAACCCTGATTTCGTCATCGTTGGCGAAACCCGCTCCTTTAACTGGGAAATGATGCATAAAGCGGCTTTCTTCGTCGCCAACGGCGCGCGTTTCATCGCCACCAACCCGGATACTCACGGCCGTGGCTACTACCCTGCTTGCGGCGCGCTCTGTGCGGGAATCGAAAAAATCTCCGGCCGGAAACCGTTTTATGTCGGTAAGCCGAGCCCGTGGATTATTCGTTCCGCGCTTAACAAAATGCAGGCCCACTCCGAGCAAACGGTGATCGTCGGCGATAACCTGCGTACCGATATCCTCGCCGGTTTCCAGGCGGGCCTTGAGACCATTCTGGTGCTCTCCGGAGTCTCCACACTGGATGATATCGATAGCATGCCGTTCCGCCCGTCGTGGATTTATCCGTCGGTCGCCGAAATCGACGTTTTTTGAGCCGAAACCACGTCCCTGGACGTGGTTTTTTATTTTTGGTGCTGCCAAAAATAGATTCATCTAATGAAAATGGCTTACCACTAAACAATCATCAATAAAGCCGCGCTAAACATACTCATTTTTCAACATCCGGCAATCAGCATTGCACTTTTTACTTTCCTGCCAGTAAATCTCTTGCGCCCCACTCTCCTTTACGGCATTTTCTTTAACACGCACTAAGACCTTGCAAGAGACGAGGTCTGCATAACATCACTACAAGACAGGGTAACGGAGAAGGCTATGTGTTCTATTTTTGGCGTACTGGATATCAAAACTGACGCAGGCGAACTGCGTAAAAAGGCACTGGAACTTTCCCGCCTGATGCGCCACCGCGGACCGGACTGGTCCGGCGTTTATGCCAGCGATAAAGCGATTCTCGCCCACGAACGTCTGTCGATCGTCGACGTCAACGCCGGGGCCCAGCCGCTCTATAACCAACAAAAAACCCATGCGCTGGCGGTCAACGGTGAAATTTACAACCACCAGGCGCTGCGCGCCGAATATGGCGATCGCTACCAGTTCCAGACCGGTTCCGACTGTGAAGTAATCCTCGCGCTGTACCAGGAAAAAGGGCCTGAGTTCCTCGATGAACTGCAGGGGATGTTTGCCTTCGCGCTGTATGACAGCGAGAAAGACGCTTACCTGATTGGCCGCGACCATATCGGTATTATCCCGCTGTATATGGGCCACGACGAGCACGGCAACTTCTACGTCGCCTCTGAAATGAAAGCGCTGGTGCCGGTCTGCCGCACGATTAAAGAGTTCCCTGCGGGTAGCTACCTGTGGAGCCAGGATGGCGAAATTCGCCAGTACTACCAGCGCGACTGGTTCGACTACGACGCGGTAAAAGACAACGTCACGGATAAAAACGAGTTGCGTCAGGCGCTGGAAGAGTCAGTAAAAAGCCACCTGATGTCCGACGTACCTTACGGCGTGCTGCTCTCCGGCGGCCTGGACTCGTCGGTGATTTCGGCCATTACCAAAAAATACGCCGCCCGCCGCGTTGAAGATCAGGAGCGCAGCGAAGCCTGGTGGCCGCAGCTGCACTCATTCGCGGTCGGCCTCGAAGGCTCCCCTGACCTGAAAGCGGCGCAGGAAGTCGCGAACCACCTCGGCACCGTGCATCACGAAATTCACTTTACGGTGCAGGAAGGGCTGGATGCGATCCGCGACGTTATCTATCACATCGAAACGTATGACGTGACCACCATTCGCGCCTCGACGCCGATGTACCTGATGTCGCGTAAAATTAAAGCCATGGGCATTAAAATGGTGCTCTCTGGCGAAGGTTCCGATGAAGTCTTCGGCGGCTATCTCTACTTCCACAAAGCGCCGAACGCCAAAGAACTGCATGAAGAAACGGTGCGTAAACTGCAGGCGCTGCACATGTTTGACTGCGCCCGCGCCAACAAAGCGATGTCTGCCTGGGGGGTAGAGGCCCGCGTACCGTTCCTCGATAAGAAATTCCTCGATGTGGCGATGCGCATCAACCCGCAGGATAAAATGTGCGGCAACGGCAAAATGGAAAAACATATTTTGCGCGAATGCTTTGAGTCCTATCTGCCAGCCAGCGTCGCCTGGCGCCAGAAAGAGCAGTTCTCCGACGGCGTGGGCTATAGCTGGATTGATACGCTGAAAGAAGTGGCGGCAAAACAGATTAGCGACCAGCAGCTGGAGACGGCAAGCTTCCGCTTCCCGTACAACACGCCGACCTCTAAAGAAGGTTATCTGTACCGCGAAATCTTCGAAGAGCTGTTCCCGCTGCCAAGCGCGGCGGAATGCGTACCCGGCGGCCCGTCCGTCGCCTGCTCTTCGGCGAAAGCCATCGAGTGGGATGAAGCGTTCAAAACCATGAACGATCCATCAGGACGCGCGGTCGGCGTGCACCAGTCAGCTTATAAATAAGCAATCAACACGCATAGCGGACCCTACGGGGTCCGTTTTTTTTATGCCGAATTTGGCAAATAAAAACGATAAATAATCAATTCTTGCCGATTATTGCAGCATGCTGTTCGCAACCTAACCAAACAGTCACATTACGACGATTTTCCTTGAAAAAGTGGTTGACGCTCGCAGGCCCAATACGCATAATGCGCCCCGCAACGCCGATAAGGTAACGCGAAAAAAAGATGGCTACGTAGCTCAGCTGGTTAGAGCACATCACTCATAATGATGGGGTCACAGGTTCGAATCCCGTCGTAGCCACCATCTTTTTTTGCGGGAGTGGCGAAATTGGTAGACGCACCAGATTTAGGTTCTGGCGCCGCAAGGTGTGCGAGTTCAAGTCTCGCCTCCCGCACCATTCACCAAAAAGCGTTGCACGGATGGGGTATCGCCAAGCGGTAAGGCACCGGTTTTTGATACCGGCATTCCCTGGTTCGAATCCAGGTACCCCAGCCATATTTCTTCGATATTTGCGGTTAGCCGCGACGGTATTGGGGTATCGCCAAGCGGTAAGGCACCGGTTTTTGATACCGGCATTCCCTGGTTCGAATCCAGGTACCCCAGCCATCGAAGAAACAGCATGACAATTTGGCTACGTAGCTCAGCTGGTTAGAGCACATCACTCATAATGATGGGGTCACAGGTTCGAATCCCGTCGTAGCCACCATATTCAGGACTATCGGTTAACATCGGTAAATCCGTAAAAATTTGTTGGGGTATCGCCAAGCGGTAAGGCACCGGATTCTGATTCCGGCATTCCGAGGTTCGAATCCTCGTACCCCAGCCAAATTCAAAAGACGTTCCTCTGTGAACGCAGCCTGTTGGGGTATCGCCAAGCGGTAAGGCACCGGATTCTGATTCCGGCATTCCGAGGTTCGAATCCTCGTACCCCAGCCACTTATTCACAAAAAAGCTCACTTCGGTGAGCTTTTTTGCTTTCTGCGGATAGTCATCTTGCCGATGCAGGTACTGCAAAACTTTAGTCTGCAGCACCCATCGGCAAATGCCTCTTTACAACCCTAACGCATACTTCAATGCCTGGCGCTTTAATACTCCAGCACGTTCGGCTGCCATCAAGCCAATATTACGCAACACGCGTACCGGCGCTAAATCGTTGCTGAAGCCGGCATAGAACAGATCCATGCCGGATTGCATAATAAAGTTATCCGCCCGACGCCGCGCCTGATAGCGCTTCAGCACCGGCAAGCTGGACCAGGCTTCCCCGCGCCCGCGGGCTTCCGCCAAAATATCCAGCAGCGCGTCAACGTCGCGATAGCCAAGGTTAACCCCCTGCCCCGCCAGCGGATGAATGGTATGCGCCGCGTCCCCCACCAGCGCCAGTCCCGGTTGCACGTACTGCAATGCATGACGGCGGGTTAACGGGAAGGCGCCGGCGCTCATCGGCGTCACGCCGCCCAGACGTTTCGGAAAATGCGCGCTGATTTCCTGCTGCAGTTGGGACATCGACATCCCCTGCAGCTGGCGGATGCGCGCCGGGGTGTCGTACCACACCAGCGACGCCCAGTTATCGAATAGCGGCAGGAAGGCGCGTGGCCCGCTGGGGGTAAACTGTTGCCAGGTGCTATCACCGGGATCGTCGGCGCACTGCACGCTAATTAGCATACAGGATTGTTGATATTGCCACGCCTGAACGCCGATGCCGGCCAGTTCGCGCACCTGAGAATTCGCGCCGTCTGCGCCGATCGCCAGTTGCGCCGTGCAAACGCTCTCATCGCTCAGGCGCAGCGAAACGCCCTGCGGCTCACGATTAAGCTCGCTTAACGTCACGCCAACCCGCAAGGTCACCTGCGGATGGGCTTCGAGCGCCTGCCACAGCGCCAGCTGTAGCACGTTATTTTCCACCATATAGCCAAGCTCAGGCAGCTTCAGTTCGGCGGCATTAAAGTCAACGTGCGCGCTTTCCCACTCCCAGGTTTCAAGACGACGATAAGCATGCGCGCGCATAGCGCGCACCGCCTCCCAGACGCCGAGGCTTTTGAGCAAGCCGACCGACGACGCGCTGATCGCCGAAATACGCACATCCGGCGCCGCAGCGGCATCAAAGGCCGGAGGCGCGTGTTTTTCTATCACCGTCACCGAAAACCCGTGTTGCGCCAGCCCCAGCGCCAGCGCGCCGCCGACCATTCCGCCGCCGACAATGGCGATATCTGTTGCATGAATTGTCATGGCAATTATCCTTAAAGCTGATTTCCTTAAGTTTACCGGATTTTTTGCGCCTTGCGGGGGATCGTGGTCGCACTGGTCAGGTGGCAACCAAAGCATTACAATGCGTACCCTGCAAACGAATTCTAATTCTTAACTTATACCCGTCTTTATAATTGAGCATGAGCAAGTCGATGACAAAAAAACTCCATATTAAAACCTGGGGCTGTCAGATGAACGAATACGATTCATCCAAGATGGCCGATCTGCTGGATGCCACCCATGGGTATCAACTCACAGAAGTGGCCGAAGAAGCGGACGTGCTGCTGCTCAACACCTGCTCAATTCGCGAGAAGGCGCAGGAAAAAGTGTTCCATCAGCTTGGCCGCTGGAAACTGCTGAAAGAGAAAAAACCCGGCGTGATTATCGGCGTCGGCGGCTGCGTTGCCTCCCAGGAAGGCAAGCTGATTCGCCAGCGCGCCCATTACGTTGACATTATTTTTGGCCCGCAGACGCTGCACCGCCTGCCGGAGATGATCGACGCGGTGCGCAACAACCATAAACCGGTTATCGACGTGAGCTTCCCGGAAATCGAAAAATTCGATCGCCTGCCGGAACCGCGCGCCGAGGGGCCGACCGCCTTCGTTTCCATCATGGAAGGCTGCAACAAATACTGCACTTACTGCGTGGTGCCCTATACCCGCGGTGAAGAAGTAAGCCGTCCGTGCGACGATATTCTGTTTGAAATCGCCCAACTGGCGGCGCAAGGGGTGCGTGAAGTCAACCTGCTCGGGCAGAACGTGAACGCCTGGCGCGGCGAAAACTACGACGGCACGACCGGCAACTTTGCCGATCTGCTGCGTCTGGTCGCCGCCATCGACGGTATCGACCGTATTCGCTTCACCACCAGCCACCCGATTGAGTTTACTGACGATATCATCGAGGTCTATCGCGATACCCCTGAGCTGGTGAGCTTCCTGCATTTGCCGGTGCAGGCCGGTTCCGATCGCGTGCTGAACCTGATGGGCCGTACCCACACCGTGCTGGAATATAAAGCGATTATCCGCAAGCTGCGCGAAGCGCGCCCGGATATTCAGATTAGCTCCGACTTTATCGTCGGCTTCCCGGGCGAAACGACGGAAGACTTCGAAAAAACCATGAAGCTGATTGCCGAGGTTAACTTTGACGTCAGCTACAGCTTTATCTTCTCTGCCCGCCCGGGCACCCCGGCGGCGGATATGGTCGACGATGTCTCTGAAGCCGATAAAAAACAGCGCCTGTACATTCTGCAGGAGCGTATTAATCAGCAGGCGATGGCGTGGAGCCGCCGCATGCTCGGCACCACCCAGCGTATTCTGGTAGAAGGCACGTCGCGTAAGAGCCTAATGGAGCTCTCCGGGCGCACCGAGAACAACCGCGTGGTGAACTTCGAAGGTACGCCGGATATGGTCGGTAAATTCGTCGACGTGGAAATCGTCGATGTCTACACTAACTCACTGCGCGGCAAAATTGTCCGCACCGAAGACGAGATGGGGCTGCGCGTCGTGGAATCGCCGGAATCGGTCATTGCGCGTACGCGTAAAGAAAACGATCTGGGCGTCGGCATCTACCAGCCGTAATCCCCGAAGGCCTGTCGGTTCCGACAGGCCTTGTATTTCCCCTCCTCGCCCCTATATCTACAGCAATGCTTGCGCCATATTCCCGTGACGTGAATAATTTCCTTATTGGCCGGATGACGATTGTCCTCCGGCAACACACGTAATA
This sequence comes from Klebsiella sp. 141161, assembly GCF_050600815.1. Lineage (NCBI taxonomy): Bacteria > Pseudomonadati > Pseudomonadota > Gammaproteobacteria > Enterobacterales > Enterobacteriaceae > Klebsiella > Klebsiella sp. 141161. The sequence continues at coordinate 467,154 of NZ_JAQIRN010000003.1, read as the reverse complement.
AGAGGAACAGTTTGAACATAGAAACCCGTGAAATTACCCTGGAGCCAGCGGACAATGCCCGCCTGTTAGCACTGTGCGGCCCGTTTGACGACAACATCAAACAGCTGGAGCGCCGGTTGGGTATTGAGATCAACCGCCGCGACAATCATTTTAAACTGACCGGCCGCGCCATCTGCGTGCACGCCGCGGCAGATATTCTGACAAGCCTGTATGTTGATACCGCGCCAATGCGCGGCCAGATTCAGGATATTGAACCGGAACAAATCCACCTGGCTATTAAAGAAGCCCGGGTGCTCGAGCAGAGCGCCGAGAGCGTGCCGGAATACGGTAAGGCCATCAATATCAAAACCAAACGCGGGGTCATCAAACCGCGTACGCCAAACCAGGCGCAGTACATCGCCAATATCCTCGACCACGACATTACCTTTGGCGTCGGGCCTGCGGGTACCGGTAAAACCTACCTCGCGGTTGCCGCGGCGGTAGATGCCCTGGAGCGCCAGGAAATTCGCCGTATTCTGCTGACCCGTCCGGCGGTCGAAGCAGGCGAGAAGCTCGGCTTCCTGCCGGGCGACTTAAGCCAGAAGGTTGACCCGTATTTGCGCCCGCTGTACGACGCGCTATTCGAGATGCTCGGCTTTGAGAAAGTCGAGAAGCTGATTGAGCGTAACGTCATTGAAGTCGCGCCGCTGGCCTACATGCGCGGGCGTACGCTGAATGACGCCTTTATCATTCTCGATGAAAGCCAGAACACCACCATCGAGCAGATGAAGATGTTCCTGACCCGTATCGGCTTTAACTCGAAAGCGGTTATCACCGGCGACGTTACCCAAATCGACCTGCCGCGCAATACCAAATCAGGTCTGCGTCACGCCGTTGAAGTGCTGGCGGAAGTCGATGAAATCAGCTTCAACTTCTTCCACAGCGAAGACGTGGTGCGCCACCCGGTGGTCGCCCGCATCGTCAATGCCTATGAGGCATGGGAAGAAGCCGAACAAAAACGTAAAGCAGAACTGGCCGCCGAGCGCAAACGCGAAGCCCAGGAACAGGAGCAAAAATGAGTCAGGTGATTCTCGATTTACAGCTGGCCTGCGAAGACACCGGCGGTCTACCGGACGAAGCCCTCTTTCAACGCTGGGTGGATGCCGTCATCCCGCAGTTCCAGGAAGAGTCAGAGTTAACGATTCGCCTGGTCGATGTCGCCGAAAGCCACGAGCTGAACCTGACCTATCGCGGCAAGGATAAGCCGACTAACGTCCTCTCCTTCCCCTTCGAAGCCCCGCCGGGCATTGAGATGCCGCTGCTCGGCGATCTGATCATCTGCCGCCAGGTGGTTGAACAGGAAGCCAAAGAGCAGGAAAAACCGCTGGAGGCCCACTGGGCGCACATGGTCGTGCACGGTAGCCTGCACCTGCTGGGCTACGATCATATCGAAGACGACGAAGCGGAAGAAATGGAAGGCCTCGAAACAGAGATAATGCTTGCTCTGGGCTATGAGGATCCGTACATTGCCGAGAAGATTGCTGAATAGTAACTTGCCGGATGACGGCGCGAGCGCCTTATCCGGCCTACATTTATGCGTATCCCAAGCCTGATAAGCGTAGCGCCATCAGGCGAAACATGCCGTACGACGCTGAGTTTACGCGCGACGAGCGACAATTAAATCAACACGAGAACCCATACGACGCCATGAGCGACGACAATTCACACAGTAGTGACACAGTAAACAGCAAAAAGGGATTTTTCTCCCTCTTACTCAGCCAACTTTTCCACGGTGAACCGAAAAACCGTGATGAATTATTGGCGCTGATCCGTGACTCCGGGCAGAACGAGCTTATCGATGAAGATACGCGCGACATGCTCGAAGGGGTAATGGATATCGCCGACCAGCGCGTCCGCGATATTATGATCCCGCGTTCGCAAATGATTACCCTGAAACGCAACCAGACGCTGGACGAATGCCTCGATGTCATCATCGAATCCGCCCACTCGCGTTTCCCGGTCATTAGCGAAGATAAAGATCACATTGAAGGGATTCTGATGGCTAAGGATCTGCTGCCGTTTATGCGCAGCGACGCCGAAGCTTTCAGCATGGAAAAAGTGTTACGCCCGGCGGTTGTCGTGCCTGAAAGCAAGCGGGTTGACCGCATGCTGAAAGAGTTCCGCTCGCAACGTTATCATATGGCGATCGTCATCGACGAGTTCGGCGGCGTCTCCGGTCTGGTAACTATCGAAGATATTCTTGAGCTTATCGTCGGCGAAATCGAAGACGAATACGATGAAGAGGAAGATATCGATTTTCGCCAGCTAAGCCGTCATACCTGGACGGTACGCGCGCTGGCATCGATTGAAGACTTCAATAAAGCCTACGGTACCCACTTCAGCGATGAAGAGGTCGATACCATCGGCGGACTGGTGATGCAGGCCTTTGGTCATCTCCCGGCCCGCGGCGAGTCGATTGACATTGATGGTTACCAATTCAAGGTCGCAATGGCTGACAGCAGACGTATTATTCAGGTCCATGTAAAGCTTCCTGATGATGCGCCGCAGCCGAAGCTGGAAGACTAATTTAACGGGACGATTAACCTAAATGGTATTTGCCTCTTTACTTGAACGCCAGCGCGTACGTCTGCTGCTGGCGCTGTTATTCGGAGCCAGCGGAACGCTGGCTTTTTCACCTTACGACTTCTGGCCAGCGGCAATTGTCTCGCTGTTTGGTCTGCAGGCGCTCACTCTCAACCGTCGGCCGCTACAGAGCGCCTGGATTGGCTACTTCTGGGGGCTTGGGCTATTCGGCACCGGCATCAATTGGGTTTACGTTAGCATCGCGCAGTTCGGCGGCATGCCGGGCCCGGTTAACGTTTTCCTCGTTGCCTTGCTGGCGGCCTATTTATCGCTGTATACCGGTCTGTTCGCCGGGATCCTCGCGCGGCTGTGGCCGAAAACCAACTGGATCCGTCTGGCCATCGCCGCGCCTGTCATCTGGCAAATTACCGAATTTCTCCGCGGCTGGGTGCTGACCGGTTTCCCGTGGCTGCAGTTCGGCTATAGCCAGATTGACGGCCCGCTGAAGGGGCTGGCGCCGGTGATGGGCGTTGAGGCGATAAACTTTCTGTTGATGATGGTCAGCGGCCTGCTGGCGCTGGCGGTCGTACAGCGTCACTGGAAACCGCTGCTGGTGGCGATAGTGCTGTTTGCCCTGCCCTTCCCGCTGCGTTATATCCAGTGGTATCAACTGCTGCCTGAACGGGCGACGGAAGTCTCTTTGGTGCAGGGCGATATTCCGCAGGCGATGAAATGGGATGAAAACCAGCTGGTAAACACCCTGAAAACCTATCTCGATCTCACCCAGCCGCATATGGGTAAATCGCAGCTGATTATCTGGCCGGAGTCGGCGATTCCGGATCTGGAAATCAATCAGCAGCATTTCCTTAGCATGGTTGATGACCTGATGCGGGCAAAAAATAGCTCGTTGATTACCGGTATTGTCGATGCGCGGCTCAATAAACAAAACCGCTACGATACCTACAACACCATCATCACGCTGGGTAAAGATAACCCGTACAGCTACGACTCGAGCAATCGCTATAACAAAAACCATCTGGTGCCGTTCGGCGAATTCGTACCGCTGGAGTCGATTTTACGCCCGCTGGCGCCATTCTTCGATTTGCCGATGTCCTCGTTCAGCCGCGGACCTTACGTGCAGCCGCAGCTGGTGGCGCATAACCTGAAGCTTACGGCGGCAATTTGCTACGAAATTATTCTCGGCGAACAGGTCCGAGATAATTTCCGCCCGGATACCGATTATCTGCTGACCATCTCCAACGATGCGTGGTTTGGTAAGTCGATAGGCCCGTGGCAGCACTTCCAGATGGCGCGGATGCGCGCGCTGGAACTGGCGCGTCCGCTGCTACGCAGCACCAACAACGGTATCACCGCCGTTATTGGCCCTCGAGGTGAAATTCAGGACATGATCCCGCAGTTTACCCGCGCGGTGTTGACCACCAAAGTCACGCCAACCACCGGCCTGACGCCGTATGCCCGTACCGGCAACTGGCCGCTGTGGGCGTTAACCGCCCTCTTTGGCTTTGCCGCGCTGGTGATGAGCCTGCGCCAGCGTCGACGCTAATCTTTTCCGCCGGGCAGCCGCCCGGCCTGCTCCCGGCGGCATTCGTCGCCGGCGGGTCTTCCCCGCTTTACGCTCTCCAGCGCCAATCTGGCACGTCCATTGCTTAATTTCATCCCTGTAGGCGATTTTGACCGCGGTTGTACCGGGGTTGCACCGAAAGCGTTCGCACTTCGCGCCAGGTTGGTGCAACAACCCATTTTTGCCCACAAATGGTGCGGAGCACTTCGCAAAAATAAACAATAAAGCATCAAAATCTTTACATTAAGCCAAACTAAATGCTAACAAGCTCATACAAATACTGCACTTTAAGATTGCAGACGATTCCCGAAAGCGCCGCCTTACCGCAGTGCCGGAAGGAATAACAACACATACACACAATCACAATGGGTATCACTAGCGTCCCTGGCGTTAAGGATAAGGAGTTGGATATGCAATTACGTAAACTGGCCGCCGCAATGTTGGTCATGGGAGTGACCACCGGTCTGGCGCACGCTGAAGATGCCGCCCCGGCCGCAGGTCAGAGCACGCTGGATAAAATCGCCAAAAACGGGGTGATCGTCGTCGGCCACCGCGAATCGTCAGTACCATTCTCCTATTACGATAACCAACAAAAAGTGGTGGGTTACTCTCAGGATTACTCCAACGCTATCGTTGAAGCCATCAAGAAAAAGCTGAACAAACCCGACCTGCAGGTGAAACTGATTCCAGTCACCTCGCAGAACCGCATCCCGCTGCTGCAGAACGGCACTTATGATTTCGAGTGTGGTTCCACCACCAACAACCTTGAGCGTCAGAAGCAGGCCGCCTTCTCCGATACCATTTTCGTCGTCGGCACTCGTCTGCTGGTGAAAAAAGGTGGCCCGATTAAAGACTTCCCGGACCTGAAAGACAAAGCGGTGGTCGTTACTTCCGGTACCACCTCGGAAGTGCTGCTGCATAAGCTTAACGACGAGAAGAAAATGAACATGCGCATCATCAGCGCGAAAGATCACGGCGACTCCTTCCGCACTCTGGAAAGCGGCCGTGCGGTAGCCTTTATGATGGACGATGCCCTGCTGGCCGGCGAGCGCGCAAAAGCGAAGAAACCGGATAACTGGGAAATCGTCGGTACGCCGCAGTCAAAAGAGGCTTATGGCTGCATGCTGCGTAAAGATGACGCATCGTTCAAAACGCTGGTCGATGACACCGTCGCCCAGGCGCAGACCTCCGGCGAAGCGGCAAAATGGTTCGACACGTGGTTCAAGAACCCGATTCCGCCGAAAAATCTGAACCTGAACTTCGAACTGTCAGAAGACATGAAGGCGCTGTTCAAATCACCGAATGACAAAGCTCTTAACTAATTAAAAAAACAGGGGCTCGACTAAGTAGCCCTCCCGATTGTTGCCTTCGCACGGACAGACTATACGGTGGCTGGTCGTTCCCCAGCCGCCGCGAATACCGAAACAAGCAGGGCAACAATCTTCGAGGGTAGCGCTGCTACCCTTTTTTTTCTGGAGTTTATTTATGTCAATAGACTGGAACTGGGGAATATTCCTGCAACCCGCCCCGTTCGGCAACACGACTTACTTAGGCTGGTTATGGAGCGGCTTTCAGGTTACCGTCGCGCTGTCGATTAGCGCCTGGATTATCGCTTTCCTTGTCGGCTCGCTGTTCGGCATTCTGCGTACCGTCCCTAACCGCTGGTTAGCCGGGATCGGCACCTGCTACGTCGAGCTGTTTCGCAACGTTCCACTGATCGTACAGTTTTTCACCTGGTACCTTGTTATTCCGGAATTTCTGCCGGAAAACATCGGCATGTGGTTTAAGTCAGAGCTGGATCCCAATATCCAGTTCTTTGTCTCCTCAATGCTGTGCCTCGGGCTGTTTACCGCTGCCCGCGTCTGCGAACAGGTTCGCGCCGCGATACAGTCTCTGCCGCGCGGGCAAAAAAATGCCGGCCTGGCGATGGGGCTGACCCTGCCGCAAACCTATCGCTACGTGCTGCTGCCGAACGCCTATCGCGTTATCGTGCCGCCGATGACCTCGGAAATGATGAACCTGGTAAAAAACTCGGCCATCGCTTCTACCATCGGCCTGGCGGATATGGCGGCGCAGGCCGGCAAGCTGCTGGATTACTCTGCCCACGCCTGGGAATCCTTTACCGCGATCACCCTCGCCTATGTCTTCATCAACGCCGTCATTATGCTGGTGATGTACGTGGTTGAACGTAAAGTTCGTCTGCCGGGCAATATGGGAGGCAAATAATGTACGATTTTGACTGGAGTTCAATTGTCCCTTCCATGCCCTACCTGCTGGCAGGATTGGTCATTACGCTGAAAATCACCGTCACGGCGATTATATTCGGTATCGTCTGGGGTACGATTCTGGCGGTGATGCGCCTGTCGAGCTTCCTGCCGCTGGCGTGGTTCGCCAAGACCTACGTTAACGTTTTCCGCTCGATTCCGCTGGTGATGGTGCTGCTGTGGTTCTATCTGATTGTTCCCGGCTTCCTGCAAAACGTGCTGGGACTGTCGCCGAAAACCGATATTCGCCTGATTTCGGCGATGGTGGCATTTTCAATGTTTGAAGCGGCCTACTATTCGGAAATTATTCGCGCCGGGATCCAGAGTATTTCCCGTGGTCAGTCGAGCGCCGCGCTGGCGCTGGGGATGACCCACTGGCAATCGATGAAGCTGGTGATTCTGCCGCAGGCCTTTCGCGCAATGGTCCCGCTGCTGTTAACCCAGGGTATCGTCCTGTTTCAGGATACCTCGCTGGTGTATGTCCTGAGCCTGGCCGATTTCTTCCGTACCGCTTCCACTATCGGCGAACGCGACGGAACCCAGGTGGAAATGATCCTGTTCGCAGGCGCCGTTTATTTTGTATTTAGTCTCAGCGCATCGCTGTTGGTCAGCTGGTTGAAGAAAAGGACTGTGTAATGATTACCCTGAAAAATATTTCGAAATGGTATGGTCACTTTCAGGTGCTGACCGATTGTTCCACCGAAGTGAAAAAAGGCGAAGTGGTGGTAGTTTGCGGGCCGTCTGGCTCCGGTAAATCGACGCTGATTAAAACCGTTAACGGCCTTGAGCCGGTGCAGCAAGGCGAAATTATCGTTGATGGCACTCAGGTTAACGACAAGAAAACCAATCTTGCTAAACTGCGTTCCCGCGTCGGTATGGTATTCCAGCACTTTGAACTGTTCCCGCACCTGTCGATCATCGACAACCTGACGCTGGCGCAGATTAAGGTTCTCAATCGCGATAAAGAATCTTCGCGTAAAAAGGGACTTAAGCTGCTGGAACGCGTGGGTCTGGCGGCGCATGCGGAAAAATATCCGGCGCAGCTCTCCGGCGGCCAGCAGCAGCGTGTCGCGATCGCCCGCGCGCTGTGCATGGATCCGATTGCGATGCTGTTCGATGAGCCGACTTCAGCGCTTGACCCGGAGATGATCAACGAAGTGCTGGATGTCATGGTTGAGTTGGCTAACGAAGGTATGACGATGATGGTGGTGACGCACGAAATGGGCTTTGCCCGTAAAGTAGCCAACCGGGTCATCTTTATGGATGAAGGTAAAATTGTCGAAGATGTCGATAAAGAAGCCTTCTTTGCCAACCCACAATCAGAACGCGCTAAAGATTTCCTTGCCAAAATCCTGCACTAAAATCCCAGCGCGCACGTCATGTGCGCGCTTTCTTCCCCTGCGGTATTTGCATACATATATTAGTGGTTTATTTTAAGCTTCCTTCTATCAGGCAAATAAATAATTCAACCTCCTCGCCTAATAATTCACATTCTAAATTAGTTTAATTCATATAAAATTCAGTTTCCTTCGCATGGCTAAGCGTTACCGCCACCGCTAACATACCCCCCTTTAAAAACGACCTCAGGGAATACGTCTCTACATAACATTATCAACAATAAAAATAATATTTTTATAGATGACCCTATGGGCTTAATTACGCCACGCCTTGAGCGCGCTTAAACAACGGCATACACACTCAATGAAACAAATGGATCTTGCTTCATGTTTAATAAACACAATCTGCTTCACGCTCTACTAATTTTATTATTATGCCAGCATCAGGCTATTGCCAGCACCATTGCCTCGGCCACAACGAATCAAAACGAGCAGGATAAAGCGCGTCAGGCGGCGCTGACGCCACAGCATCAGGCCGCCCAGGCTTCACAAATTAATACCGACCGGCAAACGCTCACCTTTCCGGAGGAAGAAAACTGCAGGCTCATCAATAATATTTATATCGATTCTGCCGAGCCGAAGCTCACTCATCAGCTTCTGGACAACCTTACAGCTCAGGCTCTGCATCGTTGTCTGGGGATTAACGGCATTCAGCATCTCGCCATGGCATTACAAAATGAGTTAATCGCCCGGGGTTATATCACTTCATTGGTGACCATCCCGGAACAATCATTGGCGGAAGGGACATTAAGGCTCGAGCTGGCTTATGGCAAAATCGGTGAAATACTCTGGTCAACCGCAAGTGAGCAAACCACCAGCATCTGGAACAATATCCCCGCCAGCAAGGGAGATATTCTGCGCCTCTCCGATCTCGAACAGGGGATGGAAAACCTGCGTCGCCTGCCGGGAAGCTCAGCGAATATGCAAATATTGCCGGGACAGCGAGAGGCGGAAAGCAATCTGCAGCTTACGCGGCGTCTGGATAAAAAGTGGCAGGTCGGCGCCTGGATGGATGATGCCGGCAGCCGCGCCAGCGGCCGCTATCAGGCCGGCGGCGCGCTCTATCTTTATGATATCACCACGCTCAACGATATATTCTATGTCTCCGGCGGCGGCGATATTGAATTTAATCAGCATAATGACGGCAACCAGAATGGGAGTCTGTATTATTCGATCCCTTTCGGCTACTGGGCATTAAGTCTTTACGGTTCGCAGAGTCAATATAGGCAATTGTTCAAAGGCGCCTGGTCGCAAACGGACTATAAAAGTAAAAACCGCTACTACAGCGCGACGCTGTCGCGGCTCCTGTCACATACTCGTCAACAGCAAACGTCGCTGGATTTACGCATCGCCAAAAGCTCATCACATTACTACTTTGGCGGAGAGGAGCTCGGGGTGATGCGTAAACAGAACCCGACATGGGAGCTGACGCTCCGCCAGCAACGCTACTTCGATAAAAAAGTCGTCGCCGCCAGCCTGGGGCTGCAACGCCGCCTTCCATGGCTAAGCTCCGTCGCCACGCCCGAAGAAAAAGCGGGCCTGTTCAGTAAGCGTTCACGTGTCGTACATGCCGATTTACAGGCTTTGATGAAATTCGATATAACCGGCGATAAATTTAGTTACGCACCGCATGTTAATGCGCAATATAGCCCGGACATCCTCTCTTCGGACAACCAATTTAATATTGGCAACCGCTGGACGGTCCGTGGATTTGATGGCGAATATACGCTCTCCGGCAATCAGGGCTGGTACTGGAGTAATGATTTCATCTGGGATATCGCCGGCCCGGAACAGCAATTTTATTTAGGATTAGATATTGGTCGTATTATTGGCAGTGAACAATATCGGCAAGGAAAAGTTATTTCAGGTGCGGTTAGCGGATTACGTGGCAAGCTATTGTTCACACAATATGATCTTTTTATCGGCACGCCGCTAAGTAAACCGGATAACTTTCAGAGCGACTCATTTAATCTGGGCTTCGCATTGAAATGGAAGTATTAAAACCCACGTATTTTCAATCATATTTAAAGGAATAAATTCATGTTTAAGTTTAAATTAACCTATGTTGCGTTAGCAGCGGCGTTAAGTTCTACGATAGCGTACGCCGACCCAACGACTTACACCCATCTGTCAGGAGCAACGGTTGTAGATATTGAAGCCCCTAACGCCTCCGGCGTCTCGCACAATCTGTATCGCGAATTTAACGTAGGTAGCAATGGATTAATACTCAACAACAGCGACAGCGATATCAATCACGCGACTTTTGGCAATATTGCTAAAAACAATAATCTGACCAACGGCGGCGCATCGGTGATCCTCAATGAAGTCACCTCAAATAAAGCCAGTTCCCTGAATGGTTTTATTGAGGTCGCCGGACTAAAAGCCGATGTCGTGATTGCCAACCCCAATGGCATTACCTGCTCTGGTTGTAGTTTCGTTAATACCAACAAGGCGGTATTAACCACAGGCCAGGTCAATATGACCGATGAAGGCGCTATCGGCAGCTATACCATCACCGATGGCAAAATCACTATTGGCGAAAAGGGCATGGATGCCACCACCAGCTATGCCGCATTGCTGGCTGATGCCGTCGCCATCAATGGCATGGTCAACGCAGGTAACGCCACGGTCGGCGGCGGTAACTTCACCTTCGACAACAGCACGGGCGCCATGACTAGCGCAGGTAAAAGCGCTACCGTCCTGCAAATGATAAGTCCGGTATACAGCATTGATATCAGTAGTCTGGGCGGCATTAAAGCCAACAGTATCAGTATGGTCGGCAACAATTTGGGCTTTGGCGTGCGTAACAAAGGGTCAATCACCGCCAACTCGACGCTTTCTATCACCAACAATGGATTACTGACCAACGATGGCTCCATCGCCAGCAATGGTTACCTTACCAGCATCGCCGCTTCCGGGAATTTCACGAATAACGGTACGCTGGCGACCAAGAATATGACCATGATTACAACCTATGGCGCTCTCAACAACGGCAGCAAGGGCACGATTAGTTCGACAAAGCAGCTGGTGCTCAATGCCAGCGGCAATATCCAGAACAGCGGAACGATTAGCGCGACGTCCAGTCTGGTGGCCGCCAGCAACGGGGCGATAACCAACAACGCCGGCGCGAAAATCACCTCGGATGCGCAGATTACCGCTACCTCGCTAGGTAATTTCACCAATGCCGGTACGATTAACGGTAAAAACGTCGCGCTGAATTTTATTGGTACTAATTTTAAAAATACCGGAACCATCGCCGCGACCAGTAATGTCGCCGTGAAATCGTTAAATCAGGACAGCACCCTCAACACCGGCGAGATTTACAACTTAGGCAGTATTAGCGGCGCAAATATCGATATGCAAACCGACGGCACGTTGGCGCAGAGCACTGACGGCAAAATGACAGCGACAGACGCTTTTACCGCCCATAGCTATTGGTTGAATAATAATGGCGCGATAAAGGCGGCGACTATCACTACCGATCATGGTCCGGTCAACAATACGGGATCCATAAAAGGTGACACCATTTCAATCACATCCAGATTTGATATCGTAAATGAAGGCACCATCTTCAGCACCGGCGATCTGCTGCTGGATACGCAGAATAAAGCGAATATTTACAACTATTCTTTACTGCAGGCGAACGGCACCTTAACCATGACGGCTAAAAAGATAGTTAACGGCGGTCGCGGCTGCGGCTGGTTAAAATTGAGTACCTGCGACGTCGGCACTATCTATGCCGACAAGATGATCCTCAACTCCTCATACAAATACGCCAGCGAGATGGGCGGATATCAATACTTTAAGATTGCGGAAATCAATACCGTTCTGTAATGACTCAGCGATGCGCAGCGCAATGCGCATCGCTGCTTTAGCGTTTACGGTTCAAATGGCCGCCGCTGGAACTGGTCATGCCCGCATTTCGGGCAGCGCGGTAGCACATCCGGGGTGTATACCGCCAGATGGTAGTGGCACTTTTCGCACACCAGGTTGCCAAGGCCCACCACTTCCCCGCTGTGATAGACGCCATGGTGGTTCAAATCCTGGAATACCTCACGCCACTCAAGCTGGGTTTTGTCGGTGATATCGGCAAGCTCCTGCCACAGGCTCTCTTTGATCACCCGCATAAAGACGCTGTCGCTATCGTCTTCATGGCTCTCTTCATAGCTGCGGGCAAATTCTTCCAGATCGCGCTTCACCGCCGCGATAAGTGACTCAACCTCGCTCTGCGTCAGATCGCCGGCCTGGACTATCTTCTCCCTCGCCTGCTTCACCAGCGCGTCAATGTCACGCTCTCCATTGCGCAGCCGTTCACTGAGCGAGGAGACCAGTTCCCGGTAATATTGAGCAACCTTGTTCATCATTTCGCCTCCGGTGTGATTAACTGCTTCTAATAATAGACGTTATCAGCGGTTTGCATTGCCAGCCGCGCCACAGAGTCGCGAAAAATTCTACGTCGCTTTTGCCGATGTTAATGTGCGAAAGGCTGTTTTGACGTGGACGTTTGGGCTATGCTATGCCGATCTGAAACAACACATCCATTGGCTACATTTTGTAGCTGTATTGAAAACAGGACCACTGGCTGCCATGCAAGAGCAATACCGCCCGGAAGAGATAGAATCGAAAGTCCAGCTTCACTGGGACGAAAATCGTACATTTGAAGTAACTGAAGACGAGAGCAAAGAGAAGTATTACTGCCTGTCGATGCTTCCTTATCCTTCTGGTCGACTACACATGGGTCACGTGCGTAACTACACCATCGGCGACGTCATCGCGCGCTATCAGCGCATGCTGGGCAAAAACGTCCTGCAGCCGATCGGATGGGATGCGTTTGGTCTGCCTGCGGAAGGCGCAGCGGTGAAAAACAACACCGCGCCGGCTCCGTGGACTTACGACAACATCGCTTACATGAAAAACCAGCTGAAAAAGCTGGGCTTCGGCTATGACTGGAGCCGTGAAATTGCGACCTGCACCCCGGAATACTACCGCTGGGAACAAAAATTCTTCACCGAGCTGTATAAAAAAGGCCTGGTATACAAGAAAACCTCCGCGGTCAACTGGTGCCCGAACGATCAGACCGTGCTGGCTAACGAACAGGTTATCGACGGCTGCTGCTGGCGCTGCGACACCAAAGTTGAGCGCAAAGAGATCCCGCAGTGGTTTATTAAAATCACCGCCTACGCCGACGAACTGCTCAACGATCTGGATAATCTGGATCACTGGCCTGACACCGTTAAGACCATGCAGCGCAACTGGATCGGCCGCTCTGAAGGGGTAGAAATCTCCTTTGACGTCAACGACTACGCCGATAAGCTGACCGTCTACACCACCCGCCCGGATACCTTCATGGGCTGCACCTACCTGGCGGTCGCTGCGGGTCACCCGCTGGCGCAGCAGGCTGCGGCTAATAATCCGGCGCTGGCCGCCTTTATCGACGAATGCCGTAACACCAAAGTTGCCGAAGCTGACATGGCGACAATGGAGAAAAAAGGCGTCGACACCGGCTTTAAAGCTATTCACCCGCTGACCGGCGAAGCCATCCCGGTATGGGCGGCGAACTTCGTGCTGATGGAGTACGGCACCGGCGCGGTGATGGCCGTTCCGGGTCACGACCAGCGTGACTACGAGTTTGCCAGCAAATACGGCCTGAACATCAAGCCGGTAATCCTCGCCGCCGACGGTTCTGAACCGGATCTCTCAGAGCAGGCCCTGACCGAGAAAGGCGTGCTGTTCAACTCCGGTGAATTTAGCGGCCTGGATTACGAAGCGGGCTTCAACGCCATCGCCGACAAACTGGCCGCGATGGGCGTTGGCGAGCGCAAAGTGAATTACCGCCTGCGCGACTGGGGGGTTTCCCGCCAGCGTTACTGGGGCGCGCCAATTCCGATGGTGACCCTGGAAGACGGTACCGTGATGCCGACGCCGGAAGATCAGCTGCCGGTTATCCTGCCGGAAGACGTGGTCATGGACGGCATCACCAGCCCGATCAAAGCCGATCCTGAGTGGGCGAAAACCACCGTTAACGGCATGCCGGCGCTGCGTGAAACCGACACCTTTGACACCTTTATGGAGTCTTCCTGGTACTACGCTCGCTATACCTGCCCGCAGTACGATAAAGGCATGCTGGATCCGAATGCCGCGAACTACTGGCTGCCGGTGGATATCTATATCGGCGGTATCGAACACGCCATTATGCACCTGCTCTATTTCCGCTTCTTCCACAAGCTGATGCGCGATGCCGGTATGGTGAACTCCGATGAGCCAGCCAAACAGCTGCTGTGCCAGGGCATGGTACTGGCCGATGCGTTCTACTACGTCGGCGAAAACGGCGAGCGTAACTGGGTATCACCGATTGACGCCACCGTTGAGCGTGATGAAAAAGGCCGCATCGTCAAAGCCTTCGATCCGCAGGGTCGTGAGCTGGTGTACACCGGCATGAGCAAAATGTCCAAGTCGAAGAACAACGGTATCGACCCGCAGGTTATGGTTGAACGTTATGGCGCGGATACCGTACGTCTGTTCATGATGTTCGCGTCTCCGGCTGAAATGACCCTGGAGTGGCAGGAATCCGGCGTAGAGGGTGCAAACCGCTTCCTGAAACGCGTCTGGAAACTGGTTTACGAGCATACCTCTCAGGGCCCGGCTGTCGCCCTGGACGTGGCAAGCCTCAGCGAAGATCAGCAAGCGCTGCGTCGCGACGTGCACAAAACGATTGCCAAAGTGACCGATGACATCGGCCGTCGTCAGACCTTCAATACCGCTATTGCCGCGGTGATGGAGCTGATGAACAAACTGTCGAAAGCGCCGCAGGAAGGCGAACAGGATCGCGCGCTGATGCGTGAGGCTCTGCTGGCCGTGGTACGTATGCTCAACCCGTTCACCCCGCATGCCTGCTTCACCTTGTGGCAAGAACTGGGCGGCGAAGGCGATATCGATAATGCGCCGTGGCCGGTAGCGGACGAAAGTGCAATGGTTGAAAACACGACTCTGGTCGTCGTCCAGGTAAACGGTAAAGTTCGTGGTAAAATTACCGTTGCGGTAGATGCAACCGAAGAGCAGGTTCGTGAACGTGCAGGCCAGGAACATCTGGTCGCAAAATACCTTGAAGGCGTGACCGTACGTAAAGTGATTTACGTTCCGGGCAAACTGCTCAATCTGGTCGTTGGCTAAGCGCGGGAGGAAGCGTGCGATATCTGGCAACAATGCTGTTATCTCTGGCGGTGTTAATCACCGCCGGTTGCGGCTGGCATCTGCGTAGCAATACGCAGGTTCCAACCACAATGAAAACTATGATTTTCCAGTCAAGCGATCCGAATGGTCCGTTAAGCCGTGCGGTACGCAATCAGCTGCGTCTGAATGGCGTCGAGCTGATCGATGCCGATACGCTGCGTAAGGACGTTCCGTCCCTGCGTCTGGGTAACTCATCCATTCAGAAAGATACGGCATCCATTTTCCAGGATGGTCGTACTGCTGAATACCAGATGGTGCTGACCGTTAACGCCACCGTATTGATACCGGGTCATGACATTTACCCAATCAATACCAAGGTTTATCGTTCGTTCTTCGATAACCCGCAGGCGGCACTGGCGAAAGATGCCGAGCAGGACATGATTGTTCGAGAGATGTACGACAAGGCCGCGGAACAACTGATCCGCAAATTGCCGAGCGTGCATGTTGCGGATGTCGAAGCCACCAAAGAGGCTGAGCAGCCGGTATCTGGAACCCCGGCCACCTCGACCTCTGGCAACCGCGTCTCCACTACGCTGGGTAACTGATGATTCGGTTGTACCCGGAACAACTCCGCGCGCAGCTCACTGAAGGGCTGCGCGCGGCGTATTTATTGCTTGGTAGCGATCCATTGCTGTTACAGGAAAGCCAGGATGCGATCCGCGAAGCCGCGGCCGCTCAGGGCTTTACCGAACATCACACCGCGACCATCGATGCCAGCACCGACTGGCCCGCCCTTTTCTCTTTAAGTCAGGCGCTGAGCCTCTTTTCCAGTCGCCAGACGCTTCTGCTTATTCTGCCGGAAAACGGCCCGAATGCGGCGATTAACGAACAGCTTGCCACGCTGGTCGGTATGCTGCATGAAGATTTGCTGCTGATTGTCCGCGGCAACAAGCTTACCAAAGCCCAGGAAAATGCAGCATGGGTGACCGCGCTTGCCAGTCGCGCCGTACAGGTCAGCTGCCAGACGCCGGAATATGCGCAGCTACCGCGCTGGCTGGCCGCCCGCGCTAAACAGAACAAGCTGCAATTAGATGACGCCGCCAGCCAGCTGCTGTGCTACTGCTATGAAGGTAACCTGCTGGCGTTAGCGCAGGCGCTGGAGCGGCTCTCGCTGCTGTGGCCTGACGGCAAGCTGACGTTGCCTCGCGTTGAACAGGCGGTGAATGATGCCGCCCACTTCACGCCGTATCACTGGGTCGATGCCCTGCTGGCCGGCAAAAGCAAGCGCGTACTGCACGTCCTGCAGCAGTTGAGGCTTGAGGGCTGCGAACCCGCCATTTTGTTGCGTACGTTGCAGCGCGAACTGCTGCTGCTGGTGAACCTGAAGCGCCAGTCGGCGCATACGCCGCTACGCACGTTGTTTGATAAACACCGGGTCTGGCAGAACCGCCGTCAACTGGTTGGCGACGCGCTCACGCGCCTCAGCGCCGAGCAACTGCGCCAGGCCGTCACGTTATTAACCCGCGCCGAGCTCACCTTCAAACAAGATTATGGCCAGTCAATATGGCCCGAGCTGGAAAGTCTTTCGTTACTGCTCTGCCATAAAGCGCTGGCAGACGTTTTCATTGATGGTTGATATGACTCAGTTGCAGGCGATGTACGGCGGCACCTTCGATCCGGTGCATTATGGCCACCTGAAGCCGGTAGAAATTCTGGCTAACCAGATCGGTCTTAACCGGGTGATTATCGTCCCCAATAATGTCCCGCCGCATCGTCCGCAGCCGGAGGCCGCCAGCGCCCAGCGCGTACATATGCTCGAGCTGGCGATTGCGGATAAACCGCTGTTTGTCCTCGACGAGCGCGAGCTGCGACGCGATACCCTCTCATGGACGGCGCAAACGTTGCAGGAGTGGCGGCAGGAACAGGGTCCCGAGCGGCCGCTGGCGTTTATCATCGGCCAGGATTCGCTGCTGACCTTCCCCACCTGGCATAACTACGCCACGATCCTCGATAACGCCCATCTGATCGTCTGCCGCCGCCCGGGATATCCACTGGCGATGAAGCGTGAAGAAGATCAGCAATGGCTCGATAAACATCTCACCCACGACGTCGAGCAGTTACA
The DNA here is from genome assembly GCF_050600815.1 of Klebsiella sp. 141161. NCBI lineage: Bacteria > Pseudomonadati > Pseudomonadota > Gammaproteobacteria > Enterobacterales > Enterobacteriaceae > Klebsiella > Klebsiella sp. 141161. The sequence continues at coordinate 450,057 of NZ_JAQIRN010000003.1, read as the reverse complement.
TAACCGCCCCGCCGGAGCTATCTATCTGGCGGAAACCCCGTGGTTCGATATTTCCGCTACGCTGATTCGCCAGCGTCTGCAGCAGGGCGTCTCCTGCGCCGATATGCTGCCTGCAGCCGTGCTGGACTACATTCACCAGCAGAAGCTCTATTGCTGAGAACCCGCTACGGGGATATCGTTACGCTACGCGAGTTCCACGGAGTGCATCATGAAATTATGGCTGGTTCGCCACGGCGAAACGCAGGCTAATGTCGACGGACTGTATAGCGGTCATGCCCCAACCCCCCTGACCGAACGCGGGATCCAGCAGGCCCGCTCGCTGGGTGACTATCTGCGGGCGGTGCCTTTCGAGCTGGTATTGTGCAGCGAGCTGGAGAGAACCCAGCATACCGCCGACTTATTGCTCGCTGGTCGGCTAATCCCACGGCAAGTGATTCCTTCGTTGAATGAGATGTTTTTTGGCGATTGGGAAATGCGCCACCATCGCGATCTGCAAAAAGAAGATCCGCAGAACTACGCCGCATGGTGCAAAGACTGGCAGAACGCCGCGCCGACCAACGGCGAAAGCTTCCAGGCCTTCGCGCAGCGTATCGCGGCTTTTGTCGCCACCCTCGGGCAATATCAGCAGCGGGATAATCTATTGATCGTCGGCCACCAGGGCGCTTTAAGCCTGTTAATCGCACTTTTATTGCAGATGCCTGCGGCAGCAATGTGGCATTTTCCCCTCGCCCACGGTAGCTGGAGCCTTATCGAACGGCGCCACGATTTTACTACCCTGCGGGTATTAAATAGCCAGGCGCGGTGGCGCGCGGAATAAGAATTAATCGTCGCCCATTGACAGCCAAATGCAGGCTGTTATTCTCCGCAGCCAGGCTACACCCGCTATACGCATCTTGCAGAAATTGTTTTACAAAAATGGCGATGCATTCGTCGGCAAGGGATGGGATGATAGCCCGCTTTCAAGGGCTGAAAGCTGACTTTTCTCCCGACATTGCCATGACTTCGGGTATACTGTCAGGCTCGTTATTGTTATCACTCTTCACGCACCCAGGGGGAACACTTGCAGGGTAAAGCACTCCAGGATTTTGTTATCGACAAAATTGATGACCTGAAAGGTCAGGACATCGTCGCCATTGATGTACATGGCAAATCCAGCATCACCGATTGCATGATTATTTGCACCGGCACGTCTACGCGCCACGTGATGTCCATCGCCGACCATGTGGTGCAGGAATCCCGCGCCGCCGGGATGCTGCCGCTGGGCGTTGAAGGTGAAGCCGCCGCCGACTGGATCGTGGTCGATCTGGGCGACGTGATGGTTCACGTCATGCAGGAAGAGAGCCGTCGTCTGTACGAGCTGGAAAAACTCTGGAGTTAATGCGTGAAGCTACAATTGGTGGCCGTTGGCACCAAAATGCCGGACTGGGTTCAGACCGGCTTTAGCGAATATCTGCGCCGTTTTCCAAAAGATATGCCGTTCGAACTGGTAGAGATCCCTGCCGGTAAGCGCGGAAAAAATGCCGATATCAAACGCATCCTCGAAAAAGAGGGCGAAATGATGCTGGCGGCCGCAGGCAAGAACCGTATCGTGACCCTGGATATTCCCGGTAAGCCGTGGGATACGCCGCAGCTGGCGCGAGAACTGGAACGCTGGAAGCAGGATGGCCGGGACGTCAGTTTACTCATTGGCGGCCCGGAAGGTCTCTCTCCGGCCTGCAAAGCGGCAGCGGAACAGAGTTGGTCGCTTTCCACGCTCACGTTGCCTCACCCGTTAGTTCGCGTGCTGGTCGCTGAGAGCCTGTATCGTGCGTGGAGCATTACGACTAACCACCCTTACCACCGTGAGTAATGATGACCTGGGTAGACTAAGCAGCGAATGAAATTACAGAATTCTTTCCGCGACTATACGGCTGAATCCTCGCTGTTTGTACGCCGGGCGCTGGTCGCTTTTACGGGCATTTTGTTGCTTACCGGCGTGCTGATTGCCAACCTCTACAACGTACAGATTGTCCGTTTCAACGACTATCAAACGCGTTCCAATGAAAACCGCATTAAGCTGGTCCCTATTCCGCCCAGCCGCGGCATTATCTACGATCGCAACGGCACGCCGCTGGCGCTGAACCGCACCATCTATCAGCTAGAGATGATGCCGGAAAAAGTCGATAACGTGCAGCAGACGCTGGATGCGCTGCGCGACGTCGTCGACCTGACCGACGACGACATTGCCGGCTTTAAAAAAGAGCGCGCGCGCTCTCACCGCTTCACCTCGATTCCGGTGAAGGTCAATCTTAATGAAGTCCAGGTGGCGCGCTTCGCCGTAAACCAGTACCGCTTCCCCGGCGTCGAAGTCAAAGGCTACAAGCGCCGCTACTATCCCTATAACTCCGCCCTGACCCACGTTATCGGCTACGTTTCTAAAATCAACGATAAAGACGTCGATCGCCTGGATAAAGAGGGCAAGCTGGCTAACTACGCGTCGACCCACGACATCGGTAAGCTGGGAATCGAGCGCTATTATGAAGACGTGCTGCACGGGCAAACCGGTTATGAAGAGGTTGAAGTCAACAACCGCGGCCGCGTTATTCGCCAGTTAAAAGAAGTGCCGCCGCAGGCCGGACGCGATATCTACTTAACCCTTGATTTGAAGCTGCAGCAGTATATCGAAACGCTGCTGGCGGGCAGCCGCGCGGCGGTAGTGGTCACCGACCCGCGCAGCGGCGCGATTCTGGCGCTGGTTTCAACCCCGAGCTACGATCCCAACCTGTTTGTCGATGGTATCTCCAGCAAAGATTATTCCGGACTCCTCAACGATCCGAATACCCCGCTGGTTAACCGCGCCACACAGGGGGTCTATCCACCCGCCTCGACGGTAAAACCCTACGTCGCCGTCTCGGCCTTAAGCGCCGGCGTCATTACCCGCAATACCAGTCTGTTCGACCCCGGCTGGTGGCAGTTGCCTGGTTCGGAAAAACGCTATCGCGACTGGAAAAAATGGGGCCACGGACACCTGAACGTCACCAAAGCGCTGGAAGAGTCCGCGGATACCTATTTCTATCAAGTCGCCTATGATATGGGCATCGATCGCCTTTCCGAATGGATGAGTAAGTTTGGCTACGGCGACTACACTGGCGTTGACCTGGCGGAAGAACGCTCCGGCAACATGCCCACTCGCGAATGGAAGCTCAAGCGCTTTAAGAAACCCTGGTATCAGGGTGATACCATCCCGGTCGGTATCGGCCAGGGCTACTGGACCGCTACGCCGATTCAGATGAACAAAGCGCTGATGATCCTGATAAACGACGGCGTGGTCAAAGTGCCCCATCTTCTGCAAAGCACTCTCGAAGACGGTAAACAGGTACCGTGGGTACAGCCGCATGAACCGCCGGTCGGCGATATTCATTCCGGCTATTGGGAAATCGCCAAAGACGGGATGTACGGCGTTGCTAACCGCGGCAACGGTACCGCGCACAAATACTTTGCCAGCGCGCCGTATAAGATTGCGGCGAAGTCCGGTACCGCGCAGGTATTCGGCCTGAAAGCCAACGAAACCTATAACGCGCACCGAATTTCCGAACGTCTGCGTGACCACAAACTCATGACGGCGTTTGCGCCTTACAACAACCCCCAGGTCGCGGTGGCGATGATCCTGGAGAATGGCGGCGCCGGCCCGGCGGTCGGTACCATTATGCGCCAGATCCTCGATCACATCATGCTGGGTGATAACAACACCAATCTGCCGAGTGAAAGCCCGGCGGTGACGGCGGGGGAGGATCAATAATGACCGATAATCCGAACAAAAAATCACTATGGGATAAAATCCATCTGGACCCCACGATGCTGCTCATCCTGCTGGCGCTGCTCACCTACAGCGCGCTGGTTATCTGGAGCGCCAGCGGCCAGGATGTGGGAATGATGGAGCGCAAAATCGGCCAAATCGCCATGGGCGTGGTGATTATGATCGTGATGGCGCAGATCCCGCCGCGGGTATATGAGGGCTGGGCGCCCTACCTCTATATTTTCTGTATTATTTTGCTGGTTGCCGTAGACGCCTTCGGCGCAATATCCAAAGGCGCACAGCGCTGGTTGGATCTCGGTATTGTACGCTTTCAGCCCTCGGAGATTGCCAAAATAGCGGTGCCGCTGATGGTGGCGCGGTTTATTAACCGCGATGTCTGTCCGCCGTCATTGAAGAATACCGCCATCGCACTGGTCCTGATCTTCCTGCCGACCCTGCTGGTTGCAGCGCAGCCAGACCTCGGCACCTCGATTCTGATCGCCCTCTCCGGCCTGTTTGTTCTGTTCCTCTCCGGCCTCAGCTGGCGCTTGATCGGTATCGCGGTCGTGCTGGTCGCCGCCTTTATTCCGATTTTATGGTTCTTCCTGATGCACGACTACCAGCGTCAGCGCGTGATGATGCTGCTCGACCCGGAGACCGATCCGCTGGGCGCGGGCTATCATATTATTCAGTCGAAAATCGCTATTGGTTCCGGCGGATTACGCGGTAAAGGATGGTTGCATGGTACTCAGTCGCAGCTCGAATTCCTGCCGGAGCGCCATACTGACTTTATCTTCGCCGTGTTGGCGGAAGAGCTGGGTCTTATCGGGGTGTTGATCCTGCTGGCATTGTACATTTTGCTTATCATGCGCGGACTGTGGATCGCCGCCCAGGCGCAAACCACCTTTGGCCGCGTCATGGCGGGCGGTTTAATGTTGATTTTATTCGTTTATGTCTTCGTAAATATTGGTATGGTAAGTGGTATTTTGCCGGTGGTGGGGGTACCTTTGCCGCTGGTCAGCTACGGGGGCTCAGCCCTGATCGTATTGATGGCCGGGTTTGGTATCGTGATGTCGATCCATACCCACAGAAAAATGTTGTCGAAAAGCGTTTAAGGGGTTCGCAATGCGTAAGCAATGGCTGGGGATCTGCATAGCAGCAGGGCTGCTGGCGGCATGTTCGGGTGAAGACGTTCAGCAGAAGACGGTTAGCGTCCCGCAGCCGGCCGTCTGTAATGGTCCGACGGTAGAAATTAGCGGCGCCGATCCGCGTTTCGAAACGCTGAACGCCACGGCCAATCAGGATTATGAGCGCGACGGCAAAAGCTATAAAATCGTTCAGGATCCGGCTAACTTCACCCAGACCGGTCTGGCGGCAATTTATGATGCCGAACCGAACAGCAATCTGACCGCCTCTGGCGAAGCGTTCGATCCAACTCAGCTCACCGCCGCGCATCCAACCTTGCCCATCCCGAGCTACGCGCGTATCACGAACCTGGCCAACGGCCGGATGATCGTGGTGCGCATTAACGATCGCGGCCCGTACGGCAATGATCGGGTCATTTCCCTGTCCCGCGCGTCCGCCGACCGCCTGAATACCTCGAACAATACTAAAGTTCGTATCGATCCTATTATCGTCTCTCAGGACGGCGCTTTGTCGGGCCCGGGTATGGCATGTACCACCGTCGCCAAACAAACCTATGCCCTGCCTTCACGGCCAAACCTTGATGGCGATGGTTCCGCGGCCATCGCCCCGGCCGACCAATCAAACATTCACGCCATTAGCAACTCAACGCTTAAGCCTGAGGATAACATGGGCGCGCCGGTCAGCAATAGTGGATTCCTTGGCGCGCCGACGCCGCTGAATAATGGCGTGCTGGAAAGCAGCGAACCTGCTGCTGCGCCTGCCGCCGTCGCCGCGACGCCGACAACACCCAGCGCTCCAGTCACCGCGCCGGGCTCGATTCAGGGGAGCGTTGCGCCTGCCGCGGCCGCAGCAGCAACCGCGACTGTTGCCGCGCCAAGCGCCAGCACCAGCGGCGAGTTCGTCGTGCAGGTCGGCGCCGTTAGCGACCAGGCTCGCGCCCAGCAATATCAGCAGCGCTTGAGCCAGCAGTTCGCCGTTCCGGGCCGAGTGATGCAAAATGGCGCCGTGTGGCGAATCCAATTGGGTCCATTTACCAGTAAGTCGCAAGCGTCGACGGTACAGCAGCGCCTGCAAAACGAAGCGCAGCTGCAATCATTTATTACTCGCGCCAACTAAACGTAACGCCGCGGTATCTCCCGCCACCGCATATGTAAAAGTCGTTAACAAAGTCATATGTAATGTCGGGTGCCGCTGCGAAATGCATTTGTTATAGTAAGGCACTTTTTTTAATTTCATCACGGATGCCGTTGTTCTAACCATGAAGACCTCTTTCACCGCTCGTTTACTCGTTACGGCCCTCTCCGTTGCGGCACTGTCTACCGCTGCCCGCGCCGATGACCTGAATATGAAAACCATGATCCCAGGCGCTCCGCAGATCGATGCTGAATCCTGGGTTCTTATCGATTACAACTCAGGTAAAGTACTGGCGGAAAACAACGCCGACGCCCGTCGCGATCCGGCGAGCCTGACCAAAATGATGACCAGCTATGTCATTGGCCAGGCCATGAAAGCGGGCAAATTCAAAGAATCCGATCTGGTCACCGTAGGTAACGACGCGTGGGCAACCGGTAACCCGGTGTTTAAAGGTTCTTCCCTGATGTTCCTGAAACCGGGCATGCAGGTACCGGTTTCTCAGCTGATCCGCGGCATCAACCTGCAATCCGGTAACGATGCCTGCGTGGCGATGGCCGACTACGTTGCCGGCAGCCAGGACGCGTTTGTCAGCCTGATGAACAATTACGTTAACGCGTTGGGCCTGAAAAACACCCACTTCCAGACCGTTCACGGCCTGGATGCCGATGGTCAGTACAGCTCCGCGCGTGACATGGCGCTGATCGGCCAGGCGTTGATCCGCGACGTACCGAATGAGTATTCCATCTACCGTGAGAAAGAGTTCACCTTTAACGGTATTCGCCAGCTGAACCGTAACGGTCTGCTGTGGGATAACAGCCTCAACGTCGATGGCATTAAAACCGGCCATACCGATAAAGCCGGCTACAACCTGGTTGCCTCTGCTACCGAAGGCCAGATGCGCCTGATCTCCGCGGTCATGGGCGGGCGTACCTACAAAGGGCGTGAGTCCGAGAGCAAGAAACTGCTGACCTGGGGCTTCCGCTTCTTTGAAACCGTCAACCCTATTAAAGCAGGTAAAGAGTTCGCCTCTGAACCGGCCTGGTTCGGCGATAGCGATCGCGCCTCTCTGGGCGTAGATAAAGACGTCTATCTGACTATCCCGCGCGGCCGTATGAAAGATCTGAAAGCCAGCTATGTGTTGAATAACACCGAGCTGCACGCGCCGCTGCAGAAAAACCAGGTGGTCGGTACCATCAACTTCCAGTTAGATGGCAAAACTATCGATCAGCGTCCGTTAGTGGTGCTGCAGGAAATTCCGGAAGGTAATTTCTTCGGCAAAATCATTGATTACATTAAGTTAATGTTCCATCACTGGTTTGGTTAAAAATTGAACACTTGAAAGTGTGATTTCTATCCCCATATACTATTCATCAAAGAAACCTGATAACTCCCACATTACGTGGGAGTTATTATTTTAGTCGTCACACCGGAGCTGACATGAAAACCAAACTTAACGAACTGCTTGAATTCCCTACTCCATTTACTTACAAAGTAATGGGGCAGGCGTTGCCTGAGCTGGTTGATCAGGTGGTGGAAGTGGTACAGCGCCATGCGCCTGGTGATTACTCTCCGTCAGTAAAACCGAGCAGCAAAGGTAACTACCACTCGGTCTCCATCACCATTAACGCTACCCACATTGAGCAGGTCGAAGCCCTGTACGAAGAGCTGGGCAATATCGAAATCGTGCGGATGGTGCTGTAATCCCTCGCCTTACCCGGCCTCAAGCGCCGGGTAATCCTCTTTCTTTCGCTGTGATATACTCTCCCCCACTTAAGTCATCCCTCTCGGCGGAGACGTTGTTTTGCAGCACAATACCATTCTTATTCGACAACTCGGCCTGCAACCTTACGAACCCATCTCGCAGGCAATGCACGAATTTACCGACAGTCGTGACGACACGACGCTGGATGAAATCTGGCTGGTAGAACATCACCCGGTCTTTACTCAGGGTCAGGCCGGTAAAGCCGAACACGTGCTGGTGCCAGGCGATATCCCGGTTATTCAGAGCGATCGCGGCGGCCAGGTGACCTATCACGGGCCAGGCCAACAGGTGATGTATGTATTGCTGAATCTTAAACGGCGTAAACTCGGCGTGCGTGAATTAGTGACGCTGCTGGAGCAGACCGTGGTCAATACTCTCGCGGAGTATCAGATTGAATCCCACCCACGCGCCGATGCGCCTGGGGTTTACGTTGGTGCACAGAAAATTTGTTCGCTGGGGCTGCGTATTCGTAAAGGCTGTTCTTTCCACGGCCTGGCGCTGAATGTGGCAATGGATTTGACGCCATTCCTGCGCATTAACCCGTGCGGCTATGCCGGTATGGAGATGACGCAAATGCGCCAGTGGCAGCCGCAGGCCACCACGGAAAACGTCGCGCCGCGGCTGGTCGCCAACCTGCTGGCGCTGCTGAATAACCCACCGCATGAGTATGTAGCCGCTTAAGAAGCTTCGCGCTCTGAAATCTCAGAGCGCCTGTAAATTGCGCAAGTCATTATTAATACTTTATATTTGCAATCAATTATCACGTTCCGCAATGCCACGGCCCGCTATAATAGCGCTATACACCCGACAACCGGATACGCTGAGTGGCAGAAAACCATCCCCCATCGGAACTCAATGAACAACCTGAAGATCGGCAGATTTTTCGTATTCTGCGTAATATCGATCTTAATCTGCTGACCATCTTCGAAGCGGTGTACGTGCATAAAGGCATCGTCAACGCGGCGAGGGTGCTAAATATCACCCCTTCGGCCATCAGCCAGTCCATCAATAAATTACGGGCTCTGTTCCCTGACCCGCTCTTTATTCGTAAAGGACAGGGGGTGACGCCGACGGCTTTTGCCACTCACTTGCATCAGTATATTAGTCAGGGGATGGAAGCCTTTCTCAATGCGCTGGATTTGGGCAGCAGCTCGCAGCAACAGCGCGTGCTCACCATCGCTACCACTCCAACCATCGGCGCCCTGGTGATGCCAACGATCGCCAATGCATTGAAACCGAGGTTTCCTCAGGTATTACTGCACAATATTGCGATTACCGATGCCGCCAGCCAGCTCAACCAGCGGCAGGTTGATTTGCTGATCGACAGCTATAACCATAGCGGGCTGGCCATTGCACACCAGGTACTGTTTTCCGAACCGGTCGTTATGTTCTGCCGGAAAGATCATCCCATTTTGCCTCTTCCGCTGACGCGGGAAAATCTACAGCAGTTTGAGTTTGCGCTGCTGCTGCCGGAAGGACAGCGCTACCCTACCCTGCATCGGCAACTTGATGAATTTATCGGCGAACGCCGCTGCGGTTTTAGCAGCTATAACCTGTTGACCCAGGCGGCGATGATGAATAATAGCGATTTGCTGGGGCTGACGCCTGAGAGCATGTTCGCGCTGGTGGCGAAGATCTGGGATTTACAAGCGATTCCTTTTCCACCGCTGCAGGACCAGCGTATTGATATTTCGCTCCATTACAACCGACAAAGCGCCCAGGAGCCGTTACTGAAAGAGATTATCGACACTATTGTGCAAACTTATTCCTGCTAACCGCACGCGAGGGAAAAGGATAAAACAACAACTATTTTACAATTTGCCGGGTAACCAGGCTGCTTTCAACCCCGTATCAATGATATACTGCCTGTCCTTAGTTCAAAAATAGTTGATAAATACAACATTTGATTGAATTAATTCGCTTTCCTTCGTGACTCGCAACTGGAACACGCACGCTATGAGTAAACCCATTGTGATGGAACGCGGTGTTAAGTACCGCGACGCCGATAAAATGGCCCTTATCCCGGTGAAAAACGTGGCAACTGAGCGTGAAGCTCTGCTCAGAAAACCGGAATGGATGAAAATCAAACTTCCGGCTGACTCGTCCCGTATTCAGGGGATCAAGGCAGCGATGCGTAAGAATGGCCTGCACTCCGTGTGCGAAGAAGCCTCTTGCCCGAACCTTGCCGAGTGCTTCAACCACGGCACCGCGACCTTTATGATCCTCGGCGCTATCTGTACTCGCCGTTGTCCGTTCTGCGATGTTGCCCACGGTCGTCCGGTGACGCCTGATGCCAATGAGCCGCAAAAACTGGCGCAAACCATCGCCGACATGGGTCTGCGCTACGTGGTGGTGACTTCCGTTGACCGCGACGATCTTCGTGACGGCGGCGCGCAGCATTTCGCCGACTGTATCAGCGCTATCCGCGAAAAGAGCCCGAACATCAAGATTGAAACGCTGGTGCCGGATTTCCGCGGTCGTATGGATCGCGCGCTGGATATCCTGAAAGTGACGCCGCCGGATGTGTTTAACCACAACCTGGAAAACGTACCGCGCCTGTATCGCCAGGTACGTCCGGGCGCAGATTACAACTGGTCGCTGAAGCTGCTTGAGCGCTTTAAAGAAGCGCATCCGGAAATCCCGACCAAATCGGGTCTGATGGTCGGTCTTGGCGAAACCAATGAAGAGATCATCGAAGTGATGCGCGATCTGCGCCGCCATGGCGTCACTATGCTGACGCTGGGTCAGTATCTGCAGCCGAGCCGTCACCACCTTCCGGTACAGCGCTACGTCAGCCCGGAAGAGTTTGAAGAGATGAAAGCTGAAGCCATGGCGATGGGCTTTACCCATGCCGCCTGCGGCCCGTTCGTCCGCTCTTCCTATCATGCCGATCTGCAGGCAAAAGGTATGGAAGTAAAATAACCTCTGCCTTTCTTTGGCCGCCGTTCGCGGCGGCCAGATTTACCTGCTAACGCCCCTTTCTATCGTCACACCTGGTTGCAACTTTTTCGCATCCCAAATAACGACCATAAAAAAGGCGACAACGAATACGCTGCCGCCTCTTTGCCGCCAGAGCTTCACACCCGGCCGCGACGCGCCCCCGCTTATCGGGAGCCCGTGATTAATTACTCTTTATGAGAGAGTTTCTGTGCCGGCGCTTCTTCCTCAGCGCTGGTCTTTTTGGCACTGTCATCGTCATCATTCATGGCTTTCTTGAAGCCTTTGATAGCCGAACCCAGGTCTCCACCCAGCGTGCGTAATTTTTTGGTACCAAACACTAAAATAATCAGCGCTGCGACTACCAGCAGTTTGGTAATACTAATCTCACCCATAGCTAACCTTCTTCTCTATACAAGCTCAAGCTGCGAATACGCCATCATACACATATACGCATACAATTAACGGCTATTTGACGCGCCGACACAATAGCAATCTGTAACAAGGTGAATCAAGCCTTGTTTAAAAAAACGTCACAATAATTGCGGTGGCGCAAATCTGCGATTACGCAGCACCGGCAAACTCTCACGCACCTGATGAATATAATCTGCGGATATCTCAGCAAAAATCAGCTGCGGCTGGGCTGCGGCGCCAGCAATGGTGGTACCGAGCGGATCGATAATCCGGCTCTGGCCGATATTACGCGTTCCACACTCGCCTGCCGCAATAATGTAGCAGGTAGTATCCAGCGCCCTTGCCGCCAGCAGCGTCGCCCAGTGATGTTCTTTCAATGGCCCACGCACCCAGGCTGTCGGAAGCACCAACACTTCAGCCCCCTTTAACGCTAACGATAGCGCTAATTCGGGAAAGCGTAAATCGTAGCAGGTCATTAAGCCGATTCGCATCCCATTTACATCTATTAACGGCGGGATTTGCTCGCCGGCATCCACCAGCCGTGACTCCTGCATATTAAACGCATCGTACAAATGGAGTTTCTGGTATTGTGCGCAAATCGCCCCTCGGCATATCGCCACCAGCGTATTGCTCGCGCGCCCTTCAGCAGAGGGCACGTGTAGCGTTAATATCGTGGTTAAGTCATTCCGCCGGCTTTCCGCCAGCAACTGCTGCATAAAGCCGCCATCCAGCGCCTGCGCGGATTTTACCGACATATCCGGGTCGTTATCGGCTCGCGCCAGTAACGCCTCGGGCAAGACCAGTAACGAAGCGCCGCATTCTGCCGCCTGATGCATCAGCTCAACGCAGGTCTGCGCATTTTTTTGCCACTGCGCCGTGACGGCGAATTGTCCCGCAGCTACCCGCATCTCTTTCTCCCACTTGCGAATCCATAGCCAAAAACGCGTTTATCGCGCTACACTCAACCCTCTATCTAACGTATTAGCAGGAAATGACCGTGTTACAACTCCTTTTAGCCGTTTTTGTTGGCGGCGGAACCGGCAGCGTGTTGCGCTGGTGGCTGGGCATGAAATTTAACCCCATGCATCATGCGATTCCCATTGGCACGCTAGTCGCTAACCTGCTGGGCGCCTTTATTATCGGTGCCGGGCTGGCGTGGTTTAATCGTCTGACGCATGTCGATCCTATGTGGAAGTTGCTCATCACTACCGGTTTCTGCGGCGGCCTGACGACCTTCTCCACCTTTTCCGCAGAAGTCGTCTTCCTGCTCCAGCAGGGGCGTTTCAGCTGGGCGTTGCTAAACGTTCTCGTCAACCTGCTTGGTTCTTTCACCATGACCGCGACGGCATTCTGGCTATTTTCACAGTCAGCCGCCCGTTAACGACAGGCAAAAAAAAACCCGCTATAAGCGGGTTTTTATATTCTACTGACGTGTTGGTTAGATAGCCATTACGTTTGCAGCAGAAGGGCCTTTGGCACCGTTAGTGATTTCGAACTCTACGCGCTGACCTTCAGCCAGAGTTTTGAAACCGTTGGACTGGATTGCAGAGAAGTGTACGAATACATCTTTGCTGCCATCTTCCGGAGTAATGAAACCGAATCCTTTGGACTCATTAAACCACTTAACGTTACCTTTAATCTTAGACATCAAAATTACCTTTAAATTAAAAAACGACACTAATGCTGTGTCGGATACCAGTACATCAATTGTGATGCCTTTTGTCCAGCGTAACTTTCTTAAAAAGTGATAAAAGTCTCTATCTTTATAGCCGGCAGTTACGTTAGTCGTTGTTTTTCAACAAGACAAAGAACTTATCACTTTTGTCACTACGTTATAACGATTAAAACTGAATGCGCGCCCAGGCAAAATAAACGTTGCCGTTGTTATAAGTGCCGGGGATGTAGGTCATCTGGAACGTCGCCGGGCCGTAGCCAATCGAGGCCAGCGGCAGCACTACCGGGATCGGGATATAGTTCCAGTTATCGCGCGCCGTTACGCCAAGGGTGTAACCAAGGCCAAGGTGGAAGTTGTCATCGGCCAGCGGACGCCAGGTTTTTTCCCAGCCATAGCCGCCAATCGGCTCCCACTTATTAAAGGAATCTTTAAACGCCATCAGATACAGGCCGTGCCAGTTTCCTTTATCGTCCCAACGCGACACGCCGAATCCCGCGCCCCACGGGCGTTCGTTGTACTTATCGGTTTTCTCTTTGTCATAGGCAAAACGCGCATGCCAGGTGATCGCCGGAACGTACAGATCGTAGTGCTCAGGCTCGTTCCAGGTTTGCGAGACATTGTCCGTCAGCGTATTGTAGCCATCGCGGAGCGTTGACGAGAACGAGGCGTTAGCATAACCGGACGACAGCAGCAGGCCGGACAGCGCAAGAATAAACAATGTAAATTGACGTAGTTTCAACACTTCTCTATTACCGATTTCAATTTTAAAAACGAAGTAAAGTAACAAATGTAATCTTAATAGACTGTTAACGGAATAAGGCAAAATCCTGAATTGCGCCATAGCAAAAACCGCATCCTGGGAGACGACTTTTGTGATGTTAGCCGCGCCGCAGGTTCCGATTAGTCAATTCTCAGTAGTTTATTGATTTGGGTCAGCAAGTTCTGTCCGTTTTTTGGGCACATTCCCTCACTTAATTTTTGTAGTGCTTTAGATATCAGCAGATTCTTTGGGTTAATGGCTTAGGGGTAAAGTATGCTTACGCTTGTTGAGATCCTAATCGGGGTCGTGGTTATTGTGGGCGTCGCCCGCTACATTATAAAAGGCTATTCCGCGACAGGGGTGCTGTTTGTCGGCGGTTTAGTCTTACTTATCGCCAGCGCCATCATGGGGCATAAGGTTCTCCCGGCCAGCGCCGCCAGTACGGGTTACACCGCGACCGACATCTTCGAGTATATTAAAATACTGCTCATGAGCCGCGGCGGCGACCTCGGCATGATGATTATGATGCTCTGCGGCTTCGCCACCTATATGACGCATATCGGCGCCAACGATATGGTGGTTAAACTGGCCTCTAAACCGCTGCGATATATTAACTCACCTTATCTGTTGATGATTGCCGCCTACTTCCTCGCCTGTCTGATGTCGCTGGCGGTCTCCTCAGCGACCGGCCTGGGTGTGCTGCTGATGGCGACGCTGTTCCCGGTAATGGTCAACGTCGGCATCAGCCGCGGCGCCGCGGCGGCGATTTGCGCCTCCCCTGCCGCGTTGATCCTGTCTCCGACCTCCGGTGACGTAGTACTGGCGGCCAAAGCTGCCGAAATGCCGCTAATCGATTTCGCGTTCAAAACCACCTTGCCTATCTCGATTGCCGCTATCGTCTGTATGGCCATCGCTCACTTCTTCTGGCAGCGCTACCTCGATAAAAAAGAGAACGCCTCGCACGAAATGCTCGACGTCAACGAGATAACCACCACCGCGCCGGCGCTGTACGCTATTCTACCTTTCACGCCGATTATCGGGGTGCTGATTTTCGACGGCAAATGGGGTCCTGAATTACACATCATCACTATTCTGGTGCTCTGTATGGTGCTGGCTTCGGTACTGGAATTCCTGCGCAGTTTTGACACTAAAAAGGTCTTCGCCGGGCTGGAAGCCGCCTATCGCGGTATGGCTGACGCCTTCGCCAGCGTCGTCATGCTATTGGTCGCGGCCGGCGTATTTGCCCAGGGTCTGAGCACAATCGGTTTTATCGACGGACTTATCTCCATAGCCACCTCGTTCGGTTCCGCCAGTATCATTCTGATGCTGGTGCTGGTGATTCTGACCATGCTGGCGGCGATGACCACCGGCTCCGGCAACGCGCCATTTTATGCCTTCGTAGAGATGATCCCGAAGCTTGCCCACTCTTCCGGCATCAATCCGGCTTACCTGTCGATCCCTATGTTGCAGGCGTCGAATTTGGGACGCACTATTTCACCGGTTTCCGGCGTGGTGGTGGCGGTGGCGGGAATGGCGAAGATTTCGCCATTTGAAGTCGTTAAGCGCACCTCGGTCCCCGTTATCGTCGGCCTGTTGGTGGTGATCGTCGCCACCGAGATTCTGGTCCCCGGCGCCGCGGTTCAATAAACCACAAACCACAGTGAAAAGGCGCCAGCAGGCGCCTTTTTTATGCTTTAATAAATCCCAGCAATTAATCATCTCCCACTATCAGGAATAAAAATGTTCAGGAAGGATGTCGTCGCCATTGCCCTTTTACTCGGCGCAACGCAGGTTGGCGCAGAGCCGCTTACCGCGACGAAATACGGTGATTTCGATCGTTACGTGCTGGCACTGTCCTGGCAAACCGGTTTTTGTCAGAGCATGCTGGATAGTAACCGTAATGAGCCCGAGGAGTGCCGGCTACAGCAGGACGAACGCAACAAAGCCGATTTTCTGACGGTACACGGCCTATGGCCGGGCCTGCCGAAGTCGATCGCCTCACGCGGCGTCGACGAGCGCCGCTGGATGCGCTACGGCTGCGCGACGCGCCCGATCCCCAATATGCCGGAAGTCAAAGCCGGACGTAAATGCCAGGCCGCGGAAACCGGGCTGTCGCTGGAAATGGCTAATAAGCTGAATAGCGTGATGCCGGGTTCTGGCGGGAACTCTTGTCTGGAACGTTATGAGTATGCCAAGCATGGCGTCTGTTTCGGCTTCGATCCGGATAGCTACTTCGGTACGATGGTGCGCCTGAATGGCGAAGTGAAGCAAAGCGCAATCGGTGATTTTCTGGCAAAACACTACGGACAAACCGTTAGCCGTAGCGATTTTGATGCCGCCGTCGCCAAAGCGTATGGCGCGCAAAACGTCAAAGCCTTTAAATTAACCTGCGACGGCAACCCGGCTTATTTAACGGAAATGCAAATTTCCATCAAAGCTGGCGCTATCAATTCCCCGTTGGGCGCAGATTCGTTCCTGCCGCAGCCGCATCCGGGCAACTGCGCTAAGCAATTTGTTCTGGACAAAGTCGGTTCTTGATAACAGGGCGATGCGCCCACTTCATCTGCTTTTGCTCATGATGCGCTGAATGTGCGCTTAATCACTTCAAACATCAGGCAAGTCTCAGTATGATGAAGGGACATTAACCCTTGCCCCTTTCGGCGAGGGTTTTCTTTTACGGAAAAGGTTCCTGGATAACATGGAGTATGCAATGACCAGACCCGCAATCATTATTAACGAATTCGATGCTGAACGTATCGACAGACTGCTTGAGCAACCGGCTTACGCTAATTCGCCGGTCGCCGATGCCCTGAACGACGAACTGGATCGTGCGCAAATGCTCGCGCCGGAAGCAATGCCGCACGACGTCGTGAGCATGAACAGCAAAGTCCGCTTTCGCGATTTAACCAGCGGCGAAGAACGCGTGCGGACTCTGGTCTTCCCGGCTCAGGCAACCGATAGCGCCACTCAGCTTTCGGTTCTGGCGCCGGTTGGCGCAGCGCTGCTTGGGCTGAAAGTCGGCACCTCCATTCACTGGGAGTTGCCTGGCGGCGCATCGGCGCATCTGGAAGTGCTGGAGCTGCTGTACCAGCCGGAAGCCGCAGGCGAATTCCACCGCTAAGTTCCCCGCTGCCTGAGGCGTTTGACGCTTTATTCAGAGGATGCTTCGCCATCCTCTTTCTGTTTTCCCTTCCTGTCTGACAAAGTTTTACCTCATCTCGTGACGGCGTATACAGTTTTGCGACCTGAATGCCACAATATCCTTGTATAATATGTTGATATAGAAACAGACAAACAAGGAGAAATGCATATGTATAAAACTATCATTATGCCGGTTGATGTCTTTGAAATGGAGCTGAGCGACAAGGCTGTCCGCCATGCAGAGTTTCTTGCCCAACAGGACGGCATTATTCATTTACTTCACGTCTTACCCGGCTCATCCAGCTTCACCATGAGCCGTTTTACCGCCGATCTACGCCGCTTTGAAGAGCATTTGCAGCATGAAGCGGAAACCCGCTTGCAGACCATGGTCGGCCACTTCAGCATCGACCCTTCACGCATCAAGAGCCATGTACGTTTCGGCAATGTACGCGATATGGTTAATGAACTGGCCAATGAAATAAAAGCTGACGTAGTAGTAATTGGTTCCCGCAATCCGTCGATCAGCACCCATTTGCTGGGTTCAAACGCCTCAAGCGTCATCCGTCATGCGCATATTCCGGTGATGGTCGTGAGATAACGAAACGGTGAAATAAGCAAAAAAAGAGGCGACCCTATGGTCGCCTCTTTGCTGTATGCAGGTATTGTCTTACGACTTTTTATGTTTATGCGCTTTTGGTGCGAATCAGATAATCGAATGAGCTCAGAGAAGCTTTCGCGCCTTCGCCAGTGGCGATAATAATTTGCTTGTACGGTACGGTGGTGCAGTCACCGGCCGCAAACACGCCCTTCACGTTGGTTTCACATTTGGCATCGATGATGATTTCACCCATGCGGTTACGCTCAACCGTACCTTCCAGCCAGTTGGTGTTCGGCAGCAGGCCGATCTGGACAAAAATACCGGCTAACGCGACATGATGCTCATCGCCGCTGACGCGGTCACGGTACTGCAGCCCCGTCACCTTGCTACCGTCGCCAACCACTTCGGTAGTCTGGGCGTTGAGAATAATATCGACATTTTTCAGGCTGCGTACTTTGTCCTGCAGCACCTGGTCGGCTTTCATTTCTGGTGCGAATTCCAGTAGCGTCACGTGCTCAACGACGCCCGCCAGATCAATCGCCGCTTCAACGCCGGAGTTACCGCCGCCAATCACCGCCACGCGTTTACCTTTAAACAGCGGGCCGTCGCAGTGCGGGCAGTAGGTTACGCCTTTAGTCCGGTATTGGTCTTCACCCGGTACGTTCATGTTACGCCATTTGGCGCCGGTCGCGATGATCACGCTGCGCGCTTTCAGCACCGCGCCGGAGGCGGTTTCAATCTGATGCAGGCCGCCTTCGACGGCTGCCGGGATCAGTTTTGCCGCGCTTTGTGAATCAATCACATCAACATCATACTCACTGACGTGCGCTTTCAGCGCCCCCGCCAACTTCTGACCTTCGGTTTTCGGTACGGAAATATAGTTTTCGATATCTACGGTATCCAGTACCTGGCCGCCGAAGCGTTCGCCCATCAGGCCGGTACGAATGCCTTTACGCGCGGAGTATACCGCCGCCGCGGCGCCAGACGGGCCGGAACCCACAATCAGAACGTCATAAGCATCGCGTTTGTTAAGCTCTTCCGCCGCACGTTTTTCCGCGCCGGTATCCACTTTGGCAACGATTTCAGTCAGCGTCATACGACCTTGACCAAATTCCTGACCATTCACAAACACCGCCGGTACGCCCATCACGTTGCGATCGGTGATTTCATTCTGGAAGGTCCCGCCATCAATCGCCGTGTGTTTGATACGCGGGTTAAGCACCGCCATCAGGTTCAGCGCCTGCACCACGTCAGGGCAGTTGTGGCAAGAGAGCGAGTAGTAGGTCTCAAACTCAAAATCACCGTCAAGATTGCGGATCTGTTCCAGCAGCGACTGCGCTTCTTTCGACGGATGGCCGCCGGTCCACAGCAGCGCCAGCACTAATGAGGTGAATTCATGTCCCAGTGGAGAACCAGCAAAACGCGGGCCCTGGTTGGAACCTGGGTTAGTAATCAGGAACGATGGCTTACGTACCGCCAACGTATTGTCTTCTTTAAAGGTAACTTTGTCTGACAGTTCAGCGATTTCAGCCAACAGTTCCTTGATCTCTGCCGATTTAGCGCTGTCATCCAGCGTGGCAATCAGCTCAACAGGTTTAGTCAGCTTCTCAAGATAGGCCTTGAGCTGGGTTTTCATGTTGGTGTCGAGCATTTTTATCTCCTGGGCTTAAAACATCATCATGCAAGCGGCCTTTATCAGGCAGCCTGAATGCGCTTGCATCATGGTGTTGGAATAAAACGGGCGCGGGTACGCCCGTTGATTAGCGGGAATAAAACGAATTAGATCTTACCAACCAGATCTAAAGAAGGAGCCAGCGTCGCTTCACCTTCTTTCCACTTAGCCGGGCACACTTCGCCTGGGTGGGAAGCAACGTACTGAGCGGCTTTGATTTTACGCAGCAGGTCAGACGCATCACGGCCGATACCTTCAGCGGTAACTTCGATTGCCTGGATGATACCCTGCGGGTCAACAACGAAGGTCGCGCGGTCAGCCAGACCTTCATCTTCACGCATGTTGTCGAAGTTACGGGTCAGGGCGCCAGTCGGGTCGCCGATCATCGCGTATTTGATTTTAGCGATGGTGTCAGAGCTGCTGTGCCACGCTTTGTGGGTGAAGTGGGTGTCGGTAGATACAGAGTACACGTCTACGCCCAGTTTCTGCAGCTCTTCGTAATGGTCAGCCACGTCGCCCAGTTCAGTCGGGCAAACGAAAGTGAAGTCAGCCGGGTAGAAGAAGAAGACGCTCCAGCGGCCTTCAGTATCTTTTTCGGTAACTTCGATGAATTCACCGTTTTTGAATGCCTGGTTTTTGAAAGGTTTGATTTTGGTATTAATTAAAGACATCGATACTTCCTCCGTGTTTTTGTTGAGGTCTAAGTTAACGAATTTTTCCTGACTCGACCAATGCGTTTGCATTATCAAATCAATAAGCGTTATCTAACAACCGCCACAAGACAACTTTGTGAACCTGCCGTCGAGATCGCGGTTTTTACCCGTGTTTCGCCTCATTTCGCTAAAAGTAAAAAGGCCGCCCTCTCAGGCGGCCCCGTTACCTGAAATACCCGCAGGTAGCTTCAGCGCCAGAATGGCTGGCAATATGTTGCGCTCTACACCTTAATGTAACAGCATGAAGGATTACATCATTCGCCGAACTAAAGGGCAACCAAACGCCCGGCAGGTCTTATCTATGACTGCGATAGGTTTCACCACCACTTCGCATTAGCTTCTGATTTAAAAGGAATACTCATGTTAAAACGACTGCTTTTCCTGAGCCTGTTGCCGTTGTGCAGCTATGCCGAAGACCTCCCTGCCCCCGTAAAAGCGATAGAAAAACAGGGTATTACTATCATTAAGCCCTTTGAAGCTCCCGGTGGCGTCAAAGGCTGGCTCGGAAAATATCAGGATATGGGTGTTGCTATCTATCTCACCCCCGACGGTAAACACGCCATTTCCGGCTATATGTACGACGAAAAAGGCAACAATCTGAGCGAACAGCTTTTCCAGAAAGAGCTCTATACCCCGGCAGGACAGGCGATGTGGAAAAAACTCGAATCCGCTGATTGGCTACTGGAAGGCAAAAAAGAGGCGCCCATCGTCCTTTATGTGTTTGCCGACCCTTTCTGCCCTTACTGTAAACAGTTCTGGCAACAGGCGCGACCGTGGGTTGAATCCGGTAAGGTGCAGCTGCGCACCTTATTGGTCGGCGTGATTAAACCAGAGAGCCCGGCCACCGCGGCAGCCATTCTGGCCAGCAAAGACCCGGCGCAAACCTGGCATGATTACGAACAGTCCAACGGCAAAATGAAGCTAAACGTACCGGCAGATATCCCTGCAGCGTTGATGAGGACACTGAATGTCAACCAGCAGCTGATGGATGACCTCGGCGCTAATGCCACCCCGGCTATTTACTATATGAATAAAGACAACATGCTGCAGCAGGTAGTGGGGTTACCTGATAAAGAGAAACTGCAGGTGATGATGGGTGAAAAACAGCAGTAAAAAATAACGTATTTCCGCCAGAGTCTTAAGGACAAAAAAGGATCTGGCGGAAAGCGATTGGTTGGTATACATTTAGTAGGGATTAATTGTAGATTTAGCTATAATAATGATAATTCATGGCATCGCCCCAAATTTATAACGGGAAGAAATAGTAATCCGTTCGCCTCGATGCAACATAAACAGGACGTTAAGCATGGCCAACCTTTATGACTTAAAAAAATTCGATCTAAACCTGTTGGTTATCTTCGAGTGTATTTATCAACATCTTAGTATCAGTAAAGCCGCAGAAACGCTGTTTATTACTCCTTCTGCGGTTAGTCAGTCGCTGCAGCGGTTACGCAATCAATTAAACGATCCGCTATTTGTCCGTTCGGGCAAGGGGATAACTCCAACGATCGTTGGGGTGAATTTACATCATCACCTGGAACAGAACCTCAATCAATTAGAAAAAACAATTAATATTGCCAATCATTCTGAATTAAGTAAAAGATTTGTTATTTATAGCCCACAATTGTTTGTTGCCCCTGGTACAATGGATTTGATCAATGATTTATATCAGGATCCAAACCTCCAAATTGAACACCGCGATCTTCTTTTATCTTCGGAGAGCGCTGATGATTTGATGGCCTATCGAAAAGCGGATCTGGTTTATAGTCTAACGCCAATCTCAAATCATAGTGTCGTATGCCAACCATTTCAGGAAATTGAGGTGGTTCTGATTTGCCGTAAAGATCACCCAAGAAAGGCGTTACTTAATACACAGGAAGCGATTGAGAAGGAAGGATTCACTTATTATATTTCTAATGATCCAGGTGTGAAATTATTTCAAAATCAAAATGAAAATATATTTACCAATCGTAGAATTGCGTTCCAAAGCAACTCGTTGATAGCTATTTTAACCATGATTCATCAAAGTGATTTTATCGGTTATATGGCCAGACACGTACTGGAATACTTTAAAGGTTCATTTGATTTTCATGAAATCATTCAGCCACACCCCGTACCGCCCATCAAGACATATATGATTTACAATCGTTCATCACTTAACAATCCTAAATTTGCTGCTTTTATCAGCAGACATAAAAACACCGATTAATTAAACCCACAATATATTCACATAACAAATATATTGTGGACCTCCATTTATGAACCAGGTGAAACATTACTAATATATATTAACCTTACCATTAATGTGTTCTACACTATCCGTGAAATCGTACCTATCACATTAAAGGATTAATGGTAATGTCATTAATAAAAATTCCATTACCCGAGTCCGTTCTTCAAGCAAGCCAGCAGCGGATACAGTGGGTATTAGAAAATTTTTCACGCATCTGCATCTCTTTCTCCGGCGGAAAAGACTCCACCACTATGCTGCACCTGGCGGCGCTTTGCGCCCGGCAAATGGGCAAGAAATTCAGCGTGCTGTTTATTGATTGGGAAGCGCAATTTTCCTGCACCATTCAGCATTGCGAAAATATTCGCACCGAATACCAGGATGTTATTGAAAAATTTTATTGGGTGGCCCTGCCGCTCACCACGCAAAACTCACTGACGCAGTTTTCGCCGGAGTGGCAATGCTGGGAACCTGGCGTCAACTGGGTACGCCAGCCGCCCGCTGACGCTATTACCGATCCCGGCTATTTTCCGTTTTATAGATGCGGAATGAGCTTTGAAGAGTTCGTTCGTGATTTCGCCGACTGGTTTTCGCAAAACCGCCCGGCGGCAATGATGGTGGGTATCCGGGCAGATGAATCGCTTAATCGTTTTATGACCATCTCATCGCAGCGCAAGCTGCGCTTTGCCGATGACAAGCCATGGACAACATCGGCGCCGGGCGGTCATACCTGGTACATCTACCCGATCTATGACTGGAAAACCGCCGATATCTGGACGTGGTTTAGCAAAAGCGGCCATACCTATAACCCCCTTTACGATCTGATGTATCAGGCCGGGGTGCCGCTACGCTATATGCGCATCTGTGAACCTTTTGGCCCGGAGCAGCGCCAGGGACTCTGGCTGTATCACGTGCTGGAACCCGAGCGCTGGGCAGCCATCTGCCAGCGCGTAAACGGCGTGCACAGCGGCGGTATTTATGCCGGATATGACAACAAATTCTATGGCCACCGTAAGCTCGATAAACCCGGGCACCACAGCTGGAAGAGTTATGCCCTGTTTCTGCTGGATAGCATGCCGCGGCCAACCGCCGAGCATTATCGTAATAAAATCGCGGTTTATCTGCACTGGTATCAAAAGCAGGGAATGGACGATATCCCCGATAGCCAGGAGAGCGACATCGGCACCCGGGATATCCCTTCATGGCGACGCGTCTGCAAAGTGTTATTAAACAATGATTACTGGTGTCGCCAGCTTTCATTTAGCCCAACTAAGGCCACCCGCTATAAAAACTACTGCGAGCGCATAAGTAAAAAACGCCAACAATGGGGACTGTTATGCAACAACGACTAATAACCCAGATAGAAGAGTATCTGGCCGCGCTGCCGGAAGAGGAAAAAATCGACGCGCTGAACCGCTTTCGCCAGGCTCTGCACCGCCATAGCCCTTTTCGCAACCAGCCGGTTGACTGCGTGCTATGGGTTAAAGAGGAAGAAGTGGTACCCAATGACTACAACCCTAACAATCTTGCACCGCCGGAAAAGCGACTGTTGTTAACTTCGCTGGAGGCCAACGGCTTTACGCAACCTATCGTGGTGCAGCATCAGCAGCCAAAGCGTTATACCATCATTGACGGTTTTCACCGCCACGAACTGGTTAGCAGCAAAGTGTCATTAAAAAAGCGGCTCAAGGGATATTTACCGGTAACCTGTTTGACGGAGAATAGCCACCCGCGCGATGCCCTGATGGCCGCCACTATTCGCCACAATCGGGCCCGCGGACGTCATCAGATTCACGCGATGTCGGAAATTGTCCGCGAGCTGGCCAATCTCGGCTGGAGCAACGCAAAAATCAGTAAAGAGCTGGGGATGGATGCCGATGAAGTGTTGCGCCTGAAGCAAATTAACGGTCTGGCCGAGATGTTCGGCGACCGTCAATTTTCCCAGGCGTGGACGGTGAAATAGCTACAGCCGACGCAGACGGTCTGCCGCCGCCAGCAGGGTTTCCGGCTGCTTAGCGAAGCACAGGCGAATCAACTTATGCGGGAACGGATCGGCACAGAATACCGACAGCGGGATCGCCGCCACGCCGACGTCAGTGGTCAGCCAGCGACAGAAGCTGACATCATCAAGGTCAGAAATGGCGCTATAGTCCGCCAGCAGAAAGTAGGTGCCTTCACACGGCAGGATCTCCAGCCGGCTGTCGCGTAGCGCATCAATAAACAGATCCCGGCGCTGCTGATAAAACGCAGGTAGCTCGCGGTAGTGCTCCGGCTGCGCGCGCAGCATATCCGCCAGCGCCAGCTGAGCCGGCGTATTAACGGCAAAGGTTAAATACTGGTGCACTTTACGCAGCTCGGCGCTGATGGCGGCAGGCGCCACGCAATAACCCACTTTCCAGCCGGTCATATGAAAGGTTTTACCGAAAGAAGAGACCGCTACCGCCCGTTCACGCAACTGCGGATGAGCCAGCACGCTGGCGTGCCCCTGCTCTGCAAAACAGATATGCTCATACACTTCGTCGCTGATAACGTAAATTTCCCGCCCGGCGATCGCCTGCCACAGCGCGGCAAAATCTTCCCGCTGCCAGACGGTGGCTGATGGATTATGCGGCGTATTAAGAATGACCAAACGGGTGCGGTCGCTTAACGTGGCGGCAAACTGCTGCCAGTCAACGCGGAAATGCGGCGGCTGTAAAGCAATCCGCTTCAGCACGCCGCCCGAAAGCTCTACCGCCGGCGCGTAGCTGTCATAGCTCGGGTCAAAGCAGATCGCCTCATCGCCCGCCCTCACCAGCGCAGTAATCGCCGCATACAGCGCTTCAGTCGCGCCGGCGGTCACGGTCACTTCGCTATTAGCATCCGGGCGATAGCCATAAAGTTCAGCGGTTTTATCGGCAATGGCTTCGCGCA
The DNA here is from genome assembly GCF_050600815.1 of Klebsiella sp. 141161. Taxonomy (NCBI): domain Bacteria; kingdom Pseudomonadati; phylum Pseudomonadota; class Gammaproteobacteria; order Enterobacterales; family Enterobacteriaceae; genus Klebsiella; species Klebsiella sp. 141161. The sequence continues at coordinate 425,190 of NZ_JAQIRN010000003.1, read as the reverse complement.
GCGCCGGTACGCCGGTCATCGGAGCATACTGGTTGGCTCCCTGGGCGACATGCCACGCCAGGCGTTCCTGTAAATAGCGCGGGCCGTCAAAATCCGGGAAACCTTGTGATAGATTGATGGCCTGATGCTGCTGCGCCAACGCGCTCATCTGGGTAAAAATGGTGGTGCCTAATGCAGGGAGTTTACTCTCAGGAATCAGTGGCTTATTGCTCATTATCTTCGTTCCGATTGTAATGCTGTTGTTGAAGCCACTATAACACGATGTTAATATTTGGCAATCAAGACGCTTAGACGTCTAAATGCTAACGTTATTTCGCTTGCCGCAGGCAGGCGGCAAACCGACGCCACCGGCAGCACGGCGCACTATCCACTCTGGAGATACCATGATCCGCGCTATCGTGACCGATATTGAAGGCACCACCAGCGACATTCGCTTCGTCCATAACGTCTTATTCCCCTACGCCCGCGAGCGGCTGGCCGCATTTGTCACCGCGCAGCAGTATGTCGAGCCGGTCAGTACCATTCTCGACAATCTGCGTACGGAAATCGCCGCCCCCGAAGCCAGCACCGCAGCGCTTATCGAGACGCTATTCCGCTTCATGGATGAGGATCGTAAATCGACGGCGCTGAAAGCGCTGCAGGGCATTATCTGGCGCGAAGGCTATCTGAACGGTGATTTTACCGGCCATCTTTACCCCGATGTTCTGCCGTCGCTGGAGAAATGGAAGGCAATGGGCATTGATTTATATGTATATTCCTCAGGCTCGGTCGCCGCGCAGAAATTGTTATTTGGCTACAGCGACGAAGGTGATATTACTCATCTCTTTAGCGGCTATTTCGATACCCTGGTCGGCGCCAAACGCGAAGTTCAATCCTATCGCACTATCGCCGAACAACTGGGGCATAGCCCGGCGAGCATTCTGTTCCTCTCTGATATCCATCAGGAACTGGACGCCGCCGAAGCGGCAGGTTTACGCACCCTGCAGCTGGTACGCGGCGACCGCGACCCGGCCAGCCATCATCCACAGGTTCAGCGTTTTGACGACATCGACCCGGAGCAACTTCCCGCATGAGCGAATTAACTATTTTTTCCGTTAACGACGCCAGCCATCCACGCTGGCACAGCAGCAACGCCGATGAAATCCAGCAGCAATTGCGCGCAAAAGGGGTGCGCTTCGAGCGCTGGCAGGCCGATCGCTACCTGGGCCCGGCGCCAACCGCTGAAACCGTTATTGCGGCCTATCAGCACGCGATTGATAAACTGGTGGCTGAAAAGGGATACCAGAGCTGGGATGTCATTAGCCTGCGGGCGGATAATCCGCAGAAAGAGGCGCTGCGGGCAAAATTCCTCAATGAGCATACCCATGGAGAAGATGAAGTGCGCTTCTTTGTCGAAGGCGCCGGGCTGTTTTGCCTGCATATCGGCGATGAAGTCTTTCAGGTGCTGTGCGAAAAGAACGATCTGATCTCCGTCCCGGCGCATACGCCGCACTGGTTCGATATGGGTTCGGAGCCGAATTTCACCGCCATTCGTATTTTTGACAATCCGGAAGGCTGGATAGCGCAGTTCACCGGCGATGCTATCGCCGATGCCTATCCGCGCTTACCCTAACCTTTATGCATAGCGGCGGCGCAGCAGCTCGCATTCGAAGAGAAACTCGAGCCCTTCCAGCTGACGCCGCGCCTCGCTAACATCCCTGCCCCAGCAGGTTAAGCCGTGGCCGCGGATCAAAAATCCATAACGCAAAGGATGGCTACGGGCATACGCTTCAACCCGCTCCGCCAGCGCCTCAATATCCTGATCGTTATCAAAAATCGCCACCGGTACGCTATCGAGATGGCTATGCTGCCCGCTCAGCGTTTTTTGCATTTCATAGCCCTGCAGCTGCAGGGTATCGCTGGTTTCAAGACGTGAGAGCACCGTAGCGTGCACGGTATGCACGTGCAGCACGACGTTCGCTTCAGGAAACAGGCGATAAACCAGCGTATGCAAGCCGGTCTCCGCCGACGGTTTACGGCCCGACGGCGCGCGATTGCTGGCGATGTCCACCTGTAAAAAATCGTCGCTGGTCAGTCTGCCCTTATCGCGCCCCGATTCACTTAACCAACACCAGCGCGCATCCTCGCGTACTGACATATTGCCGCCGGTTGCCGGCGCCCACCCTTTCGCGCCAATCCAGTGACAGGTGGTCACCAGTTGTGCGAGTCGCTCTTGCCACATAATCGTTCCTTATCACTGTTAACCGTTACGCCATCGGCGCAAAAATACCGTCCGCCACCTGCTGTGGCGTGACCACGCCGCTATCCAGCACCCAACCGCTGATTAACGCGGCTGGCGTCACGTCAAAGGCCGGGTTATAAACCGGCGCGTTTTCTGGCGCCCACTGCACGGCGCCAAAGCTGCCTTTTACGCCGGTCACCTCTTGCGCCGCACGCTGTTCAATCGGGATCGCCGCGCCGTTCGGGCAGTGGCGATCGAGAGTGGTTTGCGGCGCCGCCACGTAGAAAGGAATGCGATGATAGTGAGCCAGCACCGCCAGCGAATAGGTCCCAATTTTATTCGCCACGTCGCCGTTGGCGGCGATACGATCCGCACCGACCCATACCGCATCAACCTGCCCCTGCGCCATCAGGCTGGCGGCCATTGAGTCGGTAATAAGCTGATACGGCACGCCCAGCTCCCCCAATTCCCAGGCGGTCAGGCGCCCGCCCTGCAGCAGCGGCCGCGTCTCATCGACCCAGACGTTAGCCACCTTGCCCTGTTCATGGGCCAAAGCGATAACCCCCAGCGCGGTGCCAACCCCCGCCGTCGCCAGGCCACCGGTATTACAGTGGGTCAATAAACGGCTACCCGGCGTGACCAGCGCATTGCCAGCTTCGGCAATGCTGGCGCACAGCTGTTTGTCTTCGGCAATCAGACGCAGCGCTTCAGTCTCCAGCGCCTGCGGATAGTCTTCCTGCGCCAGCGCCTGCTTCATACGATCGAGATTATTCATCAGATTGACCGCCGTCGGCCGCGCCGCGCGCAGGGTTTCCAGCGCCTGAGCGAGCTCGTCGCGGGATAAGCCGCGCTGCGCCAACAGCGCCAGCAACAGGCTGGCGGAGAGACCAATCAACGGCGCGCCGCGCACCCGCAAAGCATGAATATGGTCCACCAGCAGCGCAACGTTATCCGCCGCCAGCCAGCGTTTTTCCTGCGGCAATGCCTGTTGATCGAGAATAAAAAGCTGATTTTCGCTTACCCGCAGGCTGGTGGTCTGTAGTGTCTGCATATCGTTAAATCCCTGTTGCGTTGTTGTATCACATTGTGTCAGGATGAAATCCAGATGTATAGACGTCTGAACGGCTTAATTCAGCACTTTTGAGGATCGAAGCAATGTCGCAATACCATACCTTCACGGCCAGCGATGCGGTGGCTTACGCACAACAATTTGGCGGGCTCGACGATCCGTCTGAGCTGGTGTCGGCGCAGGAGGTAGGCGACGGCAACCTCAATCTGGTGTTCAAAATTTTCGATGCTCAGGGCGTGAGCCGAATTATTGTTAAGCAGGCGCTGCCCTACGTGCGCTGCGTCGGCGAATCCTGGCCGCTGACACTGGACCGCGCGCGCCTCGAAGCGCAGACCCTGGTCGCCCACTATCAGCACAGCCCGCAGCATACGGTACAGATTCTTCATTTCGATCCCGCTCTGGCGGTGATGGTAATGGAAGACCTTTCCGACCACCGTATCTGGCGCGGCGAGCTTATCGGCAACGTCTACTATCCGCAGGCGGCGCGCCAGTTGGGCGAATATCTGGCGCAGACGCTGTTCCACACCAGCGATTTCTATCTCCATCCGCATGAGAAAAAAGCGCAGGTGGCGCAATTTATTAATCCGGAAATGTGCGAGATCACCGAGGATCTGTTTTTTAACGATCCGTATCAGATCCACGAGCGCAATAACTACCCGGCGGAGCTGGAAGAAGATGTTGCCGCCCTGCGTGAGGACGCTCAGCTTAAACTGGCTGTCGCGGCGCTGAAGCACCGCTTTTTCTCACAGGCCGAAGCCCTGCTGCACGGCGATATTCATAGCGGCTCCATCTTCGTCGCTGAAAATAGCCTTAAAGCCATCGATGCCGAATTTGGCTATTTCGGCCCAATCGGTTTTGACGTCGGCACCGCCATTGGCAACTTGCTGCTTAACTACTGCGGTTTGCCCGGTCATCTCGGCATTCGCGATGCCGCCGCCGCGCGCGAACAACGGCTCAACGATATTCAGACCTTGTGGCACACCTTCAGCGAGCGTTTCCAAGCGTTAGCGACGGAGAAAACCCGCGATACCGCGCTGGCCTGCCCCGGTTACGCCTCAGTATTCCTCAAAAAGGTTTGGTGTGATGCTATTGGATTCTGCGGAACCGAACTGATACGCCGCAGCGTCGGGCTTTCACACGTCGCCGATATCGATTCTATTCAGGACACGGCCATGCGCCACGAATGCCTGCGCCACGCAATTACGCTCGGCAAAGCGCTGATCGTCATCGCCGAGCGTATCGATAGCGTGGACGAACTTATCGCCCGCGTGCGTCAGTACAGCTAAACGCGTGATTATTTATGTTGAGCTTCCAGCGTGGCAAACCACGGGGCAATAAAATCTTCGGTCTGCCCCCAGCCCGGGATTATTTTCCCCAGCGACGCCACGTTGACCGCCCCAGGCTGTGCCGCCAGCAGCGCCTGCGGGATCGCCGCCGCTTTGAAATCGTAGGTAGCCGGGGTGCTTTCTCCGGCAATCTTATTGGCAATCAAGCGCACGTTGGTGGCGCCGATGAGTTTCGGGTCGACCGCCACGCTAACCTTCCACGAACTACCGGCTTCCCGCATCAGCTGTAAATCCTGATTGGAAATATCGATGCTGTAGAGTTTGATTTCGCTGCGTCCGTTTTCTTTTAGCGCCTTATAGGCCCCCTGGCTAAAGGCATCCCAGGTGCCCCAGATGGCGTCGATTTTCCCTTTCGGATACTTGGCCAGAATCGCGCCGACTTTGTTAGCGGTGTCACCCTGCACGTCGGATGAAACGGCGCCGATAGACTCCAGCTCTTTAATCCCCGGATTTTGTTTAAGCAGCGTCTGGTAGGCCGCCTGCCGGCGTTCCATTGGCGGGAAGCCGGCCACCCACAGCTTGATAATGTTGGCCTTGCCGTTGAAGTCTTTCACCAGTTGGCCAAAAGAGAGCTCGGTCAACGAGGCGTCATCCTGCTGGCTAACCGTCACGCCGGGGATGGATCCCTGCACCGCGGTATCGAACACCGCGACTTTGATCCCGGCATCGACCGCCTTTTTCACCAGCGCGGTCGAGTACGGGTCGCGCCCCTGGGAAAGAATAATACCGTCATATTTCTGGCTAATGGCCTGATTGACGAAGTCCTGGAATTTGGCGTCATCACCGTTGCTCAGGAAGGCGCTGACTTTAAAACCGAGCTTTTTACCTTCCTGAATCGCCCCGGCGACAAACTGGGTAGTGTTATCGTCAGAACCGAGATTGCGAATCACCGCGATGCGGATCGGGCCGTTATGCTCAGCGATCGCCGCCGGAATCGGCGTCGGGGTCTGCGCCAGCGCTGCCATCGACTGCAGCAGGCCCAGCGCTATAAGAGAAAGTGCTATCTTTTTCATTTTGTTTACCCTGTAAAGTGTTAGGTCCGGCGCTGAAAATAGGTCAGTGCCAGCGCGCCAGCCAGCACCAGCCCTTTAATAATGTCCATCGCGTAATAGGGCACCGACAGCATCACCAGGCCATTGGAAAGCACGCCGAGGATCACCGCACCCACCAATGTACCCAGCGCATTCGGCTTGCCGGAGCCCGCCAGCGAAAAGCCGATCCACGCCGCCGCGACCGCATCCATCAGGTAACCGCCCCCGGCGTTCACCTGGGAAGAACCAATCCTAGATGCCAGCAGAATGCCGCCCAGCCCGGCCAACAGCGAGGCAATCACGTAGGCCGCCACTTTATAGCGCGTGATCCGCAGGCCGGAGAGTCGCGCCGCCTCCGGGTTGCCGCCGATGGCGTACATCCTCCGCCCGTGAGTGGTGAACGACAGCGCCAGCTGCGCGATTAGCGTTACCACCAGCATGATAATGACGATGGTCGGTACCTGCCCCAGCGCGCCAAACGCCGCCGGGATCGTACCTTCGGCCATCTCGCCGCTCGGCAGCACCATATTTTCGGTGATCGAGCCGCCGTAGCTGTAGGTCATCGCCACGCCCTGAATCACAAACAGGCTGGCAAGCGTGGCGAGCATGTCAGGAATGCGCAGCACCACGATCAGAAACGCGTTGAATAGCCCAACCAGCGTACAGAGCACGAGGGTGATCAGAATGGCTTCAGTGGTGTTCAGGCCGTGCCAGACAAACAACGAAATCACTAACGCATTCGCCAGCGACGCCGTCGACCCCACCGACAGATCAAAGCCGCCGATGGTAAGAGAAATCGATACCCCAATGGCAATCACCGTCACGATAGCGATGGAGCGCAGAATGTTGATGATGTTAAACGGGTCAAGAAAGTTATCCGAGGCCAAACCAAAGACGCCAACCAGCAGCACCACGGTCAGCAACATGCCCCATTTATAGAGAAAATCGAAAAACCGCTGACGGCCCGATACCGTCGCGTTGACTGCCAGAGCCTTGCTCACGCTGCCGCTCCTCCGGTGGAGTAATAAAGAATCGTCTCCTCCCGCGCCTCGGCGCCGGGAATTTCCGCCACAATGCGCCCATCCCACAGCACGCAGATGCGATCGCACAGGCCTACCAGCTCGGAAAATTCGCCGGAGGCGTAAATCACGCCCCGGCCTTCCCGCGCCAGGCCATCAATCAACTGAAACAGATCGGTTTTCGCTTTCACGTCCACCCCTTTCGTCGGCTCGTCGAAAATCAGCACGTTTGCACCGCCGCGCAGCCATTTGCCGATGGCCACTTTTTGCTGATTACCGCCGGAGAGGCGGCGCAGCGTCTGCCCCGGCCCGGTGGCGCGCACGCCGATACGGGCAATAACCTCCTGCGCCCACCGCCACGCCTGCCGATGGCCGAACAGGCTCCAGCGCGAAAAGCTGTTATCGGCGCTGACCGCCAGATTCATGGCGATCGCCTCATCGATGAATATCCCCTCTTTGCGCCGCTCTTCCGGCACCAGCGCCAGCCCCTGGAGGACGGAATCGCCCGGATCGCGCGGCCGCCACGGCTGGCCGTTAAGTTCGCCGTAGCGCACCCGGCTTTTACTGGCGCCGAATAAGGCTTTGCAAAGTTCAGTTTTCCCCGCGCCCGCTAAGCCGGCGATACCGAGAATTTCGCCCTTATGCAGACGTAGCGAGATATCCTGCAACAGCGCTTCGTCATGCAAACCGTCAACCTGCAGCAGCACCTCTTCGCCATGCGGCGGACGCGCAGGCGGAAAAATATCGCTCAACTCGTGGCCGAGCATTTTTTCGACGATCTGCTCGCCGCTGAGCTGCGCCATCGGGCCGCTTTCGATTAAACGGCCATCGCGCAGTACCGTCAGGGTGTCGCAAATCGCTTTTAGTTCATGAATACGATGCGAAATAAAGACCACGCCGATCCCCTGCTGCTGCAGACGACGAACCACCGCAAATAAGCGTTCGCTTTCGTGCTGATCCAACGGCGCGGTGGGTTCATCAAGAATCAAAAAGCGGCAATGGTGCGACAGTGCGCGAGCCAGCAGAATTTGCTGTTTTTCGGCAAGGGTACAGCTATCGATTGAACGTCGAACATCCAGCGCAATATCAAGCTGCGCCAGCGCTTCGCACGCCTGCTGACGCACATGCGACCAGCGAAAAACCGCACCCGGCTCAGCCAGCCTGTCCAGCATGATGTTTTCGGCAATGCTCAGCCCCGGAACCAGCGCAACATCCACCTCCTGCTGTACCAGATGGATGCCCAGTTGCTTTGCATCGCGCGGCGAACGAATGCTAACCGGCTGGTTATTGATCGCGACTTCGCCTTCGTAATCGGCGTGCGTCCCGCACAACACCGCCATCAGCGTCGATTTGCCAGCGCCGTTGGCGCCGGTCAGCGCATGCACCGTTCCGCCCTTAAGGGTAAAATTCACCTTGCTCAGCGCCTGAAAGCCGGAAAAGGCCAGGCTAATGTTATGCATCTCAAGGCGATTCACGCTCATCACCCTCCCCAGGGCAATTAATATTCTGATTTAACGAATTTTTCACAGCTGCCGATGCCTGACAACTGCGTAAAAAGCATAAGATAAAACCAAATAATATTAGCCATCTGGATGTCCAGACATAACATCAGGTTAGCCCAACACCCATAAGGAGCGCTTCCCGCCCTGGCAGCGCTTTAGCCTGCCGGCGACGTTAACCCCTGACGCTTTGCGCGCGACGTTTGAGAAGGTGGAATACTTCAGCCGTTAATCACCCAGACCATCTATACCTAATGATGATTCTCACCACTCTCGTAACGAGGTCATCATGCAGATCGATTTAACAGGTAAGAAGGCGCTGGTTACCGGCGCCAGCCGTGGGTTGGGTCGCGCTATTGCGCTGTCGCTGGCGCGCGCCGGCGCCGATGTGGTTATTACGTATGAAAAATCGGCCGATAAAGCCCAGGCAGTCGCTGATGAAATTAAGGCGCTGGGTCGGTACAGCGAAGCGGTGCAGGCAGACAGCGCCAGCGCGCAGGCCATTCAGGATGCCGTCACCCATGCAGCACGGGCCCTCGGCGGGCTGGACATTCTGGTCAACAACGCTGGCATCGCCCGCGGCGGTCCACTGGAATCCATGACGCTGGCGGACATTGACGACCTTATCAACGTCAATATTCGTGGGGTGGTCATCGCTATCCAGGAAGCGCTGGTGCATATGTCCGATAGCGGACGGATCATCAACATCGGCAGCTGTCTGGCCAACCGCGTAGCCATGCCGGGCATCGCGGTTTACGCCATGACCAAGTCCGCCCTCAACTCCCTGACCCGTGGCCTGGCGCGTGATTTAGGCCCTCGCGGGATCACCGTTAACCTTGTCCATCCAGGGCCGACCAACAGCGATATGAACCCGGAGGATGGGGAACAGGCGGAAGCCCAGCGCCAGATGATTGCGGTCGGTCACTACGGCCAGCCGCAAGACATCGCCGCGGCGGTCACCTTCCTGGCCAGCCCGGCCGCCGGGCAGATCTCCGGTACGGGGCTCGACGTGGATGGCGGCCTGAACGCCTGATCGCATATTTTCTGCAAGCCTCTGTCGCCCGGCAGAGGCCTTCCCGCGCCGCCTCGACCGGTTACGCTTTGCCTCTTACCTGCGTTTTTTCTCCGCTCTACTGTACTCCATAAGAAATTCGGAATTTATCTAATAGTCTTATTATTTCCTTATATTTTGTGTGGGCGTACAGTGGAGGTACGGATGAAGATTGTCTGGTCAAAAACGGCAAATAAGCAATTTTCTAAAATCGATAATCGATATAAGAACCGCATTAAATCCAGGCTGGAGAAGATGAATGATAAAGCTTCACCTATCTCGGATATCAAAAAATTGTCCTTTCCCGAAAACCACTACAGGCTGCGATTAGGTGATTACAGAGTCATCTACACCTTTGGGGATCCGCCGGACGATACCTGCTACGTAGTGGCGGTTAAACGCCGAACCACCACCACCTACCTTCATGAGGAACATACCGAATATGACTATTCAGTACATCAAGGATGAAGAAGGAAAAGACCAGTATGTCGTCATTCCTTACAGTGATTACTTTCGTATGCGCCTGGCTCTGCTGGAGTACGACGACGAGGATGAAAACAATTGGGAAGATATTTCTTATGAATCAGATATCTATGATAACGTAATGCTGCCAGGGGATGTCTGCGACGTGATGCATAAAGAAAACGTCAGCCTGCAGGCCGCGTGGCGTATCCTGCGCGGACTCTCACAGCGGGAGGTCGCGGCTAAACTCGGCATCAGCCAGTCCGCGGTGTCACAGCTGGAAGCGCTGGACTCCCGTCCGCAGAAGCGGACCCGCGAAAAACTGGCGGCGATTTACGGCTGTACCCAGGAGCAAATCAGCCTTTATTTACCGAAAGAAGGCTAGCAGCACTTCGCCCCGCCCTTACCGCCGTAGCGTGCGTCCTGGCGCTCGCGGAAGAATTCTTCATAGGTCATCGGCGTCTGGTCCGGATGCGTGATCCGCATGTGTTCGACGTAGTTGTCGTAATCCGGCACGCCGATCATCATCTTCGCCGCCTGGCCTAAATATTTTCCTGCTTTTGAAAGGGTGTCGAACATAATGAGTTTCTCGCTTATTTCCCTCACCCCAGCCCTCTCCCACAGGGAGAGGGAGGAGAAGAAAGGTAGGCCAAACAGGTTAATGCGCGCGCTTCGCCTGCGCCGTTAAGGTCTGCGCATCCGCGGGCATCGCTTCATACGGCGTCTCTTTCGCCGTCGGTTTATCCTCTTTCAGCGCCGCCAGCGCGGTTTTGATCGAGAACAGCGCCAGAACCACCACCACAATCATAAAGAAGATAGTCAGCCCGGCATCGAGACGGTTATTAAACACCAGCTGCGCCAGCTGCGATTCCGTATACTGCGGCGGAATGGTACCGCTGTCGATCATCGCCTGGAATTTATTGGCGATGGCCAGGAAGCCGACTTTGGTATCCGGACTAAACGATTTCTGCCAGCCGGCGGTCAGCGTACAAATCAGCAGCCAGCTTGTCGGCAGCAGCGCCACCCACGCATAGCGCTGGCGTTTCATCTTGAACAGTACCACCGCGCACAGCATCAGCGCCATCCCCGCCAGCATCTGGTTGGCGATACCGAACAGCGGCCACAGGGTATTAATACCGCCCAACGGATCGACCACCCCCTGATGCAGGAAGTAGCCCCACGCCAGGACGCACAGCGCGGTCGCCAGCAGGTTAGCCGGAAGCGAGCTGGTTTTTTTCAACCCGGGGCTAATCACGCCCAGCAGATCCTGCAGCATGAATCGCGCCGCGCGGGTGCCGGCATCGACCGCCGTCAGGATAAACAACGCCTCAAACAGAATGGCGAAGTGGTACCAGAAAGAGACATCCATCAGCCCGCCCAGCGAGCCGTGCAGAATGTAAGCCATCCCCACCGCCAGCGTCGGCGCGCCGCCGGCGCGTGAAATAATCGACTGTTCGCCGACCTCATGGGCTATTTGATTCAGCGTATCCGGGGTAATGCTAAAGCCCCAGCCGCTCACTACCTGCGCCGCCGAGGCCACGACGTCAGTCGTCCCCGCCGGCGCCAGCACCGCCATCGGGCTGTTCATCGCGAAGTAGACGCCCGGGTCGATAATACAGGCCGCCACCAGCGCCATAATCGCCACGAAGGATTCCATCAACATGCCGCCGTAGCCGATAAAACAGGCCTGGCCTTCGTTGGCTAACATCTTCGGCGTGGTGCCGGAGGAGATCAGCGCGTGGAAACCAGAAACCGCGCCGCAGGCGATGGTGATAAACAGGAACGGGAACAGGTTGCCGGTCCAGACCGGGCCGGTACCGTCGACGAACTTCGTCAGCGCCGGCATAGTCAGCGTCGGGCGCATAATCAGGATGCCAATCGCCAGCCCAACGATGGTGCCGATTTTCAGGAACGTGGAGAGATAGTCGCGCGGCGCCAGCAGTAGCCAGACCGGCAGTACCGCGGCAACAAAGCCGTAACCCACCAGAATCCACGTCAGCTGTACGCCGGTATAATCAAACCACGGCGCCCAGGTCGGGCTTTCCGCCACCCAGCCGCCGGAAATAATCGCGAACACCAGCATCACCAGGCCTATCACCGACACCTCGCCGATGCGCCCCGGGCGCAGGTAGCGAATATAGATGCCCATAAAGATCGCCAGCGGGATGGTAAAGGCGACGGTGTATGTCCCCCATGGACTGTGGGTCAATGCTTTCACCACGATCATCGCCAGTACCGCGAGGATGATCACCATGATCATAAAACAGGCCACCAGCGCCAGTACGCCAGCGGTCGGCCCCATCTCCTCTTTAACCAGTTCGCCAAGCGAACGGCCATCGCGGCGGGTCGAAACAAACAGCACCATAAAGTCCTGCACGGCGCCGGCCAGCACCACGCCGGCGAGGATCCAGATCATCCCCGGCAGGTAGCCCATCTGCGCGGCAAGCACCGGGCCAACCAGCGGCCCTGCGCCGGCAATCGCGGCAAAATGGTGACCGAACAGCACTTTTTTGTCGGTCGGAACATAATCGAGACCGTCGTTATGTCGTACCGCCGGCGTCATCCGCGTTGGGTCAACGCCGAGGACCGTTTTGGCGATATACAGGCCGTAGAAACGATACGCGATCAGATAAACGCAGACCGCCGCGACGACAATCCACAGCGCGTTTATCTGCTCACCCCGGTTTAGGGCGATATAGCCGAGGGCAAAGGCTCCGATTACGGAGAGCATTGTCCAGATAAGGTATTTCCCTGAATTATTCATTGTTGTGGTCCACCGGTAGGGTAATCAGGATGTTACAGTTTGTTTCTAGAACACAACGCAGAATTTAACAACTTCGAAACAGCGCAGATGCCATGCCGCGGCGGAGATTTGTCTCACATTGCTAGCGGGATCACTTAAGACAGGGAAATTAATGAAAGGATTACCGTGAACGGTGCCGTTTTTTTGTCGGGTGGCGGCCTCAAAACCCCCGGTGGCGCTACCGCTTACCGGGGCTACAGCGCTGTGCGATTTGGTAGCCCGGCTCAGCGCAGCGCAAGCCGGGGAAATAGCGGCGTCTTAGCCAAGCACCGCGGTACCCAGACGACAGGTGCAGCAGCGCCGCCCTTTTTCGTCATACACCACAATTTCCCAGCTCTGACTCTGGCGGCCAAGATGCAGCGGTCGGCATTCGCCGCGCACTTTACCGCTGGAGACCGGACGATGGTGGGTAGCGTTAAGCTCGGTGCCCACCACGCACTGCCCATCCTCCGTCATCAGCCAACCGGCCATCGAGCCCAGCGTCTCCGCCAGCGCCGCGGAAGCGCCGCCGTGCAGCAGGCCAAACGGCTGATGCGTGCGCGCATCCACCGGCATCTCCGCCTCCAGTAGCCCCTCTTCCAGCCGGGTGTAGACGATGCCAAGATGCGCCACCATGGTGTTTTCGCTGCTGGCGTTCAGCGCCGCAAGCGTGAGCTCTCGTTTCCAGGCCATCTACGCCCCCAGCGTCGAGCCGCCATCGACCACAATATCCTGCAGCGTGATATGGCTGGCGTGAGAAGAGGCGAGGAACAAAATGGTATTGGCGATCTCCTGCGGTCGGGCGATTTTGCCCAGCGGGATGCCAAGCTTAAACTGCTCACCAAATCCGCGGATCCGCTGCTGTTCAGCATCTTCATTGACCCACAGGGTACGTTGCATATCGGTGTCGGTGGAGCCCGGCGATACCAGGTTGCAGCGCACGCCGCTGCCTGCCAGCTCAAGCCCGACGGTCAACGCCAGGCTTTTCAGCGCCGCTTTCGAGGCGCCATAGGCGCTCATGCCGATACGCGGCGTATGCGCGGCATCGGAGGCGACGGTGACGATCGCCCCGCCCTGCTGACGGCGGAACTGCGCCATCGTCTGCTGAAACAGATTAAACGCGCCGCCGACGTTCACCGCGAAGGTCTGCTGCCAGTCCTCCGCGCTCAATTGATCGGTCGCCCCCATGCGCAGGATCCCGGCCGCATTCACCAGCACGTCCAGTCGTTCGATATCGTTGAGTAGACGCGCGCAAACGTCGCGTACCTGGTCGGCATCGGCGACGTCCAGCATTTCGGTGGCAAACGGGTAGCTTTCGCCGTCAAAGGCAAGGTCGAAACCGGTGACGTTGGCCCCGGCCTCGACGAAAGCCAGCGCGGTGGCATAGCCAATGCCTTTACCTGCGCCGGTCACCCACACGGTCTGGCCGTGAAAATCCAGCGCCGCCATTATTTCACCTCGCGGGAAAGCAGCGCCCACCAGGCGTCGATGGTCGGGTTTTTCGCCAGCATCACGAAGTCGATATCGCCGTGCACTTTGCGCCAGCGGGCGGCCAGCGCCATCATACGCACCGAATCCAGCCCGTAGTCGATCAGGTTTTCATCATCCAGCGGTTCGTCGGATTCGTCGAGCAGCGGCAGAATTAGTGCGCGCAGGGCCGCTTTGGAGGCTGGCAGCGGCAGCAGTTCTTCGGTCATCACTACCCGTCCGGAACGGCCGGCGACGTATTTCAGCGCCATCAAATGCTCTTCGCGGCTGAAGTCCGCCAGCGCATCGGCGACAAAGAACGGTTTGATATCGCGCATAAAAGCGTCGGTGGCGGTAGTCATGCAGCCGATATGGGCGTAAACGCCGGTGATGATCAGCTGGTCGCGGCCGGTCTCTTTCAGCATTTCTTCAAGCGGCGAGCGATGAAACGCGCTGTAGCGCCATTTCACCAACACCGTATCCTGTTCATCCGGCGCCAGCGCGGCAATCACCTGTTGCTGTTCCGGCGAGCGAGTTAACCCCGGCCCCCACATATCATTCAGCAGGGCGCGGTCTTCATCGCTCTGCTCTTTCGGCTGGGCGGTGTAGTACACCGGAATACCGTTTTGTTTGCAGAAGTCGCGCAGGGCGGCGATATTGGCCACCACTTTTTCCATCATCGCGCTGTTTTCGCCCCAGAAATTGAGGAAATACTCCTGCATGTCGTGGATCAGCAGCGCGGCGCGCGACGGCTCAAAGGCCCAGTTAACTTTGTTCGCCGGAATATCGCTGGCTTCCGGCAGCGCATAAGCCTGTAATTTAGGGATTGCCATTTTCTGTTCTCCTTCAGCCCAGCTTGCCTTCGGCCAGCCACTGACGTAATTGTTTTTTATCGACTTTGCCCACCGGCGTCAGCGGCAGCGCGGCAACGCACTCCACGCGATCCGGCAATTTAAATTCAGCCACGCCCTGCTCGCGCAGGAAGCGGCGCACCGCGACGGCGCGCAGCGGCGATGTCACCACCAGATAAGCGCAGCTCTTCTCGCCCAGCAGATTGTCCTCAATGCTGACCAGCGCGGCGTGGATCACCGCCTCATGGCGCAGCAGCAGGTTTTCTATCTCTTCAGCGGCGATCTTCTCGCCGCCGCGGTTGATCTGATCTTTTTCCCGCCCCTGGACGGTGATATAGCCATCTTCATCGATCGAAATCAGATCGCCTGAGCAGTAAAATCCATCGGCATCAAAGGCTTCCGCGTTATGTTGCGGACTGTTGTAGTAGCCGCGGAAGGTATAAGGCCCGCGGGTCATCAGACGGCCAACTTCGCCGCGCGGCAGCGGGTTGCCGTCGGCATCCGCCACCCACACTTCGTCGTCAGGGCACATCGGGCAACCCTGGGTATTGATAATCCGCTGCGGGCTATCGTTTAGGCGGGTGTAGTTAACCAGCCCCTCCGCCATGCCGAACACCTGCTGCAGCTGGCAGCCGATTTCCGCCGGAATGCGCGCGGCGAGCGTCGCGGACAGGCGCGCTCCGCCAACCTGCAGCAGCTTCAGCGATTGCAGTTGCGCGTTGCTGCCCCATTCATGAATAGCCTGCAGCCACAGGCTGACCGCCGGCGGCACCAGCGACGCGACGTTAATCTGATGTTTTTCAATCAACGGGAAACAGAGCGTGGCGCTCGGGTCGGCGGCGAGGATCACCCGGCCGCCGGCGAGAAAGACGCCCAGTGAGCCCGGCGAGCTCATCGCATAGTTGTGCGCCGCCGGCAGCGCGTTGAGATAGCGCGTATCGGCGTTAATACCGCAGATCTCGTTGCTGCGGCGGATACTGTAATCGTAATCGTTATGGGTACGCGGGATAAGCTTCGGCGTCCCGGTGCTGCCGCCGGAGAGCTGGAAAAAAGCCACTTCGTCAGCCGGGGTCGGATTGGCGACGAAGTTATCCGCCGTACGGTTAATTTCCGTCGCCAGGTCACGCTCGCCGCCATCGTTACGCAGCAGCGCGACGCGCAGTGAAGGATGCTCAGCGATAAAACCATTGAGGAAGCTATCGTCAGCAAATAGCGCGTGCTCGCGATCGGCAATCAGCAGCGAGGGTTTAATCTGCGCGGCGTAGGCGTTGAGTTCGCTACGCTGGTGGCTAAACAAGGCGTTAACCGGAGCGACGCCGATGCGCAGCAGCGCAAAGAAGGTAATGTAGAACTCGGCGACGTTGCCAAGCTGCACCAGCGCGGTTTCTCCGCGCTTAAGTCCCTGATGCTGCAGGGAAGACGCGAGGTTATCCACCAGCAGGTTAAACTGGCGGAAGCTAATTTGCCGCTCGCCGTCGATAATCGCCACGGCGTCATTTTCCGCATGACGAGTAATCAGATTGGTTAACGGCAGATCCTGCCAGTAGCCTTTTTGACGATAGCGGGCCGCAAACTCTTCCGGCCAACGGGTAAATGCAATCATCCTTGCCTCTTAATTCAAGCCAAATACGTTAAGCATGGTGGTGAGTTTGACGCCGGTTTCGCGCCATTCGCCCAGCGGCGAGGAGGCCGGGACGATCCCCGCGCCGGCAAACAGGCGCAGCGAGCGTTGATGTAGGCGCGCGCAGCGGATGGTCACTACCCATTCGCCGTTGCCTTCGTCATCGCACCAGCCGACAATGCCGCCAAACAGCTGGCGATCGAACGGTTCGAGCTCGGCAATCAGGCGCTTCGCCACCTGGTGCGGGAAACCGCTCAGCGCCGGGGTCGGGTGCAGCAGGCAGGCCAGCGACATGGCGTTTTCTTCCGCCAGCGCCGTACCTTCGATCGGCGTCGCCAGGTGCCATAAGGTTGGCGTGGTAATCAACTGCGGTGATTCCGGCAGCGACAGCTGGCTACTGCGCGGGCCAAGCACGCTCTTCATCGCCTGGGTCACCAGCTCGTGCTCATGGCGATCTTTGCCGGAGGCCAGCAATTTATTGCCTGCTTCGCGGTCCAGCACGTCGTCAGGCTGGCGGCGGGCAGAGCCGGCCAGCGGCAGCGAACTGAAATGCAGCCCTTCTTTACGCAGCAGGAGTTCCGGGCTGGCGCCCAGCAGTACCCCGCCGTCTGACAGCGGGACATGGAAATTAAAGCTCGCCGGGTTCTGGGCAATCAGCCGTTCCAGCAGCGCGCCGCTATCGACTCGGTCGCGGGTAGTGATATCAATCAGCCTTGAGAGCACCACTTTGTCGACTTCCGGAGTCGCCGTCAGCGCGGCGGCACGTTCCACCATCGCCAAAAACTCGTCCTGTTCCGGGATCTCCTGACGATCGACAACATCCATCGCCTTGAGCGGCGCCGCGTAACGCGCGGACTGCTGTTTGTCGGTACGGGAGAAGGTTTCCCAGCGTTCGGGGATATAGAGCTCGGAAGGCTGATTGGTGTCGAACGGAATCGCCCCGACCATTACCGGCTTGCGGATCCCCGCCGCGCGGGCTTCGGCAAAAGCGGCCGCCATTTTCTGCTGGAACTCGCCGTTCAGCGAATCACCGCCGACGGCAGGTTGGGAAAAGCGGCTAAAACAGCCGGTGGTGCTGAAGCTGCGGTACGGCGACATAAAGAAGAAGCTTTGCGGCGACAGGGTCTGCGTTTTTTCCTGTACATCCTCAGCCAGTGACGTTTCCATATCATCCTCCAAAAACGATAAAGATATTAAGAATAATTATCATTTATATTTTTGTTGGCTAACCTAAAAGGTATTGCTCTCCTTGTCAACCGCACAAACAGCAGGTTATGCGACTTAAACTTGCATCCAGGCAACACAATGTTGAAAATGAGACGTATTTACTACAACTGACTCAGGATGCGAATTCGTGAATTTTGCCACTTTTTGCCGTCGTACTTTACTCGCCAGCGGGCTGTGCCTTTTAGGAATTACCTCAGCGCTGGCGGCGGACTGGCCGCGTCAGATCGCCGATAGCCGCGGCACCCATACGCTGGAAAGCCAGCCGCTGCGCATAGTCTCAACCAGCGTTACCCTCACCGGCTCGCTGCTGGCTATTGATGCGCCGGTGGTGGCCAGCGGCGCAACCACGCCGAATAACCGCGTGGCCGACGCGCAGGGCTTTCTGCGCCAGTGGGGCGATGTCGCGAAAAAGCGCAAACTGGCGCGACTGTATATTGGCGAACCCAGCGCCGAAGCGGTGGCGGCGCAGATGCCGGATCTGATCCTGATTAGCGCCACCGGCGGCGATTCCGCTCTCGCCCTGTACGACCAGCTTTCGACTATCGCGCCGACGCTTGTCATCAACTACGACGATAAAAGCTGGCAGACGCTGCTTACCCAATTAGGGCATATCACCGGTCACGAAAAGCAGGCGGACGCGCGCATTGCCGAGTTCAATAAACAGCTCGTTTCGTTAAAAGAGAAACTGAAGTTGCCGCCCCAGCCGGTCACCGCGCTGGTTTATACCGCCGCGGCGCATAGCGCCAATATCTGGACGCCGGAATCAGCGCAGGGTCAGATGCTGGAACAGTTAGGCTTTAAGCTGGCGGCGCTGCCGGGCGGTCTTCACGCCAGCCAGAGCCAGGGTAAGCGTCACGACATTGTGCAGTTGGGCGGCGAGAATCTGGCGGCGGGTATCAACGGCGAAAGCCTGTTCCTGTTCGCCGGCGACCAGAAAGACGCTGAGGCCATTTACGCTAACCCGCTGCTGGCGCACCTGCCGTCGGTTGCCGCGAAGCGCGTTTATCCGCTGGGTACCGAAACCTTCCGTCTTGACTACTACAGCGCCATGCTGGTCCTGCAGCGTTTATCCGCGCTCTTTGCCTGAGTCTCCCTTCCCGGCGCCTGGCGCCGGGATCTCATTTCATATCATCAAACACATCATCTATCTGTTACAAAAGACTTTTTCTTCCTTTCCCCCTTTGATATCTCATCCATTCCTCATGCGAAACATCATCATTTGAGGTGTTGTTTTGTGATTAGCCATCGTCGCCGCCTTCCCCGAATATCTGCCCCACACCACTTGAGGTGGACATTCAACTCAGAAGGAACTTACCGTGACCACTAGCAAATTGATCAAGGGCGATACCCTGACCGAAACCAGCAACGCCGCAGATGGTTTTAACCCGGCAACTGAAGTCAGCAACTACAGCTACACGTCAGACCGCGTCGCCAAACCGGTCTATAACAAATACAAAAGCGCAACCACCAAACCAAAGGTATTCGGTTACTACACCGACTGGTCTCAGTATGATGGTCGCCTGCAGGGCGGCGATGCGAAAGATAACCGCGGCCGCGGCTATGATCTGACCAACGTCTCCCCTACCGCTTACGATAAAATTATCGTTGGCTTCGTCGGCGTGACCGGCTTCCATAAAGTGGATGGTCTGTATCACGATGTGGTGGCCGACGGGGCTGAGAAGTGCGGCAAAGTCAAATATGAACCGACCTTCCTCGACCCGTGGGGCGACTTCCAGTCCTACATTAACGTTGGCCACAGCGTCAGCGGCTGGGATGTCGATCCGAAAACCGTAACCCAGACGAACACCAAAGGCCTGCTCGGCGGCCTGCGCGACCTGCAGGCAAAAGCCAAACAGCAGGGCCACAACCTGGTGCTGTCCATGAGCATCGGCGGCTGGACCATGAGTAACGGCTTCCATGAAACCGCAGCGTCTGATTCCGCACGTAAAACCTTCTCTAAAGGCGTGGTGAAGCTGTTCAAACAGTTCCCGATGTTCAGCGAAGTGGATATCGACTGGGAATACCCGAACGCTGAAGGCGCCGGTAACCCTTATGGCCCGGAAGATGGCGATAACTACGCCCTGCTGATTGCCGAACTGCGTAAGCAGCTGGATTCCGCCGGCCTGAGCGATGTCAAAATCTCTATCGCCAGTTCGGCGGTGGTGAAGACTTTCGATTATTCTAACGTCAAAGCGCTGCTCAGCGCCGGTCTGTACGGCATCAACCTGATGACCTATGACTTCTTCGGCACCCCGTGGGCCGAAAGCATTGCTCACCACAGCAACCTGAACGCCATTGAACAAGGCGGCTGGGCGGTTAACACCATCGTTGAACATCTGCTGGCGGAAGGTTTCCCCGCTGAACGTATCAACATCGGTTACGCCGGTTATACCCGTAACGGCCGCAACGCCGAGCTGGAGTCGCTGTCTCCGCTGAAAGGTACCTATAACCCGGGTAACGGCACCACCGTCGGTACCTTTGAATCGGGTACCACCGAATGGTATGACGTCATTTATAACTACCTGGACCTGGAAAACCAGAAAGGGCGTAACGGCTTTAACGTTTATACCGACCAGGTAGCTGACGCTGACTACCTCTACAACCCGGAATCCAAACTGTTTATGTCGCTGGATACGCCGCGCACCGTGAAAGCCAAAGGCGAATACGCGGCGAAGCTGGGCCTCGGCGGCATGTTCACCTGGACTATCGACCAGGACAACGGCGTGCTGGTTAACGCCGCCCGTGAAGGTCTGGGATATGAAATCGCTTCTGAAGTTATCGATATGGACCCGTTCTATTTCGAAGGCATCAACGTTGCGCCAGCTGATGAACAAGAGGAAGAAGATACAGACCAGACTGAACCGACGGTAAACCATGCGCCAGAAGCGGCAATTGAGATGATGGTCGTAGGCGGCTCCCGCGTTCGTCTGTCCGGGGAAAAGTCGTCTGATGAAGATAGCGACGAGCTGAGCTACAGCTGGGGCGTGCCGGCAGCGATTGATGTTGTGGATAAAACCGCCGCGGTTATTGAGTTCGATGTCCCGGTCGTCACCGCGGATACCGAGTTTACCTTTACCCTGTTCGTTCGCGACACCTGGGGCGAACCGTCAACCCAGCAGCGCTTTATTCTGTCGGTGGTCGTCGCTTCCCAGGGTGAACCAAGCGCTGATGAGCCGGCCGATGAGCCTGCGGATCAACCCGCTGATGAAGGAAAAGATACCGATGACGCGCCGGCAAAGGATGATGAAGTCGCACCGTCCGACGACGCTACGCCTTACCCGCTGTGGGATGCCAAAACCGTTTATGGCGGCAGCTGGGGTACCTTTGAAACCGTGAGCTGGAAAGGCCATAACTATCAGGTGAAATGGTGGTCTCAGGGCAACCAGCCTGACCTGTACTGCGGCCAGTTCGACGTCTGGAAAGATCTCGGCGCGTACTAAGCATTAATATGTACCGATAAATGTCACCAGGCCCCGGAGCAATCCGGGGCCTTTCGCTATTGTTGCGCTTAACTTTCGCTGACCATTTCCGGACGCTGAAAACGACGTAGCTCGCGTAATAAGCCAACCAGTAATACGCCAACAATTACCAGCGCCCAGCCGCTGGCGCTGGCTGAAGCCACCGGGGTCATCACCGCCCCTAATCCGCCAAGCAACGCCGCGCCAATGGCATCGCCGGTGACGTTCTGCGCGGTCCACAGGCCATTAATGCGCCCCAGCATATTCTCCGGCGTTTGCGTCTGGATAAGCGTGTACTGTAGCAGCGAGCTTATCGCGCTCAGCCAACCAAACAGCGCCAGACAGAGCGCGCCCAGCGCCCAGAACGGCATCACGCTGAATAAAGCAATCGCCACAAATGACCCTACCGTTGTCATCAGCATCAACGCTCCCGGCCTGGCGGTATGCGCCAGTTGCCCGCTGGTTAACGCTCCCAGCGCCGCGCCAAGCGGGATGGCGGCGTACAACAGGCCAATTTGCGAATTTGACATCTGCCAGCCTTCCGCCAGCGCCGGATAAAGCACCCGCACCGCGCTGGCCATCGTCAACAGGCCGCCGAGCAGCGCAATACCGCCAATAAGCGGGCTATTAAAGAGAAATTTTAGCCCCGCCAGTAACGATTTCAGCGGATGCTCGCGCGGCTGCGGCGGTGGCGGCAGCAGCGGCAGGCGTAGCAGCGTCAGGGTGGTAATGAACGTCCCTGCCGCCGCCAGGCCATAGTTCCAGGCAACACCGCCGGTCGCCAGCAATAGCCCGCCAATCATCGGCGAGATCACCGAACCGAGACGCACGGTCAACATGGTGATCGCCCCTGCCTGCATCAGATTTTCGCGGCCGACTAACGCCGGCGTTGCCGCCAATAGCGCGGTTACGCCTAAAGAGGCGAAGAAGCCATCCCAGATCCCCAGCAGGTAAATTGCCGCCAGCGAGGGTTCCGGCAGCATGGCGTTCAGGCACAGGCCGACGAAGCCAACGCCGCAGGTGCCACGCGCCAGCAGGATCAGGCGTTTGCGTTCATAACGGTCGGCCAACACGCCGCCGACCATCAGCCCAATGAACATTGAACAGCCGGTCAACATCACCGAGAGCCCCACCTGCCAGGTCGAATGGGTCATCATCTGGATTTGTACCGGGATCGCCACGCCTAGCAGGCCAAGCGACAGGATCGAGATAAAGCGAGCGATAAAGACGGCGCGGAACGCCGGATGGGTGCGCAGGAGGCTGACATCAAGCAGCCGGGAAGGTCGGTTCATGCAAGGGCCTTGTCGTTATTTTTCATACCATTTTTATGGTTTCTCATGGTAACATACCTGAATAAAATCGATAACGATAATTACTATCATTATCATATCAGGGATTTGAACTATGTCGTTTTCTACGACCACGGTGCGCGCCGTCGCCGTGCCTGGTCTCTTGTTACTTTTAGCTCTCGCGATTGCGCTCAGCCTGCTTATCGGCGCCAAACCTCTGCCGCCTTCCGTGATTGTCGATGCCTTTTCCGGCAGTTGTCAAAGCGCCGACTGTACCATCGTACTGGATGCCCGCCTGCCGCGTACGCTGGCTGGATTGCTCGCCGGCTGCGCGCTCGGTCTCGCCGGCGCGCTGATGCAAACCCTCACCCGTAACCCGTTGGCCGACCCGGGCCTGCTCGGCGTCAACTCCGGCGCCAGCTTCGCCATCGTGTTAGGCGCGGCGCTGTTGGGTATCACTTCGCCGCAGGAGCAGCTGCTGATGGCCTTCTGCGGCGCCTTCGCCGCGTCGTTACTGGTCGCGTTTACCGGCAGCCAGGGCGGCGGCCAGCTTAGCCCGGTGCGCCTGACCCTGGCGGGCGTGGCGCTGGCGGCGGTACTGGAAGGCTTATCTAACGGCATCGCCCTGCTCAACCCGGACGTATATGACCAGCTGCGCTTCTGGCAGGCCGGCTCGCTGGATATTCGCACCCTGCAAACGCTGAAAATCGTCCTGCTGCCGGTACTGATTGCCGCCGTGGTAACGCTGTTTCTCAGCCGGGCGCTAAACAGCCTGAGTCTCGGCGCCGACACCGCCACCGCGCTCGGTAGCCGGGTCGCGCGCACCCAGCTTATCGGACTGCTGGCGATCACCGTTCTGTGCGGCAGCGCGACGGCGCTGGTCGGCCCTATCGCCTTTATCGGCCTGATGATGCCGCATATGGCCCGCTGGCTGGTGGGGGCGGATCACCGCTGGTCATTGCCGGTTACGCTGCTCGCCACCCCCGCCCTGTTGCTGTTTGCCGACGTGCTTGGCCGCCTGTTGGTGCCTGGTGAATTGCGCGTTTCGGTGGTCAGCGCCTTTATCGGCGCGCCGGTGTTGATCTGGCTGGTTCGCCGTCAGCCGCGAGGAGGTACGCTGTGATGGCTCCCTCCCGCCGCCTGATGTTCTGCTGCCTGCTGCTGATCGCCGCCAGTCTGCTGGTGTCCCTGCTCGGTCTGGGTAATGGCCTGGTGCCGCTCAGCATTGAACAGGTGGTTTCCGCGCTGCTCGGCGACGCACCGCGCAACGTCAGCATGGTGGTCACCGAATGGCGCTTGCCGCGCGTGCTGATGGCGCTGCTGATCGGCGCCGGGCTTGGCGTCAGCGGCGCCATTTTTCAGTCATTGATGCGTAACCCGCTGGGTAGCCCGGACGTGATGGGCTTCAACACCGGCGCCTGGAGCGGCGTGCTGGTGGCGATGGTGATGTTCGGCCAGAACCTGACCGCCATCGCGCTGGCGGCAATGCTTGGCGGCGTGCTGACCTCGCTGGTGGTGTGGCTGCTGGCGTGGCGCAACGGCATTGAAACCTTCCGCCTGATCATTATCGGCATCGGCGTGCGCGCCATGCTGGTGGCATTCAATACCTGGCTGCTGCTGCGCGCGTCGCTTGAGACTGCCCTTTCCGCCGGGTTGTGGAATGCCGGTTCGCTCAACGGCCTGACGTGGGGCAAAACCTGGCCATCGGCGCCGCTGATCCTGCTGATGTTAGCGTGCGGCGCGCTGCTGGCGAGGCGGATGCGGTTGCTGGAGATGGGCGACGATACCGCCTGCGCGCTTGGGGTTCGAGTCGAACGTTCACGCCTGCTGCTGATGCTGGTGGCGGTGCTGCTGACCGCTTCCGCCACCGCGCTGGCCGGGCCTATTTCTTTCGTCGCGCTGGTAGCCCCGCATATCGCCCGACGGATAAGCGGCACCGCACGCTGGGGGTTAACCCAGTCGGCGCTGTGCGGCGCGCTGCTGCTGGCGCTGGCCGATTACTGCGCCCAGCGCCTGTTCATGCCTTATCAGTTACCGGTAGGGGTGGTCACCGTCAGTCTTGGCGGTATCTACCTCATCGCGTTATTAATTCAGGAGTCCCGCAAAAAATGACCGCTGTAACTTCCCGTTTGCGCGGCGACCAGTTGACCCTGGCCTACGGCAAAAAGACCATCGCCGAATCGCTGAACGTCACGATTCCTGACGGCCATTTCACGGCGATTATCGGCCCCAACGGCTGTGGTAAATCAACCCTGCTGCGCACCCTCAGCCGCCTGATGACCCCGTCCAGCGGCCACGTTTATCTCGATGGCGAGCAGATCCAGCGCTACGCCAGCAAAGAGGTGGCAAAGCGGATTGGCCTGCTGGCGCAGAATGCCACCACGCCCGGCGATATCACCGTACAGGAACTGGTGGCGCGCGGGCGCTATCCGCACCAGCCGATGTTTACCCGTTGGCGTAAAGAAGACGAAGCAGCGGTAAATAACGCGATGCGGGCGACGGGTATTGTCGACCTCGCGCTGCAGAGCGTGGATACCCTCTCCGGCGGCCAGCGCCAGCGGGCGTGGATTGCGATGGTACTGGCGCAGGAGACGGCGATTATGCTGCTTGATGAGCCGACGACCTGGCTGGATATCAGCCATCAGATCGACCTGCTGGAACTGTTAAGCGAGCTGAATCGCGAGAAGGGATATACGCTGGCGGCGGTACTGCACGATCTCAATCAGGCCTGTCGTTACGCCACCCATCTGATCGCCCTGCGCGACGGTAAGATCGTTGCCGAAGGCGCGCCGAAAGAGATCGTCACGGCGGATCTGATTGAGCGTATCTACGGCCTGCGCTGCACGATAATCGAGGATCCGGTGGCGCATACGCCACTGGTGGTGCCGCTGGGACGTCGTTAAGCATATAGCATAAGCACCTGGGCAACGGCTAAAAGGTCCGCACTCCCTCCGGGACTAAGGTTTCGGTTGGTTAGCGCTTTGTCCATGATCGCTAAATCCGCAGTAGTCCAGCCATTTGCAAGTAATTGGCTGGCATACAATTGGACAAAATGTAATCCTTCCAGCCCCCCTCTTGAGACGAGATTAGTATCGGGATTAACGGCCATTAAACTTAAGAGCGCCTGATGCAAACGTTTCTGAGGACAATGCTCAGTAAACCACCAGGGCAGTATATGCTGGCGAATGATCTGAAACCCGCTTTCGGCCTCCCCTCGCGCCCCGGTTAACCCGTATTGTTGATATAATCGCTCTCCCGCGGTCTTTCCAGAGCTGCCACCCTGTAGTTCTTTTGCCACAATGCCACGAGTAATGCGCCTGACCGTTTCGCAAAGGGATGACAACGTTAGCGCTTCGCTACGTCCGCTCAACCATCCTGCCGCAGCACAAAGTAACCCAAGAGAAAAGATGCCGCCTTTATGGGTATTAATACCATGAGTGGCGGTAAACATCGCTTGTTCACAAGCCAACCCAATTGGGCGAATCAGCGGCAATAGCGCGGTTTCATCCACATGGCAGTATTGCTCAGCCTTAAACCAGAAATGAGATAGCCACGGAGTAATCGCATCGATGCTGCGTAAGAATAGCGATAAATCCATATCCCGGTGCGCGCCATTATTAGCCGCATCCACCAAACCTGGCTTAGGTGTTAAGTAAACTTCATCAAGCAATGCCTGTCTGGCAGCCATGACAATATCAGGCATGGTTAATTGACTGGCGATACGCACGTTAATCACGACTAAACCAACCATCAATACGTTGTTCTATCTGGTTAGCCGCATCCGACAGCGGCCTCACCAGCAGTAAGAAAATAAACGGAAATTGCCAACGCGTCAGCCACTCCTGCTGGCGTGGAACACAAAGCGCTTTCACCGCCAGCAGGAGATTGAGACTCACGCCCGCCATTTCAGGCGTTGGTAGCATGGATTGTTTTACCCTATTTCACCTGGTGCACCACATCAATGACGCTACCATCGCGATAGCGAATTATCCCCACCACGCGGTCGGTAAATTCGATAGGCTTCGGCTCGCCAGTCAGGGTGAGCGCGCGGGCATACAGCTCCGCCATCTCCAGTACCGGCAGACCTGCCGCAAGCAGACGCTCGCGAACTTCCGGGCGCGCCGGGTTCACTGCGATGCCGTGGTCGGTCACCAGCACATCAATGCTTTCGCCCGGCGTCACCATGGTAGTTACCCGCTTCACCACCGTCGGGATTCGGCTACGAATCAGCGGCGCCACGACAATCGTCAGGTTCGCTGCCGCCGCCACATCGCAGTGGCCGCCGGATGCGCCGCGCATCACCCCGTCGGAACCGGTGATGACGTTGACGTTAAAGTCGGTGTCGATTTCCAGCGCGCTGAGGATCACAATATCCAGCTGGTCGCAGCTGGCCGCTTTCGCCCCCGGATTGGCATACACATTAGTGGAGATTTCGATATGATTCGGGTTACGCGCCAGCGACGCCGCCGCCTGGCTGTCGAAGCACTGGGTGTCGAGCAATTTCTCAATTAACCCTTTTTCATGCAGATCGACCAGGCTGCCGGTAATGCCTCCCAGCGCGAAGCGGGCAACAATATTGTTGCGCTCCATCTTCTCTTCCATAAAGCGGGTGCAGGCGGTGGATGCCGCGCCGGAACCGGTCTGCATTGAGAAACCGTTATAGAAATAGCCGGAGTGCTCGATCACTTCCGCCGCGCGACGGGCGATCAGCAGCTCTCGCGGATTACTGGTGACGCGCGCCGCGCCGACGCTGATTTTCGCCGGGTCGCCAACGCTGTCCACTTTAACAATGTAATCAACCTGATCCTGTACCAGGCTCGCCGGCATGTTCGGGAACGGCACGAGTTCTTCCGTCAACAGCACCACATTACGCGCGAACTGCGCATCGACCATCGCGTAGCCGAGAGCGCCACAGCAAGCCTTACCCTGAGTCCCGTTAGCATTGCCGTATTCATCGCTGCAAGGTACGCCGAGGAACGCCACGTCGATTTTAATCTCACCATCCTGCAATAGCTTCACACGCCCCCCGTGCGAGTGGATCTGCACCGGCTCTTCCATCAGGCCATGGGAAATCGCCTCCGCCAGCTTGCCGCGCATACCGGAGGTCCAGATGCGGGTAATCACCCCGGACTGAATATGTTCAATCAGCGCGTCGTTGCAGGTCATCAGCGAGCTGGATGCCAGGGTCAGGTTTTTGAACCCCATTCGCGCCAGCAAAGCGACCACGTCATTGATCACCCTGTCGCCTTCGCGGAACGCGTGGTGGAAAGAGATGGTCATACCGTCTTTCAGGCCGCTGCGTTTTACGGCCTCTTCAAGATTGGCGCATAGCTTGCGGTGGTGTTTAGCGTCGTTATCCGACAGCCAAGGCGTCATGGTATGCGCGGTGGTAAAAGGTTGTAGATGACGCAGGTGCGCGTATTTCTGGTGCAATTCTTCAGTTAACTTACTCATTACTTTTCCTCGCTGCGCACAATTAACGGCGAATGCCGGATTTCGCGCGTTCCAGAACGCGACGCGCATGGTCAATAATCGGGCCGTCAATCATTTTGCCGTTCAGCGATACCACGCCGAGGCCATTACGTTCGCCCTCTTCCGCTGCTTCCACCACGCGCAGCGCGTGGTCGACTTCTTTCTGCGTCGGGGCATAGGCGTTGTGCAACAGATCGATCTGGCGCGGGTTAATCAGCGATTTGCCGTTGAAACCCAGCTTGCGGATGTGATCGACTTCTTTCAGGAAACCTTCTTCGTCGTTAATGTCAGACCACACCACGTCGAAGGCGTCGATGCCCGCGACGCGCGCGGCATGCAGCACGGCACAACGGGCGTAGAACAGCTCGCTGCCATCACCGCGCTCGGTTTGCATATCCATCACATAGTCGAAGGCCGCCAGCGCAATACCGATCAGGCGCTTCGAGCAGCGGGCAATGGCAACGGCGTTAACCACGCCCAGCGCCGACTCAATCGCCGCCATCACGCGGGTAGAGCCCACTTCACGACCACAGGCTTTTTCGATGCGTTCGATGTGCGCTTCCAGCTCGTAGATATCTTCCGGGGAATCCGTTTTCGGTAAACGGACAACATCCACGCCTGCGCGCACCACCGCCTCAAGATCCTGCAGGCCAAAGGGTGTATTCAGCGGATTAATACGAACGACGGTTTCGATATCCTGGTACATCGGGTGCTGGAGGGCATGAAATACCAGAACCCGCGCAGAATCTTTTTCACGCAGCGAGACCGCATCTTCCAGATCGAACATGATCGAGTCCGGGCGGTAGATAAAGGCGTTTGACAGCATGGCAGCGTTAGCGCCCGGGAGGAACAACATACTGCGGCGAAGTTTGCTCATTACATTTTCTCCCAGTCAATGGCGGTGACATCGGCCGCACGCATCACCGCGCTTTGCAGCCGGGCGCGGATCACGCAGTCCAGCGCCCCTTTATCTTCAATCACGATCAAACCTTCGCGAACGTCCAGCTTCGCCAGCGTCTCCTCGACGACTTCACGAATACGTTCGCCAAACTGCTTAAACACTTCGCTACGGATAACAATATCCAGCTCGCCGTCAGCAGGGGCGATTTTCACCATCAGGTCGCTTGATTCGACCGTTCCGGATAACGCTTCCTTAACGATTTTCATAATTTATTTCCTGGTAAATTCATTAAAATCATGCCGTTGCGGCAAAATAATTATCTGCTAAATGGTGGTAAGTGGTTTCCGGCACCATCTCACGAATCATCGCGAACTGGTGCTTATCCACCAGACGACGCACTTCAGAAGCAGAGATTGGCGGACCATTACGGCGGGCTTTACGCGGCAACTCTTCCACCTGAACCGGCGGCAGCCGCGGGTTCGACGGCGCACTCAGGCAACGACGCATCGCCTCGTTATACTGGCGGGTGATCGGGCAAAATGGCTCGCTGCCGACGAAGCGATGGGTGATCCCCAACGCCGGCGCGATATGCTGGCGGAAAATTTGCAAATCCAGCTCACACCACGCGGTCTCCACCAGCCCGCTGGCCTTCAGGAAGTAAGAGGGAAAGGTCGCACGCGAAATCACATACTCGCCGCCTTCGTGGACGGTGACGTTCTGCAGATGCGACACGCCTTCGCGAACCATCGCCAGCCGTTCGCGAAACGGGAAGAATGACGCTTCTTCGCGTACCACAAAGAGATGCAGCCAGTCGCAGCGTTTCGCCGCCTGTTCGGCCAGGTAGCGGTGTCCAAGGGTGAACGGATTGGCGTTCATCACCACGGCGCCGAGGGTGGCGCCAGGCTTACGCCGTTTGGTCAGCCCGGCACAGTACTGAGAGATACCGCGCGGGGTATTTTCCATCAGCAGCACGTTTTTCGTTTGCGACACCGGCCAGAAACCACACTGACGGAAACGTTCGCCGTTACAGGGGCGGGTGTAGAGGAACAGGTGAAAATGGCCCTTCTCCAGGGCCAGATTTTGTACCTCGCTGAGCAGACGCGCGCTGAGGTTCAGACCGCGCCAGCGGTCATCAATCGCCACGCATTTGATGACGTTAGCTGCCAGACCTGCGCAACCTACCAACGCATCCCCTGCCCAGGCGGTGACAAAAAGCGTCACTCCGCTGTCCATAACCAAGTCATTTGCCGCCAGCAGCGCCTGAATCGCCGCCAGCCTGGCCGGCTGGCGGGAGACATCAACGGTCCGCAGGTCAATACATTGGCTATCAAACATTACCCGCGTCCTTATGCCACCTGATGGCAAACTGCTTCGGTATTCGCCACGCTCACTGGCGCATCGGCAATCACGTTGCTCAGGCGACCGATATGCTCGATCTCCACTTCGATGCGATCGCCCGCCTGCATAAAGACCGGAGGGTTACGTTTTTTACCCACGCCGCCAGGGGAACCGGTGATGATCACATCACCTGCGCTTAATGCGGTAAATGTGCTGATATAAGCAATTAGCTCCGCCACGCGGTGGATCATGCTGCCAGTATTATCGTCCTGCATCAGCTTGCCGTTCAGCCAGGTACGGATGCCCAGCTGGTGCGGATCGGGGATAATATCGCTGGTGGTCATCCACGGGCCAAATGCGCCAGTCTGGCGACCATTTTTACCCGCGGTATACCAGGTGTGCTGCCAGTCGCGCGCCGAGCCATCCATATAGCAGCTGTAGCCCGCAACAAAATTCAGCGCCTGTTCTAACGGAATGTTTTCGCCGCTATGTCCGATGACAACGGCCAGTTCGCCTTCATAGTCGAACTCAGAAGAATAATGCGGCTTCAGTACCGGCTGGCGGTGCCCGGTTTGCGAATCCGCAAAACGCACAAACAGCGTCGGTGCTGGGTTAAGTTCGTTAAACTCTTTGCGTTTTTCGGCATAGTTCATGCCGACGCAAAGGATCTTACCCGGGGTCTCGATCACCGGTAAAAATTCAACCTGTTCCATGGCGACATCCGCTTTTTCATGCGCAAACGCACGAGCTTCTGTCACAGCATTCCCTGCCAGTAACGCCTTTAAATCACCGTAGCGTTGTCCCAAACGGCTTCCGAGATCGACAATTCCATCGTCGGTAACGATGCCGTAGCTGCGGACACCGTTGAGTAAATAACTAGCAAGTTTCATAACCAGACTTCTTCTTTAGCATTACAGAATAAATTTACTTAGCACCAGCAACGACAAAGCGACGTTGAGTGCCCCACCGATACGAATCGCAATTTGAGCGAAAGGCATCAGAGACATGCGCTCAGCTGCGGAGAGAATCGCCACTGCGCCGGTACCGCCCTGACCGCTCTGGCAGCAAGAGATCACCGCCACATCAATCGGATACATGCCCAACTTTTTGCCTACGAAAGAACCGGTCAGCACTAGCGCGCCAACGGTCGCAATAATGACCACCAGGTTAGAGATGGTGAACGCGCTCATCAGGTCCTGCCACGGCGTAATCGCGACGCCCACAGCGAACAGCACCGGATAGGTGACGGCGGTCTGGAAGAATTTATATACAACCTGCGAGCCTTCCAGCATCCGTGGAGAGACAGCATTGGCTATCTTCAACAGTACGGCGACAAACAGCATGCCAACCGGCGCGGGTAAACCGGTGTATTTCTGGATAAGCATCCCCAGCATATAGAGCAGTACGGCCAGCAGCGCGCCGGAAGCCAGCGTCGTGACGTCAACCTTACCGCTCATGGCGTTGGTCAGGCTGTTGCCCACATCGCTCTGGTGATCCGGCATCAGTTCGCCATTACCGGTCAGGTGTGGGAAGCGCTTGCCAAGTTGGTTCAGACAACCAGCCATCACCACCGCCGACAGACCGCCCAGCATGACGATTGGCAAGACCTTACCCAGCGCCACGCCCTGATCCATATGCAAAATGGTGGCATAGCCGATCGACAGCGGAATCGCGCCTTCCCCGACGCCGCCCGCCATAATAGGCAGAACCAGGAAGAAGAACGTGTGGAACGGCGACATCCCGAGCAGATAACCCATCGCCACGCCCACCACCATTCCAACCGCTTCGCCGCAAACCATAGGAAAGACGATACGGAAGAAGCCGCGAATTAGCGTAGTGCGGTTCATACTCATGATGCTGCCGACGATGATGCAGCAAATGTAGAGATAAAGAATGTTGGTGGATTTATAGAACTCGGTGGTGGATTTCACCACGATCTCCGGTAACCAACCGTAGTACACCAATGCAGAAGGAATAAAGGTTGCACAAATCGCCGCTGCGCCAATTTTTCCTAACCATGGCAATCTTTTACCAAATTCACCGCAGGCAAAACCAAAAAACGCCAGCGTTGCCACCATGACCACGATATCGGCCGGTAATTTACCGTTCAGGCAGTCGACCGCAATGAGTGCGCCAGCCAGAACAAACAATGGCAACGGCACAATACCAATTTTCCAGGTATCGAGTATTCGCCACCACTTATCCTTCAATGATTTTTGTGCTGTTTGTGGAACAGCCACAATATCTTCAACGCTCATAAAAGCCCCCCAATTTTGTTAGCTGGGCTAGATTATTCAACGTTAAGCATAGAAATATGTGACAGCTAGCATATTAGAACTAGAGTTTTAAAGGTGAGTATGGCGTTTAATGTTTTTTTATTTATTACGCAACAAAAAATCAACTCAAAATATAAACAATAAAAACAAACGTATCCAATTATGTTTGAGGCAACAATTATTTACTTTTATCAATCATAGCTATCGCCAAAAGCTAACCTTTAGGTGGACTTCTTCTATCCCCATGGTAGTATGTTAAAATTACCTTACAAAACATAAATCAGGTTATGAAATTTAACTTTCAGATTAGATTATTTATTAATCTGGCACTTCTTATCGCATCACTCTTTATTATTTTAGGCGTCTGGTTGTACATTGGCCTGACTCATCAACTATATAATCGGATATCTTACCGAGCAGAACACGAGGCTGAACAAATAGCCTCCATTCCTGATTTACAACAAGCCATTGAATCTCATAACATAAAAAAAATCGCCAGCATTATGGATACCATAGTGAAATTCAGCGATGCCAGTTTTATTGTTGTGGGCGACACCAGAGAAATACATCTTTATCACTCTGTGACCCCTGCTATTGTCGGGAAACAAATGATTGGCGGTGATAACGCATCAGTTTTAGCAGGCAAAAGTACGATCACCAAAAGAAAAGGGACTCTGGGGTTGTCACTCAGAAGTAAAGTTCCCGTATTTAATGCAAAAGGAAAAGTAATAGGCATCATCTCTGTCGGTTACCTACAGAGTTATCTGGATGAAATTACCCTTGGTCATATAGTCCATATTACTTTCGCTGTATTATTCATTATTGCTATTCTCTTTATTTTTTCCTGGCTTTTCACCCGTAGCATCAAACGTCAGATGTTTTCACTTGAACCCTGTGAAATTGGCATGTTGGTCCGCCAACAAAAAGCCATTCTTGAATCAATCTATGAAGGGGTCATTGTTATTGATACCCACAAAAGGGTTAAAATACTCAATCAAGCGGCCAAAAAATTACTGAATATTCAGCAAGCGAAAGCGAACATCCAAAAAAACCTCATGACCGATATCATACAGGACAGTGCGTTCCTCGATCCTCAGATAATGGAAAGCGATGATGCGTTTGATGAAATTGTTATTTTCAATCGCGTAACCATCGTCGCCAGTCGGGTCCGCGTGTATGTGGAAGGGAAATTGCAGGGATGGGTGATCACTTTTCGCGATCAAAATACAATAGACCGGCTCAGTGAGCAGTTAAGTCAGGTGAAACATTATGTCAACGACCTCCGGGTTATGCGCCATGAGCAACTGAACCGTATCTCAACTATCTCTGGCTTACTGACCATGGGCCATTATGATGAAGCGCTGCATTACATCCAAACACAGTCTTCGCATATCCAATTAGTTTTGGATTTTCTGACGCAACGCTTCCAGTCACCTCTACTTTGCGGTCTATTACTCGGAAAATATTCCCGGGCGCAAGAGAAAGGCATCACATTAAATTTCGACCCTGGGTGTTTTATGCCGCAACAGAGTACCGTTTTCTCCGAATCTGAGCTTATCTCCATCGTCGGGAATCTACTGGACAATGCCATTGAAGCGACCCAAAAAGTGCCTCTTCCTCACCGGCCGATCGATGTGCTAGTTCAGCAAAATGAACGGGAGTTACTTATTGAAGTAGCAGATTACGGCATTGGTATTTCCTCGGAATTGAAATCAAGAATGTTCCAGCCTGGCGTGACCACCAAGCAAGATGACGATCACGGACTGGGGTTACATTTGATCTCCAGCTATGTCCTGCGTGCCAACGGACTCATTGAGGTTTCAGACAACGCTCCGCACGGAACCATTTTCTCATTATTCATTCCTTCGCCACTACCTTATCCTACAGATAAAGAAGAACCTGATTATGCAACCCGAGATTATTGATGTATTAATTATTGAAGATGAGCCCCAACTGGCTCACTTCCATGCGGAAATACTCACCCGACACCCTTTATTACGGCTTGCGGGTATCGCTGCCAACCTGAAAGATGCACGTAAGTTTTTACGTGCATCATCGCCACGACTCATTCTACTCGATAATTATCTACCAGACGGTAAAGGTATTTCCTTACTCAACGATCCAGAACTAAAATCACTTCAGTGTGCGGTTATCTTTATCACTGCCGCCAGCGATATGGAGACCTGTAGTATGGCCATCCGTAACGGCGCATTTGATTATCTGCTTAAGCCAGTATCATTAAAAAGACTGGAGCAGTCCTTAGTACGATATATTAAATTTTATGAACAGCAACGAATCTGGAAAGTTGTCGATCAGCAAGGAATTGATGAGCTGCTGTCCCTACAGGCGGTCAACACCACATTACCATCCAGTAATAAGGGTATTGAAGAAGCAACATGGCAGAAAATTTTATCAGTATTTAATGACGATAAAAGAAAAGCGTTAACCATTGACGATATTGTCACCGCTACCGGACTCAGCAAAACCACACTACGGCGTTATCTTGAACATTCTGTTAGCAGCAACATACTGAGCGTTGAGAGATCCTATGGCCAGCCGGGACAACCCCGCCGACTTTACCGATTTATTGACAACGATAACCTACAATCCCATTAAGAACCTATCCCACCAGGCGTATTGAGCGCAGCCAGTTTGTTACCCGGCTTGCGCTGCGCTGAGCCGGGCTACCAAAAACGGGTAGCCCGAGCTCTATAGTTACCCCAGAATTTCCCGCACTACCGGGCCTATCGCTTCAAAGGCCTGCGGCGAGATAATCTCGACGTGAGCGCAGTTCTGGCTGAACACCTCCAGCTCGCCAACCCACGGCCCCCATGCGACCTGCGGATCCATCCCTTTCTGGCGCGTTTTCTCCGCCACAAATAGCGTTGCTTTACCGTCAAACTTTGCGCTGTGCGCGGTCGTCAACAGGCGCACCGCATCGGCGTAGTTACCTTCGATCGCGCTGAACAGCTCGCCGGAAGCCTGCCCCTGCTGAGCGGCGAGAAACGCTTCGCGCTCGCGGGCGATTTCCGCCAGTACTTCGGGATCCAGACCGTTCGCCTCTTTCTCCGCCCAGTTTTGCGTCTCCGGCGGCCAGGTATCAAGCAGGCCGAGGAACGCCACCTCTTCGCCGCGCTGACGTAAACGGGCGGCAATCCCCTGCGCCAGCGTTCCGCCGAGCGAATAACCAAACAGATAGTAAGGCCCATGCGGCTGCTGCGCTAAAAGCGTGCGCAGATGGTGCTCGCAGACTTCGTCGAGGTTGGCGGCGGAGGCCATCGGCCCCGTCGGACGCGGCGACTGAATACCGGTAATCGACCAGCGCGGGCTAAGATAACGCGCCAGCACGCTGAACTGCCAGGCAAAACCGGAAGCTGGATGGAAGCAGAACAGCGTCGGACCGTCGCTCTCGCGCAGCGGCAACAGCGCATCGAAGCCCAGGCGCTGCGCCTGCTCGTCGCTCAGGTCGGAAGCCAGCAGCGCGCTCAGCTTGCCGACCGTCGAAGCAACCATCACCTGCCCCGGCGTCACCTGCCGCGCCAGCTCGCGGCTAAGCTGCGCCGCCAGACGCATCGCCAGCAGCGAATGGCCGCCGAGGGCGAAGAAATCGGCCTCGATATCATTTACCTCGCAGCCCAGCAGTTGGCTGAACGCCGCGGCAACGGCCATTTCGGTAGCCGATTGCGGCGGGCGACCGCTGCGCTCGCTGCTTAAGGAGGGGAGCGGTAGCGCTTTACGATCCAGCTTACCGTTGGCGCTGAGCGGGAAAGATTCCAGTTGGATCAACACCACCGGCACCATGTGCGGCGGCAGCTGTTCGCTAAGACGCGCCTTCAGCGCCGCCACGTCCAGCGGCTGGCCGGACTCGCTTACCAGATAACCGACGAGCTGGCGGGCATCGCCGCCGGTGGCCGCGGCCTGGTTGAAGACGCAGGCGTGGCACACCGCCTGCGCGACGTCCGGCAGCGCCGCCATCACCCGGTCGATCTCGCCAAGCTCGATGCGCTGGCCGCGAATTTTCAACTGATCGTCGCTGCGGCCAAGATATTCCACCGCGCCGTTATCCAGCCAGCGCGCCACATCGCCGGTGCGGTACATGCGCTCGCCGGGGGCAAACGGGTCGGCAATAAAGCGGCTGGCGGTGAGATCCGGGCGGCCCATATACCCCTGCGCCAGCTGAATGCCCGTGAGGTACAAATCACCCGCCACGCCCGGCGGCACCGGGCGCATGGCGGCATCAAGAATACGTAATCCGGTGTTCCATACCGGCCAGCCGATGGGCACGCTGTTGCCGGTTACCGCCGCCAGCTCTGGCCCGCAGGCGGGATACCAGCTGACGTCCACCGCCGCTTCCGTCGGCCCGTACAGGTTATGCAATGGCGCGCCGGTTAAGCGCTCCCATTCGCGACACAGTTCCGTCGGCAGCGCTTCGCCGCTACAGAAAACGCGTTTTAGCGTCCGGCAGGATGACACATTATCGCTATCCAGCGAGGCGACAAACGCCGCCAGCATCGACGGAACAAAGTGGGTGGTGGTCACGCCGTACTGCGCGAAGAACCGCTGCATCGCCAGCGGATCGCGATGCGCCTCCGGCGCCGCCATCACCAGCTGGGCGCCGGTCATAAATGGCCACCAGAATTCCCATACCGAGACATCAAAGCTGCACGGCGTCTTCTGCGCCACCACATCGGCGGCGGTTAACGGATAGTGATTTTGCATCCACAACAGGCGGTTCACGATGGCGGTCTGGCCGACCATCACCCCTTTCGGCCGTCCGGTGGAACCGGAAGTAAAGATGATATAAGCGGTATGTTCCGGTTTTGACAGCGCCAGCGGCGTATCATCTTCAGCAGCCAGCGGCTGCTGATAACACAAGCTGGTCAGTCCCGGAATATCGCTAAACCGGGCCAGTTGATCGTCAGAGGTAATCAGCAGCGATGGCTGCGCATCTTCCAGCATCATCCGCAGACGGTCATCCGGGTAGCCGGTATCCAGCGGCAGCCAGGCGGCGCCGGCTTCGACGATACCGTGCAGCGCCAGCGTCAGGAAGACCGAACGCGGTAAGGCAACCGCCACGCTATCCCCCGGCTGCACACCGCGTTGCCGCAGCAGGTTGGCCAGCGCCACCACCTGTTGGCGCATTTCGCGGTAGCTAAAGCGCCAGTTGGCATCCGCCAGCGCCGGGGCATCCGGCGTTTTCCGCGCCTGTTCCGCCACCAGCGCGCTGAGGGTAGTGGTCGGCAGCGGCATCGCGGTATTGTTGATCAACGCCAGCTGCGCGCCTTCTTCCGCCGACAGCATCTCCGCTTCGCCGCAGCGCAGCGCCGGATTAGCGGCAAACTGCGCCAGTAACGATGTCAGACGCGATACGTGGCGGTTCAGCGTGACGTCATCATAACGCGCTTTATTGGCGAGGATCTCCAGCGACAGGCCGCCGTGTTCGTCCGGGAATAATGCCAGTTCGAGGTCATTCACCGGGCCGGTGGCGAGGGTATGCGTCTGCGCCTGCACGTCGTCGATATCCAACTGGTAATCAAAGACTTTGATGTTCAGCACCGGGCCAAACAGCGGTTCGTCGCCCGCCGCTTTGCCGCTATCGCGGACAATTTGCTCGGCATCGTAGCGCTGATGGCGGCGCATTTTTTTTAGTTGCCCGGAGAGACGCGTCGCCAGTTGCGCCAGCGTCTCCTGCGCGTCGATATTCACCGCCAGCGGCAGTACGTTGAGTACCGGGCCGGTGGCGGTCAGCGCCGCCGATCCCATGCGGCGCATAAAGATAAAGCCAGCCGCGTAATCCATTCGGCCACACAGCCGCCCCAGCCACAACGTCGTCAGCGCCAGCGCCAGATCGGCGCGCTGGCACTGCGGCGCGCTGGCCGCGAGCTGGCTGAAGACAGCCGGATCGGCCTCCAGTTTCAGGCGCCAGATATCACTGCTGGTCGCCCGCCCGGCCAGCGGCGCGTCAGATAGCGAAGCCGGAGACGGCAACGCCTGACGCTGCGCCTGCCAGAAGGCTTTATCGCGCTGCCACGCCTCGCTGCCGTAGTAGCGCTGATACTCTTCCACCACCTCGGCGAACGGCGTAAACGGTGAATCCGGCGTCTCTTCCCCGCGTTGCCAGGCACGATAAATAGCGGCGATCTGGCGGGTAATGGCCGGGAAGCTAAAGCCATCGACCAGCAAATGGTGATAGCGCTGATACCAGTACCAGCAGTCGTCGCCAACGCGCATGAGCTGATGGCAGACCAGCGGATTACCGCT
The DNA here is from genome assembly GCF_050600815.1 of Klebsiella sp. 141161. Taxonomy (NCBI): domain Bacteria; kingdom Pseudomonadati; phylum Pseudomonadota; class Gammaproteobacteria; order Enterobacterales; family Enterobacteriaceae; genus Klebsiella; species Klebsiella sp. 141161. The sequence continues at coordinate 386,549 of NZ_JAQIRN010000003.1, read as the reverse complement.
ATCGACGCGCAGATTCTGCCCGAGATCGCTTTGCATCAGCGTCAGCGCGGACATATGCGGATCGGCCTGCTGGCGCAGGTCAACGCTTTGCGGCTCGGCAAACTCGCGCGCGTCATCAACCCACTGCCACGCTTCGCCGTTATCTTCACAAAAACGCATACTTAGGGTATCGGCCTGCTTAAGCCCGGCGACGATCGCCTTACTCAGCAGCGCCGGATCAAGATTGCCGCGCAGTTCAACATAGTGGGCAACGCTCCAGGCGCCAGGTAGCGTGGAGAGGCGTTCAGCCATCCAAATTCCCGGCTGCGCCGCAACCAGCGGTAAACGTGTACTCATCGAAAGCTCCTCAGGAGGCGTAGTGCGCTGGAATAAGGGTTGACCAGTTGGCGGCAAGCCAGGCGTTACAGGCCTCTAATGACTGCGGCGGACACTCCACCGTCCAGCCTGCTGGCAGCGCGCAGTGATGCGGCCACAGGCTATATTGCCCCTGAGCGTTGCGCAGAATGTAAAACTGCCCTTGCGGATTGTCGAAGGGGTTGCTGAATTGCATCTCTCACTCCTCATTAAGCGCGTGTTGTTGTCCACCGCGCAAAGGCTGCCACAGCTGGATAAGCCCGGACGTCAGCCCGCCGCGCCAGCATAGCGCGTCATGCCCGCCGTCAACCTGGCGCCAGAAAACGGACGGCGTGGTCTGCCGTAGTTGCGCGAAAAGCGCCTGGTTAGCGCGAAAAATAATCGGCTCGCGCACGCCGGCTTCCAGCCAGATGCGCAGCCCCTGCGGTCGAAGCTCGCCGCGCTGCAGTTGTTCAAGTATCACCCCCGGCTGGCTACTGCCGCGCTGCGGCCACCAGTACGACCCCGACTGGCTCAGAACGCAGCCAAAACGCTGCGGCCAGTGGAGCGCGGCATACATCGCCGCCAGACCGCCGAAGCTCTGTCCCGCCACCACCGTCCGGTCGGCACGATCGCTGAACGGCGCCGCGGCCTGCACCTGCGGCAGCAGTTCTTCCTGTACCGCCAGCCAGAAATCACGGTTGCAGGGCAGCTCGACGCTGCGGTGTTGATTGTCGATAACGTCGATCAGCACATAGACCGCCGGCGGCAGGCGGCCTTCCCGCGTCAGCCCCGCCAGCGGCGCAAAGACAGGCATGCTTTCGGCCCAGAACTGGCCGTCAAGCAGGACCGCCAGCGGGCGATCCGCCCCACTGCCGGTGGTGTAAATCCACACTCGTCGCTGGTTTCCTAATCGCTGACTGCGCCATTCAATACAGCGCGGCGCTGGCGAAACCGGCTCGCGATAATGCCAACCCGGCTGTTCCGGCGCCTGCGGCAGTTCCAGCGCCGAGACCGCGTGGCCGCGTCCCCCCTTCCAGCTTTGCGGATTGCGGGGATCGGCAACCGCCCGCGGCAGCAGTTTGCGCCAGCCTTCGCGCAGCAGCGCGCGGTCCGGCGCTTCACCGTTAAAAAGCTGCGGGGAAAAATCGTCGTCGCGTTCGGAAGGAATAAAACAGTAGCTGCCGCGCCAGCTGGCGGGGAGCGTGGTTTGCCAGCACCAGGCATCGGTACCGGGGATGCGCTGCAGGGTTTGCGGCGCCGCATTGTGGTGATGATCGGTGACGCCGGTAATGTAAATCCACACCCGCCGAATCGGCGACGTGGTTTCGCTGCCCGCCGGATCGCGCCACCAGAAGGTCACCCGATATGCGTCGCCCAGCGCTTCTGTCTGCGGGCCGGCGATCCCCCGCCACCAGTCGTCACTTCCCGTTATTTGCATTCCGTCAGTAACCCTATGTTTACCGTGATTTTTATCAACAAAGGCAATATTTATTGATAATATTATTGATAACTATTTGCATTTGCAATAGCGTATTAACGCGCCTATGGGTAGCGCGTCTTCTCATTACATTAAATCAAGGTCAGAGAGGGTCTTTTCAGAGCGTTTGGCTCGGTCGGCTACGGAAAGCGTTCACCTTCTACTGGCTACATTTATGCCGTCTCCCCTCCCGGTGGGAAGGGGCTTCTGGGGAAAGCGGCAAAGAAAAGCGGAACTGACTTACAATGAATAACAGGATTAAGTCCCTGGCCTTAATGGTCAATCTGGGTATCTACGGGGTGGCATTCCCGCTATGCGCGGCAGAAGAAACCACCGACAGTAAACAAACCGCCGGTGAAGAAACGATGGTAGTCACCGCCGAGGTGCAAAACCTGCAGGCGCCGGGCGTTTCTACCATTACCGCCGATGAAATTCGCAAACGTCCGCCGGCGCGCGACGTCTCTGAAATCATCCGTACCATGCCGGGCGTCAACCTGACCGGCAACTCCACCAGCGGCCAGCGCGGCAACAATCGCCAGATTGATATTCGCGGTATGGGCCCGGAAAACACCTTAATCCTGATTGACGGTAAGCCCGTGACCAGCCGTAACTCTGTTCGTCTCGGCTGGCGCGGCGAGCGCGACACCCGCGGCGATACCAGCTGGGTACCGCCGGAGATGATCGAACGTATTGACGTTATCCGCGGCCCGGCGGCGGCGCGCTACGGCAACGGCGCGGCGGGCGGCGTGGTCAACATCATTACTAAAAAATTCGACAACCAGTGGCATGGTTCGTGGAACGCCTACATGAACATGCCGGAGCATAAAGACGAAGGCGCGACCAAGCGTACCGACTTTAGCCTCAGCGGCCCGCTGGGCGGCGATTTCAGCTTCCGCATGTACGGTAACCTCGATAAAACCCAGGCTGATGCCTGGGATATCAACCAGGGCCATCAGTCTGAACGTACCGGCATTTACGCCGATACCCTGCCCGCCGGGCGTGAAGGGGTAGAAAACAAAAACATCAACGGCGTGGTCCGCTGGGATTTCGCGCCGATGCAGTCGCTGGAGTTTGAAGCCGGCTATAGCCGCCAGGGCAACCTGTATGCCGGTGATACGCAAAACACCAACAGCAACGATCTGGTGAAAGAGAACTACGGTAAAGAGACCAACCGACTCTATCGCAATACTTACTCCGTGACCTGGAACGGCGGCTGGGATAACGGCGTGACCACCAGCAACTGGGCGCAGTACGAACACACCCGCAACTCCCGTAAAGGCGAAGGTCTGGCGGGCGGCACCGAGGGGATCTTCAGCAGCAACCAGTTCTCGGATATCGATCTCTCCGACGTGATGCTGCACAGCGAAGTCAATATTCCGTTCGATCTGTGGGTTAACCAGAACCTGACGCTTGGTACCGAATGGAACCAGCAGCGCATGAAGGACAACGCCTCTAATACCCAGGAACTCTCCGGCGGTGAAATTCCGGGCTATGACAGCACCGGCCGCAGCCCGTATTCGAAAGCGGAAATCTTCTCCCTGTTCGCCGAGAACAACATGGAAGTGACCGATACCACCATGCTGACGCCGGCGCTGCGTTTCGATCACCACAGTATTGTCGGTAATAACTGGAGCCCGTCGTTGAACCTGTCGCAGGGTCTGGGCGACGACTTTACCCTGAAAATGGGTATCGCCCGCGCCTATAAAGCGCCGAGCCTGTATCAGACCAACCCCAACTATATTCTCTACAGTAAAGGTCAGGGCTGCTACGCCAGCCAAGCAGGCTGCTACCTGCAAGGGAATGACGATTTAAAAGCAGAGACCAGCATCAACAAAGAGATCGGCCTCGAGTTCAAACGCGACGGCTGGCTGGCGGGGGTTACCTGGTTCCGTAACGATTACCGCAACAAGATTGAAGCGGGATATGCCCCAGTTTATCGCAATACTAAAGGGACCGACCTGTACCAATGGGAAAACGTGCCGAAAGCGGTAGTTGAAGGGCTGGAAGGCACGTTGAACGTGCCGGTCAGCGAGACGGTGAACTGGACCAACAACATCACCTACATGCTGCAGAGTAAGAACAAAGAGACCGGCGATCGCCTGTCGATTATTCCGGAATACACGCTGAACTCGACGCTGAGCTGGCAGGTTTATCAGGACGTTTCTGTGCAATCGACCTTCACCTGGTACGGCAAGCAGGAACCGAAGAAGTACAACTACAAAGGTCAGCCGGTCACCGGCAGCGAGAAGAACGAGGTCAGCCCGTATAGCATCCTCGGCCTGAGCGCGACCTGGGACGTGACCAAAAACGTCAGCCTGACCGGCGGCGTGGATAACGTCTTCGACAAGCGCCACTGGCGCGCGGGTAACGCCCAAACGACCGGCGGCGACAAAGGGAGTATGTACGGCGCTGGCGCGGAGACCTATAACGAATCCGGCCGTACCTGGTATATGAGCGTCAACACCCACTTCTGATAATATTAGTGTCTGACGCCCTCCCCGCCGGGAGGGCGTTTTTTTCAACACTGCGCTATTTCTGTACCCGCGCGACAATCGACGCCGCATCAAAACCGTGATACTGACGCAACCAGCCGCGATCGGCGGCCGCCGCATACTCGCCATCCGGGATCCCCAGACGCTGCAAGGCAATCCCTGTCCCCGCTTCCGCCAGCACTTCGGCGACCAGGCTCCCCAGCCCGCCGTTGACGTTATGTTCTTCGACGGTAATAACTGAACGGCATGACTGCAGCGCCGCCAGCAGCGCCGTGGTATCGCAGGGACGAATCGACGGCACGCTGACCACTTTCGCCTCAATGCCGAGGTCGGCAAGCTGCTGCGCCGCCTCCACCGCTTCGTGCACCGTTGAACCGGTCGCTACCAGCGCCACCGCTTCGCCTTCGCGCAGGGTCAGTACCGCGCCGGGCACAAAACGGTACGCTTCGTCATGCAACTCCGGTAGCGCCTTGCCGTCAAGGCGGATATAAACCGGCCCCTGATACGCCAGGGCGTAGTCGATAATCTGCCGACATTCGCGCGGCGTGGAGGGGGCGAAAATCTGGATATTGCCGAAACCGCGCATTACCGCCAGGTCGTCAATAGCATGGTGGGTACTGGCCAGCGGGCCATAGCTGGCCCCGGCGTTAAGGCCAAAGAGCTTGACGTTGGTGTTGTTGTAACAGACATCGACTTTAATCTGCTCGTTAGCGCGGGAGACAAGGAACGGCGCGGCGTTACAGGTCACCGCCACTTTACCGCCGAGCGCCAGCCCCGCGGCGGTGCCGACCATGCTCTGCTCGGCGATACCGACGTTAACCAGCCGTCCGGGGAACTGCTTAATAAAAGGAGCGATCTTGGCCGTTGAGGTGGAGTCCGCGACCACCGGCACCAGATCGACGCCCTTTTCCACCGCGGCGATAAACGCCTCGACCATCACGTTCGCCAGGTGTTCTGCATTACTCATCTTTCAGTTCCTCCAGCGCCAGTGCGATTTCCTCGCCTTTCGGCACCCGGTGATGCCACTCCGGGCGCCCCTGGATAAAGGAGATGCCCGCGCCCTTCGTGGTGTTAGCAATAATGACGTTAGGTTTACCGTTCTGCTGCAGCCCTTCGATAGCCGCGACCACCGAGGCCATATCGTTACCCTCGCATTCGCTGACCTCCATGCCGAAGGCGCGCCATTTATCGGCCAGCGGATCGGTATTCATAATTTCGCGGGTTGGCCCAGCCAGCTGAAGATTGTTCTTATCATTAATAATGACCAGGTTATCGAGGCCATAATGGGCCGCCGCCAGCGCCGCCTCCCAGTTACTGCCTTCCGCCAGTTCGCCGTCGCCGGTGATTAAAAAGATGCGGCGGGAGCTATTGCTTTTCTTTGCGGCCAGCGCCAGCCCCACCGCAACGGGCAAACCGTGGCCCAGCGCGCCGGTGTTTAGCTCAATGCCCGGCGTTTTCTGCCGCACCGGATGGCCGGGAAGGTGCGAGTTCGCGTGCTGGTAGGTTTCCAGCCATTCGATCGGGAAGAAACCCGCTTCCGCCAGTACGCAGTAGTAGCAGCCCACCGCATGGCCTTTCGACTGGATATAGATATCGCGCTGCGGGTCGTCAAGACGATCGGGCGCCGCATTGAGCACACGGAAGTAGAGCGCGGTTAACAGCTCGACCTGCGACAGGTCGGCCCCGGTGTGCCCGCCCGCCGGACTATTGGCGTTTAAGCGGACAATGTGGCGGCGCACGGCGCGCGCTTTGCGCTCAAGCGTCTGGACATCAAATCTGTAGGGATTCATTTAATACCTCTGAATTTATTTTCAATATGGAATATTTATTCCGTCAGGGACTAAAAAAACCAGATATCCCCATGCCGGTGGTTAGCCTTCCACCACAGCGCCGTACTCAGGAACATTCTGCCTCCCGCTCCAGGCGAAGCCCGGATAAACTCGTTGACTCAAAGCCACCTTGAATATATATTCAATGATGATTCTTTATTCGATTATGACCTGGCTGTTTTGTTTTTGTCCATAGTCGATTTTGATGAGTGGCAAAAATTTGACCACCATCACACTTAAGTGTGATTTTTTTTCGCGTATGATAAAAGTCACTACGATAATGGCTGCAGCTAAACGCCTGAAGAAAGGCGATAAATGATTTTCGAGGATAAATATGGCTAAGCAGGATGAACAACGGCTATTGGTGAAGATTGCCACGCTTTACTATCTGGAAGGACGAAAGCAGTCTGATATCGCCCAACTTCTCTCGCTGTCTCAGTCATTTGTCTCTCGCGCGATTACCCGCTGCCAAAAAGAGGGCGTCGTGAAAATCAGCGTCGTGCAGCCATCGAATATTTTCCTCAATCTTGAAAAGGGGCTTGAGGATCGCTACGGGCTTAAACAGGCGGTGGTGGTCGATACCGAAGAAGAGGCCAGCGACCATACCATCAAGCGGGCGATAGGTTCGGCCGCCGCGCACTACCTGGAAACCCGCCTGCGGCCAAAAGATCTAATTGGCGTCTCTTCATGGAGCTCGACCATCCGCGCGATGGTTGATGAGGTCCACGCGCAAAATCTGAAGGCCAGCGGCGTCATCCAGCTGCTTGGCGGCGTCGGGCCCAACGGCAACGTGCAGGCGACGATCCTCACCCAGACGCTGGCCCAGCGTCTTAACTGCGATGCCTGGCTGCTGCCGTCGCAGAGCATCGAAGGTTCCATGGAAGAGCGCAACCGCCTGCTGGCCAGTAAAGATGTCGCCGACGTGGTTTCCCGCTTTGACGAGGTCGATATCGCCATTGTCGGCATTGGAATTCTCGAACCTTCCCAGTTGCTGAAAACGTCGGGTAACTATTATCACGAAGATATGCTGCAGGTGCTGGCGGCGCGCGGCGCGGTTGGCGATATCTGCCTGCACTACTACGACAAATACGGCCAGCCGGTGTTGCGTGATGATGAAGATCCAGTGATCGGCATGGCGCTGGAGAAAGTCAAAAAATGCCCGAACGTGGTCGCGCTGGCCGGCGGCACCGACAAAGTCGCGGCAATTAAAGGCGCGCTTACCGGCGGCTATATCGACGTTTTAATCACCGATTACCCCACCGCCAGACTACTGGTTAGCGACTAACCCACCGCAGTTTCCCGCCTCGACAATCCCTGAGGCTGTTTTTTCAGCCACAGGGATTGCAAAAATAAATAATTATAATTCAATAAATTAAGCCATCCCCCTCCCCGTCTTCGCGGCATATTCCCAATCTGTGAAATGTGATTGCCAGCACAATTGATGATTTTTCAGGTAGCCCATCACCGGGTTTGTGGCTTAAGGTATCAAATAAATAATCACTATCGAATATATATTCAGTGATGAAAAAGTGATAACGATATGTCACATCATGGCCTGCGTAGACGCATGCAATGGCCGGAGATAAACCATTCTCCGCCGTTCCAGGACAATGTGTGACCGAGGAGAGCATCATATGCAGGCGACAGCCAAAGAGTTCATCATTGCGCTGGATGAAGGCACCACCAACGCGAAAGCCGTGGTGCTGGACGGCAAAGGCAAAGTTAGCGTCAAGTTCTCGCAGCCGCTGGCGATCCAAACCCCTCGCGAAGGTTGGGTGGAACAATCCGGCGAGGCGCTGGTGGCGGCCTCGCTGGCGGTGATCGCCAAAGCGGTGGCTCACGTCGGCGCGGAAAACGTCGCGGCGCTGGCTATCAGCAATCAACGTGAAACCGCCATCGGCTGGTATCGCGCCAGCGGTGAACCGATTAACGCCGCCATCACCTGGCAATGCACCCGCAGCGCCGCGTTCTGCGACACCCTGCGTCGCGATCGTCAGGAACAGCGCATTAAGCACGCCACCGGCCTGCCGATTGCGCCGCTGTTTTCCGCCTCTAAAATGCGCTGGCTGCTGGACGCCACTCCCGACGGCTATCAGCTTGCCGAACGCGGCGAGATTTGCCTCGGCACTATCGACAGCTGGCTACTGTGGAATTTGACCGGCGGACAATCCTTCTTCTGCGATTACTCCAACGCCGCCCGCACCCAATTGCTGAATCTGCACCGCGGCGAGTGGGATGACGAGATGCTGACGCTGTTTGGTATTCCGCGCGCGGCGCTGCCGGAGATTAAACCGTCGAGCGGTCTGTTTGGCTACACCAAAGGGCTAACGGCGATCCCCGACGGTATCCCGGTGATGGCGATGATCGGCGACTCACACGCCGCGCTCTTCGGCCACGCGCTTGGCGAAGCTGGCTGTGTGAAAGCCACCTACGGCACCGGCTCCTCGGTGATGGCGCCGGTCAAATCGGCCCAGTGCGATATTGCCGCTCTGGCGACCACCGTCGCCTGGCACGATGGCGACCAGCTGGTGTGGGGGCTGGAAGGCAACATTCCCCATACCGGCGATGCGGTAGCATGGATGGCGGACAGCACCGGACTGAGCGAACTCTCCGCCGCCGATCTGGCCCATGAGCTGAATACCCTGCCCACCTCTGTCGATTCGACTTTAGGGGTCTACTTCGTACCGGCGCTGACCGGGCTCGGCGCCCCCTGGTGGGACGACAGCGCCCGCGGGGTGATCTGCGGTCTGAGCCGCGGCGTCAAGCGCGCGCACCTGATCCGCGCGGCGCTGGAATCCATTACCTATCAAATCGCCGACGTGGTGGCAGCGATGCGCCAGCACGCTGAATTCACCCTGACGGCGTTAATGGTCGACGGCGGCCCAACCAACAACGACTGGCTGATGCAATACCAGGCCGACCTGCTCGGCTGCCCGGTGATGCGCAGCGATATCCCGGAACTGTCCGCCATCGGCGCGGCGTTGCTGGCGCGAAAAGCCCTCACTCCGGGTGAAACCGCCGACCTGCAAGCCTTCTTAACCGAACACAGCGCTTTTCAACCCGACATGGCCCGCCACCAGCGCCTACAGCAGCGCTGGCAGGAGTGGCGCTATGCGGTAAACAGAACATTATGGAAACCGGATTCGCCGGCCTGATGCCCATCGGCGTCGGATTGGGCGACGAACCTTATTAACCCACTACAGGAGAACCCCGGCCCATAACGATGTATCGCAACCCCCGAATTTATTCTGGGGAAATTTCAGACCGTAAACCCTGCCCGCTCAGGGATCATTTGTTCGAATATAAAAATACAGGAACAGAGTCATGAAATTACGTTTAACTCTTTTAACCGCTGCGACCCTGACCGCCTTTTCCTTTGCCGCGCATAGCGCCGAAAAAGGCACCATTATGATAATGGTTAACTCGCTGGATAACCCTTATTACGCCTCGGAAGCCAAAGGCGCCAGCGAAAAAGCGCAGGCCCTCGGCTATAAAACAACCGTGCTCTCGCATGGCGAAGATGTGAAAAAGCAAAATGAGCTGATTGATACCGCCATTGGTAAAAAGGTGCAGGGGATTATTCTCGATAACGCCGACTCCACCGCCAGCGTCGCCGCCATTGAAAAAGCCAAAAAAGCGGGTATTCCGGTGGTATTAATTAACCGTGAAATTCCGGTTGATGATGTCGCGCTGGAACAGATTACCCACAATAACTTCCAGGCGGGTTCAGAAGTCGCCAACGTATTTGTTGAGAAAATGGCGGAAAAAGGCAAATACGCCGAACTGACCTGCAACCTCGCCGATAATAACTGCGTCACCCGTTCTAAATCCTTCCACCAGGTGATTGACCAGTACCCGGATATGGTCAGCGTGGCAAAACAGGATGCCAAAGGCACCCTGATCGACGGCAAACGCATTATGGATAGCATTCTCCAGGCTCACCCGGATGTCAAAGGGGTGATCTGCGGCAACGGCCCGGTGGCACTTGGCGCCATCGCGGCGCTAAAAGCGGCCAATCGTAACGATGTGATCGTCGTCGGTATCGACGGTAGCAACGACGAACGCGATGCGGTGAAGGCGGGCACACTGCAGGCGACCGTGATGCTCCAGGCGCAGTCCATCGCCGCCCAGGGCGTGACCGATCTGGATAACTACCTGCAAAAAGGAGAGAAGCCGGCGAAGCAGCGCGTGATGTTCCGCGGCATTCTGATTACCCAGGATAACGCAGATAAAGTTCAGGACTTCAACATCAAGTCCTGAGTTCGGGTGGTTGCGCCCCTGCGGGGGCGCAGAGGAGAGCATTATGTACAAGAAAACCTGTCTCGCGCTGGCCGTTCTGGCGCTGGGCGGCTGCCGCATCGTCTCGCAGCAGGAGCTGGCAGACCTGAAATCCCCGCCCAATCCGCATATGGCGAACATCGATAAAACCTGGCAGCAGAGCATCGTGCCGCAGGTGGTCGCCAACGCCCGCCCGGCGGCGGAGTTGATGAGCGCGCTGAAGGCGCAAAAAGATATCGATAGCGCCTGCAAAGCGCTGGGCTACCGCGCCCAGGTCGAAAACCCGTGCATCTTTTACGTTAAGGTGGCGGGCGCCGTCAGCAAGCTGGATAGCGCCTCGCGCAGCGGCAAGATGACCCTCGCCGATGGCAGTATCGGTAATGTGATGGTGCAGATTGGCCCAACCCTGCGCGGCACCTTGCTGCGCGACGGTTACCGCGGCGCCAGCTACCAGGACTTTAACGACCAGGTGCTGTTTGGCGAATACAGCAAAAATATTAACAGTCAGGCGGTCAAGATGATTCAGGCGGCCAACCTGAAAACCGGCGACAACATAGAAGTGTATGGCGTCTTCTCGGCCTGGGATATTCCACAAACTTTTCCAGAAATCACGCCGGCGAAAATCGTTCATCCGGGAGGTCAATAATATGACGCCGCAAGATATCGTCGCTCCCCAACCAGTCGAATCTGAAGTGATTATCGAAACCCGCGGCCTTTCGCGCATTTATCCCGGCGTGACCGCGCTGGATAACGTGAACTACCGGGTCTATCGAAATAAGGTTAACGTTCTGATCGGAGAAAATGGTGCGGGTAAATCCACCATGATGAAAATGCTTGCCGGCGTTGAAACGCCCTCCTCCGGTCAAATTATTCTCGATGGCGAGGCGGTGACTTTAAACTCTACCCATCAGGCAGAGAAAGTCGGCATCAGCATTATTTTCCAGGAACTGAATTTATTCCCCAATATGAATGTGATGGACAACATATTCATGGCTAATGAATTCTTTCAGAAAGGACGCATCAACGAAAAATATCAATATGCGTTAGCCAAATCGCTGCTGGAGCGGCTGGAGCTCGACGTCGATCCCTACACGCAGCTGGGCGAACTGGGGATTGGCCATCAACAGCTGGTTGAAATCGCCCGTGCGCTATCGAAAGACACCCGCGTACTGATTATGGATGAACCCACCTCGGCGCTGAGCCAGTCCGAGGTCAAAGTGCTGTTTAAGGTCATCGAGCAGCTTAAGCGCCGCGGCGTCACCATTATCTATATTTCGCATCGCCTCGAAGAGCTGATGGAGATTGGCGACAATATCACCATTTTCCGCGACGGTCGCTTTATCAGCGAGCGCAACGTCAGCGACGCCAGCGTGCCGTGGATCATCGAACAGATGGTCGGCGATAAGAAAAAGCACTTTGATTATCAGCCCGCGCCAAAAGGCAACGCGGTGCTTGACGTCAAGGGGCTGACCGCGCTGCATCCGAGCGGCGGCTACAAACTCAATGATGTCACCTTAACCCTCAGCAAAGGCGAAGTGATCGGCATTTACGGCCTGCTTGGCGCCGGGCGCACCGAGCTGTTTAAAGGGCTGGTCGGCCTGATGCCCTGTCAGAGCGGCGAGGTACATCTTAACGGCGAAAACATCGGCAAATCGCGCTTTCAACACCGCCTGAAAAAGGGGCTGGCGCTGGTGCCGGAAGACCGTCAGGGCGAAGGCGTGGTACAGATGATGTCGATTCAATCCAACATGACGCTCTCTGATTTTAGTCTGCAGGGGTTTCGCCGCGCCTGGCGGTGGCTGAATCCGCAGAAAGAAGAGTCCTGCGTAAAAGAGATGATTCAGCAACTGGCGATCAAAGTGAGCGACGCCAATTTGCCCATCACCTCGTTGAGCGGCGGCAACCAACAAAAAGTGGTGTTGGGTAAGGCGCTGATGACCCAGCCGCAGGTGGTGTTCCTTGATGAACCGACGCGCGGTATCGACGTCGGCGCGAAAACCGACGTCTATCACCTGATCGGCAAAATGGCCCAGCAGGGGCTGGCGGTCATGTTCTCCTCTTCGGAGCTGGATGAAGTGATGGCGCTGGCCGACCGCATCCTGGTGATGGCCGATGGCCGCATTACCGCCGATTTACCGCGCCATGCGGTGACCCGCGAAAAGTTAATCGCGGCTTCAACACCTCAAGATTAATCAGGCTGGAATCCATCATGAACCAGAAATATATGATTTATATGTACCTGCTGAAGGCCAGAACCTTCATCGCCCTGCTGCTGGTGATCGCATTCTTCAGCGTGATGGTACCGAACTTCCTGACCGCCTCTAACCTGCTGATCATGACCCAGCACGTGGCGATTACCGGCCTGTTGGCCATCGGTATGACGCTTGTGATCCTTACCGGCGGCATTGACCTGTCCGTCGGCGCGGTGGCGGGTATCTGCGGGATGGTCGCGGGCGCGCTGCTGACCAACGGGCTACCGCTATGGAACGGCGACATCATCTTCTTTAACGTCCCTGAAGTGATCCTTTGCGTCGCGGTCTTCGGCGTGCTGGTAGGGCTGGTTAACGGCGCGGTGATTACCCGCTTCGGCGTCGCGCCGTTTATCTGTACCTTAGGGATGATGTACGTCGCCCGCGGCTCCGCCCTGCTGTTTAACAACGGCAGCACCTACCCGAACCTCAACGGTATGGAGGCGCTGGGCAACACCGGTTTCGCCACGCTGGGCTCCGGTACCCTGCTTGGAGTTTATCTGCCGATCTGGTTGATGATCGGCTTCCTGGTACTGGGCTACTGGCTGACGACCAAAACGCCGCTTGGTCGCTACATCTACGCTATCGGCGGCAACGAATCCGCCGCTCGCCTCGCCGGCGTACCGATCGTCAAAGCCAAAATTTTCGTCTATGCCTTCTCTGGTCTGTGCGCTGCCTTCGTCGGCTTGATCGTCGCCTCTCAGCTACAAACCGCCCACCCGATGACCGGCAACATGTTTGAGATGGACGCCATCGGGGCCACCGTGCTCGGCGGAACCGCGCTGGCAGGAGGCCGCGGTCGGGTGACCGGCTCGATTATCGGCGCCTTCGTGATCGTCTTCCTCGCCGACGGCATGGTGATGATGGGCGTTAGCGACTTCTGGCAGATGGTCATTAAGGGTCTGGTGATCGTCACCGCCGTTGTCGTCGACCAGTTCCAGCAGAAGCTGCAGAACAAAGTCATCCTGATGCGCCGCCACGAAGAGAAGCTGGCCGCGATCCCGCCGAACGGCGCTACCTCCAGCTAATCGGCAACCGTATACACGTATTCCGCCGGGCCTGGCGCCCGGCTTATCGAAAGGGAAAAAATATGCAACGAGATTTCCATAATAAAACGGTGGTTATCACCGGCGCATGCCGCGGCATCGGCGCTGGTATTGCGGAGCGCTTTGCCCGCGACGGCGCTAATCTGGTGATGGTCTCCAACGCCGAGCGCGTTCACGAAACCGCCGAAACGCTGCGTCAGCGTTATCAGGCGGATATTTTATCGCTGCAGGTCGATGTGACCGACGAAGCGCAGGTGCAGGCCCTGTATGAGCAGGCCGCCGCGCGCTTCGGCACCATTGACGTCTCCATTCAGAACGCCGGGGTGATCACCATTGATTACTACGATCGGATGCCAAAAGCCGATTTTGAAAAAGTGCTCGCGGTTAATACTACCGGCGTGTGGCTGTGCTGCCGCGAGGCCGCTAAATATATGGTGAAACAGAACCACGGCAGCCTGATTAACACCTCTTCCGGCCAGGGGCGTCAGGGCTTTATCTACACGCCGCACTACGCCGCCAGCAAAATGGGCGTGATCGGTATTACCCAAAGCCTGGCGCACGAGCTGGCGCCGTGGAACATCACCGTCAACGCCTTCTGCCCCGGCATCATCGAAAGCGAAATGTGGGATTACAACGATCGCGTGTGGGGAGAAATTCTCAGCACCGAGCAGAAGCGCTACGGCAAGGGCGAACTGATGGCGGAATGGGTCGAAGGGATCCCGATGAAGCGTGCCGGTAAGCCGGAAGACGTGGCCGGGCTGGTGGCCTTCCTCGCCTCCGACGATGCACGCTACCTCACCGGGCAGACCATCAATATCGATGGCGGTTTGATTATGTCCTGAACGCGGTAGCCCGGATAAGGCGCTACGCGCCGCCATCCGGGAAACCGGGCTCCCGACGTTCGACACTATTTTGAAGAGAGTAATCACTATGATCGGCAAAGACTTTGCACAGCAGCTATTTAACCTGCAGGAGCGCGTCGCTTTCGTGACCGGCGCCGGCAGCGGTATCGGCCAAACCATCGCCTGCGCGCTCGCCAGCGCCGGCGCGCGGGTGGTCTGTTTTGATCTTCGCGACGACGGCGGGCTGGCGGAAACGGTCAGCCATATTGAATCCATCGGCGGCCAGGCCTGTTCTTATACCGGCGATGTCCGCCAGCTTGCCGACCTGCGCGCCGCCGTTGCTCTGGCCAAAAGCCGCTATGGCCGCCTCGATATCGCCGTTAACGCCGCCGGGATCGCCAACGCCAATCCGGCCCTGGAGATGGAAAGCGAGCAGTGGCAGCGGGTTATCGACATCAACCTCACCGGCGTATGGAACTCCTGCAAAGCAGAAGCGGAATTGATGCAGGAGTCTGGCGGCGGGTCGATTATCAATATTGCTTCGATGTCGGGGATTATCGTGAACCGCGGCCTCGATCAGGCGCATTACAACTGTTCGAAAGCCGGCGTTATTCATCTGTCGAAAAGCCTGGCCATGGAGTGGGTTGATAAAGGGATCCGCGTCAACGCCATCAGCCCAGGCTATACCGCCACGCCGATGAATACCCGCCCGGAGATGGTGCATCAGACCCGCGAGTTTGAAAGCCAGACCCCGATGCAGCGCATGGCGAAGGTAGAAGAGATGGCCGGCCCAGCGCTGTTCCTCGCCAGCGACGCCGCCTCATTCTGCACCGGTGTTGACCTGGTGGTCGATGGCGGGTTTGTCTGCTGGTAAAACCGGTCTTACCCCGGCTAACGATGCACAAGCCGGGGCGTTTTCTTCAGCCGTCTTGCACATCTATGCAGAGCACATGATGGATCATGAAGATGGCTCATGCAGTATTGAAATTAACTCTCTTTCACTCACTCAATGACTCTGGCAAAAATAGTCTTCAGCAACTGCAGACAATATGAATGCTACTGAATAATAAATCCAGATAAATCGCAAGGTCATTCTGGGAATGTGAAATACCTGCATTTTTATATCAGAACCCAGGGTGGAAAGAGACGATGACAGACTTTACCTTTACGATTAAACGTAGTCGTTTTGATGAACACTATAACCCGGCGGAAAATACGCGTATTACCACCAATTTTGCCAACCTGGCGCGGGGCGAAAACCGTCAGCAGAACCTGCGCAATGCGCTGGCAATGATTGATAATCGCTTTAATAACCTGGTGCAGTGGGACAACCCGAACGGCGACCGCTACTCCGTCGAGCTCGATATCATCTCGGTCGAAATGAATATTAGCGATAACGGCCAGAATGCGGCATTCCCGGTGATTGAGATTCTGCAAACCAATATTATTGATAAAGCCACCAACGCGCGAATCGAAGGTATTGTTGGGAATAACTTCTCCTCTTATGTGCGCGATTATGATTTTAGCGTATTACTGCCGGAATATAATAAAGATAAAGCAACATTCAGCGTGCCGGAAAATTATGGCGTTCTGCATGGCAATATTTTCAAACATTTCATACGCTCTGCCGAATACCATGAATGTTTTAAAAAGTCGCCGGTCATCTGCCTGAGCGTATCCAATAAGCATACCTACCGCCGGACCGGCAATCAGCACCCTATTCTCGGCGTCGAGTACCAGCAGGATGGCGTGGCGCTGACCGAGGCCTATTTCAATAAGATGGGCCTGCAGGTGCGTTACTTTATGCCGGCCAATAGCGTAGCGCCGCTGGCCTTCTTCTGCGCGGGCGATCTGCTCAGCGATTACAGCAACCTTGAGCTTGCTAGTACCATTAGCACCATGGAAACCTTCCAGAAGATTTATCGCCCGGAAATTTATAACGCTAACTCCGCGGCCGGGCAGTGCTATCAGCCGAACCTGAATAATCAGGATCATTCGTTGACCCGGATTGTTTATGACCGCGAAGAGCGCAGCCGCCTGGCGATTGAACAGGGCAAATTTACCGAACAACAGTTTATTAAGCCGTACCAGCATATTCTTGAGCAATGGTCAGCTCATTACGCTCTCTAAATCATAAAAAAATAAAGGTCACCTGTATGAAAACATTGCTCCCGACATCCACCGCAGGCAGTTTACCGAAACCGACCTGGCTGGCGCAGCCCGAGACGCTGTGGTCACCGTGGAAATTACAGAATGAAGAGTTAGTACTAGGCAAACGCGATGCGCTGCGTTTATCCCTGGACGATCAGCTGCGCGCAGGCATTGATATCGTGAGCGATGGCGAGCAGACGCGTCAGCACTTTGTCACCACCTTTATTGAACATCTCAGCGGCGTCGATTTTGAGAAACGGCAAACGGTGAGAATTCGCAACCGCTATGACGCCAGCGTGCCGACCGTAGTCAGCGCCGTCGAACGCCAGCAGCCGGTGTTTGTGGAAGATGCAAAATACCTGCGTCAACTCACCAACAAACCGATTAAATGGGCCCTGCCTGGGCCAATGACGATGATCGATACCCTGTATGACAACCACTATAAAAGCCGTGAAAAACTGGCGTGGGAATTTGCCAAAATTCTCAACCAGGAAGCCCGGGAATTAGAAGCCGCCGGGGTAGATATTATTCAGTTTGATGAACCCGCATTTAACGTCTTTTTTGATGAAGTCAATGAATGGGGAATCGCCGCGCTGGAAAGAGCCGTTGAAGGTCTGAAATGCGAAACCGCCGTGCATATCTGCTATGGCTACGGTATTAAGGCCAATACCGACTGGAAAAAAACGCTCGGCTCCGAATGGCGCCAGTATGAAGAGGCGTTCCCGAAACTCCAAACCTCCTCTATCGATATTATTTCGTTGGAGTGTCATAACTCGCGCGTACCGATGGACCTGCTGGAGCTCATCCGCGGCAAGAAAGTGATGGTCGGAGCAATCGATGTGGCGACCAACGCCATTGAGACGCCAGAGGAGGTGGCCAGCACGCTACGCAAAGCCCTGCAGTTCGTCGACGCCGACAAGCTCTATCCATCAACCAACTGCGGCATGGCGCCGTTATCGCGTCAGGTCGCCAGCGGTAAGCTTCATGCGCTAAGCGCCGGGGCGGAAATCATTCGCCGGGAGCTGGCGGCGAAATAATCATCGGCAGTGTATTGTCTATAATACTACAACAGAAACCGGGTCTACCTGGTTTCTGATTTTTTCCCCCAAAGATGATCATCTATGCCTTAACTCATGATGATAATAATCTAACTTACTGAATTTCGGATTTGCTCGATAATAGATCACAGGTACCTCTTTTCCCACGTAAACCTTATCGAGATCCACCGTATTAATAGTCATAAACTGATTGGCCTTGCTATAAATTTTACCTTCGGCACTAAAGCTATACGTTAATACAATACTCACCTCACCACGATCGTTTGGCGTTTTAGGGTAGTAAGTCACGATACTGGCGCGGGTCGCTACAGGATCCCTTTTGATCATCCAGTAGAGGAAAAAACCTCTGGAAAAACAGAAGACAACCGCGGCCATCATCGCATAGAAGGGCCCACGAATAATGATCCCTGAATATTTTTCCATTATATTTCTCATGTAATGATTGTTAATAGTGCGGTCTGCAAAGACAATAAATTATACTCCAGCCTATTACCGTTGATCTCAAAATGCGCCCCGCCGCCGCGAAATTTAAATACCACAGGAATAGTCTCGTATTTTAATCCTGTGACGCTAATTTCTGTTAGGGCCAGCGCGGTATCATTAAGTTTGACCGACATCGCCACCGCTTTATATTCAAAATAATCCGGGCACTGGAGGTCAATTTTCTTTTCTCCTCGCAATATCATGGTATCAGGAGTAGATATCTCGATATCACCTGTAGTCACTTTTTGGGCCCAACCTCCTGCTACGGTTGTTGTTAATCCGCCGATGATGGTATTTTTACGCCCGCCGCTACGGACGATTAATTCATCGCCGTTGTGGATTTCAACATGCCGTCCTCCCGCGGAAACCTTCAGCCACATGCTGCCATCTTCCAGGGTCAGGTACCGATCGCCGGCGTTTATTGTCGTGCAAACCGTACCATTAATGATTGTCGTCACGTCACCGTTAATCTGTGAAAAATCGCCGCCATCGGTGATGGCCAGTTTTCTCCCCTTCGCGATTGTCTTGGTTTCACCCTGGTTAAAAATGGACTCTTCTGCTTTTTCAACCCGGGTGGTACGCCTGGCCTGATAAGTAAAAGCGGCGTCATCCATCACTTCATGGGTCTGCGTTTTGCCTATTTTTGTGAGATAGTGGCCATCAATAGCCACAGTTTTATCGTTCTCTACTGAAATATTCATATCTCTTTCAGCGTGTAAATCAACCGATTCGCTGCCCGCCCGATCTTCGAAGAAAAGATAGCTCGCATTATCTTTATGCCCATCTTTGCTACGGGTCATAAAACCCATCCGCGTGGCCTCGTTCGGAAGCGCCCACGGCGGTAAACTAGATTCGTTATAAACGCGCCCGATAATTATTGGGCGGTCGGGATCGCCGTTAATAAAGTCAACGATCACTTCATCATTGACCCGCGGGATCTGTATCCCGCCAAACCCCTGTCCTGCCCAGACACTCGATACGCGCACCCAACAGGAACTGCTATCGTCGTTCTTTCCTTCACGATCCCAGTGGAATTTAACTTTGACGCGTCCATATTTATCGGTCCAGATACTCTCTGCACGCGGGCCAACCACTTTTGCTGTCTGCGGACCATAGGTACGCGGCCAGGGTGTCGCCTGTGGCGGACGGAAGACGGTAGACGACGGGATCACGACAAAATCAATGCGCTGAATGGCCTGATTATCAGCCCCGCTGGCGTAACGGTTTTCCTCGAATTCATAATGCGCCTGGATGGTAAGATATTCGCCATTGTCGCCAAAAAACGGCGCGTTGCTTAATTGAAATCGCGCGCCAGGCGCAATGCCCGGCGCCGTCGAGGTAGCGTTAATTTTATGCTGTTCCACCTGCCAGCGCTGTTGACGAAGACGAGCGTAGTTTGCTCCCTGTTCATGCTCCACAAAGCGGCCTGGCCAGTCATAAACATCAATATTTCCCGGCCGTGGGGAGAGCGGATTTTGTCGCGCCTGCAGCAACCAGGCATTCGGTTTACGAAAATCATAATCATCAAGGCTATATAGCCCCGGTGTGACGTTATCCTGCATCGCCCAGCGTGAGATGCCCTCGGTCGGCGTACTTCCACGCAATGATGTGTATTGGTAGGGAATGTCTTCATAACCAGTAATCGAATGATAACTTTCAGCGGCATCAACCAGAACCAGCGTATGCTTATTGCGATCGTGGCGAAAATAATAAGCAATACCTTCGTGCTCCATTAAGCGGCTGATAAAATCAAAACTACTTTCCTGATATTGAACACAGTAATCCCAGACACGATATTGTTCCAGCAGCGCATCTTCAACATTTACCTGGTATTCAGCCAATAGCATGACCACAATCTGCGGAACTGTTTTTTCCTGAAAGATACGCGAATTACGATCGCGCTGCATCGGCCATAAATCCGATTCAAGCGTCAGAGAATAAGCCGCATATCGGTTTCCTGATAACTCTATCGCGCCCACGCCAATCCCGGTGACTTTGCCATTAAAATATCGCGGCTCGAATGCGTTTTTTACAGGAACGGCAACCGTAACTGATTCGCCCAGCAAGGCGCTACGGTCGATACGCGCTTCCGTCGCCAGTAACACGGCTTCAAAAGAAAATGGCGTGGAGATTGCCTCATCTCCGGATAATTTCCAGAATGAAAACCCCTCAAGCGGCACCTCAACAGATATACGGCTAAATATCGTTGTCGCCCCAGGAAACAATCCTACAGGACTCATTATTTCATTCCATTATTTGCAAATAACGATATTTAAGCGTAGATATCCACCCATGACTATATGACAACCAGTAATAACACAAAGATAAAAATTTAATTAAGCACAAATAGTACATTAAATGGCTATTTAATAATTAAAGCTGTAAATTGACAATGTATTAGATTGCAAAAAAGGGCGTCATTTATTACATGACGCCCTGGTAAAAGAAAGTTTTACATTCCAGGGAAGGTAACGCTATTCCCCGGCGCTTCCCTGTGTAGATGAATAAAGTTCAGGTGTCGCTCGTACTGGTCGAGAATATCGGTGATAACCTGCTCTTTGCTGTAATCCATCAGGTCGTTACCCTGGCTTCCTTCCAGCAGGAAAGTCTCAAGACGGTAGTAGGTCGATTTGCCGCTGCGCGCCCGGTAGGTAAAACCGGGAATCGAGTACTGCTGCGGCCAAATCTGGTAGACGAAGTTTTGTTCGTCGCCCATATGCACCAGCAGATCGAGGTGACCAAGGTTATCGCCCTCTTCCGGCGGCAGGCTTTTCAGCTCAACGTAAGCGCCGCGCAGCTTCAGCTCCTGCGCCACCTCTTCCATCGCCGGGAAGCATACCGTCTCCATCATCTGGCGGGTATAGCGCGTGCCGGGATAGTTCATTAAGCGTGACAAGCGCTTTTTCCAGCTCAGACGATCCTGCACGCCAAGCGGGCGCGGCGCAGTGTCGCGATTGGCGCTTTCGCGGCGATAATCTTCCACCTTCAATGACTTATATAATCCCGCCATCACGAAGAAAATCACAAAGCTGAACGGTAGCCCCATGATCACCGTCGCGTTCTGTAGCGCGGAGATGCCGTTAGTCATCAACATACCGAGGGTCAACAGGCCAATCACCACCGACCAGAAAATGCGCAGCCAGTTCGGCGCATCGCTATTAATATCCTTCAGCTTCGAAGTGAAGTTGCCGAGCACCAGCGCGCCGGAGTCCGCTGAGGTGACGTAAAACAGCAGGCCGGTAATGGTGGCGACCGAAGCACTAAAGGTAAACGCCGGGTACTGCGCCAGCAGGTTATAGAAACCGCGCTCCGGGTGAGCGATGGCCTCGGCGGCAAAATCCGCATTGCCGTGAATAATTTCATACAGCGCGCTATTGCCGAATACCGACAGCCACAGCAGGGTGAAGGTGAACGGAATAATTAAGGTACCGACCACAAACTGGCGAATGGTGCGCCCGCGCGAAATACGCGCCAGGAACAAGCCGACAAACGGCGACCACGCCACCCACCAGGCCCAGAAGAATAACGTCCAGTTATTCATCCATTCAACCGGGCGGTCGAAGGCGAAGCTGTTCAGCGTCATTCCCATAAAGCGATTGACGTAATCCCCGACGTTCAACACCAGCGCATTGAGCAGGAACTCGGTATCGCCCATAAACAGAATGAATAAGATCAGCCCCAGCGCCAGTACCACGTTGAGCTCGGAAAGGATACGAATGCCCTTATCCACGCCAGAGGTTACCGAAATGGTGGCGATAATCACCGACAATACAATCAGCGCCGCCTTTGCGCCCAATGAATCAGGAATATGGAACAGCACGCTCAGGCCGTAATTGAGCTGCACCACGCCGATACCGAGGGTAGTGGCGATGCCGAAAATCGTACCGATCACCGCGGCGATATCGACGCTGTGGCCGATAGGGCCATTAATTTTTTTACCGAAGATTGGATAGAGCGCGGAGCGGATGGTGAGCGGCAAATTATAACGATAGCTAAAGTATCCCAGCGCCATTCCCATCAGGGCGTACATCGACCAGCCGGTGAGGCCGTAGTGGAATAGCGTCCACACCATCGCCTGGCGCGCCGCCTCCATGGTCTGTCCCGCCCCTTCCGGCGGCTGCATATACTGCGTGACCGGTTCGGCGACCGAGAAAAACATCAGGTCGATGCCGATACCGGCGGCAAACAGCATCGCCGCCCAGCTCAGCACGCTGAACTCCGGCTTCGAGTGTTCCGGCCCCAGCTTCACCGAACCGAATCGCGAACAGGCAATACAGACGACGAACACGATATACAGCGTGGCGGCGAGTAAATAATACCAGCCGAAGGTTTTAGAAACCCAGTTCAGGGTACGGCCAATCCAGGCCGCGGAAAAATCGCTGAAGAAGATAGTCATCAGGGAAAACAACAAAATCAGTCCTGCGGAAGTGTAAAAAACCACCGGATTGATTTTGTCCTTTTCTCTGCTCGGCGAAAGGTCTGTCATCCATTCTCCTTACATTTATTGCAACTATTAAAAAGCAAATCGGCAACAATTAAGACACATTTTATATTGAACGTCCAATCAAAAACCGTTTTAATAGATAAACAAATCTGATGAATGGAGTCCGGGAAATGCCAAAACTGGGGATGCAATCGATACGTCAGCGGCAGCTGATCGACGCCACGCTGGCGGCGATTAATGAGGTCGGCATGCATGACGCCACCATCGCGCAGATCGCCCGCCGGGCGGGCGTATCGACGGGCATCATCAGCCACTATTTCAAGGATAAAAACGGACTGCTGGAAGCGACGATGCGCGACATCACCGGCCAGCTACGCCATGCGGTGTTACAGCGGCTGCGGGCGCTACCCGGCGCCAGCGCTGAACGGCGTCTGCGGGCTATCGTCGCCGGCAATTTCGATGACAGCCAGATAAGCGGCGCGGCGATGAAGGCCTGGCTCGCCTTCTGGGCCAGCAGTATGCACCAGCCGATGCTCTACCGCCTGCAGCAGGTCAGCAGCAAGCGTTTGTTATCGAATATCGTCTATGAGTTTCAGCGCCAGCTGCCGCGCGAGCAGGCGCAGGAAGCGGGCTATGGCCTGGCGGCGCTAATCGATGGCCTGTGGCTGCGTGCGGCGTTAAGCGGTAAACCGCTCGACAAAGCCCGCGCTGAGGCGCTCGCGGATCATTTCATCAGGCAGTATCTGCCACCGACTTCGCAATAATGGAGGAAACCATGTCCCGAATGGCCGAACAGCAGCTTTATATTCACGGCAAGTTTGTCGCCGCCACCAGCGGTAAAACTTTCGAGACCATCAACCCTGCCACTGGGGAAGTGCTGGCAACCGTCCAGGCCGCCGGGCGTGAAGACGTCGACCGTGCGGTAAAAAGCGCCCAACAGGGGCAAAAAGTATGGGCGGCGATGAGCGCGATGGCGCGCTCGCGGATCCTGCGTAAAGCGGTTGATATCCTGCGCGAACGTAACGATGAGCTGGCGCGTCTGGAGACGCTCGATACCGGCAAACCGCTGAGCGAAACCGCCGCCGTTGATATCGTGACCGGCGCCGATGTGCTGGAATACTACGCCGGATTAATCCCGGCGCTGGAAGGCAGCCAGATCCCGCTGCGCGACAGTTCATTTGTTTACACCCGCCGCGAGCCGCTTGGCGTGGTCGCCGGTATTGGCGCCTGGAACTACCCGATCCAGATAGCCCTGTGGAAATCGGCCCCGGCGCTGGCAGCCGGTAACGCGATGATCTTTAAACCGAGCGAAGTCACTCCGCTCACCGCGCTGAAGCTGGCGGAAATCTACCGCGAAGCGGGTCTGCCGGAAGGGGTCTTCAACGTCCTACCGGGGATCGGCGCCGAAACCGGCCAGTACCTGACCGAGCATCCGGATATCGCCAAAATCTCCTTCACCGGCGGCGTCGCCAGCGGCAAAAAAGTCATGGCCAACTCCGCCGCCTCTTCTTTAAAAGAGGTGACCATGGAGCTGGGCGGTAAATCACCGCTGATTATCGCGGAAGATGCCAACCTCGACCTCGCCGCCGATATCGCCATGATGGCCAATTTCTACAGCTCCGGACAGGTCTGCACCAACGGCACCCGCGTGTTTGTGCCCGCGAAGTTTAAAGCCGAATTTGAACACAAGATCCTGCAGCGCGTGGGCCGTATCCGCGCCGGCGACCTGTTTGCCGACGATACCAACTTCGGCCCGCTGGTCAGCTTCCCGCATCGGCAGAATGTCCTGCGCTATATCGAGAGCGGCAAAAGCGAAGGCGCTCGCCTGCTGTGCGGCGGCGATGTGCTGAAAGGCGAAGGCTTCGATAATGGCGCATGGGTCGCCCCGACGGTCTTCACCGACTGCACCGATGACATGACTATCGTACGCGAAGAGATCTTCGGACCGGTGATGTCGATTCTCGGCTATGACGACGAAGCGGAAGTGATTCGTCGCGCCAACGCCACCGAGTACGGCCTTGCCGCTGGCGTCGTCACGCCGGATCTGAACCGCGCTCACCGCATCATCCACCAGTTGGAAGCCGGTATTTGCTGGATCAACAGCTGGGGCGAATCGCCGGCGGAAATGCCGGTCGGCGGCTATAAGCACTCCGGCATTGGCCGAGAAAACGGCGTGATGACGCTACAGAGCTATACCCAAGTGAAATCCATCCAGGTTGAGATGGGTCAGTTTCAATCCATATTTTAACCAGGAGGTCATTTTTGCAGTTTGACTACATCATTATTGGCGCCGGCTCCGCTGGCAACGTCCTCGCGACGCGTTTAACGGAAGATCCCAACACCACCGTCCTGCTGCTGGAAGCGGGCGGTCCGGATTACCGCTTTGATTTCCGCACCCAGATGCCTGCCGCGCTGGCTTTCCCGCTGCAGGGCAAACGCTACAACTGGGCTTATGAAACCGAACCCGAACCGTATATGAACAACCGCCGCATGGAGTGCGGACGCGGTAAAGGGCTCGGCGGATCCTCGCTGATTAACGGCATGTGTTACATCCGCGGCAACGCCATGGATCTTGATAACTGGGCCGCCGCCCCGGGGCTGGAACACTGGAGCTACCTCGACTGCCTGCCCTATTACCGGAAAGCGGAAACCCGCGACATCGGCCCTAACGACTATCACGGCGGCGACGGCCCGGTGAGCGTCGCTACGCCGAAACAGAATAATAATCCACTGTTCCATGCGATGGTGGAAGCCGGCGTGCAGGCGGGCTATCCGCGTACTGACGATCTCAACGGTTATCAGCAGGAAGGGTTTGGCCCGATGGATCGCACCGTGACGCCGCAGGGACGCCGCGCCAGCACCGCCCGCGGCTATCTCGATCAGGCCCGCAGCCGCGCGAACCTGACCATCCGCACCCACGCCATGACCGATCACATTATTTTTGACGGCAAACGCGCCGTCGGCGTCGAGTGGCTGGAAGGCGACAGCAGCGCGCCGTCGAAAGCAATGGCCAATAAAGAAGTGCTGCTGTGCGCCGGCGCCATCGCCTCGCCGCAAATTCTGCAGCGTTCCGGAGTCGGTAACCCAGAACTCCTGCGCCAGTTTGATATTCCGCTGGTCCACGCCCTGCCCGGCGTCGGTGAAAATCTGCAGGACCATCTTGAGATGTATCTGCAGTACGAGTGCAAAGAGCCGGTGTCGCTGTATCCGGCGCTACAGTGGTGGAATCAGCCGAAAATCGGCGCGGAATGGCTGTTCGGCGGCACCGGGATCGGCGCCAGCAACCAGTTTGAAGCGGGCGGATTTATCCGCAGCCGCGAGGAATTCGCCTGGCCGAATATTCAGTACCACTTCCTGCCGGTGGCGATTAACTACAATGGATCCAATGCGGTTAAAGAGCATGGTTTCCAGTGCCACGTTGGCTCGATGCGTTCACCAAGCCGCGGCCATGTGCGTCTGAAATCGCGCGACCCGCATGCTCATCCGGCAATCCTGTTTAACTATATGTCGAGCGAACAGGACTGGCAGGAGTTCCGCGACGCCATCCGTATTACCCGCGAAATCATGAACCAGCCGGCGCTGGATAAGTATCGCGGACGCGAAATCAGCCCTGGCGTTGAGTGCCAAAGCGATGCGGAGTTAGATGAGTTTGTGCGTAATCACGCCGAGACCGCGTTCCACCCGTGCGGCACCTGTAAAATGGGATACGACGACATGGCGGTGGTTGACGGCGAAGGCCGCGTCCACGGCATGGAAGGATTACGTGTGGTCGACGCGTCGATTATGCCGCAGATTATTACCGGCAACCTGAACGCCACCACAATCATGATTGGCGAGAAGATGGCCGATGCCATTCGCGGGCGTCAGCCGTTACCGCGCAGCACCGCAGCGTACTATGTCGCCGGCGACGCGCCGGTTCGCCGCTAAACGAGCAGGTCCCCGGATTGCGCTGCGCTCATCCGGGCTACCAAATCGCACAACTCTGTAGCCCCGGTAAGCGACAGCGCCACCGGGGTTTTCTCATCCCGCCCGCACTCTCTGTGCTTCACCTATACTTGCAGTTTAAGCGGGACAGGAGAACGACGATGACGCTACCCGATTTTCACGTCTCAGCGCCTTTTACGCTTGGTATTGAGCTGGAGTTGCAGGTCGTCAACCCGCCGGGATACGACCTCAGCCAGGATGCCTCCACGCTGATTGCCGATGTGCAGGATGAACTGACGGCGGGAGAGGCCAAACACGACATCACCGAAAGCATGCTGGAGATAGCGACCGGCATCTGTCGCGATATCAGCCACGCCACAACACAGCTCGGCGCCATCCATCAGGCGGTACAGCGCGCCGCACTCCGTCACCACCTGCAAATCTGCGGCGGCGGTTCGCACCCTTTCCACGCCTGGCAGCGTCAACAAATCAGCGATAACCCGCGCTATGTGAAAACCGTCGAGCACTTCGGCTATCTGGCAAAGCAGGCGACGGTGTTTGGCCAGCACGTCCACGTCGGCTGTCAAAACGGCGATGACGCCATCTATTTACTACACGGGCTGTCTCGCTTTGTACCGCACTTTATCGCCCTCAACGCCGCCTCGCCGTGGTTCGACAGCACCGACAGCCGCTTCGCCTGCTCGCGCCTGAACCGTTTCTCTTCCTATCCCGATAACGGGCCGATGCCGTGGGTAGAGAACTGGCAGGCCTTTCAACGTTTATTTCGCCGCCTGAGCTACACCAGCATGATCGACAGCATGAAGGATCTGCACTGGGATATTCGCCCGAGTCCGGTTTTCGGTACCGTCGAGGTGCGGGTGATGGATACGCCGCTGACGATAGGCCAGGCGGTGAATATCGCCGGATTTATCCAGACGCTGGCCTGTTGGCTGTTAAGCGAACGGCCGTTTAAACATCAGCCGGAGGATTACCTCCTCTACCCTTTCAACCGCTATCAGGCCTGTCGCTACGGCCTCGACGGGGTGATAACCGATGTCTGGTCCGGAGAACAACAAAGCATCCGCGCGAACATTCTACAGTTAGCCGACAGACTGGCGCCCTTTGCCCATAAGGTGCACGCCAGCGCGGCGCTGGAATCGGTTGTGCGCCAGGCCAGGTCCACCATCAGCGAAGCGCAGCAGATGCGCGAATTCATCGCCAACGGCGGTTCGCTGATCGGCTTGGTACAAAAGCATTGCGAGATTTGGGCGGCATAAGGAAGCGAAACGGGTATACTCGGCGCAGGATATTCAAAAGGATTGTTCATGTTATTACGCCGCCTGCTCCCTCTTGCGCTTCTTCCCTTCACTGCCTTTACCCATGCTGCCTGTACGCTCACCGACCCCACGCTGACCTTGCAAAGCTATACGGTTAATCCGCAGCAAGAGCGCATCGTAATGTACTGGCAAAAGCAAAATGGCAAAGCCTGGGGATCGCTACGCTCGCTGCTTGCGGATATCAATAAAGACGACCGCGTCCAGATGGCGATGAACGGCGGGATATACGATAAGGCCTACGAACCGCTGGGCTTGTATATCGAAAACGGCGAGCTGCTAAAGCCGCTCAACCGCGCCTCCGGCGGCGGCAACTTTTTCATCCGCCCCGGCGGCGTATTCTGGCTGAAGGGCCAGCGGGCGGGAATAACGCCTATCAACAACTTTAAGCCATCGCCAGAGATAACCTACGCCGTGCAGTCCGGGCCAATGCTGATTGAAAACGGCGCCATCAACTGGCGGCTAAAGCCCTCCGCCAGCTCGCGCAAACTGCGCAACGGCGTCGGCATTGATAAGCAGGGACGGGTGGTATTTATGCTTAGCGAGCGCGAAACCAATTTCTACGATTTCGCCTGTTACGCACAGTCCAAACTCCACGTGCGCCAGATGCTCTACCTCGACGGTACGATTTCAAAAATGTATCAAAAGGGCGGCAGCATACCGTGGCAATACCATCCGTTCGTCACCATGATCGCGGTGGAAACCCAAAAACCTGGCTAAACGAAAATGGCGCCCGCTCTATCCTGAAGGGGCGCCATTCGGTATCAGGTAGGTTTACGCAAACGGCGGGTTAGTCGCTTCTCGACTTCGACCACCAGGAACATGGCCACGCCAATCGCCAGGGTCACGAACCAGTAGCGCAGCGGTAGTGCTTCGGTGCCGAACATGTTCTGCATTAGCGGTACATAGATGATGACCAGCTGCATCAGCAACAGGACGCCGGTCACCAGCCAGATACCTTTGTTGCGCAGCAACCCTTTGTTCAGGGAGAAGCTGTCGCTGCTGCGGCAGTTGATCATATAGACCCACTGCGCGGTCACCAACATCTGCAGCAGCACGGTGCGGATGAACTCGGCGCTGTGGCCGCGCGGCGCCAGCCAGGCTTCGAGAATAAAAGCGGCGACGGCAATCATCGAACCGACAAAGGCGACGCGCCAGACGGCAAACCCATCCATCACGTGCTGGCCGGTCCTACGCGGCGGGCGATTCATCACGTTGCGCTCGGCGGCTTCAAAGGCCAGGCCGAAGGAGAGCGTGGCCGAGGTCGCCATGTTCATCCACAAAATCAGCACCGGCGTCAGCGGAATAATATTGCCCGCCAGCAGCGCGATGATGATCAACAGCCCCTGCGCGAGGTTGGTCGGCATGATGAACAGGATGGTCTTTTTCAAGTTGTCATAGACGCGACGCCCCTCCTTCACCGAGCTGGCGATGGTGGCGAAGTTGTCGTCGGTGAGCACCATATCGGCGGCCTCTTTGGTCACCTCGGTCCCTTTAATGCCCATGGCGATGCCCACGTCGGCCTGGCGCAGCGCCGGGGCGTCGTTAACGCCGTCACCGGTCATGCCGACCACTTCGCCGCTATCCTGTAGCGCCTTGACCAGGCGCAGCTTATGCTCCGGACTGGTACGGGCGAAAATATCAAACTCCACTGCAGCCTTCGCCAGCTCGGCATCATCCATATGCTCAAGCTGATAGCCGGTTATCGCCTGGCGGCTATTGGCGATCCCCAGCATCTGGCCGATGCTCATCGCCGTCTGCGGGTGGTCGCCGGTGATCATCTTCACGCGGATCCCGGCGGTCTGGCAGGCGTGGATCGCGTCAATCGCCTCCGGACGCGGCGGATCCATCATTCCGGCGATGCCGAGGAACACCAGCCCTTCACGCAGATCGTCGTGGCTCAGCGTAGTGCTACCGACTGCTGCCGGTTTGCAGGCGGCGGCAACCATCCGTAACCCCTGGCGGGCAAAGCGCGCCATTTCGTCTTCCCAGTACTGACGGTCAAACGGCATTGGCCCCTGCTTGCTCATCTGCTGGCCGCACAGGGCGAAGATGACATCCGGCGCGCCGGTAATCAGCACCCGCTCTTCATCGCCAATCTGCTGATGGGTGGCCATATATTTATACTGCGAATCAAACGGAATCTTCGCCACCAGCCGGGTAACGAGGGGCGCCAACCGGGCTTTTGCCGCCAGCACCTTCAGCGCCCCTTCGGTCGGACCGCCGGTGATACCCCACAGGCCACGCTCGTCCTGAACGATCTGGCTGTCGTTGCACAGATCGATGGTGCGCAGGTAGGTTTCCAGAACGCTACCCGGCTGGACCACCACCGGCTCGTCGCTGCCTTCCTGGAAAATGCGCCCCTGCGGCTCATAGCTATCGCCTTCTACGCGGTAGCAGCAGTCAGCGGTGATGACTGCTTTCACCGTCATTTCGTTCATGGTCAGGGTGCCGGTTTTGTCCGAGCACACCACGGTCATTGCGCCAAGCGTTTCAACCGTCGGCAGCTTACGGATAATCGCCCGCTTGCGCGCCATCGCCTGTACGCCGAGCGACAGGATAATCGAGATAATCGCCGGCAGGCCTTCCGGCACCGCCGCCACCGCGAGGCTAATCAGCGACAGCAGCAGCTCGCCCAGCGGAATATCGCGCAACGCGAGGCTGAAGAAGAACAGCGCCACCATCATCGCGAGAATGATGACAAAAATCGCTTTCCCCAGTTTATCCATCTGCACCAGCAGCGGAGTACGGTGCTTTTCAATAGCCGCCATCATCTGATTGATGTGGCCTAGCTCGGTCTCTTGACCGGTAGCGGTAACCACACCGACGCCGCTGCCGGCGCTGATAGTGGTGCCGGAGAAGACCATATTGGTGCGGTCGCCCAGCGGCAATTCCCCCTGTAGCGTCACGGTGGTTTTATCCACCACCGTCGACTCACCGGTGAGGATAGCCTCTTCTACCCGTAGATTGTGGCTTTCAATCAGGCGCAGATCCGCCGGAACGCGATCGCCGGCGCGCAGAATAACAATATCGCCCGGCACCAGGTCACGGGTGGGAATCGTTTCATGCTTGCCGTTTCGCTGTACGCGGGCATCGCTGGAGAGCATGTTGCGGATCCCCTGCAGCGATTTTTCGGCATTGCTCTCCTGAATATGACCGATCAACGCATTAATGACGGTAACGCCGAGAATAACCAGAGTATCGACCCAGTGGCCCATCACCGCGGTGAGCGCGGCAGCGGCCAGCAGGACGTAAATCAGGACATCGTTGAAGTGGGCGAGAAAACGCAGCCATGCGGGTTTGCCTTTCTTTTCCGGCAGTGCGTTAGGGCCGTATGATTTCAGGCGACCGGCGGCTTCAGCGCTGCTAAGACCGTCGGCATGGCTCTTTTTTTGCGCCAGTACCGCCTCGACTGTTTGCTGATAAGCCTGCTGCGGCGCGCTGTCGCCCGAAGGCGTGATGTTGTGGGGATTAATCATCCTGGTCAAAATAAAGTTTCCTTTTAAATTCCGTGAATCGGAAAGCCTGAAATCATTTCTGGCCAATGAATTAATGCGTTTTGCGAGCAAGATCAAATTATCCAGCCACAACATTTATTTGCTCGCAAATTAAAAAATACATGGTAAGTTGGTTCTGAAAAACAAATATTACAGGGTATTTCTAAACCATTTATAAACGAGGTGAAACATGTTTGGAATCTACCACGGACGCCGGCTGGCGCTGTATGTCGCGTTGGCAATCATTATTGCCACAATAGTGGGATATAGTACCTATACTTTTGTAAAAATGCTGGGGTAATAAATGACGTTAATTTACATCCAGGTGAAATTAACTTAATCACAAATATTACCCAATAAATTAACAGAGGGTTTTTATTAATAATATTAGAAATAATATGAATGACGTAAATTAATCAGCAGATAAAGCATATTGCGTTAACGGACTTTTTACCGGACAATATGTTTTTAACTGACGATTAACATCATAATGAAACACCCGCTGGAAACGTTATTATCCGCCGCCGGCATTTTGCTGTTAGCCCTGATCTCGTGCTTGCTGTTGCCGGCGCCCTCGCTCGGCCTGACGCTGGCGCAAAAGCTAGTCACATCCTTCCACCTGATGGATCTCAACCAGCTCTATACTTTGATCTTCTGCCTGTGGTTCTTAGCGCTGGGGGTAGTTGAGTATCTGGTATTGCGCTGGATATGGCGCCGCTGGTTCTCGCTGGCAGATTAAGCCGCAAGCGAGCAAAAAAAAGCCCGCCGAAGAGGCGGACTGGTATGCGACCGGCGCTCAATGCGCGCGACTGTGGTTCTCTTTGCGATACGCGCCCGGCGGCTGATTGAAAGTACGGGTAAAGATGCGGGTAAAGGTTTGCTGAGAATCAAAGCCGTATTTCAGGCAGATATCATAAACCCGCTGGTCGGTATCTCGCAGGTCGCGCGCCGCCAGCAGCAGTTTACGCTCGCGAATGTAGCGCCCGAGACTTTCCCCTTTGTACTGTAAAAACAGCCGTTGCAGATGCCATTTTGAGTATCCGGCATGGCGCGCAATATCATCAATTCGCAGCGGTTGATGCAGATTGTCATCAATCCATTCCACGATAGTGTCAATCACCTGAGCGGATATATTCATATCTCTTCTCTCCTCCTGAACCACTCTGGCGGTTAGCGCCACCAGGCGTTAAATGATTGTGTCTTATCAGCGACCCACACCGGTTCGCCCAGCATTGGCGTGACTAAACGCCACTCACGTCCTTCACTGGCTGCCGCCAGCCGCTGGTACGGATCGTCCCAGCTGTGTTTTGCCAGCACAAAGCGTCCGGCATGCCCCGGTAATACCGACCGGGCGCGTAAATCATCGGCGGCCTGCGCCGTTTCTTCCGGCATCATGTGGATGTATTTCCAGTCCTGGTCATATTGACCGTTTTCCATGATTGCCAGGTCGATGGGACCAAACTGCTCGCCAATGGCCTTAAAATGCGGGCCATAGCCGCTATCGCCGCTGTAATAAATCTTTTGCTGCGGGGTGACGAACAGGAAGCTGGCCCACAAGGTTTGGTTGCGTTTCAACCCGCGGCCGGAAAAATGGCGAGCCGGCAGCGCGTGTACGGTCAGTTCATCGCTGATTTTTACCGCCTGGTTCCAGTCCATTTCATCAATGATCGCCGCATCCATTCCCCAGTAGCGCAGATGCGAGCCGACGCCGAGCGGCGTCACCACGCGTTTAACTTTCGGCATCAGCGCTTTGATGGTGGCGTAGTCGAGATGGTCGTAGTGATCGTGGGAGATAATCAGCAGATCGATCTCCGGCATCCGCTGCGCGTTCCACGGATAATCACCGGGGAAAGCCTTATTGATGAAAGAAAACGGCGCGGCGTAATCGCTAAATACCGGGTCGATCAGGATACGTTTACCCGCCAGCTGCAGATACCACGATGAGTGACCGAGCCAGACCATCACGTCTTCACCAGAAGGTAGACCGGCAAGATCGGTATTCACCAGCGGCAACGGCTGCTGCGGGCGCGCGTTCTCTCGCTTCGTGACCAGAAAATCCCACCACGCGGCCAGCATGTTTTTCTGCCCGGTGAATCCCGGCGTCGGCAGTTGGTTATGGAACTGGCCGTCACGGTAGTTCGGCGACTGTTCGACAAGACTGAGCTGCGCACCCTGCGGCGCTTTGCCAAAACCGGCATTGAGAACAAACGGCAATGTCGTTGCTGCTGCTAATAACATAATGGCGACCACGCTAAAGGTGACACGGTTCATATCCTGACCAGACAAAAGCCCCATCCAGGGGACTTTATGATATAACTTGATTATGAGTGAGTAAGCACTCATTATTAGGAAGGAGTAGAAAATCGTCAAGACTATTTTCAATTTTTGACATCTGGCGTTGCAGTTGTGCGGTCCGCCGTGATTAGATCGAGGTTTAACTTTCAGCGAGGTAAAATGTAGTGGCTCGTCCTAAGAGTGAAGATAAAAAACAAGCGTTACTGGAAGCCGCCACGGCCGCTTTCGCCCAGTCCGGCATTGCCGCTTCAACATCGGCGATAGCCCGCAGCGCGGGGGTTGCTGAAGGAACGCTGTTTCGCTATTTCGCCACTAAAGATGAGTTGCTCAACGAGTTATACCTCGCCATTAAGATGCGCTTAGTACAGACGATGATCGACGGGCTCAATCCTGACGAAAAGCGCCCGAAAGAGAACGCGCGCAACATCTGGAACAGCTATATCGACTGGGGGATGCGTAACCCTATGGAATACCGCGCCATTCGCCGCATGGCATTGAGCGAACGCATCACCGATGAAACCCGCAGCCAGGTTAAAGAGAGTTTTCCCGAGCTGAACGAGATGTGTCAGCTGTCGGTGAAAGCGGTTTTCCTTAGCGACGCCTATCGCGCCTTCGGCGATGCCCTGTTCCTGTCGCTGGCCGAAACCACCATCGAGTTCGCCAGCCACGACCCGCAGCGCGCTCGAGAAATCATCGCCCTCGGTTTTGAGGCTATGTGGAATGCGCTGCATGAGAATGAGCATTAATGGATAACGAAGCGCTACACCATCACGCGCAGCGTATCGCGCTGACCTACCCTTTTACCGAACACTGCTGGCCGTTTGGCCCAGAGTATGACGTGTTTAAAGTCGGCGGGCGGATTTTCATGCTGACCATGACCCTTCGCGGGCGGGCGATCGTTAACCTGAAGGCCGAACCGCAAAAATCGCTGCTCAATCAGCAAATTTACCGCAGTATCGAGCCGGGCTATCACATGAACAAAAAGCACTGGATCACCGTGGTGCCGGGCGAGGATATCAGCGAGGATTTACTTGCCGAGCTTATTGATGACTCGTGGAATCTGGTGGTGGATAAGCTGGCGAAAAAAGACCAACATCGGCTACGTCCCGGCTGATTTTCAAATAAATGCGATAAGTGTTATCGCATTTTTCACTCTTATCATTTCCCGCGCATCGCTGTACTCTTCCTCCCACGAAATGTGCCCGTAAGGGGCTGAAAATTGTGAGGAAGAGTCATGGATATTATCTCAGTTGCCTTAAAACGTTACTCTACTAAGGCTTTCGATCCGGCGAAAAAACTGACGGCCGAACAGGCGGAAAACCTGAAAACGCTGCTGCAATATAGCCCGTCGAGCACCAACTCCCAGCCGTGGCACTTTATCGTCGCCAGCAGCGATGAGGGGAAAGCCCGCGTCGCGAAAGCGGCCAGCGGCACCTACGTGTTCAACGAACGTAAAATCCTCGACGCTTCCCACGTTGTCGTGTTCTGTGCGAAAACCGCGATGGACGATGCGTGGCTGGAAAAAGTCGTTGATCAGGAAGATGCCGATGGCCGTTTTGCCACTCCTGAAGCCAAAGCCGGTAACCACAAAGGCCGCACCTTCTTTGCCGATATGCACCGCAAAGAGCTGAAAGATGACGATCAGTGGATGGCGAAGCAGGTTTATCTTAACGTGGGCAACTTCCTGCTCGGCGTGGCGGCAATGGGTCTGGATGCGGTGCCGATCGAAGGCGTCGATTTCGCCATCCTCGACGAAGAGTTTGGCCTGAAAGCGCAAGGTTATACCAGCGTAGTCGTGGTGCCGGTCGGTCATCACAGCGTGGAGGACTTCAACGCCGCACTGCCGAAATCCCGCCTGCCGCAGTCTACCACCATCACAGAGATCTAATCTCCGCGCGCTGCCCTCCCCGGATGGCGGCGCTTTGCGCCTTATCCGGGCTACGGTCCAGTACTCAGTTGGTAGCCCCGGTAAGCGTAGCGCCACCGGGGAAGGTTACTTTTTCTCCCCCTCTCCGGCGTGCCAGATCCGCTCGGCGTAGCGGCCAATCATCGCCAGCGATACCGCCAGGATCAGGAAGAACACCACCTTGTGCAGGCTGTACCAGAAGAATTCGAAAAAGCGAGTGTAGAGGTTGATGGCGAGAAACGTCAGGCCAAATCCACGCAGCATGCCATCGTCGGTTTTCAGGCTGATATAAATACACAGCACCGCCGCCAGCGCAAACAGCAGTCCCCACGGCAGCAGTTGCGCCTGACTGACCCCATACCAGCTCTCGGAATCGTAGTTGCCGAAAATCGACAGGATCCACAGCGCGACAAACAGCCAGGTCAGCCCCATCGCCTTACTGACGGTAAACAACTGCCGCTGGCGTAATACATTTTGCATCAAGTAGCACAGCGCCAGCAGCACGCCGCCGAACAGCACGAAACGAATCGGGAAGCTCATCCCCAGCCAGTAGGCGCCCCAACCTGATACATAGCCGGTTTCCGCGCCAAACCAGTTCCCCAGCGCCAGCAGAAAGAACAGCCACACCAGCCCGGAACGGGCGAAATACCCTATCAGGCCGTAAATCGCGCAGCCGAGCAGTATCAGCGGCGCCACGTGGCCGCTGCCGTCGTCCAGCCGATCGCCTAGCTGCCACAAGGCAATGGCGGTGCAAATCACGCCGAGGAACAAAATCGCCTCGGTGCTATAGTGCCACTGCGCTTCGCGACGCTGACGGCGGAACCCCCAATAATAAAATGCGATGGCCAGCAGCGTCGGCAGGATAATGCGCGCGACAGCGGAGTCGCTGAACAGATTGATAATCGCCGTAATCAATTCGGCGTCGGCGAACAGACTCCCCAGCGCAATCAGTACGCAGGCCATCGCGGTCCAGAAGGCATAGCGGCTCAGGCGCTGCCAGTCGAAAGCGCGAACAGATAGCGACGCTGACAGCCGTTGGCCGTCGCTGCTGTTCAGGATCCCCTCCTGCTGCCATTGCTCGATAGCACGTTGAATAATCCGCTGCTGCTTGCGGGTGACGTTCATAAGCGTTCCTTGTCCATTGCGGGCTTAGCCCTGTTGATCCAGCCAGGCCAGCGCCTGTTCTCCGGTTTCATCCAGCGGTAAATAGACCAGCAGACGCGAACCGTTGCGCGGCGCGGAATACCAGTACATTTGCTGCAGACTAAAGCGCCCGAGCTGCGGATGGTTAAAATTTTTCACCTGGTTTTCGACGCCGCGTACCTCGTAGCGCTGGTGCCATAGCGCTTCAAACTCCGCCGAGGCGGCGAAAAAACGCGCCAGCTTATCTTCCCACTCTGGCGAGCCGCGATGCTCAGCCATCGCCGCGCGAAAATAGGAAACAAAAGTGGGCAACACATCGCGATTTTCAATGCGGCTACGCCAGGTTTCGCAGGTGAGATAGAGATAAATGCAATTGCGGTCTTCTTCGGCAATCGTCGCGAAATCAACGCCCATCAGGCGGCAAAAGCTGTCGTTCCAAGCGACGATATCAAAGTTTGGTTTCTGAATGCTGGCGGGCTGCGGCATCAGGCTATCAAGCATGCGTCGGGTTCCGGGACTGATCCCCTCGCAGACCGTGGCCTGCGTGTTCTCCGGCGGCGTTAAGCCTGCCAGAACGAACAGATGACGGGTTTCCAGCGGGCTGCACTGAAGCGCGCTGGCCACGCCGCTTAATACCGCCGCCGACGGATTCACTTCCCGCCCCTGCTCAAGCCAGGTATACCAGGTCACGCCGACGTCCGCCAACATCGCCACCTCTTCCCGGCGCAGGCCCGGCGTCCTTCGCCGCCCGACGCGCGGCAGGCCGAGGCGCTGCGGGTCAAGACTTTCGCGGCGGGCGCGCAGAAATGCCCCCAGCTGTTTACGGCTATCATCGGGCGCGAGGTTCGGGGCCTCACGTTGCAGTATTAGCGACATCGTTCCTCCAGCATGGTAGTACCAATACCAGTATAGACAGGAACTGGTACCCGTTTAATTAATCGGTGATGCTACGGCCATACGCTGAATGACGCAATGGAGAGATCCGATGAATTCGTCTGCTGTTTCACCCGGCCGCGCCGGTTTACTGCTGTTACTGACCGGCCAGATGCTGCCGTTAATCGATACCTCGATAACCAACGTGGCGCTGGACTCGATCACCCACTCCCTCGATGCCAGCGCCACCCAACTGGAGCTTATCGTCGCGCTGTACGGCGTGGCCTTTGCCGTCTGCCTGGCGATGGGCAGCAAACTGGGCGATAACTATGGACGCCGCCGCCTGTTCCTGTGGGGCGTGGCGGTATTCGGCATCGCCTCGCTGCTATGCGGGATGGCTAACTCAATCACTACCCTGCTGGCCGCGAGAACGCTGCAAGGCGCGGGCGCCGCGCTGATCGTGCCGCAAATACTCGCCACCCTGCACGTCACCCTGAAAGGTACCGCCCACGCCCGGGCGATAAGCCTCTACGGCGGTATCGGCGGCATCGCGTTTATCGTCGGCCAGATGGGCGGCGGTTGGCTGGTCTCCGCCGATATCGCCGGGCTCGGCTGGCGTAACGCCTTCTTTATCAACGTCCCTATCTGCCTGCTGGTGTTAGCTTTTAGCCGCCGCTATGTGCCGGAAACCCGCCGCGAAAGCCATTCCAGCATCGATTGGCAGGGAACGTTCAGCCTGGCGTTAATCCTCTGCTGCCTGCTGTTCCCGATGGCGCTGGGGCCGGAACTGCACTGGCCATGGGAGCTACAGCTGCTTTTGCTGGCCGTACTCCCCCTGCTCGGCTGGATGCGCCTGAGCGCGCTGCGTAAGCAGCAGCGCGGCGAGCAACCGCTGCTGCCGCCGCGGCTGTTGAAGCTCACCAGCATCCGTTTTGGTATGGCTATCGCGCTGCTGTTCTTCAGCGCCTGGTCCGGCTTTATGTTTTGTATGGCGCTGACCATGCAGGCCGGGCTTGGGATGGCGCCGTGGCAGTCCGGCAACAGTTTTATCGCTCTCGGGGTGGCCTATTTTATCTCCGCGCTGTACGCGCCGAAGCTTATCGCTCGCTATAGTATGGGGCGGATTTTGCTGATTGGCCTGGCGGTGCAGATTAGCGGCCTGCTGATGCTGAGTGTCACCTTTTATCAATTTAGCCTGCGGACCACGACGCTGGCGCTGGTGCCCTCCACCGCGCTGGTCGGCTATGGCCAGGCGTTAATCGTCAACAGTTTCTATCGTATCGGGATGCGGGACATTCGCGCCTGCGACGCCGGGGCCGGTAGCGCCATTCTCAGTACCCTGCAGCAGGCGACGCTGGGGCTGGGGCCGGCCATTCTCGGCTCGCTGTTCT
Source organism: Klebsiella sp. 141161 (assembly GCF_050600815.1). Taxonomy (NCBI): domain Bacteria; kingdom Pseudomonadati; phylum Pseudomonadota; class Gammaproteobacteria; order Enterobacterales; family Enterobacteriaceae; genus Klebsiella; species Klebsiella sp. 141161. The sequence continues at coordinate 347,501 of NZ_JAQIRN010000003.1, read as the reverse complement.
TAACCCTGGCCCAGCGCGGCGGTGGTGACTATGCGCAGGCGCTGATCGTCTTCCTGCTGGTCGAGGTGGCGATGATGCTGCTGCTGGGCGCTATAGCCCTCTGGCTGCGCCATCACCTGAATCTGCAGCCGGCGGCGACAGCGTCCTGATTCACAACTGTGTAACCTCTGATTTGCATAATAGTCATCCAGCGGTCATCATAACCGCTGGATGTACAGGAGACGTTATGCAGGAATTAATATCGCAAATCGCCGCATTAGGCATCAAAATCACCCCAACCACCTCGCTCATCATTACTTTTGGCATTATTTTTCTGACGGCGATTGTCGTTCATCTCATTCTACATAAAGTGGTACTACGCACCTTCGAAAAGCGGGCGCAGGCCAGCAGCCATTTATGGCTGCAGATCATCACGCAAAATAAACTTTTCCACCGCCTGGCGTTCACCCTACAGGGGATTATCGTCAACGTTCAGGCCGTGCTCTGGCTGCAGAAAGGCAGCGAAGCGGCGGAAATTTTATCCACCTGCGCGCAACTGTGGGTCATGGTTTACGCCATGCTCTCCTTCTTCTCGCTGCTGGACGTGATTTTCAATCTGGCGCAAAAATTCCCAACTGCCTCGCAGCTGCCGCTTAAAGGCATCTTCCAGGGTATTAAACTGGTTACGGCGATTATTATCGGCATTCTGATCATATCGCTGCTGATTGGCCAGTCGCCGGCGATTCTCATTAGCGGTCTTGGCGCGATGGCCGCCGTACTGATGTTAGTATTTAAAGACCCGATTCTTGGCCTGGTGGCCGGCATCCAGCTTTCCGCCAACGACATGCTCAAACTCGGCGACTGGCTGGAGATGCCGAAATATGGCGCCGATGGCGCGGTTATTGATATCGGCCTGACCACGGTAAAAGTGCGCAACTGGGATAACACTATCACCACAATCCCCACCTGGTCGCTGGTCTCGGATTCGTTTAAAAACTGGAGCGGGATGTCGGCCTCCGGCGGTCGTCGCATTAAGCGCAGCCTGAACATCGATACCACCAGCATCCATTTTCTTGACGAGCAGGAGCAGCAGCGGCTGATTCAGGCCAAATTGCTGAAGCCGTATATGGACTCGCGCCATCAGGAAATTAACGAGTGGAACCAACAGCACGCTAATGAACCCTCGGTGCTTAACCTGCGCAAAATGACCAATATCGGCACCTTCCGCGCCTATCTGCAGGAGTATCTGCGCAACCACCCTCGGCTACGTAAGGATATGACCATGATGGTGCGCCAGCTAGCGCCGGACGCTAACGGCCTGCCGATTGAGATCTACTGCTTCACCAATACCGTGGTGTGGGCGGAGTATGAAGGCATTCAGGCGGATATCTTCGACCATATCTTTGCGGTGGTTGACGAGTTCGGCCTGCGTATTCACCAGACGCCAACCGGCAACGACATTCGTTCACTGTCGGGCGCGCTGTCGTCCTGATTCCCGGCTGGCGCGCATTGCGGGCGCCAGCGTACTCTCACTCCACTATCATTTCTCAGGGCTAGCCGTCGACACTGTTTAAGGAGATGATCTTTTCACCAACATGGATTATCGCCAAAGGACGCTCTGCATAATGAAATTAACCACAACGTTTGTCGCGCTTGGCTGCGCTTTAGCACTCCTCTCCGGTTGCACCTCATCGAAGACCTCGCCAGAACGCCATGCTTACAGCTTCGTGTCTCATCGTTCTGATTTCGTCGGCGGCAATTTCACCGTTAACCGTCAGCAAAATTATCAGATGAACCTGCCTAACTTCCGCGATATCTACGCCCGCGGGCAAGAAGATCGGAAAAAAGGGGTGAGTGAAAGCGATGCGCAGCAAGTTGCCGACGCCATTAAGCAACAGGCGCTGGAAGGGGTGAAGTCGCAACACTCCTTCAACGGTAATGCGAGCGATCGGTGGAGCGAAACGATGGAAGCGAAGGATGCTCGTCTGTTTGGCAATGAGCTGGCTGGCGCCTATCTGGATGGCTTCCACGGGATAAAATAAGTTATGTCGCCCCGCCATTCCGCGGGGCGATAAGCCTTACGCCGGGCGGCGCAGCAGTTTGAAAGCGGCAAACAGGAAGATAATCCACACCGGCAGCAATATCGCCGACAGACGCATCCCGTCAATGGTGCACATCAGCACCAGAATCAAACCGAGAAAAGCGATGCAAAAGTAGTTGCTGGCTGGCGCCAGTAACGCTTTGAACTTAGACTCGCGACCTTTACGACGCTGCGCGGCGCGAAACTTCAGGTGCGCCATACAGATCATTATCCAGTTCAGCAGCAGCGTCGCCACTACCAGCGCCATCAGCAACCCCAGCGCTTCATGCGGCAGCAGATAGTTCAGTACCACCACCAGCGAGGTAATGACGCCCGACAGCAGCAGCGAATTCACCGGCACGCCGCGTTTGCTCACGCGGGCGAGAAACTTCGGCGCGTTGCCTTGTACCGACAACCCGAACAGCATGCGGCTGTTAGAATAGACGCCGCTGTTATAGACCGACAGCGATGCCACCAGAATGACGAAATTCAGCGCGGAAGCCACCACGTTGCTGTCAAGATTATGGAAAATCATCACAAACGGACTACTATCGGATTTGATCTCTACCCACGGATAAAGCGCCAGCAGCACCACCAGCGAGCCGATGTAAAACAGCAGGATACGGTAAACCACCTGGTTGACCGCTTTCGGAATGCTCTTTTCCGGATCCTGCGCTTCCGCGGCGGTAATGCCGATTAGCTCCAGGCCGCCAAAAGAGAACATAATGACCGCCAACGACAGCACCAGGCCATGCCAGCCGGTGGCGAGGAATCCACCGTGCTTCCACAGATTGTCGAATCCAGCCTTACTGCCGCCGTGGCCGCCGAACAGCATCCACAGGCCAAAGGCAATCATGCCGATAATCGCCAGTACTTTAATCAGCGCGAACCAGAACTCAGCCTCGCCGTACAGGCGCACGTTAACCAGGTTGACGGCGTTAATAATGATGAAGAAGGCCGCCGCCCAAACCCAGGTGGGAACATCAGGGAGCCAGTACTGCATATAAATCCCGGCGGCGGTTAGTTCCGCCATCCCTACCAGCACGAACATCACCCAGTAGTTCCAGCCAGAGAGAAAGCCGGCGAACGGGCCCCAGTATTTATAGGCAAAGTGGGCAAAAGAGCCAGATACCGGCTCTTCCACCACCATCTCGCCAAGCTGGCGCATAATCAGAAAAGCCACAATACCGGCCACGGCGTAACCCAGTAATACCGCCGGGCCAGCCATTTGAATCGCGGGACCAATGCCAAGAAACAGGCCGGTGCCAATCGCGCCGCCAAGGGCGATAAGTTGAATATGTCGGTTCTGTAAACCGCGATGAAGCGTCGGGCCGCTCTCTTCCACGGCATCCGACGACGTTGACGCGTCTTTCACGTCGTTCCCCTGTGTATTTTTGTGAAGGGGCACCTTTTATCACTTAGGGGGAATTGTCGCAAGTTGCACGGGGCAAGCATCAGCCGCCCGCCCCGCTTTTTTAGCGTTAGAAGTCGTAGCTCATTGAGACGCGAACGGTACGCGGATCGCCTTCGAACAGATAGGTTCCGGTATCGTCAATGCCGGACCAGTACTTCTCGTTGGTCACGTTGGTCACCCCGATGCGCCAGGTCATTTCGTTCTGGTCGGCGTTCAGGCGCATACGATAGCGCAGGCCTAAATCCAGGGTGGTGTAGCTATCCAGCTTCTTGGTGTTGGCCGCATCGGCATACTGCGAGCCGCTATGATTGACACGCGCTGTCGCGGTCAGGCCTTCCACCGGCTTAATATCATACTCGGCGCCGAGCACCGCGTAGAAATTAGCCACCCCGATGGCATCTTTACCATCGGTTGCGCCTTTAGCGGTTTTAGTCTGTTTGGCATCCAGCCACACCGTACTGGCGTTAAGACGCAGCCCCAGCATCGGCTCGCCGAAGACGTTCATCTCTACGCCGCGGTTACGCTGCTCGCCGTCGAGGCCGTAATTGCCAGAGGTATCGGAAATGGCGTTCGGTTTTTTGATTTCAAACAGCGCCAGCGATCCGCCGATCGTTCCGTAGTCGATCTTGACGCCCACTTCGTCCTGCTTCGAGTGCGCGATCCCGGTACTCTGCCCGGCATTGGCCGCCGTAGTCGGCGCCACAGAGCCCGGCTGCAGCGCTTCGGTATGGTTAGCATACAGCGACAGCTGCTCCCACGGCTTGTACACCAGGCCAAACGTCGGCATCCAGCGGCTTTGGGTATAACGCGAAGAGGTATCTTCCAGTCCAGTGGCGTTGCTGTAGTTGCGCACGACCACTTTCTGATGACGAGCAGCCGCGGTAAACAGCACCTTATCGTTAAAGAAGCCGAGAGTGTCGCTCAGCAGCCAGCCCTGCGTACGGCTGCGCGAGGTGACCAGCGGATCGTGGTAGTTGCCGCCAAAATAGGCGTTATCCGGCATTGCCACATCGTGGTTGTCATAGATATTGGTGGTCGGATTCTTCGCCGACATCCGCCAGGCGGTCGCATCGGTATGCACCTGCGCCGCATAGCCGAGATTCACCTTATGCGAAATCGCGCCGGTATTGAAATCGCCGCGTACCCCGCCCATGCCGCTGATCGCGTCGATGATGCGGTTAGTATCAAGGCGGCCAACCGTTGCATCGCCGTTTTTATTGAGCAGCTTCGGCGCGCTGTAGGTGCCGATTTCATGCGAATGCTGACCGCCGAGGGCGCTGTATACCGTCCAGCTATCGCTCAGGTCATATTCCGCCTTCGCCATGCCGAACTCGCTTTCAATATCGCTATAGCCCCACTTCTGGCTGTAGTTTTTGCTGTTGTCCGGCAGCGCCGGGATGAAATCTACGCCGCTGATATTGACGCCCATCGTACCGCCGTGGAACGTTTTCTTCTGATAGCCGAAATCGAGCGAGGAGCGGAAACGATCGCCACGGTAATCAAGCCCCAGCGAAGCCAGCGTGGTACGGCGTTTATCGTTATCGATAGCGCCTTCGCCCTCGCGATGCACCAGGTTGACCCGGGCGCCGAACTGGTTGTTATCGCCGAAACGGCGTCCCAGGTCGAGGGTACCGCCAACCTGCGAATCAGAGGTATAGTCGACGCCAACACGTGCGGTCGGCAGATCTTCCGCCCGTTTCGGCTCGAGGTTAATCATCCCGCCGACGCCGCTGCTGGCCGCGCCGTTAAGCAGGCTGTTAGCCCCTTTGAAAATTTCAACGCGCTCCAGCATCTGAGTGTCCATCACCTGACGCGGCACCACGCCCGCCAGACCGCCCATGGTCATGTCATCGCCATCGAGCTTAAACCCGCGGATTCGATAGGTCTCGGCGAAGTTTCCGTAGCCCTGTACGGCCTGCACGCCTGCGTCGTTGCTGACGACATCGGCGATAGTTTTCGCCTGCTGGTCCTGAATCAGCTTCGAGGTATAGCCGATGACGTTAAACGGGACGTCCATCGCTTTTTGTTCGCCAAGCATCCCCAGACGGCCGCCGTGGGCGATCTGGCCGTCGAGGAATGCCGGTACCACCAGGTCGCCGCCGGATTTAAAATCGCCGTTTTCGTTAGCCTCGACGATGATGGTCTCTTCGCCAGGCTGCTCCGCGGCGGCAGCGTCAGCGGCCATCGCCGTTTGACTGGCGGCGCCGATGGCTAAGGCCAACAGCGTTTTACGCAGCGGGAAGGATGAATAGTGCGTGGTGTGCATAATTTGCCCCATGGATGAGGATAAATGGATCAAAGGACCCGTCGCCGGGCCAGTTATTTTTATTGCGCGTTCAGGTCGATACGTACGACGCTGTCCGGGCCTTTAGTGGAGTGGTCTTTATTGAAGGGCTGTTTGACGGTGACAAACAGCGTCTGACCATCGGCGGAAAGCAGCAGGCTGTTGGGATTGGCCGGCAGCGCCCAGCTTTTCTTCAGCGTGTAGCGGCTGGCGTCAAGGCTGATAACCTTGCCGGATTCACGCTGTGAAATATAAATTTCGTGGCGTTTCCCATTGAACTGCACCGCCAGCGAATCACCGACCTCGAGCTGTTTAAGCAGTCTGCCACTGTGGATATCCAACACCAGGGTGGTTTTCGCTTTCGAGTTATCGGTCACGAACAGACGACCGGTGTCACTATCTTCGGCCATATTAAGCAGCAGCGCCGGCTTGTCGCCCAACGGCTTCCAGCGCTGTTCAATGCGTTGGTTACGCGGGTTGATCACCAGAATTTCACCGCTGCCGTTGGCGGCGTATACGCGCCCGGTTTGTGCAGAATAGTGCAGGCCGGTCATCCATTTACCGGTGTTTTTAATCCGCGTTTTCAGCTTCATGGTAGTGGCGTCAACCACCCAGATTTGCGCCGGGTCGGCGACTGCGCCAACGTAGAGGGTATTATTTAGCAGCAGCAGCTGACGCGCCCCATAGGGGAGCCCTTTTTCATTGCGCTCGCTGAACAGCAGGCGGTTTTTTACCTTGCCGGTGGCGGTGTCGATAGCGCTGATGCCGCCGTCAAGCGAATTACTGACGTATAGCGTTTTACCATCCGCAGAGAGTTGCAAAGCGAAGTTTTTCAGATCGGTATGCGTCAGGCCGATGGTATTAAGGGTTTGCGGATCCAGCTTGTAAACCGCCCCGCCCTGCACATCTTTAAAGCCTTCGGCGCTGGCGACGTACAGCGCATCGCCCTGCGGGCTTAGCGCCATCTCGTACAACCCTTCCGCTAGCTGGCGCTGCAGCGGTTGCGCCACGTTAGCCGCAGGAGAGTTAACAACCGGTTGCGCAACGGCAGCGGAATGGTGAGTCGCGCAGCCGCCTAACGTCGCGCTGATGGCCAGCGCCAACGCCGGAAGAGTGTATTTCATTGGAACAACCCTATAAAAAATCAATGACCCGGTGGTCGCGCAGTGGCCGATATTGTGTGTTTCCGGCCTGCTGTCTTTGCGTCACCCTACGCCTTTGCTGTTCCTTGTGAACGACTCACTGGCGCAGATCGATCCCTGCTTAGCCTGCGAACAAAAAAGAGAATGAGAACTATACGCATTATCAGACGTCAGACAACCCCCGGCGGGCAAAAAAGATAATCTGCTGATTTTTTAACGTGGAATGGCGGATTGATAGGGGAAGAAAGAAACTTCGGGATCGATACATACCCGGATAGCGGCGCACTACGCCTTATCCGGGCGACAGGAGGCTATGCCGCACGCTTCTTGCGAAGGGCGGCTTAACACGCTTAATGCAATTTCAGGCGCGGGCGAATAATCCGGTTTATCCCCCCGGATAACATCATCAGGCCGGTTTTAAAATAACCGTGCAGCGTCACCTGATGCATCCGATACAACGAATCGTAAACCATCCGCGCAATACGGCCTTCGACCATCATCGGGCCAATCGGTAGATGTCCCATAATGCTGCCAAAGGTCGTGTAGCCGGAGAGAGAAACCAGCGAACCGCGATCGCGATAGGAGAACGATTTCAACTTATGCCCCTTCATGCGGGCGATAATGTTGTCGGCGGTCAAGAGCGCCATTTGATGCGCCGCCTGGCCGCGCGGCGGGATAAATCCACCTTCCGGACGCGGGCATGCCGCGCAGTCGCCGAAAGCAAAAATATCAGCGTCGCGCGTCGTCTGCAGCGTCGGGGTCACCACCAGTTGATTGATACGGTTGGTCTCCAGCCCGGCGATATCCTTCATGAAGTCCGGCGCTTTTATCCCCGCCGCCCAGACAATTAAACTCGCCTCGATAAACTGGCCATTTTTGGTCTGCAGGCCACCTTTTTCAACGCCGGTGATCATGGTATTGGTCATCACATTCACGCCAAGTTTACTCAGCTTTTCGTGCGCGGCGCGGGAAATCCGTTTTGGCAGTGCAGGTAAAATACCGCCGCCGGCTTCTATCAGACTGACATTTAACGCCTCGTTGGTCAGATCTTTATAACCGTAGCTGCGCAGTTCTTTCACCGCATTATGTAATTCAGCAGATAATTCAACGCCGGTAGCGCCACCGCCAACAATGGCAATATTGACCTTACCGGTCGTCTGCGGGTCGGCGGAATAGCGCAGAAATTGGTTCAGCATTTGCTGATGAAATACTTTTGCCTGCTCAGCGCTGTCGAGGAAAATACAGTGTTCTTTTACCCCTGGCGTATTAAAATCGTTCGACGTACTACCCAGCGCCATCACCAGCGTATCCCAGCGCAACTTGCGTTCCGGCACCAGTACTTCGCCCTGCTCATCCCGCAGCGCGGCGATAGTAATGGTCTTATTCTGCCTATCGATATCCATTACCGAACCGTGCTGGAAGGAAAAGTGGTGTTTGCTGGCATGGGCGAGGAAACTCAACGCATCCACGCCTTCATCCAGCGAACCGGTGGCGACTTCATGCAACAGTGGTTTCCACAGATGACTCTGGCTGCGATCGACAAGGGTAATATTCGCTTTCCGCCGACGCCCTAATTTACGTCCCAGCTGGGTCGCTAGCTCCAACCCGCCGGCGCCGCCGCCGACAATAACGATCTCTTTTAATAGCGTAGTCAAAGTGACCTCTCAAATAATTAATTAAATGTTAATTAAAAACTCTCAGATAATTTTTAGTTAACAATAATTCAAACAATAAAATGCCAGTCATCCATTAGATGATTACGGAGTGCATATTGGTAATCGCAAATTTAATTGGCGGCAATTTTTAATCGGGATATTATTGTACAAGTTTTCGGGCGTTTTCCTTGAACGCATCTTCGAGGTAAACAAAAAGGCCACTAAATTATTATTTAGCGGCCTGGCGGTGGGTTAGATAATAATAACCAGCAAGTCTTATCTTTCATTAATTAATAGTGATTAGCGGCATGCCGATATTCCTGTGGTTTAATAACGCATCATCACTGATTTAAGTTCGGTATAATCATCAATAAACGCGCTACCAAACTCACGGCCAATACCCGATCCTTTCATGCCGCCGAACGGCACTGCCGGGTCGAGGAAGGTATGCATGTTGACCCATACGATCCCGGCGTCAATGGCCTGCGAGTAGCGCAGCGCCTGGCGGATATTATCCGACCAGACGCTGGCCGCCAGTCCAAATGGGGAAGCATTAATTCGGGCCAGCGCTTCTTCTTCGCTGCGATAGCCAATAAAGCTGCATACCGGGCCGAAGGTCTCCTCGCGCATCAGGGTGCTCTCTTCGCTGCGCACCTTAACCGCCGTCGGCTGCAGGAAATAGCCCTCGCCAGGCAGCGCTTCGCCGCCGCAAACGATGGTATCACCCTCTTCGCGCGCGGTCTGAATGAGACGCAAGACTTTGTCATACTGCTGGCGGTTAGCCAGCGGCCCCATCAGCGTTTGTTCATCCAGCGGCGACCCCGGGGCGAAAGCGCTGAGCTTGTCTTTCAGCAGCGCCAGCACCGCATCCAGTTTTCCCTGCGGCAGATAAAAGCGCTCAGCGGCGGCGCAAATCTGCCCCTGGTTGAGGTAACCGGCTTCGATAATGCCGTTCACCATGGCCTCTGGCGGCAGGTCATCGAGGAACAGTGCGGCGTTTTTACCGCCCAACTCCAGCGTAACCCGTTTACCTGACGCACTGGCCGACTGCTGGACTTTTTCCCCGGTCGCCACCGAGCCGGTGAAGCTCACTTTGGCGCAGGCCGAATGCGTGATAAGGCGTTGGGCGATTTCGCCGCCGGCGCCGTTGACCACGTTAATCGCGCCATCCGGAATACCGGCTACCTTCGCCAGTTCCGCCACCCGCAGCAGCGTCAGCGGCGTATACTCGCTCGGCTTGAGGACGATAGTGCAGCCGCAGACCAGCGCCGCCGCCATCTTCCAGATGGCAATCATAATCGAGAAGTTCCACGGCACGATGCCGACCACCACGCCCAACGGCTGGCGGCGGGTAAAGGCGGTATATCTTTCCCCGGCCATCGACGGCAGTGACACATCCAGGGTTTCTCCGGTGATTTTCCCCGCCCAGCCGGCGAAGTAGCGCAAAAACGCTACCGACTGATCCAGCTCGAGCATCCGCGCCAGGGTGATGGTCTTACCGGAGCAGAGGCTTTCCAGTTGCGCCAGCTCTTCGCGATGCTCTGCCAGCGTGTCCGCCAGCTTTAGCAGCAGCGCGCCGCGGGCCAGCGTCGGCATCTCGCGCCACTGATTAAACGCCAGGCGGGCGCTCTCCATGGCGCGGTCCGCCTGGCCGACATCCGCCGCCGTGACTTCGGCGATTGACTCTCCGGTCGCTGGGTTTATCACAGCGAACGGCGCGCCGTGGCCCGCCTCACGATGGCCGGCAATAAACTGCCCGTGCGGCTGGCGTAAAAAGGCGGTCACTTCCGCCAGTATGGTTATCTCGCTCATCGTCAGCACCCGTTTTTTAGCAAAGTTAGCCCATCACAGCACGGTTGCGCCGCGCCGCCCATCGTTCTAAAGAACGTCATTCTTCCGGACGATATTCAACGCCCGCGCGGCGTGCTGTGATGAGGACATTGAGCCAGGCAAGACGACAGGGTAACGCGATGAATATTAAAATCGATGCGCTGAACTACTACGGCGCGACGAAGAAATACCAGCTCCATTTTCCGGCGCTGCGGGAAGATATCGAAGCCGATGTGGTGATTATCGGCGGCGGCTTTTCCGGTATTAACACCGCGCTGGAGTTGGCGGAACAGGGGATCACCAACGTGGTGGTGCTGGAAGCGCGCCATCTTGGCTATGGCGGCACCGGGCGCAACGGCGGCCAGGTGATGGCCGGGATCGGCCACGATATCGAAGCGGTGAAAAAACACGTCGGCAAAGAGGGGCTGGAGACGCTATTTAAAATCGCCAACCTCGGCGCGGGCATCATTCGCGAACGCATCCGCAAATACAACATCGACGCCGATTTCGTCCCCGGCTACGGCTACCTGGCCTATAACCAGCGGCAGCTCAAAACGCTACGCCAGTGGGAGAAGGAGTTTAAAGCCGCCACCCCGGATGAAGATATCGAACTGTATACCGGCAAAGAGGTACAGCAGGTGGTCGGCTCCGAGGTCTACTGCGGCGCGCTGAAACATATGGGCGGCGGGCAGATCCATTCGCTCAATATGCTGCTTGGTTCGGCGCAGGCCGCGCATTCTCTGGGGGTGAAGATTTTCGAATCCTCGCCGGTGGTGGAAGTGAATTACGGCAAACAGGTACGGGTGCGCACCGCGATGGGCAGCGTTAAAGCCGCCAAACTGCTGTGGGCCTGCGACAGCTTCCTCAACAATATGGAGCCGGAGATCTACAACAAAACGCTGGTCACTTACTCTTATCAGATATCGACCGAGCCGCTCTCCGATGAACTGATCGAGCGCATCAGCCCGCTGCGCGGCGCCTTCAGCGATATTCGCCCGGTGATTAACTACTACCGCGTCACCCGCGAAAACCGCCTGCTGTTCGGCAGCGCTACCCGCTTCGTGGAATATACGCCGAACGATTTCGCCGCCTGGAATCGTACGCTGCTGGCGGAGGTCTTCCCGTACCTGAAAGATGTGAAGATCGACTTCGCCTGGGGCGGGCCGATGGCCTGCAGCGCCAACCTGTTCCCACAGATCGGCACCTTACGCGACCATAACAACGTCTTTTACGTCCAGGGGTACTCCGGCTTCGGCGTCACCCCCTCGCACATCGTGTGCAAAATCCTCGCCGAAGGGATCAATGGCGGTTCCGACCGCTATCACCTGCTAAGCAGCATTCCCCACGCGACCATCCACGGCCGTGACAGCCTGCGTCTGTTATTAGTCACCGCCGGAAAACTGATGCATCAAACCGCCGGTTTCTGGAAAGGCCGGAGTTAATCAGGAGAACGCAATGTACGCTTTTAAACTCGAACAACCGGTACCTGAACTGCAGCCGATCGGCAGCGTAAGTCTGCTCGGCGCGACGCCGACCGCCGGCGACCCGCAGGTAGCGGGCGCGATGATATATGGCGAGCCGCAGGACGCCTTTACCTGCGGACTGTTTTCGTCCACCGAAGGGAGCTTCACCATGACCTATCCATTTACCGAACACGCCACCGTGCTGGAGGGCGAAGTAGAACTGACCGTCGCCGGCGGCGAGCCGCAGCGCTTCGCGCCGGGCGACAGCTGGTTTGTCAAACAAGGCACCGAAGTGGAGTGGAAAATTCTCACCCCGCGTTTCGTCAAACACTATCTGGCGAACATTGAGACGCGCTAACACGCTGATAATGCTCGGCGACGCATTGCGCCTTCTCCGGGCTACCAAATCGCACAGCGCTGTAGCCCCGGTAAGCGGCAGCGCCACCGGGGTTTTGAGGCCAAATTAAAGGCAGGCCGCACGGACCGTAGGCCGGGTAAGGCGCTAGCCGCCACCCGGCAGAAATACGCGCAACGTGGCAAGACAGATGGCCCCGGTTTTCGGGGCCATCTTGTTTATCAGTCGCCACATTCATGGACTACGTCACAGATTCACCCGTTGCTCTCCACCTTCCGGACGATATTCGTTGAGCAGGATGCCCGCCTAAATTATGACTATCCGGGAGTGGCGCTGGCTATTCCCTGCCCTCCCCTACATTGTGCAGAGGTTGACTATGTTTAGTAACAGACTCGCCAGCCATCTTGAACGCGGCGTCGTCGGCTTTCCGACGACCCTCGCCAGCTCGGTTGGGCTGATTATGGCAAGCCCGGTGATCCTGACGGTCACCAGCGGATTTGGCATGGGCGGCGACACCTTCGCGCTGGCGGTACTGCTGGCTTTTATTATGATGCAGGCGCAGGTCACTACCTTCGCCGAAGCCGCGACGTTAATCCCCACCACCGGTTCGGTGTACGACTATATCTCCTGCGGTATGGGCCGCTTCTTCGCCATTACCGGCGCGCTGTGCGCCTATCTTATCGTCCATATCTTCGCCGGAACCGCGGAGACCATTCTCGCCGGCATTATGGCGCTGGTGAACTTCGAATCGGTCAATGCGCAGATGGCCGCCCATCAAAACACCTGGATGGTGGGCGTCGGTATGGTGGTCATTTTCGGCCTGCTCAACGCCATTGGCGTGGAAATTTTCGGCAAGGTCGAAGTGGTGCTTACCTTTGGCATGTGGACGACGCTGACCATTTTCGGCCTGTGCGGCATTTTTATGGCGCCGGTGACTCACCTTTCCGGCTGGTTCGGCACGCCGCTGAACGTTAGCGATATCTCCGGCCTGTTCGGCTATATCGGCATGGCGATGTTTATGTTCGTCGGCTGCGAACTGGTGACGCCGATGGCGCCGGAAATCAAAAAAGCCCACCGCACCATTCCGCGGGCGATGGCGCTGGGTCTGCTGGGCGTCGCCAGCTGCATGTTTATCTACGGCGCGGCGATTAACCGCCAGGTGGAAAACGTGGTGGTCGATGCGGCGAATAACGTCCATCTGCTGGACACGCCGATGGCTATCCCGGCCTTCGCCGAGCGGGTGATGGGCCACGCCGGCCAGTATTGGCTCGGAGTCGGCCTGCTGCTGGCGGGCTGCGCCACGATTAATACCTTGATGGCCGCGGTGCCACGTATTATTTACGGTATGGCGCTGGACGGCGCGCTGCCGCGTTTTCTTACCTGGCTGCATCCGCGCTTCAAAACGCCGGTGATCGCGATTGCCATCGGCGTGGCCATCCCCTGCCTGCACGCCTGGTACCTGAACGGCGATCTGGACCGCATCGTGCCGCTGATCCTCGCCGCGGTCTGCGCCTGGGGCGTGGCCTATCTGTTGGTGACGCTGTCGGTGGTGATGCTGCGCATTCGCCGCCCGGACCTACCGCGCGCCTACCGCTCGCCGTGGTTCCCGCTACCGCAGATTATCTCCAGCGTCGGGATTATCATCGCTATCGTGAATATTACCCCACCGGGGATGGACAGCCGCGAGGTGCTGGTGCCGTTCGGGATTATGCTCGGCCTGACCGCCGCCTATGCCCTGTTCTGGACGCTGTGCGTACAGCGCGTTAATCCGTTCAAGCCGCTGGCGGTAGAAGAGGTGGTCGAGCGCGCTATCGGCAACTATGAGAAACAGACCCGCGGGGAGATGACGCCTGATGCCCTCCGTCCCCTGGTTTGAAACGCCATTAATGAACGCGGTGCAGCGCGATTTAGCGGGCTGGCCGAGCGAAAAACTGAGCGAAAGCAGCGCGATGTTGCGCTTGAACGACGCCACCTTCGTCACCTACAGGGTGCGTCAGAAGCGACTATTTATGGCCAGCATTCACAGCTGCGAGTTTGTCGTCGAGGGGCCGGTTACCCGGCCCGCTCGCGGTAAGATCCGCGCTCACCAATCCGGCTGGCTGAAACGTCAGCCAGTCCGCTTTATCGGCGGTAAAGAGAGCGCGGAACTCGCCGGCTATCTCAACGGTTTTCCTAATCTTCAGCAGACCTTAAGCGAGCTGGACTACCGCCGTTTTTCGTTGACCTTTGACGGTAGCGGCTGGCGCTGCTGCATTGAACCCTGGGCCGCCAGCGAAGTGGTCTGCAAAATGCCGCCGCTGCGCCGTTATCTGAAGCTCGAAGCGCAGCAGCGGATGCTGCTGCTCAGCGTGATGGCGATGATTAATCAGGCGGTAAGTCAGTGGATGATTGAAAAAACCAATGATTAAGAGCTTATGGCCATGACATCACGCACCGATCAGACTCTCCAGAGGAATGCCGAACTGTGCATGAAGCCGGCGAATCATCGGGAGCGTCAGGTTGCGCGTGCCATTGAGAATTTCATAAACGCGATTAGATTTACCAATCGCCGGTTCCAGATCTTTTACGGTAAGCCCCTGCTGCTCCATACGAAATTTTATGGCTTCAATGGGGGTGGGCGGCTCGATGGGATAGTGCCTTTTCTCATACTCTTCAATGAGCAAGCACATCACCTCAAAAAAATCGCCCTCTGGCGTATCAGGCGCTGGTTCATTATCAAAAAAAGGTTCAACCGCGCTTAACGCGGCTTCGTAATCTTGTTCAGTGCGGATAGGCTTAACATTCATCATTTACTTCCTCTCTATCGTCTCAGCGTTTATCACGTCATATTCCTTATGCGTTCCGATAAACTTAACGAACATCCATCCCCGCAGATAAGCAACAGCTACAATTAACCGATAATCATTTCCCTTTATGTTGAATACCACCCGCTTATTTTTCAATATGCTTGCGCTGCGGTATTGGTCCTTGATCTCCGCCGGGGTTTTCCAGTCAGCCTTTATTGCCTCGTCCACCCAAGCCTTTAGCGGTTGTTCCGCGTCGGGATTCTCCGCCCAGAAATCCCTGAGTACTTTCACTGAGATTATCTTCATGGACGGATATTAGTCCCAATTCGGGACCAGGTAAAGAAAAAAGTCCCAAACTGGGACTTTTGAGCCACATTGCGTCTTGCCCTTCCCCGCCATCACAGCGGGGAGGCTGAGGTGGTTTATAGCAGACCGAACTGCTGAGCCAGTCGATCGATAGCCTGGCGCTGGAACTGCGCGAACGCGGCGCGCGGCTGCTGCTGCTGAATAAATTCCAGCAGCGGATCCTGAACCTCGGTGCGCACGCCGCTCAGCGTTTCCATCACCGCCAGGCCGCAGAACGGCACGTAGGATTCGGCATAGCCGCCTTCGTGCACCATCACCAGTTTGCCGCCGCACAGGCGATCCGCCGCCTGCTGGACCTGTTCGGTCATCGCCCGGAAGCTGTCGCTATGTAGCTGCATCCGCGCCAATGGATCCATCGCGTTGGCGTCATAGCCGCAGGCGATAATAATCAGTTCCGGCTCAAAACGCGCCAGCGCGGGAATGACGATAGTTTCCAGCGCATAGCGCCAGCTATCTTCGCCCGCCCCGGCCAGCAGCGGAATATTGATATTGTAACCTTCGCCGGCGCCAACGCCGCGATCGTCCTCGCCGGAGTAGCCCGGCGGGAAGCAGCCGTCCTGATGCAATGAGATAGTCAGCACGTCATCGCGCTGCAGATAGATATGCTGCGTACCGTTACCGTGGTGAACGTCCCAGTCAATAATCGCTACCTTGCCGAGCCCCAGCAACGCTTTCGCCCGTTCAACGGCAATGGGAATATTGGCGAGGAAACAAAACCCCATCGACTGATCCGGCAGGCAGTGGTGTCCTGGCGGCCGCGACAGCGAATAAGCGTTATCCAGTTCGCCCTTAAGCACCGCCTCGACGGCGGCGCAGGCCAGCCCGGCGGAAAGGCAGGCGATTTCATAACTCCCCGGCCCCAGCGGCGCCTCTTTGCCGAGCATGCCGCCGCCGTTATCGCTGATTGCCTTAAAGCCCTCAAGATAGCTATCGGGATGGATCCGCCGCAGGTCTTCCAGGCTCGCTGCCGCCGCGCTGCGTAGTTCCAGTTGCGGCGTCAGCCCGGAGACGTCCATCAGGTTTTTCATCCGCCGTTTGGTCTCCGGCGACTCGGCATGGCCGCCGCCGGCAGGCGGCTGTACCCAACCACCGACCGGCAGCGTTACCGCGTGCAGGCCGGTACTGTGCCAGAAACAACGTTCATCAAAGA
Organism: Klebsiella sp. 141161; assembly: GCF_050600815.1. Lineage (NCBI taxonomy): Bacteria > Pseudomonadati > Pseudomonadota > Gammaproteobacteria > Enterobacterales > Enterobacteriaceae > Klebsiella > Klebsiella sp. 141161. The sequence goes on along the minus strand of NZ_JAQIRN010000003.1, from coordinate 330,997 downwards.
AGAAACCGGTTTTTCTTTTCACTCTATCCTCCCGTTGGCTAAACCTTTCCCGGCGGACGACGCCGCCGCAATCAAAATCAGCGACAGCAGCGCGCAGGCGCCTGCCGCCGCCAGCAGCGGATTGGCGCTGGCGAAGTGTTGCAGTAAGGCCCCCGCGATCGCCGGACCGGCGGCCATTCCGCCGCCGATCACCAGATTGATGCTGTTCATCAACCGGCCGTTGTTATCGAGCGCGGCCACGCGAGCGAGGATAAAGGGCAACACGAAAGTCCAGGTGAACTTAAACAGCAGCGCCGCGATGGCGTAACGCACCAGCAGCGGATGACCTGTCAGTAACAGCACGCTGGCGATCAGCAGCGCGTATCCCAGCCACACCGCCAGCCAGTCCGGACGTTGGGTACCGCGCAGCGCCGCGCCGCCGGCGCCGATAATGCCGAACACCGTCGCCGCCGCCAGCACCAGACCGACCTGTGTCGGACTCAACCCCGCCCCGCTGCCGATGGTGCCGATAAAGGTCCATACCGCGCTGAGGCTGATATAGAAGGTGAGAACCGCCAGCACCGCCAGCGCCTTTCGCCACGACGCCGCAGACGGCTGGCGATGGGAAGCCGATTGCGCTTGAAAACGCGACGGGAAGGCAGAAACCAGCGGCAAACAGCAGAGCATGATGGCGGCGAGGAGCAGATAAACGACCTTCAGGCCAAAGGTCACGAACAGGCCGGGCAACACCAGCAGGCCAAGCATGCCTAACAGCAGTTGCCCCAGTACCCAGAATGCGTACACCCGTGATGGATTCGGCGTTCCCGCCGCGCAGCTGATGCACAAGATCATCAGCGTGCCTCCCGCCAGGGAAGCAATAAAGCGTACCGCCAGCAGAGACGAATACTGGGTTACCGCCGCCGAGGCAAGGTTAGCGAGCAGAAATACCGCACAGGCAACGAGCGCGACCCGCCGCCAGTCGAGGCGGCTCATCCACCACCACGCCGGGAGCGTCGCCAGGCTCATCGCGCCGAGCTCCGCCGAAAACAACCAACCGATCTGCCCGGGTTTAAGGTGCCATTCGCTGCCCAGTTGCGCCGCCACCGCCGGCGCGGTCATTAAAATCCCCGGCGCAATGGCGGCGAAAATGACAATCGCCGCCAGCAAACGCAGCGACACCACCAGCCTGCCAGGCCGCGAAAGAGTATTATCAGAAAAAGGTGTACTCGACATCGTAGGGCGTGCTCCAGTCAAAAAAGCCTCCCCCCGGACGGTTATCCAGGGAGTGATACCCTCAGGCATCAGGAAAACGCCGTGCTGCCACGGCGCGCGCGGGATGCGATAGTCAGATTACAGATGCAGCGTACGCTGAGCGGCAGGCATCCAGGTTCGGGAAACGAGTTCAGTCCGGTTGACGACTTCAGTCTTGGCGAAAATATTGCGCAGATGGGTTTTCACCGTCGAGAGCGAGATATCCAGCTGGCGGGCAATCAGCTTGTTGCTGGCGCCTTCACGCACCATGCCGACGATTTCGCGCTCTTTGGCTGTCAGGATGGCGGGGAGTTCATCCTCTTCCTGCAGGAAATCGCGAATAGCCAGTTCCACCAACGGCAGTACCGCCTGGGCCCGCAACCGTTCTTCGCTGGAAAAAGGCACGTCGCGCATCAGCGAGATACCGGCAACGATCCGCCGTTCGCGGCGAATAAAGATTTCGGTCATGTCGCGTACGTTATTCGGCAACATAAATTCATGGTAGTAGTGCCGGTTACGGTCACAGAGTCGCGGCGTCATCGCCGCCATGGTCGTGCTCTGGTGGCTAAAGTGCGCCGGCAGGTGTGGATCCAACGGCTGGAAGCTCTCCAGATATTGTTGGTGTGTATTATCCGAAATATTATGCAATATATAGTTTTCAGGTTTTAAACGATTATTTACTCGATAAAAAACCGCTGAAGACAGTGGAATTAACTGTGAAATAGTCTGTAAACAACGGGCTATTATCGCATCATTACGACTGGCTTTTAATAAAGCAGACATGATATTTCCCCCCGTCAAGGTGGTGGTGCGTAACACGCGGATTACCAGAGTAAGATGAAGCATACATTTCACATTTAAGTAACACAATCATTAACATGTTAACAATGTGATATCGATTACATTATTTTCATCAATGCATTGTTATTTAAAGCATTTAAAAACAAGCCAGCGTTCTGTTAACGTGGACACGTTAAAACATAAACAAAAGTTATTAACACCACGCGTTATTTTCCGGCAAGGATTAAAAACCCTTATATTGGCAGGTCCGATCTCATCCTTAAGAACGATAGTTTTTTGCATTTTTTCATTTATACCCTAAAAAGGATGTCGATAATTTAACGCCGCGGCTTAATCAACGGATTACGCCTGACTTGCTATTGCCCAAATATGCCGCCCCAGGCCAGCAATTAATAGAGGATAAGCCGATGCTGAATATCGCCGCCTTACGCCAGCAGCAAATTCCGCTGGCCGTCGAACCGCGTTCATCGCTGCCGTTTCATATTCTGATGAAACCGATTGGCCCCGCCTGTAACCTCGCCTGCCGCTACTGCTACTACCCGCAGGATGAAACGCCGGTCAGGAAGATGGACGAGGCGCGGCTGGAGCAGTTTATCCGCCGCTATATTGCCGCCCAGCCCGTCAGCGCGCGGGAAATCAACTTTGTCTGGCAGGGCGGCGAGCCGCTACTGGCCGGGCTAAGTTTCTATAAAAAAGCGCTCGCCCTGCAGCAGCGCTACGCCCCTGATGGCGTAACCATCAGCAATAGCCTGCAAACCAACGGGACGCTGATCAACGACGCCTGGTGCCGGCTGTTTCGCGAACATCGCTTTATTATCGGCGTCAGCCTCGAAGGTAGCGAAGCGCTGCAAAACCACCACCGTCCTGATAAACGCGGGCAGGCTTCCTGGCCGGCTGCGCTGCGCGGTATCGCCCTGCTCCACCAGCATCAGGTGGAGTTTAATCTGCTGGTGGTGGTGCATAACGAAATCGCCGCCCACGCGGGGGCGATTTATGACCGGATGGTCACGCTTGGCGCGCGCTATCTGCAGTTCCAGCCGCTAATGAGCGAAGGCGCGGCGCTGCGCGAAGGTTATCAGCTCAGCGCCGATAACTGGGGGCGTTTTATGGTCGGTATCTGGCGACAGTGGCAAAAGCGCTGCGATATGGGGCGGGTGTTCGTCATCAATATCGAACAGGCGTGGGCGCAGTACTTTACCCATAGCAGCGGCAGCTGCGTGCATAGCGCCCGCTGCGGCAGCAATCTGGTGATGGAGTCTGACGGACAGCTTTACGCCTGCGATCATCAGATCAACGCCGAACATCGGCTGGGTCGCCTTGACGAGCAGACGCTTGCCGCCGCAGTTGACGCTTCAGTTCAGCTCCCTTTTGGCCAGCAAAAAAGCCGGCGCCGCGAATGTCAGACTTGCGCTGTAAAAATGGTCTGCCAGGGCGGCTGCCCCGCGCATCTCAACGCCGCTGGCAACAACCGCCTCTGCGGCGGCTATTACCGGTTCTTTAGCGAAATCCTCGCGCCAGTACGCCCCTTTTCCCGCGACCTTAACGGCCTGAAGGCCTGGCGGGCCGCGTTTGTTGGGTCTGCGCATACTGCGTAGCGCCTTACCCTGATGATATCCCCCTCTGAACAGGAGAGTCAGTCGTGAACAAAAAAGCCATGGCCGCGGCGGTCAGCATGATCCTCGCCGGCGGCGCGCACGGCGCGCAGAATGAGCATCCAAACGTCATCGTGATTATCGCCGATGATATGGGTTATTCCGATATCAGCCCCTTCGGCGGTGAGATCCCCACCCCCAACCTGCAAGCCATGGCGGAGCAAAGTATCCGCATGAGCCAGTATTACACCTCGCCGATGTCGGCCCCGGCGCGTTCGATGCTGTTGACCGGCAACAGTAACCAGCAGGCCGGGATGGGCGGCATGTGGTGGTACGACAGTACCATAGGCAAAGAGGGTTACGAGCTGCGGCTGACCGACCGCGTCACCACCATGGCCGAGCGCTTTAAAGATGCCGGCTATAACACGCTGATGGCCGGCAAATGGCATCTCGGTTTTGTTCCCGGCGCCACGCCGAAGGACCGCGGTTTTAACCACTCCTTCGCCTTTATGGGCGGCGGCACCAGCCATTTTAACGATGCGATACCGCTCGGAACCGTCGAGGCGTTCCACACTTACTATACCCGCGATGGCGAGCGCGTCTCCCTGCCAGATGATTTTTACTCCAGCGAAGCTTACGCCCGCCAGATGAATAGCTGGATTAAAGCGACGCCGAAGGAGCAGCCGGTCTTCGCCTGGCTGGCTTTCACCGCCCCTCATGATCCCCTGCAGGCGCCGGACGAGTGGATTAAGCGCTTTAAAGGCCAGTATGAGCAGGGTTACGCCGAGGTCTACCGCCAGCGTATCGCCCGCCTGAAAGCGTTAGGAATTATTCATGACGACACCCCGCTGCCGCATCTGGAGCTGGATAAAGAGTGGGAAGCGCTAACGCCAGAGCAGCAGAAATATACGGCGAAAGTGATGCAGGTATATGCGGCGATGATCGCCAATATGGACGCGCAAATCGGCACGCTGATAGAGACGCTGAAACAAACCGGGCGCGATAAAAATACCCTGCTGGTGTTTTTAACCGATAACGGCGCCAACCCGGCACAGGGTTTTTATTACGAATCTACCTCCGAATTCTGGAAGCAGTTCGATAACAGCTATGACAACGTGGGCCGCAAAGGATCATTTGTCTCCTACGGCCCCCACTGGGCGAACGTCAGCAATGCCCCCTACGCTAACTATCACAAAACCACCAGCGCCCAGGGCGGCATCAATACCGACTTTATGATCTCCGGTCCCGGCATTACCCGGCGCGGTAAAATTGACGCCTCAACGATGGCGGTGTACGACGTGGCGCCGACGCTATATGAATTCGCCGGCATCGATCCCAATAAATCGCTGGCGAAGAAACCCGTGTTACCGATGATTGGCGTCAGCTTTAAGCGCTATCTAACCGGTGAAGTCCAGCAGCCGCCGCGCGGCAACTACGGGGTTGAACTGCATAATCAGGCGGCCTGGGTCGATGGCGAATGGAAGTTGCGGCGGCTGGTACCTCGCGGCCTCAACGCCGGCGATGCGCCGTGGCAGCTGTTTAACCTGCATGACGATCCGCTGGAAACGCATGACGTCGCGGCCCAACATGCCGATCGGGTCAAAACGATGAGCGACGCTTACGAGGCATTCGCCAAACGTACCATGGTCACCAAAGCGCAGGGCAAGATGATCGATTACGTCGGTATCGATAACAAAACCGGGCGTTATCTGGCGGTCGATCCGGCGACCATGAAGCCGGTGCCCGCGCCGCTGGCCATTCCTGTGAGCGAGGGCAAATAAACGAACCCGGCTATCGTTCTTCCGGGCGATAGCCGGAAGCTAACTCGCTTTCTAAGGTAATCCTGAACCCCATTACTGGAGAGAGCGAATGGCGAGAGTCGTAGTGATTACCGGCGGTGGAAGCGGGATCGGCGCCGCCTGCGCGCGGCTGATGAGCGCGGCGGGCGATCGGGTGTTTATTACCGGCAGACGCGAAGCGCCGCTACACAAGATCGCCGTTGAAACCGGCGCGACGGCGCTGGTGGGCGATGTCGCCGACGGCGACGTCTGGCGGGAACGGCTGCTACCGCCGATTCTCGACCAGACTCACGGTATTGATGTACTCATCTGCAGCGCCGGCGGCATGGGCAATAGCGCCGCCGCCGATACCAGCGATCGCCAATGGCGCGAGGCGCTGGACGCGAATTTAAACAGCGCTTTCGCCAGCGTGCGCGCCTGCCTGCCTTCGCTTATCGCCAGCCGCGGCAATGTGCTGTTCGTCGCCTCCATCGCCTCGCTCGCCGCCGGGCCGCAGGCCTGTGGCTATGTCGCCGCCAAACACGCGTTAATCGGCCTGATGCGCTCCATCGCCCGCGATTACGGCCCACAGGACGTCCGCGCCAATGCGATTTGTCCCGGCTGGGTCACCACCCCGATGGCGGATGAAGAGATGATCCCACTGATGCAGCAACACGGGCTGTCGCTTACCGAAGCCTATCAACGGGTGTGCCGCGACGTTCCGCTACGCCGCCCCGCCAGCCCCGAGGAGATAGCCCAGGCCTGTCAGTTTCTCTGCTCGCCGCAGGCCGCCATCATCAGCGGCGCGACGCTGGTCGCCGATGGCGGGTCCAGCATCGTCGATGTTCCAACGCTGGCGTTTACTTAGCGCCCCACTCTACTCAGGAGCTTATATGACTTCAGAAGCCGTATTTATCCAGGTCGGCGCGCTGGCCGATGGTTTCGCCCCGCACGGCAACCTGCTGGCCACCGCCAGCCTTCCCGCAGGCGAACGCTTTACCTTTTATGCCGCCGGGAGCGAGCCGCAGCAGTTGATTATCGAAGATGAACAAACGCTTAGCTGGAACGGCAAACGCGCGCCCTGGCGGGCAACCGCCCTGCGCCCCGATATCCTGTTTATCGATTTTCTTGACCCGGAGCGCGATAACGCCAGTATCAGCGCGGTATGCAACCTGACGCAGCGCAACGCCACGCTGGTATACGGCCAGCTACCTGACGAAGCCGCCGCGCGGCTGGACGCCTTCAGCCGGGTAGAGCAAGGGTTGCCGCTGACCGCCGTCGAGGCGCGATTTGTCTTCGCCCGCCTGGATGCCCAGCCGGGACCGCTGCCTGACTTTACCACCGCGCTGGTCGGCATGCGCAATCAGTACACCTATAGCCCGACCGAGCGTTATGAACACATCTATCTCAACGATAATTTTTACGCCTGGCAGTGTCTCGATGGCGTGGAAAAGGGGCTGGCGGATGTCGATCGCTGCCATTACGTGCAGGTGGCTGAGGATCTCTATTTGTTCGTCTGGCGGGAGAAAATCATTCCTACGCTGGGGGTGATCCTTATCGATCTTCAGCAGATGCGAACCGATGGCAAGATCATGGGTTATCAGGGCAGTGATTTTGGCGCCTTGAGCAATTTCCCGGTCGGCGCGAGCGCGAAGATCCTCAACGTCACCCGCCATCAGGAATAATATTGCGTGGCCGGGAGACGCGCCCGTTCAACCGGAAGTGCCCCATCCGGTTGAACGGGCCATGCGGGTGCGGGTGCTTCGGCATCAGGCACTGACGGAAATGCATGTTCAGGAGCAGAAACGGCGGGTGAGCCTGATGAGTAAAGGGGGTCATGTGTCGCTACGCCGGGCAACATCCGCGGATAAGGAGCAGCTTTGCGCCGGATGGCGGCTGCGCCTTATCCGGCCTACCGTTCGTGGAGCCCGCCGTTAATTTATTCACCATGGTGGCTGAAACTGCCGGTGTTGGTGGCCTCAAAATCGCTGAGACGTTCCCGGCAGGCCGGGGCAGCCCGCATGGATGCGGGCTGAGGGCCGTGATTTGCAGGGACGCAGCCTCGGCCCGACCCGAAGCCTGCCGGGATAAGTCGAAGGCACCACGAAGTGGCGATTTTGGCGGCCAGAGCCCGGGAGTACAGAGGGCGGCGGCGACTGGCCGCCCTCTGTGCGCTCCCTGCGCCACAGAAAACATATTGCAGAAAAATTAACCGGGAGCGCAATATACTCCGAAGCGCCACGGGATAAACGCTTTTCTCAGGCTAAAAAATTTGAAAAGTGGTAACAGTATCTACGGTCCGGGTGGTCTGCCATTAATTATTCACCACGCTGGCTGAAACTGTCGAGGTTGGGGGCCGCAAAATCCCCGGTGGCGCTAGCGCTTACCGGGGCTACGGCACTGTACGATTTGGTAGCCCGGACAAGGCGCAACGCGCCGCCTCCGGGGATGAGCGACTGACTCAGGCGCTGGCGCTGTCGAGCCGCGCCAGTTGTTCGCTGCCGAGGTTCAGCGCCGCCGCGCGGGCGAAGCTTTCCACCTGCGCCAGGCTGGTGGCGCTGGCAATCGGTGCGGTAACGCCTTCCCGGCTCATCAGCCACGCTAACGCCACTTCTGCAGGCTTCGCGCGCTGTTCTTCCGCCACCGCGATCAGCGTGTCAATAATCCGCATTCCGCGTGGATTGAGATATTTAGCGATGCCGCTGCCGCGCTGGCTTTGCGCTAAATCGGACGACTGGCGATACTTGCCGCTCAGGAAGCCGGAAGCCAGGCTGTAGTAGGTCACCACGCCTATATCGCGGCTGACGCAGAGATCGCGTAGCGCCCCTTCAAAGGCGGAGCGGTGATAGAGGTTATATTCCGGCTGCAACACCTGCCAGGCCGGAAGGCCGCCTTTACGCGCCACTTCCAGCGCCGATGACAGCTGTCCGGCGTCGAGGTTTGAAGCGCCAATCGCCCGCACCTTGCCGGCCTGCTGCAGCGCCTGGAATGCTTCTAACGTTTCATCGATCGGCGTTTCAGGATCCGGCCAGTGGGCGAAATAGAGGTCGACGTAATCCGTATTCAGGCGGCGCAACGAGTCGTCAATCGCCTGCTGGATCCAGGCTTTTTTCAACCCTTTATGGCCGGGTAGCCCCATATCCGATCCGACTTTGGTGAAGATTTTGACTTTATCGCGTATGCCGGGGCGCGCCTGTAGCCAGCGGCCAATAATGGTTTCGGATTCACCGCCCTGATTGCCTTCCGCCCAGCGGGAGTACACATCCGCCGTATCGATAGCATCAAAACCGTGGTCAACAAAAGCATCAAGAATGGCAAAACTGGTTTTCTCATCGGTGGTCCAGCCAAAGACGTTGCCGCCAAAGACTAATGGGGCGATGGAAAATCCGCTTTTGCCCAATGGACGTGTCATCATGCCGATACTCCTTAGCTTATATTCTGTTTCCCTCAGATAACCGCAGGGGGTCTGAAGAGGATGTCGAGTGGATAATCAGAAAAGGAATCTTGCGGCGGGCAGTCCATGCCCGCAGGGTACACTCTGACATTATGTCCCGGAATAAACGTCAAAGCTAAAATATTTCCCGGCCAGTTTTTTGTAGGTGCCGTCGGCAAGCATTTTCGCAATCGCGCCATTTATCTCTTCGCGCAGCGCATCGTCGCCTTGACGCAGGCCAATCGCCGCCCCGGCGCCAAACAGTTTATTATCCTGCAGTTGTCCGCCAACAAAGGCGAAATCCTTGCCCTGCGGCTGCTGCAGGAAGCTATAATCGGCCATCATGCCGGAGAGCACCGCGCCATCGAGACGACCTGATTCAAGGTCGCGAACGACGCTATCGGCCCCCTGATAGGCGACAATGTTAATCCCCTGCGGCCGCCAGTACTGGTTAACGTAAGTTTCCTGCGCCGACCCCTGCTCGACGCCGATAGTTTTCCCCTTCAACTGCTCTGGCGTATTGCCTTTGAGGGTATTTTTGCGCGCCACCAGAAACACCGGCCCGTTGTACAGCTTATCGCTAAAGGCAATCTGCTCTTTACGTTTTTCGGTCATATACATCCCTGAGAGGATCGCGTCGAATTTACGCGCCTTCAGCGCCGGGATGATGCCGTCGAAGTTGCTTTCCACCCACACGCACTTCGCCTGCAGCTGCTGACAAATCGCGTTGCCTAAATCGATATCAAATCCCGCCAGCTTGCCCTGCGGATCTTTCCATTCAAACGGCGCGAAGGTCGGGTCAACGCCAAAACGGAGCTCTTTCGCCCCGGCGGCCAGCGCCGACGTCGACGCCATTAATGCCAAACATAACAACAGTGATTTTTTCATTCGAGATTTTCTCCAGGGATTAACGGCAGTGCGCTTGCACTAAACGCGCGAACAGCGTCGCGCCGGTGCTGATAATGTCATCGTTAAAGTCATAACCGGGGTTATGCACCATGCAGCCGCCCTTCTCGCCTTTTTCACCGTTGCCGAGCAGGAAGTAGCAGCCCGGACGTTCGCGCAGCATAAAAGCGAAATCTTCGCTGGCGTTCATTGGCGATACCGACTCCAGCACCCCTTCGCGGCCAAAGACTTCCAGCGCCAGCGCCTGGGCGAAATCGGTCTCTTCATTACTGTTGGTTAATACCGGATAGGAGTCGTAAATCTCGACGTCGCTGCTGGCGCCATAGCTTTTGGCGGTAAACTCGGTCAGCTCTTGAATACGCTTAATCAGCAGATCGCGAATTTCCGGTTTCATCGCCCGCACGCTGAGCTCCATCACCACGCTCTCAGGAATCACGTTCGAGGCGATGCCGGCCTGGAAAGTCCCCACGCTGACGACCGCCGTTTCACCCGGCGGCACGTTGCGCGCGACGATGCTCTGCAACGCCATCACCAGCGCCGCGCCGGCCACGATAGGGTCGACGGTGCGTTCCGGATGCGCGCCGTGGCCGCCGTAGCCGGTAATCGTGATTTTGACCGTGTCCGCCGAGGCCATAAAGTTGCCGGCATAGAAGCCCAGCTTGCCAACCGGTAGCCCCGGCATATTGTGCAGGCCGAAGATGCGTTCGCAGGGGAACTGCTCAAACAGGCCATCTTTAATCATCAGATCCGCGCCGCCGATGGCTTCTTCCGCGGGCTGGAAAATCAGATGCACCGTGCCGTTAAACTGGCAGGCCGGCGAGGCGATATATTTCGCCGCCGCGAGCAAAATCGTGGTATGTCCATCATGGCCGCAGGCGTGCATTTTTCCAGGTACCGTGCTGGCCCAGGGTAAATCGGTGGTTTCATAAATCGGTAATGCGTCCATGTCGGCACGCAGGCCAATAGTGCGCGGCGAATCGCCTTTACTCAGGCTGCCGACGACGCCGGTTTTACCGAGGCCACGGGTCACCTGATAGCCCCATTCTGTCAGCTTACCGGCAACCAGCTCGCTGGTATTAAACTCTTCCAGACTTAATTCCGGATTGGCATGTAAATAATGACGGATAGAAATCATTTCATCTTCCGTGGCTTTAATTTCTGGAATTACACAATCAGACATGCCGTTCTCCGGGAATAGATTAAGAACTTAACAAGTTATCCTGGCTCAAAGTTTATGCAAGTAGCATTTCTAATTGCTGGAACGTCATCCATCATATTTTTAATACAGAAAAATCGCAGAACAATAGCCATTAAAACTGGAAAAATTTAAATATAAACGTTTATTTTATGGGTTACATACCAACACTTACTCTACCATCCCCGCTTTAATTCAGTTTTAAATAAAAATAAACAGCCATGAAATATCATTTACTTTTACTTGCCTGCGCGCTGACGCTGACAGGCTGCAGCGCTGAGGGCGACACCGCCAGCCAGCAACGCGCCAGTATTCAAAAGATGCGTACCAACACGCTCAGTAAACTCTATAGCCTGTACCCGGAAGCACGTAGCGATATCCAGCATTCAAAGGGCTACGCGGTCTTCGCCAGCAACAGTAGCAAGATATTAGTCTTTGGCTTCGGCAGCGGTTACGGCGTCGTTAAAAATAGCGCCACCGGCAAAGATACCTATATGAAAATGGCCCAGGGCGGCGCCGGTGTGGGTATGGGCGTGAAACAGCTGCGCACCGTACTGGTATTCCACGATAAAGACGCCTTGAATACTTTCATTACTAAAGGCTATATGGTCGGCGCGGATGCCAACGCGGCAGCGAAATATGACGACAACGGCATCGCCCCGATAGGCGCGTCGGCCAACGGCGTGGCGAAAGATACCGCCTCGCTGCCGTCAAAAGTCAACGTTTATGAAATCACCGAGAAAGGTTTGGCGGCTCAGGCAATGGTCAACGGTTATAAATACTGGCCGGATGACGAGCTGAATATAAGGTAGGGCTTTGCGGTCCGTACAAGTTAGCATCAATAAGCCGGGTCAGACGTTAGCCTGACCCGGCGCGAATGCCATGCCACTGATATCATTATTTAATGACCAAGGGCGCCGCTTACCAGTATTGAGGTAATGATTCCTGTCGCCGCGGCGATCAGCACGTAATTGCCATCGATATAAGACCAATGATGGCCCTCCGGCGGGCGCGGCAGGCCACGCTCGTTCCAGTTACTGACGCGATATTCATCACCGCGATAACGCTCCGGCGCCGGATGGCCTTTACGGAAATCGTTCCCCCTCCAGGCGAAATGATCCTGCTCATGGCGTTCCTGGCGACGATCGTCATGACCGCTACGCTCCGGGCCGCGGTGGTCATTGTTGTCCTGATGGTTATCGCCAGGACCGCCCGGCTGGTGGCGTCCGTTTTGGTCGCCCTGTTTCGGGCCATTCTGCCATACCTGCTGTTGCCCCGGACGATGGTCATCATTTGGGCCATCGGCAAAAGCCTGAGCGCTCAGCACGCAGGATAAAATAACCGCCAGAGAAATAATCTTTTTCATAGTACACCTCCTGATATATTTCTTTTTTACCCTGCAAATGTGGAGAAATAGTGATTAGCAAGCTATCCAGGACTATTCCTGGCTAAATCAGGAAGGCAGCAAACAATAAATTCAGCGAGCGCCAGACGTAAAAAAGGCCGCTTGCGCGGCCATTTTATTCTCAGTGAGTCCGTTTTACTCAGAGACTTTATTCTTTAACTCTTCAGCGCCTTGCTTGGTTTTATCCCAGCCTTTCTCGCTGACTTCTTTGGTCTTATCCCAACCTTTGCTGGCGCCTTCTTTAGTGGCGTTCCAGCCTTTCTCAGTGCCTTCTTTGGTCTTATCCCAACCCTTCTCGGCGCCTTCTTTGGTTTTGTTCCAGGTTTTCTGCGTGCCTTCACTTACCTGGCTGCCGACGCTATCGCTTTTCCCTTCAGCAGCATGTTTGGACTTGAGCTTCATCTCTTCGCCCTGATTCTGCGCCTGGTGCAGTTTTTCTTTCGCCGTGTTGGCATTCTCATGCGCTGCGGCCACGGTGTCATCGGTTGCATGTGTAGTGGTTGCTGCGAATACCGGAGAAGCGACCAGAATAGCGGATAGTGCAATCATTGCTTTTTTCATATTTTTCCTCTCTTAACGCGTGCTTTATGTTACGAGTCACATTCAGCATGGCATAAGCTCCTGCGCTTAGCATTAGGAAAAGTTCTTAAAACTGCCTCATCGCTATTCCGTCGTTTTAGTGATCGAGATAAAGATAGCTTTCCCAGCTTTTCATGCGGATGAGGATCTTTCTTATCAGCGACAGGTGCTCAAAATGCTGCGAATAGACGGCGGCTTCGACGTCCGCGCCCTGCGGCAGCTGATAATTTGCCAGACGATCGTCGGTCACTTTTAATACCACCAGCGCTCGACCGCGCGCCGCCAGATCGTTGGCCGTCAGCAACGTTCCCTGCCCCTGAAACTGGCTTTCGCCAATCGCCGGCAGCACTTCCGCTACCTGCGCTTTAAACACGGTTCCGGGAATAGAGGGGAACAGCAATTCAGCCTGTTCACCTTTTTGCAAACGCTGCAGCGCGTTCTGGCGGAATGCGGCGACGTATTCACGTGAATTCACATTATCCGTTGGCACAAACGTCATCACCGGCTTCAACCCCAACGCGGTGGACATGGTCCCAGGACGCAGACCGACGGTACTGACGTAGCCGTCAGACGGCGCGCGTACCACCGTGTTATCGAGCTTAAATTGCGCCTCACGCAGCTGCGCCAGCAGCGAAGCAACTTTGGTGTTCTCGCCGTGCACCACCGAATTGAGATCGTTACGCGCCTGTGCGACCTTTGCCCGGGCGGCGTCAACCGCCGCCTGCGTGGCTTTCCAGTTCTGGCGACGCGTATCGACCATTTGATCGGAAAAGGCCCCTTTATCATGACCTGCCTGGAAGCGGGCGTATTCACGCTGGGCCTGGTCGCGCTCGGCGACCGCTTTGCTTAAATCAGCCTGCGCGCTGGTTAACCCCGCATCCAGCGACAACGCATCCTGGCTGGCCGCTTTCACCTGAGCAGTCAGGTCGTCGACTTTCGCCTGGAACGGGGTTGGGTCGATGGTGAACAAGATGTCGCCTTCATGCAGCATCTGATTTGGTTTCACCGGCACGCTGGTGACTCGACCGCGGGTTTGCGAAACAATGGGCACCGTGCGATAAACCTGCTTCCCGACTTCGCTATAGGGGAAGTTATAATTCATACCAAGGATTAACATGCCAATCAGTATCACGCCACCTAATACCGCAGTGGGAACCGTCCATTTATTTAATGGAATACGGAATACTTTAAATATCACGATACACAAGGCGGCATAACACAGCAGTAATAACGTTTCCATTATTTACCCTCCTGATTGACGGCGCTATTTTTCAGACGGTTTAATTCCGCCTGCATCGCATCCAGACGCTGATGTAAATCGTGCTGGTCGGTCTTTAACTGCTGCATTCCCCAGCCGCGGTCTTCTCGCCACAGCGTGGCCCAGATCCACAGCAGCGGCCACAGCACGTGCAGGGTGAACAAGCTCACCCAGCCAGCGTAATGAATCGCATCCTGGTGCGGATGATTTCTTTTTTTGGCTATTTCATAAGGAATATCGTGGATCATGATAATTCCATAAAATAAAATCAGCACCACCGCAATCAGGATGGCTAAAGCAATATAATCCAGGGTCATAAAATAACTCCAGAATGTGTGACGTATTTCACATTCACTTTATACAGGCGTCAGCAAGCCGGGCATAATCGCCCTGACAACTGACCATATTAATCAGAATTTATCCGGTATTTTTCGGTCGATAGAAATGAGTTGACCTTTTTTCACCGTGATATAGCCGCCTTCTTTTAACGCCGCTAAAACCTGATATACATAGCTGCGCGAAAGATTGGTCCGTTTAATAATAAAAGCGGACAGGCTTTCACGTTTTCCACAATCGATCTCGTTACGGTACAGATAACGCGATAGCATCGATTTTATGGTCTGAAAACCGGACAGGTTGCCGCGCTCGTTGTGCGCATCAAGAGCAAAAATGCCCATGTAGGCCAGAATAGTCGTCAGCTCTTTCATATACTCCGGCGAAGAGTAAAAGAAGATACGCTCGAAATCCTCCACGCTGATTCTGGCGAAACGGCAGCGGTCGAGGCATTGATATAGCAGCTCTACCGCCGGGCAGTAATACTCAAGCAGGCCCAGAGGCATATGCTCAATCACAATACCCAACAGGTTGTCAGGGTCGTTGACTGCGAGGGTGATTTGCCCGGACAGCAGAAAGTAAATGAACCCATCCTGCGGCTGAAAACGCTCGCCGGCGGCGCACTCGACGTTTTCGCTACAGGCGATGACGTGTGGGAGATGCGCATTTAACTGTAGCTTCTGGTAGCACGCATGAATACGACCAAAACTGCTATTCAACTTCCCCGTATCCATTGCCGTACATTCCCGTATCACCGACGTCATCAAATATATATAAGGCAAAGCGAGGGGAAAAGTCCACAGCTGGAGTTTTGGCGTTTTTTTAAGATTTGAGGGTCGTAAACTTAACCCGACGACTTCCTGATGCTGGTTAGCTATATCTAAATAGTATGCCCCCCGCAAAAACCCCTCAATTACAATGGATATGGCGTAGTGACTAGTTCTATTCCATCCTCAAGCACTGAATCGGAAGAATCCAATTACATAAATAGATTGAAGGATTTTTCTGACTCAGAAACAAAGCTTGCAAGTTGATTTCCTTTGTGAATTTTATGTTATATACTCAAACCTTGAGTATGCTAGTAAGCTAATATGCAAATTAGCAAATTTAATATTTTAACGATTATATGGGCTCAATAATTTAACAGGGTTATGAATGAAAAAGCTTGATTCATTACAATATGCGAGAGCATTTGCCGCTATATTTGTCATAATAGCTCATACTGTTAATCAATTTTACATGTATAGCACCACAGGTAATAAATTATTTGATGAAATAATACGGAGAACGACACATTTAGGTGATTTTGGGGTTTATGTTTTCTTTGTCATTAGTGGATACATAATGTCTTACACCACTAAAAACAAAGATTTTGGGGTAGAATATGCATCAACCTTCATAAAAAAACGCCTCCTCCGAATCTATCCTATTTATTGGATATTTTTTACTTTACTAGTTATATTATGGGCTGCAGGAATAGCGCTAAGATCACAAGATATTAATGCAGAAAAAATATTCTTCTCATATCTACTAATTCCTTTCGGTGCAACTGATAATAAGATCGACACCCCCGTAATGTCACAAAGTTGGACATTATCGTATGAAATGTTTTTCTATTTCACTTTTGCTCTATTAATTTCTATACGCATCAAAAAAGAAAGAATTATAGCAAGCCTGATTTTTATTTTTACTTTACTGTTTATTACCTCATCACTGAATGCCCTACCAACTGCTGAAGCCAATGCATTCTTTTCCAAATGGATTATATTCCTATTTATAATTGGAGTGTTTATTGAGCGAAACGAAAACATCTTACAAAACTTAACATCAAAACTCAGTGATACAATATGTTGGGCCTTAGCTGCTTTTCTTGTTTGCATAGCTATTTATATCGAAAAACCTATATATATCGATTGTTTAATAAGCGCAGCTATTTTGATATTTATATTACCCGTAAGAAAAAAACACAACTTACTTTTAAAAATTGGTGATGCTTCTTATACTATATATTTAACACATAATTTTATCGTGATGGCATATGGGATATTTGTCAAAAAATTCCCAAACCCTTGGGGTTGTACCATTGCCGGAGCTATTACAATCGCAATATGCATTCCATTCGGACTAATATTATATAAGTTAATTGAAAAGAAAATTCATCACTAACTAAGTTGTCGCCATTTATTAATGGCGACAACTTATGTAGAAAATATCAAATGATAAATAATCATCGTTGAATGGTACTTACTTTCCCTCTCCACGATGCAATAAATCAGCATATACAGCCGTTAAAATCCCGCCGGGGCGAAATTGCTTTTTTATCCACTGCGTCACCTGGCCGGTGGCGGCATGCTGCGTCGCCAGCAGCATGCCGGAATCCTGACGCGGATTGTGGATCTGACGGATCACCAACAGTTTCTCAGCTATCGCTTCGTTCACCATATAGTCAGGTAAAAAACCGATCCCCTCACCGAGGATCTGACACTGGCATTTAGTATTGAAGTCAGGGACCAGGATCGCCTCCTGACCATGCAGCAGCCAACCGACCTTTTTATTGATCGTGCTGGCGGTGTCCTCAACCATGATATTGGGATAGAGGCGTAACTGGCTTTCCGAAATAGGTTCGGGCATAAACGCCAGCGGATGATCCGGGGCAATAGCAAACACCCAGCGGATCGCGCCGATCTCGGTGTAATCAATACCGCCGCCGTCGAGCAGCGTGTCCGGCGCGCCGATGGCAATATTCGCCTGGTTATTGATGATCGAATCCCAAACGCCGTTGTATACCTCGGTGGTGACGGTTATCTGACAGGTGGGAAACTGTTTTTTCAGCACCTGCAGCAGGCGGGCGGTATGGCGCGGCGTGTATAGCAGTTGATTAATGCAGATGCGCACCCGCGCTTCGATACCTTGCGAGATAGTATCTATGCTGCGCTTTATCGCATGGAAATCATTAAGCAGATCGGTAGCCTTGCGAAACAGATAGTAGCCGGATTCCGTCAGTTCAATGCTGCGGGTGTTGCGGGTAAACAGCACCACGTCCAGCCCGGCTTCCATCCGTTTGATGGTATAGCTGATGGCTGAGGTGGTTAACCCCAGCTCGTCGGCCGCCTTGCTGAAGCTGCCAAAACGCGCCGCGGTGGTGAATGCCAGCAGATTTTCTTCAGTAAAAATCGAGTTCATGCGCCCTTCCCGCCTCCGCTAAACCATACCTGAGCTGAATGTATTGGTTACTGTGGCGAGGGGCAATCATTTTTGAACAATGCTTAATACCCGTCGCGACTTCAGGCACGCTACTTACTGGTCGCCTCGCTGAGTTTGCGCCCGCTATATTCTGAAATAAAGCCGACACAATTTCCCGCCAGAAATCCCAACAGCGTCACCGTCCAGTTCAAACCGGTGGCGAAAAAGAGCGTCATACCGAGGAAACCGCCGGGAATAAACGAGGTTAGCGTAAAGCGCCCCTGCCAGACGATGACTGCCGAAAACGGCACCGTGGTAATGACGCTTGCCCAGAATCCCGACATACCGCTGGCTGAGGCGAGAGCGCCGGCGGCCAGCGCCGCCAGCCACGCCCACACCGCTCCGGAATAGTTAACGCACAGGCTTTTGACAAAGCCGGATTGGCCTCCCCCTGCCGCATAGAAACTACAGAACGCCACGAAGCCGATGGTTCCCAATAATTCCCAACCATGCTGCAGCCCAACGTGCGAGGAAATCAGCTGCCAAACGCCTGCGCAAATCCCGACGGTGATCCCCGTAGCGGTGAGTCCGTTCATCTCTTTCCCCTCTGAAAAATAGATCGATGACATTGCTTTCTGACGGTAACTATATCGAAAGAAACCCCGATTGCGTTAAGGGGTATAAGTGTAAAGAAGTAAACATTGCTCTGCCGCACAGTCTGCATCAATTATTGAAATTTATTCAATAATCCCCCGGATTATGGCGAATAAAATTTAAGCGGGTTCTTTTATCTTTTTCTGGTTGCTATGCTCAAGCCATCAAGAAAGTCTCAGCCGCAACAACAGGAGCAAGATGATGGCCACGGAAAATATTATTGCTGACTATCTTTTGGCTGCAGAGCAGGGAAATATCGCGAAACTAAAAGCCTGCCTCGCAAGCGGTGTCGATATTAATGCCAGTAATCGCCAGGGGCGAACCGCTATTACCCTCGCCAGCCTGAATAAACATTATGCTTGTGTCTCTGTTCTTATTGCCGCTGGCGCCGATATTAATAAGCAGGACCAGACCTGTTTTAACCCGTTTTTAATCAGCTGTCTGAATAACGACGTCGAACTACTGCGCTTAATTTTACCGGCAAAACCCGACCTCGAACGATTAACGCGTTTCGGCGGCGTAGGCCTGACGCCGGCCTGTGAAAAAGGTCATATTGAAATCGTAAAAATATTGCTGGCGGAAACTGACATTAACGTTAACCACACCAATTTTGTTGGCTGGACGCCGCTGCTGGAAGCGATTGTCTTAAACGACGGCGGCGCGACGCAGCAGGAGATCGTCAAACTGCTGCTGGAGCACGGCGCCAACCCGCATATGACCGATAAGTATGGTAAATCGCCGCTGGAGCTGGCATGGGATAAGGGATTCAGTGAAATCGCCCACCTGCTGGTCGCCGCCGGAGCCTGAGGAAGGAGAATCGCCATAAACACCTCCTCGCGGCGGTGTGTGCAAGCGCTAACTGCGGATGAGAGCTTTCTCTCGCAGCGCGGCGGCGGACAGGTCGAGCAGGTTTTCACTCATGCGGTGAACCTGCTCATCCCCGGCAAACCAGGGCTTCTGACGCTGCTGTGTGAAACTTCTGATAATGCGCCCAATAGCTGTAGGTTAGCACTCACCCACTTTGACAACCTGCTCCGGCCAGGGGAAAGCGTCCGGTTTACCGATTCAGGGATTTACATTGGCGATAATACATGGATAGACATCCACCGTTGTGAGCGCTGGCAAACGCCGCAGGCAGTATTAAACGCGGCAACATTTAGCCAGATAGCCTGGCGACGATGGCGCAACATTATCGTTACGCAGTTACATGAGGATGACACGTTATTTCTCTATCGCGGCGACAATCCCTTTTATCACGCGATGCGTCATGAACTCCAGCAGCGACGGGAAACCTTATTTAAAGCGCTTCGCGAAAATAAAAATATCAGCGCCGCCGTGGCGAACATGATCGGATTAGGCATTGGCCTGACGCCATCGGCGGATGATTATTTGCTAGGTCTAAGCGTTATTTTATTCATAAAGGGGCACCCGGCTAATCAATACCGGGAAGCATTTATAACCGCGCTGCAGAGCGCCCGACAAAATACTACGCCGCTCAGCGCGATAACGCTGGAGGCAGCGATAAACCAACGTTATCGCGAAAGTATCGCCGTGTTGATTAATCTGATGGTTAATCAATCGACAACCTTTTCTATTGAGGCAATTGCCGATATTAAAAATATTGGCTCAAGTTCCGGCAGCGACATGCTATTGGGCATGGCGGATGCCTGCGCGCTGAGCCAAACGTATGGAGGGAATAATGTCAGTTAAAATAGTGGTGAAGAAGAATACCTATTTTGATTCCGTCTCATTAATGTCGATTTCCACCCGCGCTAATAAGCTCGATGGCGTAGAGCAGGCATTTGTGGCGATGGCGACGGAAATGAACAAAGGGGTGCTGAATAACCTGGGACTGCTGACGCCGGAGCTGGAAGCGGCGAAAAACGGCGACCTGATGATTGTTATCAAGGGCAAAGACGGCGCCGATAGCGAACAGATACTCGGTGAAATAGAAGCGCTGTTCAGCAAAAAGGCCGACAGCGGCCAGCACGAAGCGCGCTACGCCACTCTCGCCAGCGCCAAAAAACATCTTCCGCAAAGTAACCTAGCGATTATCTCGGTCAACGGTCTGTTTGCCGCTCGCGAAGCGCGCCAGGCGCTGCAAAACGATCTTAACGTGATGCTGTTTTCCGATAACGTCTCTATTGACGACGAACTGGCGCTGAAACAGCTGGCCCACGAAAAAGGGTTATTGATGATGGGGCCAGACTGCGGCACCGCCATTATTAACGGCGCGGCGCTGTGCTTCGGTAACGCGGTTCGCCGCGGCAACATCGGTATTATCGGTGCCTCTGGTACCGGTAGCCAGGAGCTGAGCGTCCGTATCCATGATTTCGGCGGCGGGATCTCGCAGTTAATCGGTACCGGCGGTCGCGATCTGAGTGAGAAAATCGGCGGCCTGATGATGCTCGACGCTATTCAGATGCTGGAAGCCGATCCGCAAACGGAAATCATCGTCCTTGTTTCTAAACCACCGGCTCCAGCGGTGGCGAAAAAAGTGCTCGAACGCGCTCGCGCCTGCCGTAAACCGGTAGTGGCGTGCTTCCTTGGCCGCGCCGAGCCTCCCGCCGATGAGCAAGGTCTGCAGTTCGCCCGCGGCACTAAAGACGCGGCGCTGAAGGCTGTCCTGCTGAGCGGTATTAAGCAGGAAAATCTCGATGTGCATCCGCTGAACCAGGCGCTGATTGCTGACGTTCGCGCGCAGCTCACGCCACGGCAAAAGTACATTCGCGGCCTGTTCTGCGGCGGTACCCTGTGCGATGAAACCATGTTCGCGGTACTGGAAAAACACGCGGATGTTTATAGCAACATTCAGCCGGATCCGGCCTATCGTCTGAGCGATATCAATCGCAGCATCAAGCACACTTTCCTCGATTTCGGCGATGACGACTTCACCAACGGTAAGCCGCACCCGATGATCGACCCGACCAACCGCATCAGCCGCCTGCTGCAGGAGGCGCGCGATCCCGAAGTGGCGGTCATCGTCATGGACTTCGTGCTGGGCTTCGGATCGCATGAAGATCCGGTGGGTTCGACGATCGCGGCGATCAAAGAGGCCAAAGCCATTGCCGCCGCCGATGGGCGCCCATTGACGATCCTCGCTTACGTGTTAGGTACAGACATCGATACGCCGTCGCTGGAGCAACAGCGCCAGATGCTACTTGACGCTGGCGTCATTCTGGCCAGCAGCAGCACCAATACCGGTTTGCTGGCGCGTGAATTTATCTGCAAAGGGGAGCAAGCCTGATGAGCCAGTCGCTATTTAACCAGCCGTTGAACGTAATTAACGTCGGTATCGCCATGTTCAGCGACGATTTGAAAAAGCAGCATACCGCCGTCACCCAGCTCGACTGGACGCCGCCGGGCCAGGGCAATATGCAGGTGGTCGAGGCGTTGGATCGCATCGCCGACTCGCCGCTGGCGGATAAAATCGCCGCCGCCAACCAGCAGGCGCTGGAGCGTATTATTCAGTCGCACCCGGTACTCATCGGCTTTGATCAGGCCATTAACGTCGTGCCGGGCATGACGCCAAAAACTATTCTGCACGCCGGCCCGCCGGTGGAATGGCAAAACATGTGCGGCGCCATGAAAGGCGCGGTCACCGGCGCGCTGGTCTTTGAAGGGCTGGCAAAAGATCTGGATGAAGCCGCCGAGCTTGCCGCCTCCGGTGAAATTACCTTCTCACCCTGTCACGAACACGACTGCGTGGGTTCGATGGCGGGCGTGACGTCGGCGTCGATGTTCATGCACATCGTCGAGAACAAAACCTACGGCAATATCGCTTATACCAACATGAGCGAGCAGATGGCGAAGATCCTGCGCATGGGGGCTAACGATAAGAGCGTGATCGATCGTCTGAACTGGATGCGCGACGTGCAGGGCCCCATGCTGCGCGACGCCATGAAGATCATCGGCGAAATCGATCTGCGCTTAATGCTGGCGCAGGCGCTACACATGGGCGATGAGTGCCATAACCGCAACAACGCCGGCACCACCCTGCTGATTCAGGCGCTCACGCCGGGGATTATTCAGGCCGGTTATCCGGTAGAGCAGCAGCGCGAAGTGTTCGAATTTGTCGCCAGCAGCGATTACTTCTCCGGGCCGACGTGGATGGCGATGTGCAAAGCGGCGATGGACGCGGCCCACGGTATTGAATACAGCACCGTGGTGACCACCATGGCGCGTAACGGCGTCGAGTTCGGACTGCGGGTCAGCGGCCTGCCGGGACAATGGTTTACCGGCCCGGCGCAGCAGGTGATAGGCCCGATGTTTGCCGGTTTTAAACCGGAAGACTCCGGCCTCGATATCGGCGACAGCGCGATTACCGAAACCTATGGCATCGGCGGTTTCGCCATGGCGACGGCGCCGGCTATCGTCGCGCTGGTCGGCGGAACGGTAGAAGAAGCGGTCGATTTCTCGCGCCAGATGCGTGAAATCACCCTTGGCGAAAACCCGAACGTCACCATTCCGCTGCTCGGCTTTATGGGGATCCCGACCGCGATCGACATCACCCGCGTCGGCAGCAGCGGTATTTTACCGGTGATCAACACCGCTATCGCCCACAAAGACGCCGGGATCGGCATGATCGGCGCCGGGATCGTTCATCCGCCGTTTGCCTGTTTCGAAAAAGCGATCCTCAGCTGGTGCGATCGTTACGACGTTTAGCGTTGTAGCCCGGGCGAGGCGTTTACGCCGACCCCGGGAAATCCCCGGCAGCCCTACGCCTGGCCGGGCGACTACCACGACCACACAATAACAATAACCACATCACCTTCTGTAGCGGAAGCCGGATATGAAAGAACTTATCGTCGTTGCCATTGGCGGCAACAGCATTATCAAAGATAACGCCAGCCAGTCGATCGAGCATCAGGCCGAGGCGGTCAAAGCGGTGGCCAGCACGGTGCTGGAGATGCTGGCTTCGGACTATAACGTGGTGCTAACCCACGGTAACGGCCCGCAGGTTGGGCTGGATTTACGCCGCTCGGAGATAGCCCATGAACGAGAAGGTCTGCCGCTGACGCCGCTGGCTAACTGCGTCGCCGATACCCAGGGCGGCATCGGCTACCTCATTCAGCAGGCGCTGAATAACCGCCTCGCCCAGCGCGGCGGACAAAAGGCGGTCACCGTCGTCACCCAGGTTGAAGTCGATAAAAACGATCCCGGCTTTACCCATCCGACCAAGCCTATCGGCGCGTTCTTCAGCGAAAGCCAGCGCGATGAATTGCAGCAGGCGCATCCTGAGTGGCGCTTTGTGGAAGATTCGGGTCGCGGCTATCGCCGGGTGGTCGCCTCGCCGGAGCCGAAACGCATTGTCGAAGCGGAAGCTATCAAGGCGCTGACCCGGCAAGGCTTTGTGGTGATCGGCGCCGGCGGCGGCGGGATCCCGGTGGTGCGCAGCCCGCAGGGCGACTACCAGAGCGTGGATGCGGTGATCGACAAAGATCTCTCAACCGCCCTGCTGGCCCGCGAAATTGATGCTGATATTCTGGTGATCACCACCGGGGTGGAGAAAGTGTGCGTGAATTTCGGCAAGCCTAATCAGCAGGCATTGGGTCGCGTCGGTATCGACGAGATGAGCCGCTATATGCAAGAAGGACATTTCCCGGCTGGCAGCATGCTGCCAAAAATCGTCGCCAGCCTCGCGTTCCTGCAACACGGCGGCAAGCGGGTGATCATCACTACGCCGGAATGTCTGCCAGCCGCGCTACGCGGCGAAACGGGAACTCATATTGTGCATGACTGACACAAAAGGAAGAAAGAATGAATAAAGACAATAGCCGCCGTGAATTTCTTACCCAAAGTGGAAAAATGGTCACCGCCGCCGCGCTGCTGGCGGCAGGCGCGCCGGCGTCGTATGCCGCAAGCAACCCGCCATCCGCGGCCACCTGCGATAATAAAGGCGCGGTCAACGTCGCCGATAAACATTACTACCTTGATAACGTGCTGCTGGAAAGCGGCTTCGAATATGAAAACGGCGTGGTGGTTCACACCCGGACCGAGCGGCAAACACTGGAAATAAAAGACGGCAAAATCGTCGCCCTGCGCAGCAATCTGAGCCACCCGGACGCCACGCTGCCGCGCTATGACGCGGGTGGTAAACTGATGCTGCCTGCCATGCGCGACATGCATATCCATCTGGACAAAACGTTTTACGGCGGCCCGTGGCGCTCGCTTAACCGCCCGGCGGGCACCACCATTCAGGATATGATCAAGCTTGAGCAGAAATTGCTGCCGGAACTCCAGCCTTACACGCAGGCGCACGCCGAGAAGCTTATCGACCTGATTCAATCCAAAGGCTCCACTATCGCCCGCAGCCACTGCAATATTGAGCCGGTGTCCGGGCTGAAGAACCTTGAGAATCTGCAGGAAGTACTGGCGCGGCGTAAGCCAGGCTTTGACTGCGAAATCGTCGCTTTTCCGCAGCACGGGCTGCTGCTGTCGAAATCGGAATCGCTGGTTCGCGAAGCGATGCAGGCCGGCGCCCATTATGTCGGCGGCCTCGACCCGACTAACGTCGATGGCGCGATGGAGAAATCGCTCGATACCATGTTCCAGATTGCGCTCGATTACGACAAAGGGGTGGATATTCATCTGCATGAAACCAGCCCGGCGGGCGTGGCGGCGGTGAACTATATGGTGGAAACCGTGGAGAAGACCCCGGCGCTGAAAGGCAAGCTGACCATCAGCCACGCTTTTGCGCTGGCGACGCTCAACGAGCAGCAGGTCGATGCCATCGCGACCCGCATGGCGGCGCAGCAGATCACCATCGCCTCCACCGTGCCGATCGGCACTCTGCACATGCCGCTCAAGCAACTGCGCGAAAAAGGCGTCTTCGTGATGACCGGTACCGATAGCGTAATTGACCACTGGTCGCCGTACGGACTGGGCGACATGCTGGAGAAAGCCAATCTCTACGCCCAGCTGTATATCCGCCCCAATGAGCAGACCCTGTCGCGCGCGCTGGCCATCGCCACCGGCGACGTGCTGCCGCTGAATGACAAGGGCGAGCGCGTATGGCCAAAAGCGCAGGACGACGCCAGCTTTGTGCTGGTCGATGCCTCCTGTTCCGCCGAAGCCGTGGCGCGAATTTCGCCGCGCACCGCCACCTTCCATAACGGTAAGATGGTCTGGGGCAGCGTCGGCACCTGAAGCCAGCGTCATGTAAAAAACCCCGGCAAGCCGGGGTTTTGTCATTTACCAGACGCGATTACTTCTGCGGACGCATGGCCGGGAACAGAATAACGTCGCGGATGGTGTGGCTGTTGGTGAACAGCATCACCATGCGGTCGATACCAATCCCCAGACCGGCGGTCGGCGGCAGGCCGTACTCCAGCGCGGTGACGTAGTCTTCGTCATAGAACATCGCTTCATCATCGCCCGCCGCTTTGGCATTGACCTGATCCTGGAAACGCTGCGCCTGATCTTCCGCATCGTTCAGCTCGCTGAAACCGTTACCGATTTCGCGGCCGCCGATGAAGAACTCGAAGCGGTCGGTGATTTCCGGGTTCACGTCGTTACGGCGGGCCAGCGGAGAAACTTCCGCCGGATATTCGGTGATGAAGGTCGGCTGGATCAGATGCGCTTCCGCCACTTCATCGAAAATCTCGGTCACGATACGTCCCAGACCCCAGCTTTTCTCTACCTGAATACCGATAGATTCCGCCAGCGCTTTCGCCGCGTCGAAGTTATCCAGATCCGCCATGTTGGTTTCCGGACGGTGTTTCTTGATGGCTTCGCGCATGGTCAGTTTTTCAAACGGCTTGCCGAAGTCAAACACCTGGTCGCCATACGGCACTTCGGTTTTGCCCAGCACCGTCTGCGCCAGAGTGCGGAACAGCGACTCGGTCAGTTCGATCAGGTCTTTGTAATCCGCATACGCCATGTACAGTTCCATCATGGTGAACTCTGGGTTATGGCGTACGGAGATCCCTTCGTTACGGAAGTTACGGTTGATTTCGAAGACGCGTTCGAAGCCGCCAACCACCAGACGTTTCAGATACAGTTCCGGCGCGATACGCAGGTACATATCCAGATCCAGCGCGTTGTGATGGGTGATGAACGGACGGGCGGAAGCGCCGCCGGGGATCACCTGCATCATCGGGGTTTCGACTTCCATAAAGCCGCGAGCAACCATGAACTGACGCATGGTGGCGAGGATCTGCGAACGGATACGGAACGTATGACGCGACTCTTCGTTGGCGATCAGATCCAGATAACGCTGGCGATAGCGGACTTCCTGATCCTGCAGGCCGTGGAATTTATCCGGCAGCGGGCGCAGGGCTTTGGTCAGCAGACGCAGCTCGGTGCAGTGAATGGAGAGTTCGCCGGTTTGCGTTTTGAACAGCTTACCGCGGGCGGCGATAATGTCGCCGAGATCCCATTTTTTAAACTGTTCGTTGTAGACGCCTTCCGGCAGGTCATCCCGCGCGACGTACAGCTGAATGCGGCCGCCGACGTCCTGAAGAGTGACGAAAGAGGCTTTACCCATGATGCGGCGGGTCATCATACGGCCTGCAACAGAGACTTCAACGTTCAGGGAAGCGAGTTCATCGTTATCCTTCGCATCGAATTCAGCGTGCAATTGGTCAGAGGTATGATCGCGACGGAAATCGTTCGGAAAAGCGACGCCCTGCTCACGCAGCGCAGCCAATTTTTCGCGACGAGTTTTCAGTTCATTATTAAGGTCAATTGCCTCATCGGCACCTTGTGCTTGTTGTTCAGACATGTTGGTTCCTCATAACCCTGCTTTCAAACTAGCTTCGATAAATTGAACCAGGTCACCATTCAGCGCGGCCTGTCTCTGGTAACACACCAGAGAACAATCTTAACGACTCTGGATTCACTACAAGCTGATCTCACTCAGCTATGGCTTCACTAACGGTATTTTTTATCGTTGGCTTCCGCGCCTGCCAGAATATCCACCTCCTGTTCACTTGGCTGTTGAGTTAATGTCCCCGGTCGCGCTGCGCTGGCCGGGGCTGCAAATCGCGGCAAAGGCGACAATGACAATCACCGCCACGCAGCCGATAGTCCATTCGCCCATCTGCGAAAAGAAATGCTGATAGGCGGCAATCGCCGTGTCGCTGATTTGCGATTCGGTGGTTTGCTGCGCCACCACCCCGGCCAGCCAGTTGGCGACCGCGCCGGTGGCCAACATATAAATGCCGGTTAATACGCCGGTGACGCCGGGCATGTTCAGACGGGTTATCTGCGCCATCGCCACCGGGTCAATAAACAGTTCGGCAAAGCCCATCATCGCCAGCCCGGCGACCATCATGCCCATCGAGGCCTGACCGTCAGCCGCGCCGTGGCGGGCATTCAGCGCCAGCAGCATAAATCCACCGCCCATCAGCAGCAGGCCGAAAGCAAATTTCAGCCACACTTTTAACACCGAGCGGGTTCGCCCTTCCGGGCGGATAAGCCACGCCAGGATCACGCCGGCGGCCATCACCGCCACCGCGTTAACCGACTGGAACAGCGCGGTCGGTACTTCAATATTGAACAGCCGGCGATCAACAAAGTGGTCGATAAACAGACTAATCGAGCTGCCGCCCTGCTGCGCCAGTACCCAGAACAGCGTTCCGGTCAACATCAGCAGAACGATTTGCCACAGCGCGCGGCGGTGCTGCGGCGATTTGATCATGATCCGCGCCACCATTTGCGCGGCGAACAGGCAGACAATCGCCAGCAGATAACCGGACCAGTTGTTTTCTAACAGCAAGGTGAAGAAGACCGGCGCCAGGCACAGCATCACCACCAGCCAGCCCCAGGTCGGCAACACGAATTTCACCGCGCGCAGCGCCTGTTTGTCGACGCCGCGGGTGTCGCGGAAGTAGCGGCTGCCGCTTAAGAAAATCATCAGGCCGATAAACATGCCGATCCCCGCCAGCGCAAAGCCGATATGCCAGCCGTACCACTGCGCCGCCAGCCCGCAGGCAATGGGGGCGGCTATCGAACCGACGTTACCGGCGGCATACAGCAGCGAGAAACCGCCATCGCGACGATGGTCGTCAGCGGCGTACAGTTCGCCGAGCAGGCAGCTGATATTGGATTTGAACAGACCATAGCCGCAGATAATGATCGCCAGCGCCAGATAGAGGCTCCAGGTTGAATCAGATTCGACGCCCAGCACCACGTGGCCGAGGGTCATCAACAACGCCCCGGCAATCACCGCCGTGCGGTTGCCGAGCAGGCGGTCGGCAAGCCAGCCGCCGAGAATGGGGGTTACGTAAACTAAAGATGCGTAGGCGCTGAACAGACTGATGGCGTGGCTATCGTCAAAGCCAAGTTGGTGGGTGAGATAAAGGATGAGTAAGGCGCGCATGCCGTAAAAGCTGAAGTACTCCCAGATCTGGATCGCTACGATGTAGTAAATCGCGCGCGGCTGTGAGGGTGTTTTCATAGGTTCTCCTTGCAGCGTGAAAAAAGGGAAGTGGCAAGCCACTTCCCTTGTGTGCGTCTATTACTTGTTGTTTTCTTCTTTCAGCACTTTAACGGTGTAACGACCATCCGCCTGACGATATGCGCCGTGGATATCGGTTTCGAAGCCCGGGTAGTGAGCGCCGATTTCGCACAGCATCTGCAGGAATTCCAGTACCGGGCGGCTTTCTTCGGTGATCATCTCACCAGGCATAACCAGCGGTACTCCCGGAGGATACGGCAGGATCATGTTGGCGTTGACGCGGCCTACCATCTCTTCGAGGTAAACTTCTTCAGTCTGACCGTGCAGCTCTTTCTGGAACGCGGCATACGGGGTCATCACCATGGATGGCAGCACTTCGAATGCGCGGAACATCAGGTCCGGCAGGTTGTGATGCTCAACCAGTTTATGAATGTTCTGCGCCAGGTCCTGAATACGCATGTTTTCATAGAATTCAGGATCTTCACGGTACAGAGACGGCAGCATGTTTTTCACCCGCAGGTTCAGGTCGAACGCGCGTTTGAAGTCGGTCAGCGCACGCAGCAGGCTCAGCGCTTTTGTCTTATCGATACCGATGCTGAACAGGAACAGCAGGTTGTACGGACCGGTTTTCTCAACCACGATGCCGTGTTCGTCGAGATATTTCGCCACGATGCTTGCCGGAATACCGAAATCATCCATGGTGCCGTCTTTCTTCATCCCCGGAGTCAGCAGCGTGACTTTGATAGGGTCGAGGTACATGTGCTCGTTATCGATGTTTTTGAAACCGTGCCATGCGCTATCGGAACGCAGCGGCCAGCATTCAGCGCCATC
This sequence comes from Klebsiella sp. 141161, assembly GCF_050600815.1. Lineage (NCBI taxonomy): Bacteria > Pseudomonadati > Pseudomonadota > Gammaproteobacteria > Enterobacterales > Enterobacteriaceae > Klebsiella > Klebsiella sp. 141161. The sequence goes on along the minus strand of NZ_JAQIRN010000003.1, from coordinate 301,417 downwards.
GATATGTTCCGGCTGCCATACATCGAAGAACCAGCCTTCAGACTCGCCTTTCAGACGTTTGATCTCTTTACGGAACTTGATCGAACGTTCGATAGAACCGTCGATCAGGCGTTTACCGGCGTTACCGCGCATCATCGCCGCCGCGGTTTCGGTGGAAGCCACGATACCGTAATGCGGAGAAGTGGTGGTGTGCATCATGTAGGCTTCGTTGAAGGTTTCTTCGTTAACGTCGCCTTTCACGTGGATCATCGAAGCCTGAGAGAATGCCGCCAGCAGTTTATGCGTGGACTGGGTTTCGTAGATCACTTTCCCTTCAACGCGACCGCCGCTCATCCCGCATTTGCCTTCATAGATCGGCGAGAAGTTGGTGTAAGGCACCCATGCGGAGTCAAAGTGGATGGATTTCACATCCAGGGTTTTCTTGATGAAGTCGGTGTTATACAGCAGACCATCATAGGTTGAGTTGGTGATAACCGCGTGTACCGGCCAGGTCGCATTCGGCGTCTCTTTCACACGCTTGGCGATAGTCGCGTGCTGGAATTCGCTCTGCGGGATACCGCCGAGGATACCGTAGGCGTTACGGGTCGGACGGAAGTAGATAGGCGTAATGTCGCTCATCATCATCAGGTGAGTCAGCGATTTGTGGCAGTTACGGTCAATCAGCACGGTGCTGCCGGCAGGCGCGGAGTACATACCGACGATTTTGTTAGCGGTTGATGTACCGTTGGTCACCATGTAGCTGCGTTCAGCGTTGAAGACGCGAGCGATATACTCTTCCGCTTCTTTGTGCGGGCCGCTGTGGTCAAGCAGTGAACCCAGTTCAGAAACCGAAATGGAGATATCGGATTTCATGGTGTTGGAACCAAAGAAATCATAGAAGATGCTGCCTACCGGGCTTTTCTGGAACGCGGTACCGCCCATGTGGCCTGGGGTACAGAAGGTGTATTTGCCTTCACGTACATATTTGAACAGCGCTTTGGTCAGCGGCGGCAGAATGGTGTCGATGTATTCGTCAGTGTTCTGTTTGATTTTGTTCGCGATATCTTCAGCGGCGCCCAGCGCATATTCGAAGAAGCGAACCTGCATGCGCAGATCGTTGAGGCTAACGTCCAGGGTGGAGTAGGTGTTAGCGAAAGCGTACAGCGGCATGTACTCGTTCATTTTGCTGATTTCTTCGCACAGTTCGAGATTGTATTTATCCCAGTCGAAGATCACGCCGCACAGACGAGAGTTGTTTTCGATAAGTTTTAATAAGTCGTCACGGTCGTTCGGGTAGACAATACGGAAGTCCAGGCGTTCGAGAGCACGATGCAGTTCACGGATGGGTTCTTCTTTGAAGTAAACCCCCATGTGATTCATGATTGCAATAACGTTCATAGTCAAATCTCCAGATGTAGAAAGCCCCTCCCGTCTCGATGTGACAGGTGATGGAAGGAGCCTCAGGAAAAAGGGTTACTGATTAGTGCGCGTTAGCGGGGCTGTTGTTATCCGTTGCGTTGTTCTGCTGGCGCTGGTGCATTTTGCGACCGTAGAACATCAGGATAATCAGGCTAACGATAAAGGTGCCGGCCAGTTCGAAGGAGCTTGCGCCCATCAGCGCGATGAAGCAGAACACGCAACCCAGTACCGAACAAATCAGGCTAACGAAGTTGCGGATGTTGATGCCTTCGAAACGAATCAGGTCAACACAGGAGTAGAAGTAAGGCAGCATGGTCAGCAGTACCGCGATACCGGTCAGCTCGCCGAACAGGTCAGATGCTTTACCACCGGCGGAGTTCATCAGGGTAATCAGCACCATCAGCGCGGTCATTTTCACCGCGGCCAGCAGCAGGCCTTTTTTCGGGATACCGTTGCTATCGACTTCGCCATACACTTTCGGGAAGTTACCGTCGTTGGCGGCACGTACACCGGCCTGGCCAACCAGCATCATCCACGAGCCCAGAGAAGTCAGGCAAGCGAAAGCGGTGAAAGCGGAAACCATCGGAGCAGCCCAGCCGCCGAGAATGGTAGAGGCGCTAATCGCGAACGGCGCACCGGACGCGGCCATCTGAGAAGCAGGATACATACCGGCGATAACCTGAGTCGCGGCGATATAGACGATACCGGCCATCGCCGTACCCAGCATGGTTGCCAGCGGTACGGTACGTTTCGGGTTTTTCACCATCCCGGTACTCACTGCGGCGGATTCTACACCAACGAAGGCCCACAGGCAGAGCAGGATACTTTTGATGACCGCGTGGCTATCAGTGGTGCTGGAGGTGTTCCAGTTCGCCTGATAAGTTGCCGCGTCAAACCAATGCCAGCCGACGACCGCTGTCATCACCACCGGAATAAGCACCAGTACCAGACCAATAGTGGTCAGACGGCTTACCCAGGTCCCGCCGAGCATATTAACGAAAGTAAAGATCCACACGATGGCAATACAGGCAATACCTGCTGGCACCGGGTTATTTAAAATTGGGAAGAACGTAGAGAGATAAGAGACGGCGGTAATACCGATTGCCAGGTTACCAATCCAGTTTGCATGATAATAAAGGACGCCGGTCTGGAAACCGAAGGCCGGAGAAATTTCCCCTGCGTAAGCAATTGGACCACCCTGCTGCGGGTTCTTGGTCGCCAGTCGGGCATAAACATAAGCCAAAGACATCGCGCCAATAATAGAAATCACCCAACCCCAAATGGCAATACCACCGATGCTGGCGAGGTTCGCAGGTAATAGTGCAATACCGCTCCCCATCATATTACCGGCGACTACGCCGGTACAGGCAAATAGCCCGATCTTCTTGGCAGAACTCATGGTTGTTTTTCTCCTAAGTTTATTTGGGAGGTACAGATCATGATATAGAACCATTTATTGACCCGACCAACTGCCAACAAGATTACTGATTCGTACGAGATAAATCCTAAAGATAAAGTGAAATAACTACAAACATCAGACAAATGATATTTTGACCTTTTTCGATTAACATATAAACATGACATGTTGATATCAAAAAAAGATAAACATCGCCTACTTACAAAGAGTTAGACGTGCATACTGGTGTTGAAATTGTGTTACCAGGCAGGAAAATAACGCTTATTTCAGGTAACAATCAGAGTGCTCATGAGATACATAAATTTAACCTCATCATACTCAAAACCATGAGCATGATGAGGGTTTACTTATTCTGAAGCGAGGAAATTGTCGAGATACGGTACTACGCGGGTGACGGAGGTCTGGAATACTCCGTTTTCAATCCAGTACAAGGTGTTTTCGCCAGGGCGTAAATTAAACGCCGTCAGGTAGGCATCCGCAGCTTCGCGGTTCTGTCCTTTCATCTCATAGACTTTTCCGAGTAGCACGTAATTCATCCACGACATTTCTAAATCAATGCCTGTGTTGATAGCGCTGTACGCTTCATCTATTTTCCCTTTGCCTAACATATCTACCGTTTTTATCTGGTAGAAAATCGCCATATCTTTAATGCCGGGCATTTCACCTACTTTTTCAACCTCGGCATACAGCGTCGCTAATTGTTTTTCATCCAACGGCTGCTGCGAATGACGTAATACATCCACCAGCGCTTTTTCGGCGTATGCATAAATAAAGTCCGGCGATTGTTTAATGACGTCATCAAGTATATCGCTGGCTTTACCTAATGAATCGACATCACCTTTCATTAACAGCTGATGGGCCTGATAAAGACGGGTTAATGAAGGGCTTTGCGCGGGTTGATACTGTTTCAGCATCGCTTTCATGCGATCCGGCCACGGCTGCATTAGCGCGGTTGACAGACTATCCAGCAGGTCATTCTGAATGGTGAGCTGGTTATCCATGGTAATAAAGTAGCGTTTATCGAGCATCGTCGAGCCGTCGGCGTTATCGACCAGTTGCACCGACATAAAGCACTGCTGGGCGCGATAGTGGCGCTGATTTACGAATTCGATGGTCAACGTTTTACCCGAACTGCTGGGCTCGTTGATGTTGTAGTTGGTTTTATCGTGGACCATAAAGGTCGAGAAAGTGTTGAGCGAGGTGGTTACCAGGCTGCCCAACCCTACCGCATAGGCATGCTGCGATGCCCAGTTGTTGCATGAACTGCCGTTTACCAGGTGTATGTCGATATCGCGCGGGTTTAGCAGCAGGCGAGTTTTGGTTTCCGGCGGCCGCGATTCTATCGACGACAAGGCGACTAACGCGACGCAACTGCCCAACGCCAGCAGGAACAGCGTCCACACCCAGAAGGTGGTGATCCGTTTACGTTTTTCCGGCACTGCCGCCGCCGCAGGCGAGGCAGATGAAGGAGAAATAGTCGGTGGCGACGTTTCAGGAACGGTGACAGGGGCTACTGGCGGGACAACCGGCGCCAACTCTTCGCCCTCTTCCGTACACCAAATTACCGGGACCGTCAGCTTGTAACCGCGTTTGGGCACCGTCGCAATATATTCCATGCTGCCGTCATCGCCGTCTTTCAGTGACTTACGCAACTCGGAAATACTCTGGGTGACGACATGGCTGGTCACCACGTTGCGCGTCCAGACGTGATCGATAAGCTCGTCCCGGCTAAGTACCTCGCCAGGATGTTGAGCAAAGTAGACCAGAAGATCGATTAAACGCGGTTCGAGAGTAAGCTGACGTCCGTTCCGGCTAATTTGGTTTACAGAAGGAGTAACGAGCCATTCCCCAACGCGAACAACAGGTTGTTGCATAAAAAAACCCCAGGACGAAAAGGGAAAGGCGCGATAATACCACATTTCGCCTACCTAATTATGCGGGTGGTCAATACCCCACACGTTTGGCATACGCTACCCCCTTTATATACAAATCAGTTAACAGTCTATGAACATCGTTGTCATTTAATCCAAAATAGCCAGGGTCTATGCTGCGTCCATCAAGTCGTTAAGGAGACGCATTATGTTATTCGACCACTATTCTTTGCCGGCCCTACCGTTAAACAACCGTATCGTGATGCCGCCGATGACGCGTTCCCGCGCCGGGGCCGGTGACGTCGCTACCGATCAGATGGCGGAGTATTACGCCCAACGCGCCAGCGCCGGTTTAATTATCAGCGAAGGCACGCAGATTAGCCAACAGGGACAGGGTTATGCCTGGACGCCTGGCATCTATAATGAAGCGCAGATCGCCGGCTGGAAAAAAGTCACCGCCGCGGTACACCAGGCGGGAGGCAAAATTTTTGCCCAGCTCTGGCACGTAGGGCGTGTCTCCCATACCGTACTGCAGCCGGGTAATGCCGCACCGGTTTCTTCATCTGCAATTCAGGCTGAAGGAGTGAAGGTCTTTGTCGATGTCGAAGGACGCGGTCCGGAAAACGGCGTTGGTGAAATGGTGCAGCACTCGATGCCGCGCGCCCTGACTCGCGAAGAGATCCCGGCTATCATCGAACAATATGCACAGGCCGCGCGTAACGCTATTGCCGCCGGTTTTGATGGCGTTGAGCTACACGGTGCGAATGGCTATCTGATCAATCAGTTTATTGATTCTCGTGAAAACCAGCGTACCGATGAGTACGGCGGTTCGTTAACCAATCGCCTGCGTTTCCTCAAAGAAGTGGCGCAAGCCGTTGCCGATGCGATTGGTAAAGAGAAACTGGGCATCCGCCTGGCGCCGCTGACCACCTTGATGGGGTCGAAAGATGATACGCCGGAAGCCACCTATCTGGCGGCGGCCAGCGTCCTCAATGATATCGGCATCGCCTATATCCATATCGCCGAAGCCGACTGGGATGATGCGCCAGTGATGCCCGCTGCCTTTAAGGAAGCGCTACGACAGGTGTTCCGCGGCACAATGATTTATTCGGGGAAATACACCGTAGAACGTGCCGAAGAAGCGCTGGCCAAAGGCTGGGCCGACCTGATTGGTTTTGGTCGCCCGTTTATCGCCAACCCGGATCTGCCGTATCGTCTGCAGCACAACCTGCCGCTCAATCAGCCAATCAGAGAGCAGTTTTTCGGCGGTGGTAAAGAGGGCTACCTCGACTACCCTACCGTCGACGCGAAGTAAACAGGATATATCGCTTCACAGTACTTAAATAAAAAACCCGGCAGCGCGGTGGCATGCCGGGTTAAAAATCAGACTTTCGACGTTTATATATAATTAATCAACGTGATTAATTATTTATACACTTCCGCCGTTGCTTCAAAGTTCGGCCCGTGTTCGCGCGCCGCGGTAATAATGTAATATTTACCGCCCTTCTCATCTGCCAGCTTAGAAAGCTGATCGTGAAGATCAGAAGGTGAAGAGAATTGCCCGCCAGACGGCCCCACAGAAATACTGCCCACGTGAGTCAGTTTGAAATGCGAAGCTTCTTCTTTAGTAATTAATTGCGCAGCAGAGGCGCCAAAGGCAACAGCAGAAAGAGCTAAAGCGACTAATACCTTTTTCATCCTACATTCTCCTTGGATTAGAGCCTAATTGAGGCTCTTTCACTATATACTCGTCATACTTCAAGTTGCATGTGCGTTGGCTTTCCTCGCTCACCCCAGTCACTTACTAGAGTAAGCTCCTGGGGATTCTCTGCGTCGCCGCCTGCCTGCAACTCGAATTATCTAGAGTATAGACACTAGATTAATAAGCGCGCTATTTATCGGATTATTTTTCACCGGCCACCGCGCTTAGTACCGCGACGGAACCCCTTCCGGACGGGTCTTAAAACGACGGTGCAGCCACATGTACTGTTCCGGCGCCATCAGGATACATTGCTCAATAATTTTGTTCATCCAGCTGGCGGTAGTTTCCGGGGAATCCAGCGGCGGCGTCGCCTCTGGCTGCAGCGCAATCAGCTCATACCCGGCGCCGTTGGGCTTTCTTCGCGGAACAAAAGGAACGATGGTGGCTTTTGACATTCTCGCCAGCATCCAGGTCCCGGTGGTAGTCGCAGCATTATCAACATTGAAAAAGGGAACAAATACGCTGCTGGCGCGACCATAATCATGATCCGGAGCGTACCAGAGAATTTCTCCCTCTTTCAGTGACTTAACCATACCTTTCAAGTTCTTACGATCCAACATCGTCTTGTTAGAACGCAGTCGTCCCCAGGTTTGTAGCCAGTCGATCAGCGGATTATCGTTTGGCCGGTAAACGCCAATCCCCGGCGTGAACATGCCAAACATCCGCGCGCCGAGCTCCAGAGTCAGAAAGTGAATGCCAATCAGCAAAATACCCTGCTTCTGTTCCTGCAGTTCAACGACTTCGTTGACGCCGCTGGTCTCGGTCCAGCGCTCGACGCGATGGGTCGGCCAGAACCATGCCATGCCGGTTTCCATCAACCCCATGCCCAGAGATTCAAAATTCTTAACCAACATTTCATGACGCTGCGCCGGGCTGAGATGTGGAAAACAGAGCTCAAGATTGCGCTTCGCAATACGTACCCTTCCGCGCAAAAAATGCATGGATAAACGCCCTAACCCATGGCCCAGACGATAGATCAGCGGATAAGGTAGTTGTACCACCAGCCACAATAAGCCAATACCCAGCCATGCCGGCCAGTAACGCGGGTGTAATAATGAAAGAGAGAATTTGGGTAAATGCGACATCTGAGTATTGCTCTTCAGGATCCTTGATTTACATACCAGCGGGAGGCCTCAGTCCGAATTTGCGGATAAGGTACCCGATCCATAACATTTAGTTTTTTCCTATTCGTGCGGTAATACGCATACAAGCGTAGACTATAACCTGTACACTGCCCTGGTATTAAACGAACTATGTAACAAATTTATTATTAATTTTTTCGTACAGCGGCACGCAAACTAAAGTTTGCGTTATTCATCTTCAACAATAAATAAATAGCCTCCGAAGAAACGTCTTCGAAGGCTGAATATCGTTATGAACGAATGAAGGCCAGCAGATCGGCGTTAATCACATCCGCATGTGACGTGTGCATACCATGCGGTAAGCCCGGATAAATTTTAAGCTCGCTATTCGCTAATAGTTTGTCCTGCAGAATCGCGGCATTTTTATAAGGAACGACCTGGTCGTCGTCACCCTGCATAACCAGCACTGGCACCGTAATCGCTTTCAGATCTTCTGTCTGGTCGGTTTCAGAGAAGGCTTTAATCCCTTCATAGTGGGCTTTCGCGCTACCGGTCATCCCCTGGCGCCACCAGTTTTGAATGGTACCTTGCGAAACCTCTGCGCCATCGCGATTAAAGCCGTAGAACGGTCCACTGGCAACATCGAGATAAAACTGCGAGCGATTGGCGGCAAGCGCCTTGCGGAAACCGTCAAACACTTCGATGGGCGTACCGCCAGGGTTATTGTCGGTTTTGACCATCAGCGGCGGTACGGAACTGATTAATACCGCTTTAGCTACCCTGCCCTGCGGTTGGCCGTACTTGGCCACATAACGCGCGACCTGGCCGCCACCGGTTGAATGGCCAACGTGGACAGCGTTATGCAAATCCAGACTTTCCACTACCGCCGAAGCATCGGCCGCATAGTGATCCATATCATGGCCTTCGCTTACCTGGTCGGAGCGCCCATGTCCACGGCGATCGATAGCGATGACGCGAAAACCCTGTGCGAGGAAAAACAGCATCTGGTTATCCCAGTCATCAGCGCTTAACGGCCAGCCATGGTGGAACACAATCGGCTGAGCCTCCTTCGGACCCCAGTCTTTAAAATAAATATTAACGCCATCTTTAGTTGTTACGAATGCCATATCAGGAACTCCTCTCTTGAAAATATGACAACTTCTCATTAACATTCAATTGGTTACATTCAGCGCTGATATGAAGCCTTTCCCTTGCTTGCGAAAAACCTCAATGGCAACGGCGCCATAAAGTGTAGAAGATGATGGCTCATTTAGCTCATCTCTCAGCAATTTAATATCAACGCAGCAACTAAAATACGCCATATACTGTTGAGCGTTAGTGCATATTACCTATTGATAAAATATGCCTTTCCGATATTTTTTATTTATAGATAAATATCAGTGCGTTATGTCAAAAAGAAATAATTAAAATATTTTCCTCTTATACTTACGTTTTACTGTAAATTTCTCTCAAATAGATTTCTTCAGATTATTCCCCGAGAAAAAAGAATAAACCAAATTCCACCGCTCGTGCGTCTCACTGACCTTATCCACGCAGAATATTTGCTATTAATTGTGAGCCAGGCAACGTCCTGAGCGATGCCCTTCCGCCAATGCTGTACAAACCGCAGAAAACCGCCATACTCAGGCGCAAAGCCTGTGATTTTCAAGGGGTAAAATTTGCCTGTAGCAATCCCGGATAGTAAAACGAATAAGAAAGGAATGACTGCGATGCACTACAAATTGGTTAAGCAACTCAAAGATGATAATACATTAAGAAAGAGCTTTATTGATTTAGCCATCAAAACGTTCGATCTATCCTTTGACGCCTGGTATCAGCAGGGGTACTGGAGTGAATCCTATATCCCTTACGCTTTCGTTGATAAGAATAAAGTTATCGCCAACGCCTCCGCGAATATTATTGATCTGGTCTGGCAAGGCCAACCCCGACGCTATATTCAAATAGGTACGGTAATGACCAACATTGATTACCGTAATAAAGGGCTTGCCGGACAGTTGATACAACATATTCTTGATGACTGGCGTGACAAAGCTGATGCTTTTTTCCTGTTCGCCAATTCTACTACCGTCGACTTCTATCCCAAATTTGGCTTTACGCGGACCGACGAATATCAATATGTTGCGCCCGTTTCGCCTACACCCGGCGACTTCCGTAAACTGGATATGGATAGTGCGCAGGATATCGCCCTGCTTAAGCACTACTACCAGAAATCCAACCCCTTTTCACAGCTACGAGTGGAAAATAACTTCGGTCTGCTGATGTTTTACTGTTCGGCGTTTATGAAGCATTTTGTTTACTACTCGGAGAAAAACCAGGCCGTCGCCATTGCGATGCAAAGCGCCCATGAGCTGATCTGCTTTGATATTTTTTGCGATGCCGGACAATCCATGGCGACCATTATCAATGAACTCGCCCAACCGCAATCGCAACAGGCGGTGCTCGGTTTTACGCCGAAGGAAGCGCGCCTTGGCGAGTACGAAAAAATAGACGGCGACGATATGTTGTTTATCTATTCGACTAAAGAGAACATCTTCCACGACAACAAATTAATGTTCCCGCTACTGGCGCACGCCTGATGCCGGGCCGCAGGTCATCTATTTAACCTGCGGCTGGTCGGCGTTGTTTCTTCCTGGAAAACAAAATAAACAGTACAATCAATTGTTGTTTTTTTGTTAAATCCAGGAGAAACGCCACTTGCCCCTTTTTGACCTGCAGGATCTCTACGCCTTTTTAGCCCTCAGCGAGCACGGCAGCTTTCGCTATGCCGCCGAGGCGATTTGCATTTCGCAATCGGCGTTAAGCAGGCGAATTGAGAAGCTGGAAACCGCTTTAGGGGTGAGATTGTTTGAAAGAACCACTCGCCGGGTGACCCTCACGCAAACCGGCAGAGCTTTCGCCCCAAAGGCGCAGCATCTGCTTTCCGAATTCGAAGATGCCCTGGACGGTATTAGCGACCGCGCCGCCTTCGGCAACGGGCTGGTGACGGTTGCCTGTGTCCCCTCAGCCGCCAACTATTTTATGCCGCAGGTCATTACGCAATTCCGTCAACGTTTTCCTAAGGCGCGGATCAAGGTTATTGATACCAGCGCCGGAAATGTTTATAGCGCCGTGCAAAATCGCCAGGCGGATTTCGGCCTGAGTTTTCTCTCTGAGATCGCGTCTGATGTGGTGTTTACGCCGCTGGTTCATGAACGTTACCTGGCGGTTTGCCGACGCGACGATCCGCTGGCGCAGCGTAACAGCCTCAGCTGGCAGGAGTTTTTTAACCGCGATTATATCTGGCTCGATAAGATCTCCGGCAATCGCCACCTGCTGGATGGCGCCCTGAGCGATGTAGGGCCACGACGCACTGCGGTTTGTGAAACCCGCCATGTCACGACGATGCTGGGTATGGTGGATGCCGGCCTTGGTATCGCGGCAATACCGGCGATGGCGCTGCCGGCCTATGCACACCACGCGTTAGCCAGTATTCCGCTAGTGGAACCTGAAGTGAAAAGACAGGTGGGACTGATAAAAAAAGCGGGCAGAGCGTTACCCCCTCTGGCCGCGGAGCTCGAAAAAGCCATTACCGATTTTTACCATCCCACTGCATGATTAGCCCTCTTCCGGTAATTCACAAGCGTTGGAGGGTAAAGGATCCATGCCTGTGCGACGAATTTCCGCCTGCGCAGGGACTGAAGCCAGATAGCACAGCAGTTGCTTCGCCTGGGACTGCGCGGATGAATCGGCAACCACGGCGCCCGCGAAGCGAGTAACGTATTGCACTTCATCCGGCAGACGGCCAACGAACGTCACGCCGCTGACCGGCAACAGCTCGCTAACCTGCTGAAACCCTATCGCGTAGTCCCCTTTCGCCACCAGCGAAGCAACGGGGATTTTTTCGATCATTTTTGCTTTGGGGCTTGCCTGCGCGGCGATATCCAGTTTTCGGAACAGTTCCTTTTCAACATAACGCCCGCTGGCGCTATCCGAATAGGCGATGGATTTCGCCTGCAGCAATGTTTGTTTCAACGCGGCAACGCTACTGATATCCGGCACCGGGGCGCCCTTTGGCACAACGGCGCCAATTCGTGAGTCCGCCAGTTCAATACGCGACCCCGGCATCACTTTGCCCTGCTTCTGCAAATCATCCAGGGCGTATCCCACCATTATCACCACATCCGCTTTTTGCCCTGTCGCCAGGCGGTTCGGTATCGCCTCCGCGGATTTCCCCATCGAGGGACCATGAATGATATGTAAGGTATTGCCGCTTTTTTGCTGATAGTCGGGCGCCAGTTTATCCAACGCCGCGGAGAAGCCGCCGGAAATCATCACCGTGATCTCCTGCGCGGCGGCAACATGCGCATAGCCGCAGGTGAATATCACTAACGAGAAAATCCATGATTTACGTTGCATATTCACCTCTTAACCTAAAGAATTTTGCGTTTTCAATGACTGTCGGGAAACGCGTTGATAGAGATACAGCGTCGCCAGTAGCGCGCAGATTGCCGCAAAACTCATCCAGTAGCCGGGCGCCGCCTTATCCCCGGTGACTTTAATTAGCGCGGTGGACATCGCCGGCGTGAAACCGCCAAACAGAGCGGTCGCCAGGCTGTAAGCCAGAGAAAAACCAGCGACCCTGACCGACCTGGGCATAATTTCCGTCAGCGCGGGGATCATCGCGCCGTTGTAGATGCCGTAAATAAAAGAGAGCCACAGCAGCACGGACAACATCATGGCGAAGTCCGGCATGCGGGCCAGCAACGATAACGCAGGCCAACTGGTGAAAATAGCCAGCAACGTCATGCTGACCAACACGGGTTTACGCCCAAACTTATCGGAAAGCATGCCGCCGATAGGCAGCCAGATGAAATTAGAGATCGCCACCAACAGCGTGACCAGCAGGCTATCCGAGGCGCTTAATAACAGCACGTTTTTGCCAAAGGTTGGCGCGTAGACCGTGATCAAATAGAACGCGGTAGTGGTCATGGCCACCATTAACATCCCCGCGATCACCACCCGCCAGTTTGCCAGCAGAATCGTCAGCGATTGTCCTAACGTCGGATGTTCCTTACGCTCCGAATACTCCGCGGTTTCATTCAGGTTGCGGCGTAAAAAGAAGATGAAAGGCACGATCAGGCAGCCAATCGCGAACGGAATTCGCCATCCCCACTGATGCAAACTCGACTCACTGAGCAGCATATTGAGCAGATAGCCCAGTGAAGCGGCCACCATAATCGAGACCTGCTGACTGGCGGATTGCCAGCTGGTATAAAACCCTTTACGTCCTGGCGTCGCCATTTCAGCGAGGTAAACCGAGACGCCGCCCAGCTCAGCACCGGCAGAAAAACCCTGCAACAGTCGGCCGCACAGCACCAGCGCCGGTGCCCACAAACCGATAGTCTGATAACCTGGCACCAGCACGATCAGGATGGTCCCCATCGCCATAATCGACAGCGTGCCGATTAAGCCTTTGCGTCTGCCGACCTTGTCAATCCAGGCGCCTAACACCACGGCGCCCACGGGCCGCATCAAGAACCCGGCGCCGAAAACGGCGAAGGTCATCATTAATGAGGCGAATTCATTTTCGGAAGGAAAAAAAGTATGGGCGATATAGGTGGCGTAAAAACCAAATAAAAAGAAGTCAAACTGCTCAAGAAAATTCCCTGAGGTCACTTGCAGGATCACTTTGGCCCTGGCACGAAACACTGAAGTAGCGGCAGTTGCGGACATCACACTCTCCCTGATTAACTGAATAGTTAACTCTCATTAACATTTAGGTAACCGTAAGAGTGCGGGAAGTTGCGAAAGAGAATAAGCGCATTTTGCGCATCTATTGATGCGTAAGACACATTAATAAAGTCGGCTATCTACGCGACACCAACAATGACGGGGCAAAGGGTCTTACCCCCCACCCCGCCTCTTAACACTGATAGTGTGAACTCCGCTGCATTTCCCCCCAAGGCAATCCGGGCTTGAGGGGGAGTTTTAACGAAGATCGCGTACGGCGACGTGATCCATATCGTCAAAGACCTGGTTCTCGCCGACCATCCCCCAGATGAAGGTATAAGCGCGGGTACCTACGCCTGAGTGAATCGACCAGCTTGGCGAAATTACCGCCTGCTCGTTATGCATCACAATATGACGGGTCTCCTGCGGCTGCCCCATCATGTGGAAGACGCAGGCGTCCTCATCCATGTTGAAATAGAAATAGACCTCCATCCGCCGCTCATGGGTATGGCAAGGCATAGTGTTCCACAGGTTGCCCGGCGCCAGTTCGGTCAGGCCCATGCTGAGCTGACAGGTTTCCAGCACATCCGGCACGAAATACTTATTGATGGTGCGGCGGTTGCTGGTCAGGTTGTCACCCAGCGTCACCGGCGCTACATCGGCAGGGGTGACTTTCTTCGTCGGATAAGTGGTATGCGCCGGGGCGCAGTTGTAGTAAAACTTCGCCGGTTTTGCGTGGTCGATGCTGGTAAACACCACCTCTTTCGCCCCCTTACCGACGTACAGCGCCTCACGGTGGCCGATTTCATAACATTGGCCATCAACGGTAATACAACCCGGGCCGCCGATATTAATCACCCCTAACTCACGGCGTTCGAGGAAATAGCTTACCCCAAGCTGTTTACCGACTTCTCCGCCCACCGACACGCCGCGCTGCACCGGCATAACGCCGCCAACAATAATGCGGTCAATATGGCTGTACACCATGGTGTATTCATCAGCCACAAACACGTGTTCAACTAAAAATTCATTACGCAGCCCCTGGGTATCCAGAGTTTTCGCATGCGCGCTGTGGATACTTTGTCTTACGTCCACGTTAGCCTCCAGGCAGATTCTTGAATGATAAAGCCCTCCTGCGGAGGGCGAGAATAAGTTAGTGATTCGCGGATGGTGCAACATTTACCGCAGGTGCTTTCACCGCCTGCACGTTGCCAAAGCGTCTGGCATACAGCGCGGTAATAATCGGTACTAAAATCGCGGTGACGATGACGCTTGCCGCGACTAGCGCCGTCGCCGAAGCCGCCACCGGTTCAAAGGCCGGATTAATCTGCGCGATGATCACCGGGTTCGCGACCGCCGCGCCCGCTGCGGAAGAGGCCGCGACGCCAGCCGTCCCGTTACCGCCGCCGATAACCCGATCAGCAATAATCAGCGGGATGCCGGTAATGATGATGACCGCCACGCCAAGCACAATCCCCAGCAGTCCGGTATCCAGAATCACGCTCAGGTTGATGGTGTTGCCCAGCGCAAAGCCAAAGAACGGAATCAGCACCGGGGTGGCTTTGCTAAAGAAGGCGCGGAAGTCGTGGTCGAGGTTACCTAAGGCAAAGCCCACCAGGAATGGCAGCACCGCGCCGATAAAATGGTGAGGCTCGAAGGAAGCCAGCCCGGCGGAGCCAAGGATAACCATGGTCATCAGCGGGCCGGACTCCAGCGACATCAATACAAACGCGCCGGATTCTTCTTTACTGCCGTACTGATTCATCAGGCTGGCGTACAGGCCGCCGTTGGTCATATCCATTGCTGAGACAATAGCCAGCACCGACAGTCCGGCAAAGAAACCGGTCTGGACGCCATTTTCCGGAATGACCATCGCAGCGATAAAGGCCACAATCCAGGCGACGGCAATTTTGGTGATCACTAACGTGCCGGATTTACGTAATACGGTGCCGGTGGCGCGCAAATCAATCGATGCGCCGATACAGAAAAACCACACCGCCAGGATCGGCACCGTGCCGCCAATCATGCCTTTGGTGAATGAACCAAAGTAATTACCGGTATCCGGCGCCAGGGTATTGAGAAGCGCGCCAAGCAGCAATGGGACCAGCATCATGCCGCCAGGGATACGTTCAATGGTTGCTTTGATTTTCATTTCTTATCCTCATCTCCACCCCACCTGAACGGCAAGGATGTGACTTATTCTTTCAATAGCGTTTGAAAAAATTCTTTCTGTTCATTGCATTACGAACAGATGAGAAAAGTCAGGAGTCTCAGGGTTGTGCGCACCACACTGATACCATGCCGTTATCATTGATCATGTGAAATAATGATTCAACGAAAACAAAACAGTGTTTTAGTTACCGTCATCACATATCAAAAAGAAATCGAACGATGGATGGTTTATTGAAAACAAAAGGGAGGAGTAGCCACGACGTTGCGGCAATCAAAGAAAGGATGAGATGTTAAATAGATGTTTTAGTTAGTTCCGTGACCTACGCCGGACAAAGCAAGAAATGACGGTCTTCGCTTTGTCCGGCAGGAAATGTGCGTGGATCAACTACCGCGGTAGGTAGAGTAGCCATACTGGCTCAACAACAGCGGGATATGTAGCTTTTGGTTCTGTTCGGTTACGCTGAAAATAACCGGAATGACGGGAAAGAAGGTGCTCATATTATGACTTTTAAAGTAGTCACCGGTTTTGAAGGTCACTTTATACACCCCTGGTTCCATATTATCGGCCTGCGGATAGAGCGACTTGATACGGCCATCGGCATCCGTTTTACCGCTGGCGATATGCTGCCAGCCGCTGCCCTGCTGCTTATCGAGCTCAATCTGCACCCCTTGAGAAGGCAGACCGGTCTGCTGATTGAGAATATGTACGCTTAGTGTCCCTTCCGGCGCCGCAAGCGCGCTGAAGCTCAACAATGAAATAACGGAGGCAATAATTAACTTCATGAGCGATGACCTTAATAAGCAAGTGAATGTGTCATCACTATAGTCAGCACGATGGGAAATAAAATTAAACTTTTCGTTATTAATTAACGGGTAATAGCAGCGCGGATCTACGTCAGAGGCTTGTGTTGGATGGAGGAATCGAGCGTAAGAGAAGCGATAATGGCACGCCCTACAGGATTCGAACCTGTGACCTACGGCTTAGAAGGCCGTTGCTCTATCCAGCTGAGCTAAGGGCGCACTGAGAAGCGGGAGCTTCGGGAGGTGCAATCGCGTGAAATTATACGGTCAACCTCCGGTGAGTCAATGCATTTTGCCGGGAAAAGACAGCGGCATAGCGAGCTTGTCGATTATTAACGCGATGTCTGGTTAAGGATTGTTCGCCCCGTTCGTTCGCGACTGGCCCCTTCCGCCGCCACGGCGCGGAAAAATAGCCTGTTTTTACCTCCTCGCGGCGGAAAACCGATAAAAACGCAAACGATAACTGACAGCGGGGCTGGCTTCTGACAAAATATCCGCATCCCCCTTTCGTAAAGTGACAGATGGAATCCTCTCTCTGATGGCAGCAAAAATTATTGACGGTAAAACGATTGCGCAGCAGGTGCGCTCTGAGGTCGCGGAAAAAGTGAAGGCTCGCGTAGCGGCCGGAAAACGCGCCCCCGGGCTCGCCGTTGTGCTGGTCGGCAGCAACCCTGCGTCGCAGATTTATGTCGGCAGCAAACGCAAGGCATGTGAAGAGGTGGGCTTCGTCTCCCGCTCTTACGATCTCCCGGAAACCACCAGCGAAGCCGAGCTGCTGGAACTTATCGACACGCTTAACGGCGATAACACTATCGACGGCATCCTGGTGCAGTTGCCGCTGCCCGCCGGTATCGACAACGTTAAAGTCCTTGAGCGCATTGCCCCGGACAAAGACGTCGACGGCTTCCATCCGTATAACGTTGGTCGCCTGTGTCAGCGCGCACCGCGCCTGCGTCCTTGTACGCCACGCGGCATTGTCACCCTGCTTGAGCGCTACAATATCGACACCTATGGCCTCAACGCGGTGGTGATCGGCGCCTCTAACATTGTCGGCCGTCCGATGAGCATGGAGCTGCTGCTGGCGGGCTGCACCACCACCGTCACCCACCGTTTCACCAAAAACCTGCGCCACCACGTCGAAAATGCCGATCTGCTGATTGTCGCGGTTGGTAAACCAGGCTTTATTCCGGGTGAATGGATTAAAGAAGGCGCCATCGTGGTGGACGTCGGCATTAACCGTCTGGAAAGCGGCAAAGTGGTCGGCGATGTAGTGTTTGAAGATGCAGCGGAACGCGCGTCCTACATTACGCCCGTGCCTGGCGGCGTTGGCCCAATGACCGTAGCGACCCTCATTCAGAATACGCTGCAGGCGTGCGAAGAGTATCACGACATTCAGGAGGCCTAAGATGGCGAATTTTTCTCTGGGCAAACACCCGCATGTTGAACTGTGTGATCTGCTGAAGCTGGAAGGCTGGAGCGAAAGCGGCGCGCAGGCCAAAATCTTTATCGCTGAAGGGCTGGTGAAAGTCGACGGCGCGGTGGAAACCCGCAAACGCTGTAAAATCGTCGCCGGCCAAACGGTGACCTTTGACGGTCAAAGCATTACCGTTATCGCCTAACCCTCTCTGGCGCCGGTCCCGGCGCCAGCGCTCTCCCGCTGGAAAATCAGAAAAATGCGGGGATGTAATTCTCAAATACCCTACTGATAATAGGCTTTTATTTGTAGAATATAAGCCAATGCCAACTATCGTCACTCATGCCGCTGTTCCACTGTGTCTGGGGTTAGGGCTGGGATGCAAAATCATTCCTCCTCGCCTGCTGCTGGCTGGCGTGGCGTTGGCAATATTGCCGGATGCCGACGTGCTGGCGTTTAAATTCGGCGTCGCCTACGGCAATATTTTCGGCCACCGCGGATTTACCCACTCTTTATTGTTCGCCTTCGTGGTTCCTTTGCTGTGCATGGTGATGGTTGGCAGGAGGTTTCACTGCGGGCCGGCGCGCAGTTGGGCATTTCTTAGTGTCTGCCTGTTATCCCATAGCCTGCTCGATGCCATCACCGATGGTGGTAAAGGCGTCGGCTGGCTGTGGCCCTGGTCCGATCAACGCTTCTTCCTGCCCTGGCAGGTGATTAAAGTGGCACCATTCGCGCTATCACGCTATGCCACGCCTTATGGACATCAGGTGATCCTCTCCGAGCTGCAGTGGGTCTGGCTGCCTAGTTGCGTACTGGCGTTACTACTCTGGTTGTATCGTCAATCTATTCAACGTTAAGGGATTAACATGCATAAAACGACCATCCTCGCCGCTGCAGCACTGCTGGCGGTTTCTTCCACCATTCGCGCCGAGGATCATACCAACGCCTATGCCGTCTCTTCGACCATTACCAGTATCGGCAGTTCAGTGCTGGTGAGCGGTATCATTCTCTCCCCGGTCTTGCTTCCCGCCGCGCTGATCGCCGCTTCTGTCGACAAAAATAAAGAGCAGAAAACCGCGCTGTTGACCACCAAAGATCTTAAGCAGAACACCGTCAAAATGGTGCTGCCGCTGCAGGTGGTCGAAGAGGCGGAGCTTAAAGCCGGGGACAAGCTGACGCTGGAGAAAGCCCCGGAAGGCACCGGCGCATTGCTGAAAAAAGAAGATAAAGTCCTGGCCCATATGGTGAATCAAGAGGACGCCTCGCTCTCCGCTAACCAACCGTTGTCGGCGAAATGAAGCGCCTGGCGCTCGCCTTGTGCCTGAGCGTGACATCAGTAAGCGCAACGGCCGCCAGCACCGATTGCGGCACGGGGTCGCCATCAGCGGAAACCATTGCCGCAACCATGCATCAGGCACAGTTGCTCAAACAACAATTAAATAGCGAGCCGGAAGCGGTGGTTATTTTAGTCCGCCAGGGTCAGGATATGTCCAGCCGCGGGTTAACCTGGTCCCATGCCGGCTACGCCCTGCGACAGCCCGATAACAGCTGGCGGGTTTATCATAATCTGAATACCTGCGGCACCGCGCGGTCAGCGCTGTACGTGCAGGGATTATATGAGTTTCTCGCCGATGAACTGGTTAACCAGCAGATAGCGGTTTTACGCCCGCGCGGCGAACTTAACGCCGCCTTACAAGCGCTTTTGCACAGTCCTGTCAAACTGAACCTGTTCCACAGCCCGCGCTATAACCTGATCGCCTGGCCCTTCTCCGGACCGTATCAAAACTCTAACGGCTGGCTGCTGGAAGTCTTTGCCCGAGCGGGCGATAGCAATATCTGGTCACGTGAACAGGCCAGACATTGGCTCTTACAGCAGGGTTATCAACCCTCGTTAGTTAAGGTCACGCTTTTCGAACGCCTTGGGGCAAAAATGGTTGCCAGCAATGTTTTTACCGACGATCAGCCGGAACAACTATTAGCAAATGGCAAAGTAGGTTTAAACAGCGGCGATAGCGTTATTCAGTTTATTGCCCGTTACAGCCGCAAAATATCCTCCTGCCAGCATCTGAATCTGCCCGAATCCGTATGCGTTTTTCAGCCAACACCACTGGAAGCCAGTCCCTAACGCAAAAAGGCCACGCAAGCGTGGCCTTTTCATTAGCAATGGCGCTTACTTACGGCGCCAGGTGGTACCCTGCGGACCATCCTCCAGCACGATACCCATCTCGTTAAGACGGTCGCGCGCCGCATCCGCCGCCGCCCAGTCTTTCGCTTTACGCGCATCCAGACGCTGTTGGATAAGCCCTTCGATTTCCGCCACTTCGCCATCATCGGCCTGCGCGCCGCTCTGCAGGAAAGCGTCCGGTTCCTGTTCAAGCAGACCCAGCACCGATGAGAGCTTACGCATATGGGCCGCCAGCGCGTTCGCGGCAGCCGCGTCTTCCGTTTTCAGACGGTTTACTTCACGCGCCATATCGAACAGTACCGAATAGGCTTCCGGGGTGTTGAAGTCGTCATCCATTGCTTCGATAAAGCGTGCTTCGAAGGCTTCGCCGCCCGCAGGCTGTGCGGATTTGTCGGTCCCGCGCAGCGCGGTGTACAGACGCTCCAGCGCCGAACGCGCCTGCTTGAGGTTCTCTTCGCTGTAGTTCAACTGGCTGCGATAGTGGCCGGACATCAGGAAGTAGCGGATGGTTTCGGCATCGTAGTACTTCAGCACATCGCGGACGGTGAAGAAGTTACCCAACGATTTCGACATTTTCTCGCGATCGACCATCACCATTCCGGAGTGCATCCAGTAGTTGACGTATTCGCCGTCGTGGGCGCAGGTCGATTGCGCGATTTCGTTTTCGTGATGCGGGAACATCAGATCCGAACCGCCGCCGTGAATATCAAAGTGATTACCCAGCTGTTTGCAGTTCATCGCCGAGCACTCAATGTGCCAGCCCGGACGCCCTTCGCCCCACGGAGACGGCCAGCTCGGCTCGCCCTCTTTCGACATCTTCCACAGGACGAAGTCCATTGGGTTACGCTTGACGTCAACCACGTCGACGCGAGCGCCCGCCTGCAGCTGGTCGAGATCCTGGCGCGACAACAGACCGTAGTTAGGGTCGGTCGGTACGTCGAACATCACGTCGCCGTTATCCGCCACATAAGCGTGACCACGGGCGATCAGCTGCTCGGTGATTTCGATAATTTCGGCGATATGGTGGGTGGCGCGCGGCTCGTTGTCCGGGCGCAGAATGTTGAGGGCATCAAAATCTTTGTGCATTTCAGCGATCATGCGATCGACCAGCGCGACAAAGCTTTCGCCGTTTTCATTAGCGCGCTTAATGATTTTATCGTCGATATCGGTAATGTTGCGCACGTACTTCAGCTTGTAACCAAGGAAGCGCAGGTAGCGAGCGACAACGTCGAAGGAGACGAAGGTGCGGCCATGGCCGATATGACAGAGATCGTAAACGGTAATTCCACACACGTACATGCCAACTTCCCCGGCATGAATAGGTTTAAATTCTTCTTTTTGGCGCGTCAGTGTATTAAAAATTTTTAACATCGAAGATTCCGTGTAGACGTGTGTGGATATAAGTCGCTTATTCTAACCCTAATTCAAACCGGAAGCAGCACACATTGCAAGGTGCATCGACCCCCGCGGTTATGCTATAACAGCCACCTATGTCATACCCAACCTTGGGTTCAGCACTACAATCATCGGAACAGGATGCAAAAATGGTTACTTTCCACACCAATCATGGCGATATCGTAATCAAAACGTTTGACGACAAAGCGCCGGAAACAGTTAAAAACTTCCTGGACTACTGCCGCGAAGGTTTCTACGACAACACCATTTTCCACCGTGTTATCAACGGCTTCATGATTCAGGGCGGCGGTTTTGAACCGGGCATGAATCAGAAAGCGACCAAATCTCCGATTCAGAACGAAGCCAACAACGGTCTGAAAAACACCCGTGGTACGCTGGCGATGGCCCGTACTCAGGCCCCGCACTCCGCCACCGCGCAGTTCTTCATCAACGTGGTCGACAACGACTTCCTGAACTTCTCTGGCGAAAGCCTGCAGGGTTGGGGCTACTGCGTCTTTGCCGAAGTGGTTGAAGGTATGGACGTGGTCGACAAAATCAAAGCGGTTGCCACCGGCCGCAGCGGCATGCACCAGGATGTGCCGAAAGAAGATGTTGTGATCAAAAGCGTCACCGTCAGCGAATAATTCGTGGCGACACTTTTTATTGCAGACCTGCATCTGCAAACAGAAGAACCGGCGATCACCGCCGGTTTTCTGCGCTTTTTAGCCGGCAGCGCCCGCGAAGCGGACGCGCTGTATATTCTCGGCGACCTGTTCGAGGCCTGGATCGGCGATGACGACCCGAACCCGCTGCATCAGCAAATCGCTTCGGCAATCAAAGCCGTCGTCGACGCCGGCGTTCCCTGCTACTTCATCCACGGCAACCGCGATTTTCTCGTCGGCCAGCGCTTCGCCCGCCAGAGCGGCATGATCCTGCTCGCCGAAGAAGAGCGGCTGGACCTCTATGGCCGTGAAGTGTTGATTATGCATGGCGACACCTTATGTACCGATGACCCCGGTTACCTGGCGTTTCGCGCTAAAGTTCACACCCCGTGGATCCAACGTCTGTTTCTCGCCCTGCCGCTGTTTATCCGCCGCCGCATCGCCGCCAAAATGCGCGCCGATAGCCAAGCCGCCAACAGCAGCAAATCGATGGAAATTATGGATGTGAATCCGCAGGCGGTAATTGACGCGATGGAGCGGCATCAGGTGCAGTGGCTGATTCACGGCCATACCCATCGCCCGGCCGTCCATGAACTGCTGGCCAACGGGCAGCCCGCGTGGCGCGTGGTCCTCGGCGCGTGGCACAGCGAAGGGTCAATGGTTAAAGTCAGCGCCGACGGCGTCGAACTCATCTATTTCCCGTTTTAATCCCCCAGGCACAATTCCGAAAACCTTCATCTGAAGGGGAGAATGACTGACGCTATCTGTTCTCCGCATGCTAGCCTTTGGCTAAATCTCACTCAAGGAACGAGTATGAAAAAATGGAACCAGCCTCTGGTGTGGGGAATGATAGTCGCTTCCATCTGCTCGCTAGGCGCAAGTTATATGGCGTTAATCGGCGTATTTATAGGCAACTCGCTTAATTTTGTCTGGTGCGCAGTACTGCTATGGGTGCTCTATTTTTATGCACTTTATCGGTTCTTCACCCGTCCTCCTGAAGACCCTTTTATCCAAAACTTTGTCTTAATTTTAGGGATCCTTACGGTGTTATTTTGGGGAGTGGGATTTATGTTGATATGTGCCTATTATGCCAGTAAGACAAAAGCTAAAAACCAACTTATGTCATCACGCACAAATGCGTCTAATAGTGACTAACTCAGGGAATGAGTATGAAAAAATGGAACCAGCCCCTAATCTGGGGATTGATTATTTCAATTATTAGTCCACTTGGCGTCAGCTATTACGGTTTGGTTTTCCTGTATATAGCTGGCACATATGCTGTGATTTTATATGCGATGTTTCTATGGTTGCTCTGGCTCTATGCGATTTACCTGCTCTTTACCCGCCCACATGATAGCCGCTTTGTACAAATATATATGCTAATTATGGGCGTCCTTATGCTGCCCTGGGGGTTGGTGCTGCTTATCACCTGTATCATGAATGAGATAAAGGCAAATAAACAACGTACTTCATCGTCGACAAGCGAGACAAAAGACGGCTAATCACGCGTACGCAACCGTTTTCCTTGCCGGGATATCGTGCTATTCTCTGTGGCCTCTAAAGCAGTGTGAAGCACACCCACAGGAGTTTTCAGACGCATGTCTTCCCGCAATAATCCGGCGCGTATCGCCATCGTGATGGGGTCCAAAAGCGACTGGGCTACCATGCAGTTCGCCGCAGAAATCCTTGATACCCTGAACGTTCCGCACCATGTTGAAGTGGTCTCCGCCCACCGTACGCCCGATAAACTGTTTAGCTTCGCCGAAGGCGCGGAAAACAACGGTTATCAGGTGATCATCGCCGGTGCGGGCGGCGCGGCGCATTTGCCGGGCATGATTGCAGCGAAAACTCTGGTGCCGGTGCTCGGCGTGCCGGTTCAGAGCGCAGCGTTAAGCGGCGTTGACAGCCTCTACTCTATTGTTCAAATGCCGCGCGGCATCCCGGTCGGCACGCTGGCCATCGGTAAAGCCGGCGCCGCTAACGCCGCCCTGCTCGCCGCGCAAATTCTCGCCCAGCATGATGCCGAACTGCACCAGCGCCTGAGCGCCTGGCGTCAGGCGCAGACCGATGAAGTGCTGGATAACCCGGACCCGCGAGGTGCGGCATGAAACAGGTTTGCGTCCTCGGTAACGGACAGTTAGGCCGCATGCTGCGTCAGGCCGGTGAACCGCTGGGCATCGCCGTCTGGCCGGTCGGTCTCGAAGCCGACCCGGAAGCGGTACCATTCCAGCAAAGCGTCATCACCGCTGAAATCGAACGCTGGCCGGAAACCGCCCTGACCCGCGAACTGGCGCGCCATCCGGCTTTCGTCAACCGCGACGTTTTTCCGATCATCGCCGACCGCCTGACCCAGAAACAGTTGTTCGACAAACTTGGCCTCGCCACCGCGCCGTGGCAGCTACTGGCGGATAAAAGCGAGTGGCCCGCCGTGTTTGCCCGCCTGGGCGAACTGGCTATCGTCAAGCGCCGCGTCGGCGGCTACGATGGCCGCGGGCAGTGGCGCCTGCGCGCTGACGAAACCGCACAACTGCCGGATGATAACTACGGCGAGTGCATCGTCGAGCAGGGAATTAACTTCTCCGGCGAAGTGTCGCTGGTCGGCGCCCGCGGCCGCGACGGCAGTACGGTGTTTTATCCGCTGACCCGCAACCTGCACCAGGACGGCATTCTGCGCGCCAGCGTCGCCTTCCCGCAAGCCAATGCGCGCCAACAGGCGCAGGCCGAAAGCATGCTGACGGCGATCATGAACGAGCTCGACTACGTGGGCGTGATGGCCATGGAGTGCTTCGTCACCGCCGAGGGACTACTGATCAACGAACTGGCGCCGCGCGTGCACAACAGCGGCCACTGGACGCAAAACGGCGCTTCCATTAGCCAGTTTGAACTGCATCTGCGCGCCATTACCGATTTACCGCTGCCGCCGCCGGTGGTCAATAGCCCGTCGGTGATGATCAACCTGATCGGCAGCGATCTGAACTACGACTGGCTGAAGCTGCCGCTGGTGCATCTGCACTGGTACGACAAAGAAGTCCGTCCGGGGCGTAAAGTCGGGCACCTGAATCTAACCGACAGCGATACCGATCGCCTGAGCGCCACGCTGGAAGCGCTAAAACCACTCCTGCCGGTTGAATACGCCAGCGGCGTTTTCTGGGCGCAGTCGCAGCTTAATTAAGCCATTCGTGCCGGGGATTTGCTCTATCCCCTTCCCCGGCACGCCCTTCGGCGCGTAGAATCCCCACCTCGCAGTAAGCACATCTGGTTTTAACTCAAAAGGACGACCCATGGAAAATGGGACACACTATCGCGCCATCCTCTGCGCGGATACGCCGCTTATCGACGTTCGCGCGCCGGTGGAATTCCAGCAAAGCGCGATGCCCGCGGCGATTAACCTGCCGCTGATGAACGACGAAGAACGCGCCGCCGTCGGTACCTGTTACAAGCGCCAGGGGCCGGAAGCGGCATTATCCCTCGGCCATAAGCTGGTCGATGGCGACCTGCGCGCCAGCCGCCTGAAGGCGTGGCTGACAGCCTGCGCCCGCTATCCACAGGGTTATCTGTGCTGCGCCCGCGGCGGCCAGCGCTCGCATATCGTGCAGAAGTGGCTGCGGGAAGCGGGCGTCGATTATCCGCTGATTGTCGGCGGCTACAAAGCGCTACGCCAGGCGGCAATACAGGCTACCGAGGAGCTGGTACAGCGCCCCATCGTGCTGATTGGCGGCTGCACCGGCAATGGCAAAACCCAACTGGTTTGCTCGCGCCCGGACGGTATCGATCTCGAAGGCCACGCCCACCACCGCGGCTCGTCATTTGGCCGAACGCTGCTGCAGCAACACCCACAGGCGACGTTCGAAAACCATCTGGCGGTCTCCCTGCTTAAAAAGGCGGAACAACAAACACGTTGGGTGCTGGAAGATGAAGGCCATATGATCGGCGCGAACCACCTGCCGGAGTGCTTGCGCATCCGCATGGCGCAATCGCCGCTGGCGGTGGTGGAGGATCCCTTTGACGTTCGTCTCGAACGGTTGCGCGAAGAGTACTTCGATCGTATGCATCGCGACTTTATTACCGCCTATGGCGAAGAGAAAGGCTGGCAGGAATATAGCGAGTATCTGCATCATGGGCTGTTTGCCATCCGGCGACGGCTGGGGCTACAGCGCTTTGCCCAGTTAACCGAACTGCTCGACGCGGCGCTGTTGCAGCAGCAGCGTTCCGCCAGTACCGAGGCGCACTTCGCCTGGCTGGTACCGCTGTTGAATGAATACTACGACCCGATGTATCGCTATCAGTTGGGGAAAAAAACCGGAAAAATCATTTTTCGCGGCAACTGGCAAGAGGTCGCCGCCTGGCTGGCGAAGTAGTTCCCCCAACCAGACGGCTTCCCGGGTAGCGGCTGGCGCCTTATCCGGGCTCCCCCCGCTTAACGCAGCGCAAGCCGGGGAAATTCCCAGCTTGCGGCAGCTCATCGTCAGAAGTCGTAGCGCAGACGCACCAGGTTCATGTCGCCCAGATCATCGGTGCTGGAGGTAAACACGTGCTCGTAATCAACACGGAAACCGTAATCCAGCTGGAAGCTAATACCTAAACCGTTATCAATACGCTGATAGTTGCGGCCATTCACATACTCCAGGCGGTCGCCCATAAAGTACGGCTGAATAGATTTAACAGCGTATTGATTGATCGGGAATTTATAGCCGGCAAAGTATTCAATACCCCAGGCATCGCCGGCGAAGTAGTTATGAACATCGGTTTTCTTGGTAGTCAGGAAGTTCTGATACCAGCCGCCGCCGAAGGAGAAAGTCCAGTTATCCGGGGTCCAGCTCAGCGCGGTACCAACAATATTCTGGTCATAGGTTTTGCTATCGGAGCTTGACGGGTCGCGCATTTCGGCGCGGGTGTAGTTCCACGCGGTACCCCAGGTCAGGTCCTTCATGATGTGGTAATCCGCACCGATAGAACCGCCGCCTTTACGCTTGTAGCGTAGGCCATTACCCGGCAGATATTCGCTATCTTCAAACAAATAGGATCCGTACAGATCGACATCGCCCACGGTTTTCTTATATTTCAACATATTGCGTGAACGATAAGAACCATCGTAGTCGCCATTGATACCGTTACCCGGGGCCTGACCAATCATATCGTAGTCCCAGATATCGGTTTTCACGCCGACGACATCATAGTAAATACTGTTCTGCTGACCGTAGGTTAAGGTACCCCAGGTATCACTCTTCAGACCGGTATAGAGCATACGACGGGAGGTATTGTTCGCCCCTTCCGCGTAGTGATTGTCCCAATCGAACAGCGCCGGAATATTGACGCCCAGTTCGTAGTAGCTGATCCAGCTAATATCATCAAACAGATAGTAATCAGCCGCAAAACGGAAACGGGTGCCGCCATCAAAACCGTTACGCTTGTAGGAACCTTTATCGCCATCGCCGGTCATCATATTGAACTGCGGACGAATACTGCCGCCGACGGTAAAGTTAAGGCGACTTAACGGATCGCCCGCCTGCGGATCTTGTTTCAGCAGCGTAATCTCAGCCTGGGATGCAAAAGAGGTTAACGCTAATGCTGCGCCGATCGAGATCGCCAGCGCTTTTATTTTATGTGCCATGCTTTTTCCTTGAGTAATAAGCAACCTTATATTTGCCAGTTGAATATTAACTGCGAATTAGCACGACGTGTTGTTGGTTTTTTAATGTTTTGTGCGCTTAAAAATCAAGGAATTATCATTTTGTGCCGTTAAAATAAAAGCGCCGCGAAATTGCGCGGCGCTTCATAAAAATGAAATCTATTTACTGGTTAAATTGTCGGAATAACGCTTTGCCTTTTAATAAGCGTAATCCCAACCATCCGCCGCATAATGATAATAAAATAGCGCCTGAGAGTGGCGGCATAACCCACAGCCGCCAGTCCGGCGTCCATGGGAAATCAAACACTTTTGTTTGCAGCATCGCCAGCGCTACCTCGGCGCCAATGGCCGCCACCAGCCCCGACACCACGCCAAGCAGGGCGAACTCCGCCCACAGCGTGGTACGCAGCAAGCTTTTTCCAGCCCCCAGCGTCCGCCAGACGACCAGCTCCTGATGCCGCTGACGCATCCCGACCTGCACCTGAGCCAGCAGCAGTAATACGCCGCAGGCGGTGACCAGCACCACCATGACTTCCAACGCCCGACTTACCTGCGTCAATACCTGGCCGACCTGGCGCAGGATGGCGCCGATATCCAGCAGGCTAACGGTGGGAAACTCGCGGTTAAGCTGGGTCAGCATCGCGTTGCCATTATCCCAGCGGAAGCTGGTGAGCCAGCTTTGCGGCTGCCCATCCAGCGCCCCTGGCGGGAAAATAAAGAAGAAGTTTGGTCGCAGGCTCTCCCAGTCAACTTTGCGCACGCTGGTCACCTTAGCGTTAAATTGCTGGGTGTCGCCGGTAAAGGTGACGCTATCACCGATCCTGACGCCCAACCGCTGCGCCAGCCCCTCTTCAATTGACACCTCGCCCGCCTTCGGCGGCCAGCTTCCGGCCACCAGCGGATTATGATCCGGGCGCTGCTCGCTCCAGGTGAGATTCAGTTCGCGATTCAGCGCTTCGTCTTTATTCCCTTCCGTCGTCTGACCGTTAATCTGCGTCAAACGCGCGCGCACGATGGGATAAAACTCCGCCGCCCGGGTCTGGTGTTCGGCCAGGAATGTCTTCACCGGCACAACCTGTTCGGGAGCGATATTAATCAGGAAGTAGTTCGGGCTTTCCGGGGGTAACTGCTGCTGCCAGCGTTCGAGCAGATCGCCGCGTAACACCAACAGCAGAGCCAGCAGCATAAACGACAGTGAAAACGCCGCCAGTTGGCTCAGCGTTGACCACGGCTGGCGCAACAGGCGGTTCACCGCCAGGCGTAGCGGTAACGCTTTCAGCGTTAAGCGCTTGAGCAACCACAGCAAGGCCCAGCCTACCAGCCCGCACAGCAGCGCCAGCACCAGCGCCCCGACCAGCACCGACCATAGCAGCGGACTACCGCCCATCAGCCAGGCTAGTCCGCCCACGACAACCGCGCAGACCACGGGAATATAGTGTTTCAGCGGCCAGACGTTAGCCACCACATCTTGCCGTAATACCCGTAGCGGCAGGGTCGCCAGCAGCAGCCGATAGGGCCGCCAACCAACCAGCAGCGAAATTACCACCATCGCGCCGATAGCCCATAGCCACGGCCAGCCGCTGGCCGGCGGCAGCGCGGCGGGCAGCACCGGTTTAAGCATCAACAGCAGGGCTTTTTCCAGCAGCAGCCCCATCGCGCCCCCCGCCGCCACCGCCAGCGCCAGCAACATCAGCCACTGACCGACGATAAGTTTACGTAGCTGCGCCCGCCCGGCGCCCAGCGTCTTAAGGATGGCGACCAAATCATAGCGGCTGCGGCAGTAATGCCCCATCGCGACCGCTACCGCAGCGACCGCCAGCAGCAACGTTAATAACGCGGACAGCAGCAAAAATTGCTGCGAGCGTTCCAGAGATTTCCCCAGCGCGCTATCATCCTGCTCCAGACCAATCCAGCGATGTTCCGCGCCAAGTTTCGGCAGCAGCCACCGCTCGTAAGCCGCCAGTTGCTGCGCGCTACCGGCGAACTTATAGCGCCAGGAGACGCGGCTGCCGGGCTGTACTGCGCCGGTTTTCGCCACGTCGGCGATATTCATCAGCAACCGCGGCGCCATCTGGAAGGGGTTGAAGCCGGCGTCAGGCTCCTGAATGACCTCGCCAGCGATGCGCAAGGTAGCGTCGCCAACATCAATGTTATCGCCGGTTTTTAGATTCAGCAGCGCCATCAGCCTTGGGGCCAGCAGGACGCTGCCGCGCTGCGGTTTTAATCCCGCCGGAGCGGTCTCCAGCGTGCCGTACAGCGGGTAGCTATCATCAACCGCCTTCACGTCCGCCAGCTGCGGGGTATCTACAGCGAAAGTCATGGTGGCGAAGCTCAGCTGTTCGCCCACGGTTAACCCTAGCGTACGCGCCTCGGCGATCCACTCGGCGGGCACTTCGCGCGAACTGCGCAGAGTGCGATCCCCGGCCATAAAATCGCGGCTTTGCTGGCTCAACCCTTTTTCCATACGGTCGCTGATTGAGCCCAGCGCCAGCACGCAGGCCACCGCCATGCTTAATGCCAGCCAGACGATGAGCAGCGAAGGCGAGCGCCATTCGCGCCAGAACCAGCGGGCTATCATGCTTCCTCCTGCAACTTGCCATCCACCAGGCGTAAGCGACGATCGCAGCGCGCCGCCAGTAGCGGATCGTGGGTCACCAGAATCAGCGTGGTGCCGTGTTCGCGGTTAAGCGAGAACAGCAGATCGGCGATTTTATCGCCGGTATGACGGTCAAGATTGCCGGTCGGCTCATCGGCAAACAGCAGCGCCGGACGGCCGTTAAAGGCGCGGGCCAGCGCCACCCGCTGCTGCTCGCCGCCGGAAAGCTGGGCCGGCAAATGGTGCAGGCGTTTGCCAAGCCCCAGCTGTTCAAGCAGCGCGCGCGCATCGCCACGGCTCTGGCTATCGCTGGCGCCGCGCAGCAATGCCGGCAGCTCGACGTTCTCAAGGGCGTTTAACGTCGGAATCAACATAAACGATTGAAAGACAAAACCTACGTGCTTTGCGCGTAGCGTCGCCCTCGCCTCTTCATCCATCTGATGCAGCGGTTGCCCCAAAAGAGACACTTCGCCACTGCTCCCATCATCAAGCCCGGCGAGAATGGCCAGCAACGTGGATTTCCCGGAACCAGACTCGCCAATCAGGGCGATGGTTTGCCCCGGTTTGACAACCAGCTCAACTCCGGTAAGGATGGACAACTGATGCTCTCCCTGACCGACGGATTTCTTAAGATGATGAACTTCAAGTATGTTTTCCGCTGGCATTTGCCTTTCCTGTTTATGGTTCTGTTTACCTGTCGCGCGATGGCGGCGGATACGCTGTTAGTGCTTGGCGATAGCCTGAGCGCCGGCTATCGAATGGCGGCCAATACGGCCTGGCCTGCTCTGCTCAACGACAAGTGGCAGGCCAAAACGACGGTGATCAATGCCAGTATCAGCGGCGACACCTCGCAGCAGGGACTGGCGCGCCTGCCGGCGCTACTGAAGCAGCACCAGCCGCGCTGGGTGCTGGTGGAGCTGGGCGGCAACGACGGGCTGCGCGGTTTCCCGCCGCAGCAAACGGAGCAGACGCTGCGCACCGTTATTCAGGATATCAAAGCGGCGAAGGCCCAGCCGCTGCTGATGCAAATACGCCTGCCCGCTAACTATGGGCGCCGTTATAATGAAGCCTTTAGCGCGATTTATCCGCAACTGGCCAAAGAGTTCGATATTCCTCTACTGCCCTTTTTTATGGAGGAGGTTTATCTCAAGCCACAATGGATGCAGGACGACGGCATTCATCCTAATCGCGATGCGCAACCGTTTATTGCCGACTGGATGGCAACCCGGTTGGCTCCCTTAGTTAATCATGACTCCTGAACGCCGGGAGTCATTCACAGGTAAAGTTATGCAAAAATCGGTTTTAGTTACAGGATGTTCCAGCGGAATTGGCCTCGAAAGCGCCCTTGATTTAAAGCGCCAGGGCTTCCGCGTACTGGCCGCCTGCCGTAAGGGGGAGGATGTCGCTCGTATGCAGGAACTGGGTCTGACCGGTATTTTGTTGGATCTTGATGACCCGCAAAGCGTCGAAAATGCCGCCGCCGAAGTCATCGCGCTGACCGATAACCGCCTGTATGGCCTGTTCAATAATGCAGGCTACGGCGTCTATGGCCCGCTCACCACCATCAGCCGTCAGCAGATGGAACAGCAGTTTTCCGCCAACTTTTTTGGCGCCCATCAGCTCACCATGCTATTGCTGCCCGCCATGCAGCCGCACGGCGAAGGCCGCATCGTGATGACCTCTTCGGTGATGGGCCTGATTTCCAGCCCCGGTCGCGGCGCCTATGCCGCCAGTAAATACGCGCTGGAGGCGTGGTCCGATGCGCTGCGTATGGAACTCCGCCACAGCGGCATAAAAGTCAGCCTGATTGAGCCTGGGCCAATCCGCACCCGCTTTACCAACAATGTTAACCAGACCGGCGACAAGACGGTAGAAAATCCCGGTATTGCCGCGCGCTTTACGCTCGGCCCGGAGGCGGTGGTGGAAAAAGTGCGTCATGCCTTCGTCAGCGACAAACCGAAACTACGCTATCCGGTGACGCTGGTCACCCACACAGTAGGCTGGTTAAAACGCCTGCTACCGGCCCGTGCGATGGACAAAATTATCCAGGGCTGAGTTGAAGCGCTGAATGTCGCCCCCATCTAAAACAGAAATCGACCAACGAGATACGCTCATGTCCGAACAGAATATTGTCAATATTACCGAAGCTAATCTGCAGCAGACGCTGCAGCAATCCATGAATGCGCCGGTGCTGTTTTACTTCTGGTCCGCCCGCAGCCAGCACTGCGAACAGCTGACGCCGGTGCTTGAGCGCCTGGCCGCCCAATATCACGGTCAGTTTACGCTGGCGAAAGTAGATTGCGACGCGGAGCAGATGCTGGCCTCGCAGTTTGGTCTGCGCGCGATCCCAACGGTGTATCTGTTCCAGAACGGCCAGCCGGTAGATGGTTTTGAAGGCCCGCAGCCGGAAGAGGCTATCCGCGCCCTGCTGGATAAAGTGCTGCCGCGCGAAGAAGAATTGAAAGCGCAGGAAGCGCTGGCGCTGATGCAGGAAGAAAAATACGCCGACGCGCTGCCGCTGCTGAAAGACGCCTGGCAGTTGTCTAACCAGGATAGCCAGATTGGCCTGCTGCTGGCGGAAACGCTAATTGCCCTGCAGCGTTCCGATGAGGCCGAAGGTGTGCTGAAAACCGTGCCGCTGCAGGATCAAGACACCCGTTATCAGGGGCTGGTGGCGCAGATTGACCTGCTTAAGCAGGCCGCTGATACCCCGGAAATCCAGCAACTTCAGCAGCAGGTCGAGCAGAACCCGGACGACGCGGCGCTGGCGTCGCAGCTGGCGTTGCAGCTGCACCAGGTCGGGCGCAACGAAGAAGCGCTGGCGCTGCTCTTCACGCATCTGCAAAAAGATTTAGGCGCCGGCGATGGCCAGGTGCGCAAAATGCTGCAAGAGATCCTCGCGGCGCTCGGCACCGGCGACGCCCTGGCGGCGAAGTACCGCCGCCAGCTGTATTCACTGCTGTATTAATCAGAGGCGCTGACCCGGATAGCGCTACGCTTATCCGGGCTACAGATTACGCCGTGGTAGCCCGGGTAAGGCGTAAGCCGCAACCCGGGAATACTTACGGGCGCTTTTTTAACTGCGTCACCACCAATTGATGGCGGGCATTGAAGAACTTCCGATAGGTCAGATAGCCGGCAATGATCGTCGACAGGCTGGCGGTCGATAGCAACATAAACGTGACCATAATCTGATACTTAATCGCCTTCACCGGGTCAATCCCGGCGAAAATCAGTCCCGACATCATGCCCGGTAAACTCACCAGCCCGACCGTTTTCGCCGAATCTACCGTGGGAATCAACGAAGCGCGTATGCTGTCGCGAATCAGCCGCGCGGAGGCCATCTTCGGCGTCGCGCCGAGGCTTAGCTTCTCCTGAATCTGCTGCTGCTCGCTGTTAAAACGCTGGCCCATATTGTTGTAGCACAGTCCTACCGCCACCATAGCGTTACCGGCCACCATGCCGGCAATCGGAATAACCTGCATCGGCACAAAGGCGATCGACCCCGAGAAGACCAGTACCGCCAACGTTAGTCCAGCGCCGGTGGTAATAGCGATAAACGATGAAACAAAAGCTTTGTCGATATATTTACTGCGCTTCTTCGCATTCCACGCCGCGTTGAAGCAGATAAACAGCACCATCAATAGCGTCAACACCGCATGGTTGACGTTAAAGATATATTTCAGCACGTAGCCGACGATAATTAATTGCACTATCGCCCGGCAAATACTCCAGATGATATCTTTTTCCAGCGCTAGCTTTTCCCGATAGCTGACGACGATCGCTACCAGCACCAGCACCATCGAGAGCGCCAGTGATTCGTTAGTAATATTATGCCCGTTCATTTTTCACCTCCTGCATTTTCCCGCCGGCAGGCTGTAGCGTAATGACTTCATCAGCATGGGCAATTTCGTTCTGGTCGTGAGTGACCCACAGAATGGCCATCCCTTTTTCCGTCGCGTAGCGATGAATAATCTCGTTAACGTTGCGCTTATTACTTTCATCCAGCGCGCTGGTAATTTCATCAAGCAGCAAAACCTGCGGTAGAAACTGCAAATTACGAATGAGCGAGACCCGCTGCTTTTCACCGCCGGAAAGCTCATTAATGGATTTCTCCAACGTGTTATCCGCCAGCCCGAATCGTTCGAGGTCGGCAATCAGCGCTTTAGGATCCGGCTGTTTGTTGCGGATCTGCCATGGGAAGACCAGGTTGTCATAGACCGAATCGCCGAATAGCGCCGGGGTTTGCGCGCAGTAAGAGACCTGCTGGCGATAGTTTTCTGGCGTCAGCGTAGTGATATCTTTGTCATTGAAAAAAATCTCTCCGCTGGTCGGGCTCAGCAGCGAGGCGATAATTTTCAGCAGCGTACTTTTGCCGCATCCGGATGGCCCGGTAATCAACTTAAATTCCCCGGCCGCAATCCGGAGATCGATATTATTGAGGATGACCGCGTCGTCGGTTTTAAAACCAACACCCTCGAGACGTAAAATCGCGTTATTTTCCTTCATTATATGTCCAGTTTATTTCCTCAAACCCAGACAGTTTACTCCAGTTTTCTTTCACCGGAACAAGGAGAAAGTTATACTCTGTTTAAACATGCGCCATTTCGCTGCGGCGCCCATCAGGCAACAAGACAGGAGGTTTTTGATGCTGATTTTTATCCCCGTTCTTATTTTTGTCGCGCTGGTCATTGTGGGGGCGGCAGTAAAAATCGTGCCGCAGGGATATCAATGGACCGTCGAACGCTTTGGCCGCTACACGCAGACCCTGCAGCCGGGCTTAAGTTTAGTGGTGCCGTTTATGGACCGCATCGGCCGTAAAGTGAACATGATGGAGCAGGTACTGGATATCCCTTCACAGGAGGTCATCTCCCGCGATAACGCCAACGTCACCATTGACGCCGTGTGCTTCATTCAGGTTATCGATGCGCCAAAAGCCGCCTATGAAGTCAGCAATCTTGAGCTGGCGATCGTCAATCTGACGATGACCAATATTCGTACCGTGCTCGGCTCGATGGAGCTGGATGAAATGCTCTCCCAGCGCGATAGCATTAACACCCGCCTGCTGCATATCGTCGACGACGCCACCAATCCGTGGGGGGTAAAAATCACCCGCGTCGAAATCCGCGACGTTCGTCCGCCTGCGGAACTTATCTCCTCAATGAACGCCCAGATGAAAGCCGAGCGAACCAAACGCGCCTACATCCTGGAAGCTGAAGGGGTGCGCCAGGCGGAAATTCTCAAAGCCGAAGGCGAAAAGCAGTCGCAAATCCTCAAAGCCGAAGGTGAACGTCAGTCAGCCTTCCTGCAGGCGGAAGCCCGCGAACGTTCCGCCGAAGCGGAAGCCCGCGCCACCCAGATGGTGTCATCGGCGATTGCCTCAGGGGACATTCAGGCGATTAACTACTTCGTGGCGCAGAAATATACCGACGCGCTGCAGCAGATTGGCGCCGCCAACAACAGCAAAGTGGTACTGATGCCGCTGGATGCCAGCAGCCTGATGGGCTCGATAGCCGGGATCGGCGAACTGCTGAAAGAGAGTAGCGCCGAGCGGAAAAAATCATGATCGCCCTGATCCTCGCCCATCCGCATATTTTCTGGCTGACCCTTGGCGGGCTGTTGCTGGCGGCAGAGATGCTCGGCAGCAATGGCTACCTGCTGTGGAGCGGCGTAGCTGGCGTCGTCACCGGCCTGCTAATATGGGCTATTCCACTCAGTTGGGAATGGCAAGGGACGCTGTTTGCCGTTCTTACCCTGCTGGCGGCCTGGCTGTGGTCAAAATGGCTGCGTAAACGTATGAGGCAGCAGCGCCCCGCCGACGCGCAGCTTAACCAGCGCGGCCAGCAGCTGGTTGGCCGCCGTTTTACTCTCGACAACGCGCTGGAAAACGGTCGTGGCCACGTCCGCGTCGGCGATAGCTCCTGGCCGGTGATTGCCGATGAGGACCTCGCGGCGGGCAGCAAGGTTGAAGTGGTCGCCATCGAAGGAATTACCTTGCGGGTAAGAGCCGCCGTCCGTTAAGCCTGCGCTTTGCGGTGACAGCAGCCGGAGAGGTTATCCATTATTGGGCAATCCGCGCTGTCATCGCCTGGGCAGGCGTCCGCCAGCGCCAGCAGATGCGCGCGCATGTTTTGCAACTCGCGGATATGGTTCTCAATATCCGCGACTTTCTCCAGCGTTCTTTTTTTCACATCGGCACTGTGCCGTGACGGATCGTTGAATAACGCCACCAGCTCGCGGCACTCTTCCAGATTAAATCCCACCTGCCGCGCCTGGCGCAGCAGCGTCAGTTCATCCAGATGCTTCTGACTATAGGTACGGTAGCCGTTATCGCTACGCAGCGGCGCCGTCACCAGCCCTTTCTCTTCGTAAAAACGAATCGCTTTGCTGGTTAAGCCGGTTTTTTTCGCCACATCGCTAATATTCATTTTTCCCCCTTGACCTTCCCCTTGCTGGAAGGTTTAACCTTCTTAATACTCGATGAAAGAGTGTGTTCGGTCAATCATTAACCGGAAATTATTCAGGAGTTTTTTATGTCTAACACTATCGACCTGACGCTTGATGGCCTCTCCTGCGGCCACTGCGTTAAACGCGTGAAAGAGAGCCTCGAACAACGTCCCGACGTTGAACAGGCTGATGTTACCGTTACCGAAGCCCACGTCACGGGCAGCGCCAGCGCTGCAGCCCTGATTGAGACCATCAAACAAGCCGGATACGGCGCGGAGCTGAGCCACCCAAAGGCTAAACCGCTGGCAGAATCATCAATCCCGTCGGAAGCACTGACAGCGGCCACTCCCGAGCTTCCGGCAGCCCATGACGAGGATGACAGTCAACAGCTGCTGATCAACGGCATGAGCTGCGCCAGTTGCGTTTCCCGGGTACAAAACGCGCTTGCCGCGGTGCCGGGAGTCTCACAGGCGCGGGTAAACCTGGCGGAACGCACGGCGCTGGTAATGGGCAGTGCGTCCGCCGCCGAATTAGTGCAGGCGGTGGAAAAAGCCGGCTACGGCGCGGAGGCGATCGAAGACGATCTCGAACGCCGCGAACGACAGCAGGAAACCGCCATCGCCACCATGAAACGTTTTCGCTGGCAGGCGATTGTCGCCCTGTTGGTCGGCGTACCGGTTATGGTCTGGGGCATGATCGGCGATAACATGATGGTCAGCGACGACAATCGATCGCTGTGGCTGGTCATCGGCCTTATCACCCTCGCGGTGATGGTCTTCGCAGGCGGTCACTTCTACCGCAGCGCCTGGAAAAGCCTGAAAAACGGCACCGCCACCATGGATACGCTGGTCGCCCTGGGAACTGGTGTCGCCTGGCTATATTCAATGAGCGTCAACCTGTGGCCGCAGTGGTTTCCGATGGAAGCGCGCCACCTGTATTACGAAGCCAGCGCAATGATCATTGGTCTTATCAACCTCGGCCATATGCTGGAAGCCCGCGCGCGCCAGCGCTCCTCGAAAGCGCTGGAAAAACTGCTCGACCTGACGCCGCCTTCGGCACGCGTCGTGACGCCTGAAGGCGAGAAAGATCTGCCGCTCGCGGAAGTTGAGGCGGGTATGACGCTGCGCCTGACCACTGGCGATCGCGTTCCGGTTGACGGCGTGATAAGCCAGGGCGAAGCCTGGTTTGATGAAGCCATGCTTACCGGCGAACCGATACCGCAGCAAAAAGGCGATGGCGACGCCATTCATGCCGGTACCGTGGTGCAGGACGGCAGCGTGCTGTTTACCGCCAGCGCCGTCGGCAGCCAGACCACGCTGGCGCGGATTATTCGCATGGTGCGCCAGGCGCAAAGTAGCAAACCGGAAATCGGCCAACTGGCGGATAAAATCTCGGCGGTATTTGTTCCGGCAGTGGTAGCCATTGCGCTGATTAGCGCCGCTATCTGGTACTTCTTCGGCCCGGCGCCGCAAATCGTCTATACCCTGGTCATTGCCACCACGGTACTGATTATCGCCTGTCCATGCGCGTTAGGCCTGGCAACACCGATGTCGATTATTTCCGGCGTTGGCCGGGCGGCAGAATATGGCGTTCTGGTGCGTGACGCCGATGCTCTGCAGCGCGCCAGCGAACTCGATACGCTGGTGTTTGATAAAACCGGCACCCTGACCGAAGGCAAGCCGCAGGTGGTGGCCGTGAAAACCTTTGCAGGGGTTGATGAAACAACCGCGGTGCGTCTTGCCGCCGCGCTCGAGCAGGGTTCGAGCCATCCGCTGGCGCGGGCGATCCTTGATAAAGCCGCCGACAGCACTTTACCGGAGGTAAGCGGCTTCCGTACCCTGCGCGGGCTCGGCGTCAGCGGTGAAGCGGAAGGCCATCGACTGCTGCTCGGCAACCAGGCGCTGCTTAACGAGCAGCATATCGCCACCGCCGAGCTGGAAAGCGAGATGACGACACAGGCCTCGCGCGGCGCCACGCCGGTACTGCTGGCGATCGATGGTCAGGCCGCCGCGCTGTTCGCCATCCGCGACCCGCTACGTGAAGATAGCATCGACGCGCTGGCGCGCCTGCATCATCAGGGCTACCGGCTGGTGATGCTGACCGGGGATAACCCGACCACCGCCAATGCCATCGCCAAAGAAGCGGGCATTGATGAAGTGATAGCCGGCGTGCTGCCGGACGGCAAAGCCGATGCCATTAAACGTCTGCAGAGCCAGGGGCACAAAGTGGCGATGGTCGGCGACGGTATTAACGACGCCCCGGCGCTGGCGCAGGCGGATGTCGGTATCGCCATGGGCGGCGGCAGTGATGTCGCGGTTGAAACTGCGGCGATCACCCTGATGCGCCATAGCCTTAACGGCGTGGCCGATGCTTTAGCGATTTCGAAGGCGACGTTACGCAATATGAAACAGAACCTGCTTGGCGCATTTGTTTATAACTCGTTAGGCATCCCGATTGCCGCTGGGATCCTCTGGCCGCTGACCGGTACCCTGCTGAACCCGGTGGTCGCCGGCGCGGCAATGGCGCTGTCGTCAATCACCGTGGTGAGTAACGCTAACCGCCTGCTGCGCTTTAAACCGAAAGAATAGGCACAGCCACAGGAAAACGGGCGCTGAGGTTACTCAGCGCCCGTTTATTTCCTGGCGACAATAAAAACCCGCGGGAAAGATGACGGCCACCAC
Organism: Klebsiella sp. 141161; assembly: GCF_050600815.1. NCBI lineage: Bacteria > Pseudomonadati > Pseudomonadota > Gammaproteobacteria > Enterobacterales > Enterobacteriaceae > Klebsiella > Klebsiella sp. 141161. Next base: position 262,175 of record NZ_JAQIRN010000003.1, on the reverse strand, counting down.
CAGATGCGCTAGCATGAATGCCTCACACTTCGGAGCGCGTATGGGCCTGTTAAACCGAATAAAAATGCTGTGGCGAGCCGCCGTCGGCTCGTCTTATTCCTGGCCTGCAATGGATATCGTCCTGCCCGGCGACCGTTATTTACACCTCGTCGGCAGCATCCATATGGGCACCCGCGACATGGCGCCGCCGCCGGCTAAGCTACTGAAAAAGATACGTCAGGCCGACGCCTTAATCGTCGAAGCAGATATCACCGGTAATGAAACGCCTTTCAGTAATCTCCCCTCTTATCCCCCGCTGGCTGAACGTCTGAGCGAAACACAATTAGCAGAATTACGCTCACGCGCCGGCGAACTGGGTTTGTCGGTCGATCTTTTCGATAGCCAGCCGCTATGGCAGGTGGCGATGGTGCTACAAGCCACTCAGGCGCAAAAGCTGGGGTTACGACCCGATTACGGCATTGATTATCAGTTGCTGATGGCTGCCCGCGAGAGCAACATAAGGGTAATGGAGCTGGAAGGCGCCGATAGCCAAATCGCGCTGTTACGCAATCTGCCTGACGGCGGTAAGGCGCTGCTGGAAGATACGCTGAGCCACTGGCGCACCAACGCCCGTTTACTGCAGGTCATGATCGGCTGGTGGCTGGAACAACCGCCGTCGCGCGGCGCGGAAACGCTGCCGACGACCTTCAGCCAGTCTTTATATGATGTACTGATGCATCAGCGCAACATAGCCTGGCGCGACACGCTGCTTGCCCTGCCGCCGGGGCGTTACGTCGTCGCCGTCGGCGCGCTGCATCTGTATGGCGAAGGGAACCTGCCGGATATGTTGACGTAAAAAAATGGCCAATATTGCTATTGGCCCGTCAAAGAGGAATTTCATCATTATTATTATCCCGGGATATACATCCCGGATCGTCTGATTGTCGCTCAAAGTGACCATCACTGCCAATACTATTGCGCAAGATGGTACTATTTTTTATACAACCCTCACGCGTATGCTGGTCATACGTTAGGTCGGTTGGTAAGAAGGATTACTATGACTCCCGCCGTTAAATTACTCGAAAAAAACAAAATTACCTTTCAGATCCACAGCTACGAACACGATCCTCAAGAGACCAATTTTGGCGATGAAGTGGTTCGCAAGCTGGGGCTCAATGCGGATCAGGTTTACAAGACGCTATTAGTGGCCGTTAACGGCGATATGAAACATCTGGCGGTCGCCGTCACCCCGGTTGCCGGTCAACTGGATTTGAAAAAAGTGGCCAAAGCGCTGGGCGCCAAGAAGGTAGATATGGCCGACCCAATGGTCGCACAGCGGATCACCGGATATCTGGTCGGCGGCATCAGCCCACTTGGGCAGAAAAAGCGTCTGCCGACGGTGATTGATGCCCCGGCGCAGGAGTTTGCCACCATCTATATTTCCGGCGGCAAACGCGGGCTGGATATTGAACTGGCGGCAAGCGATCTGGCGAAGCTTCTGGACGCGAAGTTCGCCGATATCGCCCGCCGCGATTAAGCACACCGTCCCGGATAGCGGCGCACGCGCCCTATCCGGGCCCCGGTAAGCGATGGCTTACTGCCAGCTGACCTCGCCCTTCGGCTCGTAGGCCGCCGCATCCAGCGGCGAGTTCTTCTCGATGTACTCTTTCAGCACCTCGGCATCGATAAAACCGGTATTGACGTATCCCGGTTTATTATCGATGTGCGGGTAGCCGTCACCGCCGGTGGCGTTAAAGCTCAGCGTCGCCATACGGTAAGTTTTCGCCGGTTCAACCGGTTCACCTTTGATTTTCAGATCGTTAAGCTTGCCGTCTTTGGCAACGAAACTGACATTGGCGAACTGCGGATAAGCGCCGGAATCCGGCTTCATCTGCGCGACGGCGGTCAGGTACTCAATCACCTCTTTACCGCTCATATCGACGTAAGTCAGCACGTTGCCGAACGGCTGCACTTTCATCACGTCTTTATAGGTAATATCACCCGCTTCGATGGAGTCGCGAATACCGCCGCCGCTCATCACCGCGAAATCAGCATTGCTGCGCGCCATCTGCGCCGCCAGCAGCAGACGCCCCATATTGGTTTGTACGAAGCGAACTTTGCTGCGATCGCCTTCAAGATGGCCGTTGACGCTGCCTATTTTCACCTGTAACTGCGCCTTGCCTTTATTTTGGAACGGCGTTAACAGCGAGAGCATCTGCGGGTTTTCAGCAATTTGCGGCGTATACAACACGCGCTCGCTCTGACCGTTATCCCAGGTGACTTTCTTCTTCAGGTTGACCGGGATTAGCTGATAGTGCACCAGCTTCATCTCCCCGTTGCGGAATTCAAAATCGGCGCGGCCGACATATTTACCCCACTCGTGAGCCTGCACGATCCAGATGCCATTCTGGCGATCCGGCGCGCACGGGGTTCCGGGGACATAATCGACCTGCTTTTTATTCTCCGACGCCATGCATACCGGATCCTGCGAGTGGCCGCCGACGATCATCGCCAGCGATCCCGCAGGTAGGCTCCGCGCCATTTCAACGTCGCCCGGCGCGTTAGAGCCGTGATTGCCGTTGTCATAGTGGCCCATGTGGGTGGTCGCCAGAATCACGTCCGGCTTTTCATTTTGCTGTAATTCCTGGATAACCAGCTTGGCTTCTGCCGCCGGATTACGGAATTCGATATCGGTGAAATATTCCGGGTTGCCGATTTTCGCCGTATCATCGGTGGTTAAGCCAATCACCGCAATCTTCAGCCCGCCGCGCTTAAACAGCGCCCAAGGTTTAAACAGGCGTTCGCCGGTGCTTTTCTGATAGATATTGGCCGACAGGAAAGGGAACTTCGACCACTTTTCCTGCTGGCGCAGCACGCTGAGCGGGTTATCAAACTCATGGTTGCCGACCGCCATGGCATCGTAACCTATCAGGTTCATGCCGCGAAAATCAGGTTCTGCATCCTGTAAATCGGATTCCGGCACCCCGGTATTGATATCGCCGCCGGACAGCAGCAGGACGCTACCGCCTTCGGCCGCCACCTCTTTGCGGATACCGTCCACCAGCGTCTTCTGCGCCGCAAGGCCATATTCGCCATAATCGTTGCGCCAGAAATGACCGTGGTGGTCGTTGGTGTGCAGGATGGTGATTTTATAGGTTTTGTCCTGCTCATAGGCCTGCGCTGACAGGCTTCCCAGCGATAAGGCGGCGAATAACGCCAGCGCCACGCCGCGTTTTAAATAATGCATGTTTCACTCCCTGACTTAATAACAAGTGCCGAAAGTATAGCGAGTCAGTCGCTTTGACAAATATGTTTTCAGAATTGCGACTTCCTTCAAACCTTGGGGACAGGTATGTTAGTCTGATAATAATTCTACCCGTCATACTTCAAGTTGCATGTGCGTTGGCTTTCCTCGCTCACCCCAGTCACTTACTAGAGTAAGCTCCTGGGGATTCTCTGTGTCGCCGCCTTCTTGCAACTCGAATTATTTAGGGTATCAACCTGCATTCTCTACAACAAATAGAACTCGCTGAAGTGAACCTATGACAACCAACCAATCCGCTCAGTCCTTACCCGGTACCGGCGCGCCGCCGCAAAAAGCGCGCACCTCATTTGGCATCCTGGGGGCAATCAGCCTCTCCCATCTGCTAAACGACATGATCCAGTCGCTCATCCTGGCGATTTATCCGCTGCTGCAGGCGGAATTCTCGTTAACTTTCGTGCAGATCGGCATGATCACCCTCACTTTCCAGCTGACGTCATCGCTTTTCCAGCCGGTGATTGGCTACATCACCGATAAACGCTCGATGCCGTGGTCATTACCGGTGGGGATGTGTTTCACCCTCTGCGGCTTAATTCTGTTAGCGCTGGCCGGCAGCTTCGGCATGGTGCTGCTGGCCGCTGCGCTTGTCGGCACCGGCTCTTCGGTCTTCCATCCGGAATCCTCACGCGTGGCGCGGATGGCTTCCGGCGGCCGTCACGGTCTGGCGCAATCACTATTCCAGGTTGGCGGCAACTTCGGCAGCTCGCTGGGGCCGCTGCTGGCGGCGGTGATCATCGCTCCCTACGGCAAAGGCAACGTCGCCTGGTTCGTGCTGGCCGCGCTGCTGGCGATCGTCGTGCTGTCGCAAATCAGCCGCTGGTACGCCGCGCAACACCGGATGAATAAAGGCAAACCGAAGCCGGTTATCGTTAATCCGCTGCCGCGTAACAAGGTCATCCTTGCCGTCTGCATCCTGTTAATGCTGATTTTCTCCAAATACTTCTACATGGCGAGTATCAGTAGCTATTACACCTTTTATCTTATGCATAAGTTCGGATTATCGGTGCAAAACGCCCAACTTCACTTGTTCGCCTTCCTGTTTGCAGTAGCCGCAGGTACGGTGATTGGCGGGCCTGTTGGCGATAAGATAGGTCGTAAATATGTAATTTGGGGCTCTATCCTCGGTGTGGCGCCATTTACCCTTATTTTACCGTACGCATCGCTGGAATGGACCGGGATCCTGACGGTGATAATTGGTTTTATCCTCGCATCAGCCTTTTCCGCTATCCTGGTCTATGCCCAGGAGCTGTTGCCGGGGAGAATCGGTATGGTTTCCGGCCTGTTCTTCGGATTCGCGTTTGGCATGGGCGGCCTTGGCGCCGCGGTATTGGGGTTGTTAGCCGACCATACCAGTATCGATCTGGTCTATAAAATCTGTGCTTTCCTGCCGCTTCTTGGCATTCTGACGATATTCCTGCCTAATAACCATCAAAAAGCCTGAGTATCTGGCGGCCAAAGTGAAAGTTTGGCCGCCGCAATCCCTTATCCCATCAGCATTACGCCGCCATGACCTGCCGCCATTTTCCTGTCTGTGCTTTTTTCTGCCGTAATTCCAATTTTTCGCAAATTTCAATAATTATTCATAAACAAAACGAGCAAAAGTGTCATAAACTATTAATCGGTTTTTTGCTTTAAGTAGCGAAAATGGATCGGCTCACCACACGCAAGGAGACGGAATGCATCACGCAACACCGCTAATCACCACCATTGTCGGCGGCCTTGTGCTCGCCTTTATTCTCGGCATGATTGCCAATAAGCTACGTATTTCTCCACTGGTAGGATATTTATTAGCGGGCGTGCTGGCCGGTCCATTTACTCCTGGTTTTGTTGCGGATACCAAGCTTGCGCCTGAACTGGCCGAACTTGGCGTCATCTTGCTGATGTTTGGCGTCGGGCTGCACTTTTCGCTGAAAGATCTCATGGCGGTAAAGTCGATAGCCATTCCCGGAGCCATCGCCCAGATAGCCGTGGCGACGCTGCTCGGGATGGCGCTCTCTTCCCTGCTCGGCTGGTCGCTGATGACCGGCATCGTCTTTGGTCTGTGTCTTTCCACCGCCAGCACCGTGGTGTTGCTGCGCGCGCTGGAGGAACGGCAGCTTATTGATAGCCAGCGTGGGCAAATCGCCATCGGCTGGCTGATCGTTGAAGATTTAGTGATGGTACTGACGCTGGTGCTGCTGCCCGCTATCGCCGGAATGGTGGAAAAAGGCGATGTTGGGCTGGCATCGCTGGCGCTCGATATGGGTATTACCATCGGTAAAGTCGTCGCCTTTATTGCCATTATGATGCTGGTGGGCCGCCGTCTGGTGCCGTGGATCATGTCGCGCAGCGCGGCAACCGGCTCTCGCGAACTGTTTACCTTGTCGGTACTGGCGCTGGCGCTCGGCATCGCCTTCGGTGCCGTTGAGCTGTTCGACGTCTCCTTCGCCCTTGGCGCATTCTTCGCCGGGATGGTGCTTAACGAATCCGAACTCAGCCACCGCGCCGCTCACGATACGCTGCCGCTGCGCGACGCCTTCGCGGTGCTGTTCTTTGTCTCCGTCGGGATGCTATTTGACCCGATGATCCTGGTCGAACAGCCGCTGGCGGTGCTGGCGACGCTGGCGATTATCATCTTTGGTAAATCCGCCGCCGCTTTCTTCCTGGTACGTATGTTCGGTCACTCGCCGCGTACCGCCCTGACCATCGCCGCCAGCCTGGCGCAAATCGGGGAATTCGCCTTTATTCTTGCCGGTCTCGGCATGGCGCTGGATCTGCTGCCGCAGGCCGGGCAGAACCTGGTGCTGGCCGGGGCGATAATTTCGATTATGCTCAACCCGGTGCTGTTTACCCTGCTGGAAAAATATCTCGATAAAACCGAAACGCTCGACGAACAGACGCTGGAAGAGGTGCTGGAAGACGAAAAACAGGTGCCGGTGGATATCTGCAACCATGCGCTGCTGGTCGGCTTCGGCCGCGTCGGCAGCCTGCTTGGCGAGAAACTGATGGCCCAGGGGATCCCGCTGGTAGTAATTGAAACCTCCCGCACCCGCGTGGATGAGCTGCGTGAGCGCGGCATCAGCGCCGTGTTGGGCAATGCCGCCAACGAAGAGATCATGAATCTGGCGCATCTCGACTGCGCCCGCTGGCTGCTGCTGACCATTCCTAACGGCTATGAAGCCGGTGAAATTGTCGCCTCAGCGCGGGAAAAATGCCCGAACATTGAGATTATCGCCCGTGCCCATTACGACGATGAGGTCGATTATATTACCGAACGCGGAGCCAATCAGGTGGTGATGGGGGAACGCGAAATCGCACGGGCGATGTTACGTCTGCTGGAAACGCCGCCGGCTGGCGAGATTGTTACCGGTTGATACGACGCCCCGCTCGCGGGGCGTACTCTTATCCACGGGATTAACGGTCCCAGTAGGCCTCTTCCAGACTATCTTCCCGCTCCGGCAGGCCACGCGTTAAACGCGGTGAATGCTGATTCAGCACCTGATAGCTGACGCGGTTGGCGTATTTGCACACCTGCGCCAGCGATGAGTAGGTCAGCCATTTGCATTTATGTTTGCTGGAATTCGGCACGTTATTACGATGGTAGTTATTGGCGGTGATATCATGCAACAACGCCGCCAGCGCGCCGTCGCCTGCGCCGTTGGTGTTCATGATCTTCTCCGGGCCGCCCATATAAGGCGCGATGTGCGAATAGATACGCAGCGGATTAACACAATCCTGATGGCGCATCGCGCGGCTGAATTCATACTGGTTGAACTCGGCAATCGCCCCCGGCAGAAGTGGATGCTGCGTTTTACGCTTCGCTTCCTCCTCGGTGAAGCTCGCCATATAGAGACCCGCCGGTCCTGCGGTACACAGCACCAGGTCAACCCAGTCCAGCGCTTTATCCGCCGCGGTGAGCGGGTCGGCGATACCGGTCAGCGCTTCCGCTTCTTCTTCATTCATCGCCAGAATCGAAACGTGTTCCTTGAGGAACTGCTGCCACCATTGCGGGTTGTCGGCAATCACGTATTTCGTTCCCAGCGTCAGCACCACCGGCACATCATGCTTTTTGGCATACTCAATGGCTTTCATCGTCGCGTCCGGCATCGGCTCGCCCGGCTTACAGCGCACCAGGTAGGAGGTCAGCACCAGCGCGGAAGCGCCGGCAATCACCTCTTCCGGGATGCTTTCCGGACGCAGCTTGTTCATGTGGCCTGGACTGATGGCAAAGGTACGTTCGCCGCTATCGCTAATCAGCGTAAAACAGCGGCCAATGGCGCCATCGACGCCCTGCAGGTAGTTGAGATCGGTACGGCTGGAAGTATTGCACAGGTAGCGATAAGCGTAGCCGCCGATCTCAATGTTGCTGCACATCACGCCGAGCAGCACCGAGCGGTCGTCCGCCAGCACCGAATAATTGTGCATGGTATTGCCAATGGTGCCGCCGGCAAATTGATGGGTGATCAGGCCGTCGCGTACCAGTTCCTGATACAGCGCTTCGGCGACATCATCTTCAATCACCAGCGAATGACCGGCGCTCAGGCCGTAGCGTACGATAAACGCCTCATCCACTTTCGCTTCGATATCCACCAGCGTCTGGTCGATGCCAACCACCCAGGAGACGTTGGACTCATTTTCTGGCTGAATTTGTTGCAGCAGCGGATCGCGAGCGCTAACGGGGAAATAGTGTTTAGATTTGCGTTTACCGGGAAATTTCATAGTGGCGATTTAATGACAGGGAACAAGCGGGGAATAGTAGCATATTCCCCGCCACGCGCGCGATCAGCGATACGACGCGGTCAGGTTCACCATCATCTCAATATGCGCAGGATCGGCATTAAGCGCCGGAATATACTCATATTGCTTACCGCCGGCCTCAAGGAAAATTTCCCGGTTCTGCACCGCGATTTCTTCCAGCGTTTCCAGACAGTCGGCGGAGAAGCCCGGACAGATAACCTGAACGTGCTTTGTGCCCTTCTTGCCGAGCATTTTTAGCGTTTCGTCGGTGTACGGCGTCAACCAGGGTTCACGGCCAAAGCGCGACTGGAAGGTCATCATCACCCGCTCCGGCGGCAGCCCGAGCACTGAGACCAGCTCGCGGGTCGTTACCCGGCAGCGCTGCGGGTAATCATCGCCCTCATGGGCGTAGCGTTGCGGTATACCGTGATAGGAGAGCAGCAGCACATCCGGTTCGCCGTGAACGGCAAACGAAGCGCGCACGCTGGCCGCCAGCGCGTGGATATAGTCAGCGTCATCGGCATAGTCGCGGATAAACGAAACGCCCGGGATGGCGCGCTTTTTCGCGAGGATCCGCGCCAGTTCATCCCATACCGCCGCCACGGTAGAACACGAATATTGCGGATACAGCGGCAATACCACGATATGGTCAACGTCCTGAGCCAATAGCTCATCGACAGCGCTTGCCAGCGACGGCGAGCCATAGCTCATCCCCAGGGCCACCGGGACATCCGGTAATCTGGCCGCCAGCGCCTGCTGCTGCTGACGGCTATACACCATCAACGGCGAGCCTTCCGCCATCCATACGGACTGATAGAGCTTCGCCACGCGGGGAGCGCGAATCGGCAGTATGATGCCGCGCAGCAGCGGCCACCACAGCAGACGAGGCGTATCCACTACCCGTTTGTCGCTAAGAAATTGTCGCAGATAGCGCTTCACCGCATCGGGCGTGGGCGCATCGGGAGTGCCTAAATTGGCTAGCAAAATACCTGTTTTCGTCTGATGCATTACCGCCTCTTAACCATTTGAATCGCTGACAATTGTAGCGTAAATGGCGTTAAACGGAACCAATCATAGCAAAAGGTAGAAATGAGAGGTGTTCTCATCCTGCCGCAGCAGGATGAGAAAGGGCTTAATTAGCCGAGGATTTTTTCCAGATCGGCGCGCACGTCTGCCACCGCTTTAGTGCCGTCGACTTTCGCGTACTGGGTGTTACCCGCCTGCGCTTCTTTCTGATAGTAGCCGATCAGCGGCGCAGTCATCTGATGGTATTCCACCAGACGCTTACGGACGGTCTCTTCCTGATCGTCTTTACGGGTGGTCAGCTCTTCGCCGGTCACATCGTCTTTACCTTCCACCTTCGGCGGGTTGAATTTAATGTGATAGACGCGGCCGGAAGCAGCGTGTACGCGGCGGCCCACGATACGATCGACGATCAGTTCGTCCGGTACCGCGAACTCCAGCACGTAGTCAACGGCGATGCCGGCTTCTTTCATGGCGTCAGCCTGCGGGATAGTGCGCGGGAAGCCATCCAGCAGGAAACCGTTACGGCAATCTTCCTGGGCGATACGCTCTTTCACCAGCGCGATGACCAGCTCATCGGTAACCAGTTTGCCGGCGTCCATAATGTCTTTCGCTTGTTTACCGAGCTCGGAGCCGGATTTTACCGCGGCGCGCAGCATATCGCCGGTGGAGATTTGCGGAATACCGTATTTCTCCATGATGAACTGAGCCTGAGTTCCTTTACCCGCGCCCGGAGCGCCAAGCAGAATAATACGCATTACGAAAATCCCCTCAAATGTCGTTTCAATTTTCAAAAAACGCTAAACCATACCACCAGAACGGCCATGGCTCAAGGAAGGCGGTGCGGCTGAAACGGTTAATGGTGAGATATTTTACGGTTGAGGAAGATTAAGGCCCTCACCCCGGCCCTCTCCCGCAGGGAGAGGGAGAAAAGCCCCTCTGCGGCGAGCAGTCCCCTCTCCCTTTAGGGAGAGGGTTAGGGTTAGGGTGAGGGTAAAGCGTAGGATGCCAACAGTTGGTTCATACGACGGATGAACTGGTTAGGGTCCTCCAGCGTGCCGCGTTCCGCCAGCAGCGCCTGATCCAGCAGCAGCTCAACCCACTCGCCAAACTGCGCGTCGTCCTGGGTATCGGCGGCGCGTTTCACCAGCGGATGCGCCGGGTTCAGCTCGAAGATGTACTTCACTTCCGGCGCCGCCTGACCGGCAGCGGCGAACAGCTTCGCCATCTGGGTGCTCATTTCGTCGGCATCGGTGGTGACAATCGCCGGAGTGTCGGTCAGACGATGCGTCAGACGCACCTCTTTCACGCGCTCGCCAAGCAGGCCTTTCACGCGCTCAACGAACGGCTCCAGCGCTTTTTCAGCTTCTTTGGCGGATTCGTCAACTTCGTCCGCCAGTTTCTCCAGCGACTCGTCGGCTTTGGCGACCGACTGGAACGCCTTGCCGTCGAACTCGGTCAGGTAGCTCATCATCCACTCGTCAATGCGATCGGACAGCAGCAGAACTTCGATACCTTTCTTACGCAGCAGCTCGAGATGCGGGCTGCTCTTCGCCGCCGCATAGCTGTCGGCGGTGATGTAGTAGATCTTCTCCTGTCCTTCTTTCATGCGCGAAACGTACTCTTCCAGCGACACGGTCTGCGCGGAAGAATCAGTATGCGTCGTGGCGAAGCGCAGCAGTTTAGCAATGGCTTGCTGGTTGGAGGCATCTTCCGCCGGGCCTTCTTTCAGCACCAGGCCAAACTGTTTCCAGAAGGTCTGATATTTTTCGGCGTCGTCTTTCGCCAGCTTTTCAAGCATTTGCAGCACGCGTTTGGTCAGCGCGGTACGCAGGTTGCGGGTAACGTTGCTATCCTGCAGGATTTCACGCGACACGTTCAGCGGCAGATCGTTGGAGTCTATCAGGCCGCGAACGAAACGCAGGTAGTTCGGCATAAACTGCTCGGCGTCGTCCATGATGAAGACGCGCTGTACGTACAGCTTCAGGCCGTGCTTATGATCGCGGTTCCACATATCCCACGGCGCCTGCGACGGAATATACAGCAGGCTGGTGTACTCCTGCTTACCTTCGACGCGGTTGTGGCTCCAGGTCAGCGGATCGCTGAAATCATGGGCAATATGCTTATAGAACTCTTTGTATTCGTCGTCGCTGACTTCAGATTTGCTGCGGGTCCACAGCGCCTGCGCCTTGTTGATTTTTTCCCACGAAATAACGGTTTCGCCGTCCACTTCTTCGCGTTTTTCAATCTCAACCGGCAGCGCGATATGGTCAGAGTATTTGCTGATGATAGAACGCACGCGCCAGTCGTTAAGGAAGTCATCTTCGCCTTCACGCAGATGCAGCGTGATTTCGGTCCCACGATCGGCTTTGGTGATATCGGCGACGGTATATTCGCCTTCACCAGCCGATTCCCAGAACACGCCGTTTTCCGGTTTGTCGCCCGCGGCGCGGGTGCGCACGGTGACTTTGTCGGCAACGATAAAGGCCGAATAGAAGCCGACGCCGAACTGGCCAATCAACTGGCTGTCTTTCGCCTGATCGGAGCCCATTGATTCGAGGAACGCCTTGGTGCCGGATTTGGCGATGGTTCCGAGATGGTCAATGACCTCGTCGCGGTTCATGCCGATGCCGTTATCGGCGATGGTCAGCGTACGGTTGTCTTTATCAAACGATACGCGTACGCGCAGTTCGCCGTCGCCTTCATACAGATCCGGCTGGGAAAGCGCGCGGAAACGCAGCTTATCCGCCGCATCCGAGGCGTTGGAGATGAGCTCGCGCAGGAAGATTTCTTTGTTGGAATAAAGAGAATGGATCATCAGGTGCAGAAGCTGTTTCACTTCTGACTGGAAACCACGGGTTTCTTGTCCTTTCATGTAAGTCGACCTCAACAATGCCATTTATTATTAATGGAAATAACGTGTTGGGGAGGAGATGGGGATAGGTGCGAGATTTTTCAAGCGGAGGCGGCGAACGCAGCCTCCATTTGTTCAGAAAATAATCTTGTGACGCCCGGCCAGTGAGTGCGACAGCGTGGTGCCGTCGACCATTTCCAGCTCGCCGCCAACCGGTACGCCGTGGGCGATGCGGCTGGCGTCAACGCCATACTGCGCGCAGAGCTCAGCGATGTAGTTGGCCGTCGCCTCGCCTTCAACCGTTGGGTTGGTGGCGAGGATCAGCTCGCTGATTGACTCGGCTTCAAGACGTTGTTCAAGACGATCGAGCCCGATGTCATCCGGCCCGATGCCGTCAAGCGGCGACAGGTGGCCCATCAGCACGAAGTAGCGGCCGGAATACTGCCCGGTCTGCTCAATGGCGTAGATGTCCGCTGGACTCTCCACCACGCAGATCTGACCGTTTTCCTTGCGACGCGGATTGCTGCAAATATTGCACACCTCCTGCTCGGTGAAGGTGCGGCAATCAGCGCAGTGGCCGATTTCCGACATTGCGCGCGTCAGCGCCTGCGCCAGACGCATACCGCCGCTGCGATCGCGCTGCAGTAGCGTAAACGCCATGCACTGCGCCGACTTGGGGCCAACGCCCGGCAGACAGCGAAGCGCTTCCATAAGCTGAGTTAACAGCGGGCTGGTTTGCATCAGAACGGCATCTTGAAGCCTGGCGGCAGCTGCATGCCGGCAGAAACGGAGGCCATTTTCTCTTTCTGGGTCTCTTCAATGCGGCGCGCAGCGTCGTTGAACGCGGCAGCCACCAGATCTTCCAGCATCTCTTTGTCGTCTTCCAGCAGGCTTGGGTCGATTTCCACGCGACGGCAGTTATGCGCGCCGTTGATGGTCACTTTTACCAGACCCGCGCCGGACTCACCGGTCACTTCCAGCTGCGCGATCTCTTCCTGCATTTTCTGCATTTTGTCTTGCATCTGCTGGGCCTGTTTCATCAGGTTACCCAGGCCGCCTTTTCCACCAAACATAGGCTTCTCTCTCAGTAAGTCATCGTTAAGGGTACTGAACGCCAGTCAGACTGGCGATCAAATGGGGCGGATACTCTCTTCATCCAGATCGGCGTCGAAGAATCTTCGCAGGGTCTGAACGTTGTTATCCGCAATAATTGCCTCGCGCGCCTGCGCGAGCTTCTCTTCATAAATTGCCTGTCGCCACTCCAGCGGCGTGCGCATCGCCGAATTATCGTCTTCAACGATGGTCAATTCAACCGGCGCGCCGTACAACACGCCCAGCGCTTCGGCCAGTTTTTGCTGCGCGCCGGCGGAGTTGAGATGGCGCTGACTCGGGCGCAGATGCAGGCAAATGCGGTTGCCGTCCTGCTCTTTCCACGCGTTCAGCGCGACCTGCTCAACCAGTTTCGGTACCACCAATTGGCTCACTTCCGCCGCCCAGCTATCGCGCTCGACCGCTTCCACGGCCAGTTTCGCCGCCAGCTCCGGCGTTTTTTCATGCTCCAGCGCTTTTTTCAACGCTTTTGGCGTGGCGACTTCGACTTTGGTCTCTTCAATCGGAGCCGTCGATTTCCAGCGATAGGCTTCTTTTTTCGCCGGGGCCTGCTCAAGCGCGGCCGCAGCCGGACGAGCCTGTACGCGCTCGGTAATCGAACTCAGTCGTTCCAGCGCAGCGTTATTCACCGGCCGCGCGCGGGATGCGGCTGCCGGTTCACTCTTTTTTGGGGTGGTTGCTCCCGGGGTTCGCTGCAGCCGACTACGCGCCGCCAGCACCTGGCTGGTGCTTTGCGGTAGATTCTGCGGCGGCGCTGATGGCGACGATACGGGCGGTGCCGCTTGTTGTACCGGCGCAGAGGTTGGAACCTGAACGGGCTTCACTTCCGGCTCCGGCAGCGGCTGACGCGGATGGAAAGCCAGCGCGCGCAGCAGCGTCATTTCAACTCCCATACGCCGGTCCGGCGCATAAGGCAGCTCTTTGCGGCCAATCAGCAGCGTCTGATAGTAAAGCTGCACATCAGCCGGCGGTACGGTACGAGCCAGCTCGCGCATTCGTAGCTCGACGGCGGCCATATCCGCCCCCAGCGCCGATGGCGAGAGCTGGACCATCGCGATACGGTGCAGCAGGCTTTGCATTTCCACCAGCAGCGCTTCCCACTCAACGCCGCGCGCGGCGGCGTCGCTGACGCCTGCCATCACGCGCTCGCCGTCGGCGGCCACCAGCGCTTCTATCAAGGATAGCGCCTGATCGTCATCGAGGGTGCCGAGCATTTCGCTGACGGACTGCGCGCTTAAGCGGCCATCGCCGCTGGCGATGGCCTGATCGGTCAGGCTTAACGCATCGCGCAGGCTGCCATCCGCGGCGCGCGACAGCAGCTGCAGCGCGCGCGGCTCAAACGCGATCTGCTCTTCGCCAAGAATGTGTTCAAGCTGATGGCGGATCTGTTCGACATCCAGCGCCTTGAGGTGGAACTGCAGGCAGCGGGATAAAATCGTCACCGGCAGCTTTTGCGGATCGGTAGTCGCCAGCAGGAATTTGACGTGCGCGGGCGGCTCCTCCAGCGTTTTCAATAACGCGTTGAAGCTGTGACGCGACAGCATGTGCACTTCATCGATCAGGTAGACCTTGAAGCGACCGCGGGCCGGCGCGTACTGGACGTTGTCAAGCAGATCGCGGGTATCTTCCACTTTGGTGCGCGAGGCGGCATCGATCTCGATCAGATCGACAAAGCGGCCTTGTTCTATTTCGCGACAGTTATCGCAGACGCCGCACGGCGTCGCGGTAATACCGCTTTCGCAGTTTAACCCCTTCGCCAACAGCCGGGCGATGGAAGTTTTCCCTACTCCGCGGGTACCGGAAAAGAGATATGCGTGATGGATGCGCCCTAACGATAAGCCGTTCGCCAGTGCGGTCAGCACATGTTCCTGGCCGACGACGTCAGCAAAGGTTTGTGGGCGCCATTTACGGGCTAAGACCTGATAACTCATGGGCTGGCTCTGAAACGCTGGAAGGTGAATTCACGAGGGGGTAATGCTATCACAGCCCCGCCGGATCGGCGAGGCTATGTGTCGGGATTTGCTTAGTGGCCCGGGAAAGGCACCAGGCTAAAGCAATTGATGCCCAGTTTTTCCAGGCGCTGTTCGCCGCCCAGATCGAAAAGATTGATAATAAAAGCGGCATCGTGAACTTCGCCGCCCAGGCGACGAATCAGCTTCACGGTGGCGTCAATGGTGCCGCCGGTCGCCAGCAGGTCATCAACGACCAGCACTTTATCGCCTTTTTTGATGGCATCAACGTGGATTTCCAGCTGATCGGTGCCATATTCAAGCTCATAGCTTTCGGCGATGGTTTCGCGCGGCAACTTGCGCGGCTTACGAACCGGAACAAAGCCAACGCCCAGCGCCAACGCAACCGGGGCGCCGAACAGAAAACCACGCGCTTCGGTCCCCACCACTTTGGTGATGCCGGCGTCTTTATAACGCTCGGTTAGCAGTTCAATGCTAAGCGCATAGGCTTTAGGGTCTTCCAGCAAGCTGGTGACATCGCGGAAAAGGATGCCCGGTTTCGGATAATCCTGGACGCTTTGGATGCTGTTTTTCAGATATTCAAGCTGCTGTGCAGTTGCGGTCATAAGTGTATGCCTGATTGAAACGGTGTTACCCACGGGCGTGCAAAATGGGCCAAAGAAACATTTGTTTAACCTTTGACCAGGCTTACCCGCGCTCGAAAACGCCAGAATTTACTGGCTGTCGCCAACAATTGCAACAGGCATTATTGCGCATCAGTGCTTTTGTTGCTTTGCGTCAACCACCGGAATGCGCCACATAAATATCAGCAGGCAGGCGAGGATTGCCAGCAGCAGGATGCGCACCCACATAAGCTTAACCAGCCACAGAGAAATGGCAAAGGTCAGTAAAATCATGATAATGGCTCGCGGCTTGGCCCCCGGCGGCATCGCCCGGTACTGCTGCCAGTGGCGAAGATAGCCGCCAAACCACGAGCGATACAGCAGCCAGTGGTGAAAGCGCGGCGACGAGCGGGCAAAACACCATGCGGCGAGCAGGATAAATGGCGTTGTCGGTAACAGCGGTAAGAAGACGCCCAGCGTCCCCAGCACTACCGCCAGCCAGCCAATGATGATTAAAATAATACGTGGCATAATGCGAATCGTTATCAAGCAGATGTCGCTACTGTAGCACAGTTGCTGAGTAGGGAATGGAGGAGTTATTTGAAAACAACCCGGCTTTTACAAACGCTGAAAAATCAGCTGGCTGAACTGGCGCTTCAGGTGGCGCCGCTGTCCAGCCACGCTACGTTGAGCCCGCGTTTCGACCGCCAGCTGTTCCGTACCCGCGACACCCAGATGCAGGCGTATCTCGACGAAGCACAGCATAATCTCGCCGAGCTCCAGCATGCCGTTGAGCATCAGCATCTGCCCCAGGTCGCCTGGCTCGCCGAGCGGCTGGTGGCGCAGATTGCCGCCATTAGCCGTGAGACGGCGACCTGGTCGTTACGCCAATGGGACAGCGCCTCGCCGACGTTAAACCGTTGGCAACGCCGCCGCCTGCAGCACCAGGAGTATGAACGCCGCCTGCTAGCAATGCGCAACGATCGCCAACGTCAGCTGGCGTCGGCAACGACGCTTGCCGAACAGCAACGGCTAACGAAAGAGGTCGAGGCCTATGCCGGGCGCCTGGCCCGCTGTCGCGATGCGCTGGAAAATATTGAAAACGTACTGGCGCGTTTAACGCGCTAACAGGAGAGGATTATGTCGCTGGAAAATGCACCGGACGAGGTCAAACTGGCCGTCGATTTAATCATGTTGCTGGAGGAAAACCGGGTCAGCGCAAAAACGGTGCTGGGAGCGTTGGATATTATTAAGCGCGACTATGAAAACAAACTGAAAAACGCCCAACCTGACGCGCCCCTGTCAGAAGAATAAAACGATTCGGGGCGGCATATGCCGCCCCGATTAGCGATTATGCGACGCCTGGCGCCGTATCATCTCCTTTATTATCGCGCTTCACTTCCGTCACTTCATCTCCCTTCTCGTTACGCAGATGAACTTCCAGCTGGTTGAAGGCAATATCGATATTGTTTTCACGGCACAGGCGATCGATAGAGCGGTTAAGCTCATCCACCGCGTAGCTGCGATCGCGCAGTTCACGCACGTAGAGGCGCAGTTCATGATCCAGCGTGCTGGCGCCGAAGGTGGTAAAGAAGACCGACGGCGCCGGTTCCTGCATCACTTTCGGATGTTCATGCGCCGCCTGCAGCAGCACCTCTTTAACTTTATCGAGATCGGATCCGTAGGCCACGCCCAGGCGGATCACCACGCGGGTGATGGTATCGGAGAGCGACCAGTTGATCAGCCGTTCAGTCACGAAGGCCTTGTTTGGAATAATCACCTCTTTGCGATCGAAATCGGTGATGGTCGTCGCGCGGATACGGATCTTACTGACGGTGCCTGAGAAGGTACCGATAGTGACCGTATCGCCGATACGCACCGGGCGTTCGAAGAGAATGATCAGGCCGGAGACGAAGTTACCGAAGATCTCCTGTAAGCCAAAACCTAAACCAACCGACAGCGCCGCGGCCAGCCACTGCAATTTATCCCACGACACGCCTAACGAGCCGAATACCGTCATCGCGCCGATGGCGATAATCGCGTAGTTGAGGATCGTCGTTATCGCATAGGAAGCGCCCTGGCGCATATTAAGACGCGACAGCACCAGCACTTCCAGCAGGCCCGGTAAGTTACGGATCAGCGCCCAGGCGACCATCGAGGCAACAATCGCAAACAGCAGGCTGCCCATGGTCACGCTTTTCACCACGCTGGCCCCGGCTTCAGTGCCGTTGTAGTGCCAGAGCGTAATGCTGTCGAGATAGGCGAACACGGTTATCAGATCGGACCAAATCGCCCAGAACAGCACCGCGAACAGCGCCACCATCACCAGCATGGTGATACGCAGCGTTTGCTGGTTAACCTGTTCGAGCGCGATCGTTGGCTCTTCCTGCGGTTCAGCGCCTTCCGCCCCTTCTTTCACCAGATGCTGGCGACGCGCCAGCGCCCGGCGCCAGGCAATACGTCGCGCCGCTACGCTCAGGCCGCGCAGCACGGTCTGGTACAGCAGGTTCCACATCATTACCAGATAGACGGTCTCAATCCAGCGGCCAGCCAGACGCAGCGTGGTATAGAAGTAACCGGTCGCCGTGAGGACCATCAGCGCGACGGGTACAATCGACAGCACGGTCACCGTCAGCAGGCGTAGGCTGTGCGACTCTTTGTCACGCCAGCTTTCGCGGCACATCGGCCACACCAGCACCGCAATCAGCAGCAGGTTGACGAAGATAACAAACTGCCCAAGTACATCGTCCATCAAATTAAGCGGAGAGAGCTCAGAAACAACCGACCAGAAATTCAGCGGCAGCAGCGCCAGGCTGACGCGGACGATCTGCCGTCGCCAGTGGCTGGTTAGCTGCGCGGGCATATTGAAATGCTTCACCGCCACGCCGTCTTTTTCCAGTACCTTCCAGCACAGGCCGAACACCAGCCAGAACATCGCCAGCTTCTTACTGTAAGCCCACAGCAGGTTGCTGACATTCAGCTGCATGGTCAGCAGGATAAGCCCGACGGCGAGGATGAGCAGCACCACCGGCAGCGCTCTGATCAAATCAATCAGGATCGCTTTTGGCGTGTTGAGCTGGGTATCGTTGCGTAACTGACCTACCTGAGAGGCCAGCTTCGCCTGGTAATCACGCAGCCACTGCAGGCGCCAGCGGATGAGACCGGCAATCAGCAGCAGCGGCAGCCCGGCAAGGAACGCGATAAACACCGCCGGCCAGGCTTTTTCCCAGTTGACGGTGATTTTCATCGATTTGAACTGGCCTTTCAGCGCTTCCGGGAAGGATTTAATCCACTCCCAATCCATCGGTTTATTGCTGTTCACCCAGAAAATCTGCTGGGTCAGAATTGATTTCAGATTGCTGGAGACGCTCATCAACTGCTGCTGGTTAATCTGCAGGTTGATGGCCATCATCAGCTGGTTCCCCAGCTGTTTGTTAAACTGGTCGAGCAATTCACGGCGCATGTCCACAACCTCCAACAGGGCGGCGTGAACCTCCGGCGTGACTTCGCTGCTATGGCCCTCTTCCAGTTTTGCCACGAAGGCATCGCTCTGGAATAACGCATCGCGCTGCTGGTTAACTTCAAACTGCTCCAGGCGTAGGTCGGCGATGCGGTTGGTCATATCCTGCAGCTCATCCGCTGATGGCAACGTTTGCTGCTGCTGATAAAGGATACGCGACAGCAGCAGGCTGCCTTTCAATACGGAAATCTGCTCTTTGATATCGCGTTCGGACTGCAGCGCGCGGTCGAGCCAGTTTTTGACTCTGATATTACGCTGCACCAGCTGGTTGCCGTTTTCGGTCGCCTGAATCAGCTTTTCGCTGAGCTGGTGGTTGACATCAAGCTCCTGCTTAACCAGCGGATTATTTTGGATCCGCGTAGTCTCCTCAGGCGAGACCGCTTCCTGAGCGGTTTTCTCGGTGAGCGTCAGCCGCTTGCTGTTCACCGCTTCCTGTAAGAGCTGTAGCTGATGTTCCAGCCGGTTGCTGTGGGCGGTGACGTAGTCGCGCTGTTTCTGCAGCGTATCCTGCAGAACGGTATTGCCTTCCAGGCTCTTACGCTGCTGTTCGATCTCCGCATTCAGCAACGCCTGCTGCGCCAGCAGCAACCCCTGCTGCGTCGGGCGCAACGTCTCTTCGCCCGGCGCGGTGCCGTTGAGGCGGTTACGAATTTGCTGTAATTGCTGAGAGGCAGAATACATCGCGTTCTGCACGCGCTCCGGCTGAGTCTGCAGCGAAACTAATTGGCTGTTGTAGGTCGCCAGATCGTTCTGCGCGCTTTGCAGATCGTCGAGCGCCTGGGACACGCGCGACTCAAGCTGTCGCAGCGACAACGTGCTCAGACTTTTACGGGTGACTTCATCATCAGGAACGTCGCTCAGCGCATTCAGACTGTCTACCGCCTGACGCATTTTCGCCGGCGCCTGTTCAACCTGCTGACGCAGTTGAACGGTTTCAGACTTTATACGTTCAATCTTATCGAGCGTTTCTAAAGTCTGGGTCAGGTCCTGCTGAACTAATTTTTCCTGCGGCGTGAGTTCTTTTTGCTTATTTAGCGTAGTGAGCTGGCTTTGAATGTCAGAACGGTCAGGTAAATCTGCAGCCTGAACCTGGCTGAAGCTCAGAGTGCCAACTATAAGGACCAGTGCAAAGACAATGGTGGAAATAGCATGAGGCCAACGATTTGTATGCTGCATAGTATTAACATGAATGGTTGCAAATGCCGGAGAATACCGGGGGTCGTCGCAGCGCGCAGAATAGCACTTCTCCCTGCGCACGAATAGCGGCAGAGATAAGTAAAATTTACCTTTATTTACTGCTGGTCGTCAGGCCACAATTGCAGACGGGCTACGCAACGATGGACAGGTTTGGTACATCTCAATGAGCGTGTCTACATAAGCGCGGGCTTCCGCATGGAGATTAAAGGTCTCGGGCGCAAAGAGCCAATTTTCCATTAATCCGGAAAGATAACTGCGCATCAGAATTGCCGCACGGCGAGTGAGTAAATTCGCAGGTAATTGTTGAGCAGTGATACACTCTTTTAATGTTTGCTCAATACGATCGTAGCTTTCAAGCCATAAACTGCGCTGTGCTTGTTGGACAACGGCCATTTCTCCGACAAATTCGCATTTATGGAAGATGATTTCCATCATCAGGCGTCTACGTTCCTCTACTACCGTCGCTTCGAGGATATAGACCAGTATTTCGCGAACAACTGACAGTGGATCGTTAGGGAATTTTGCCCGATACTCAACTTCGAGATCGCTAATGCTGGCGTCAGAGAGACTCCATATTTCATTAAACAGATCGGATTTGTTTTTGAAATGCCAGTAAATCGCGCCCCTGGTCACTCCGGCAGCTTTTGCAATCGCGGCCAACGAGGTAGATGATACGCCTTGCTGCGAAAACAAACGCAGGGCAACGTCAAGAATCAGTTGCCGGGTTTCAAGTGCCTGTTGTTTGGTTTTTCGTGCCATAGGTTGATGACTTTACAGAGGTTGCGTTTACATACATTTGTGAATGTATGTACCATAGCATGACCATAATAGAAAGACTGAAGTGGGTTTGTGGACGTTTGAGCCACTGAAAATTTGAAATTGGACACTCGAGGTTTACATATGAACAAAAACAGAGGGTTAACGCCTCTGGCGGTCGTTCTGATGCTCTCAGGCAGCTTAGCGCTAACAGGATGTGACGATAAACCGGCTCAACAAGGAGCCCAGCAAATGCCGGAAGTCGGTATTGTCACGCTCAAATCCGCACCTCTACAAATCACCACTGAACTTCCTGGTCGTACCAATGCTTATCGTGTCGCAGAAGTCCGTCCTCAGGTAAGTGGCATTATTCTGAAACGTAACTTCACTGAAGGCAGCGATATTCAGGCGGGGGTGTCTCTTTATCAGATCGATCCGGCAACCTATCAGGCAAGCTATGAAAGCGCCAAAGGCGACTTAGCGAAAGCCCAGGCCGCCGCAAACATCGCTCAGTTGACGGTTAAACGCTACCAGAAACTGGTTGGTACCAAATACATCAGCCAACAAGAATATGATTCAGCCGTTGCCGATGCTCAGCAAAGCAACGCCGCCGTCGTTGCCGCCAAGGCTGCTGTTGAAACTGCGCGTATCAATCTGGCTTATACCAAAGTGACTTCGCCAATCAGCGGACGCATCGGTAAATCTACGGTCACCGAAGGCGCGCTGGTGCAAAACGGGCAAACCACCGCGCTGGCTACCGTTCAGCAGTTGGATCCTATCTATGTTGACGTTACCCAATCGAGCAACGATTTCCTGCGTCTGAAACAGGAACTGGCGAACGGTAAACTGAAGCAGGAAAACGGTAAGGCCAAAGTCGAACTGGTCACCAATGACGGTCTGAAGTACCCGCAAGAGGGTACGCTGGAATTCTCCGATGTTACCGTTGACCAGACCACCGGTTCTATCACGCTGCGCGCTATCTTCCCGAACCCGGACCACACTCTGCTGCCAGGGATGTTCGTCCGCGCACGTCTGGAAGAAGGTATTAACCCGGATGCGCTGCTGGTTCCACAACAGGGCGTTACCCGTACCCCGCGCGGCGATGCCAGCGTAATGGTGGTCGGCGAAGGCGACAAAGTTGAAGTTCGCCAGGTCACCGCAACTCAGGCTATCGGCGATAAGTGGTTAGTGACCGAGGGTCTGAAATCAGGCGATCGCGTGATCGTCGCTGGCCTGCAAAAAGTCAAACCAGGCGTACAGGTAAAAGCGCAGGAAGTAGCTTCAGACAACCAACAGCAAACCGCCGGCAACGCGAACGCTCAGTCTGAACAAACCAAGTCTTAACTTAAACAGGAGCCGTTAAGACATGCCTAATTTCTTTATCGATCGCCCCATATTTGCATGGGTGATCGCCATAATCATCATGTTGGCCGGGGGGCTTTCAATTATGAAACTCCCCGTGGCGCAATATCCAACGATTGCGCCGCCAGCAGTGACGATCTCGGCCACCTACCCGGGGGCTGATGCGAAAACGGTGCAGGATACCGTGACACAGGTTATCGAACAGAACATGAACGGTATCGATAACCTGATGTACATGTCCTCGAACAGTGACTCCACCGGTACGGTGCAGATCACCCTTACCTTCCAGTCCGGTACTGACGCAGATATCGCCCAGGTACAGGTGCAGAATAAGCTGCAGTTGGCGATGCCGCTGCTGCCGCAGGAAGTACAACAACAGGGCGTGAGCGTGGAGAAATCCTCCAGTAGCTTCCTGATGGTTGTCGGGGTTATCAACACTAACGGCACCATGACGCAGGAGGATATTTCCGACTACGTGGGCGCCAATATGAAGGATGCCATCAGCCGTACCTCCGGCGTCGGCGACGTTCAGCTGTTCGGTTCCCAGTACGCGATGCGTATCTGGATGGACCCGACGAAGCTAAACAACTTCCAGTTGACTCCGGTAGATGTCATCAACGCCATTAAAGCGCAGAACGCCCAGGTCGCGGCAGGTCAGTTAGGCGGTACGCCGCCGGTGAAAGGCCAGCAGTTGAACGCCTCGATCATCGCCCAGACGCGTCTGACTTCCGCTGATGAATTCAGTAAGATTCTGCTGAAAGTCAATCAGGATGGTTCACAGGTTCGTCTGCGCGACGTGGCGAAAGTTGAGCTCGGCGGCGAAAACTACGACATCATCGCGAAGTTTAACGGCCAACCGGCTTCCGGTCTGGGGATTAAACTGGCCACCGGCGCTAACGCCCTGGATACCGCCAACGCCATCCGTGCCGAGCTGGCGAAGATGGAACCGTACTTCCCGTCAGGCCTGAAAATCGTCTACCCGTACGATACTACCCCGTTCGTGAAAATCTCTATTCATGAAGTGGTAAAAACGCTGGTGGAAGCGATCATCCTGGTGTTCCTGGTCATGTATCTGTTCCTGCAGAACTTCCGCGCCACGCTGATCCCGACCATTGCAGTACCGGTGGTATTGCTTGGGACATTCGCCATCCTGGCGGTGTTTGGCTTCTCGATAAACACCCTGACGATGTTCGGGATGGTGCTGGCCATCGGCTTGCTGGTGGATGACGCCATCGTGGTAGTAGAAAACGTCGAGCGCGTAATGGCGGAGGAAGGATTGCCGCCGAAAGAAGCGACCCGTAAGTCGATGGGTCAGATTCAGGGCGCGCTGGTCGGTATCGCGATGGTGCTGTCTGCGGTATTTATCCCGATGGCCTTCTTCGGCGGTTCAACCGGCGCGATTTATCGCCAGTTCTCGATCACTATCGTTTCCGCGATGGCGCTGTCGGTACTGGTAGCGCTGATTCTGACGCCAGCGCTGTGCGCCACCATGCTGAAACCGATTCAGAAAGGCGGCCATGGCGAGCACAAAGGCTTCTTTGGCTGGTTTAACCGCATGTTCGATAAGAGCACGCACCATTACACCGACAGCGTAGGCAACATTCTGCGTAGTACCGGTCGTTACCTGGTGCTGTATCTGATTATCGTCGTCGGTATGGCCTACCTGTTCGTTCGTCTGCCAAGCTCCTTCTTGCCGGACGAAGACCAGGGCGTGTTCTTGAGTATGGCGCAGCTTCCGGCGGGCGCGAGTCAGGAACGTACGCAGAAAGTCCTCGACGAGATGACTGACTACTACCTGACCAAAGAGAAGAACAACGTTGAATCGGTGTTCGCGGTTAACGGTTTTGGTTTTGCAGGTCGCGGTCAGAACACCGGTATCGCCTTCGTGTCGTTAAAAGACTGGAGCGAACGCCCGGGTTCAGAAAACAAAGTTGAAGCGATTACCGGTCGCGCGATGGCCCGTTTCTCGCAGATTAAAGATGCGATGGTCTTCGCCTTTAACCTGCCGGCGATCGTCGAACTGGGTACCGCTACCGGCTTTGACTTCCAGCTTATCGATCAGGGTGGTTTAGGGCATGAGAAATTAACTCAGGCGCGTAACCAGCTGTTTGGTATGGTCGCGCAGCATCCCGATCTGCTGGTCGGCGTGCGTCCTAACGGCCTGGAAGATACGCCGCAGTTCAAGATCGATATCGATCAGGAAAAAGCGCAGGCGCTGGGTGTTTCAATTAGCGACATTAACACCACCCTCGGCGCAGCGTGGGGCGGCAGCTACGTCAACGACTTCATCGACCGCGGTCGCGTGAAGAAAGTGTACGTCATGTCTGAAGCGAAATACCGTATGCTGCCAGAAGATATCGGCAACTGGTATGTACGCGGCAGCGATGGCCAAATGGTGCCGTTCTCCGCCTTCTCCACTTCCCACTGGGAATATGGTTCACCGCGTCTGGAGCGTTACAACGGTCTGCCATCGATGGAAATCCTCGGTCAGGCAGCCCCGGGCCGCAGTACGGGTGAAGCGATGGCGATGATGGAACAGCTGGCAAGCAAACTGCCTTCAGGCGTCGGTTACGACTGGACCGGTATGTCCTATCAGGAACGCCTGTCAGGCAACCAGGCCCCGGCGCTGTATGCTATCTCGCTTATCGTCGTCTTCCTGTGTCTGGCGGCGTTGTACGAGAGCTGGTCGATTCCGTTCTCCGTCATGCTGGTGGTACCGTTGGGTGTTGTTGGCGCGCTGTTAGCGGCAACCTTCCGCGGGCTGACTAACGACGTTTACTTCCAGGTCGGCCTGCTGACGACCATCGGCCTGTCGGCGAAGAACGCGATACTTATCGTTGAATTCGCCAAAGACCTGATGGAAAAAGAAGGCAAAGGCCTGATTGAAGCGACGCTGGAAGCGGTTCGTATGCGTCTGCGCCCAATCCTGATGACTTCTCTGGCGTTTATCCTCGGGGTCATGCCGCTGGTTATCAGCTCAGGCGCAGGTTCCGGCGCGCAGAACGCTGTCGGTACCGGCGTAATGGGCGGGATGGTGACCGCGACGGTTCTGGCGATCTTCTTCGTGCCGGTGTTCTTCGTGGTGGTTCGTCGCCGCTTCAGTAAGAAAACTGAAGATATTGAGCATAACCATCCGGTTGAGCATCATTAATCTTGCTTAAGCTAAGGGCCGCGTTTGCGGCCCTTTTTCTTTAGGGGTATTTAAACGCACACATTGTTATTGTTTATTTTACGTTCTGACATATAATATACATTGATGAACGTTGTTCTATCTTTATTAAGATTTCCGTTATCGGCTTCACCATCAGGCTTTATTCAGAATATTCTTAATCACCAACAACTTCCCGACAACCTTCTCGCTGCAGGCAGGCGTCAATCAGATAAACTGATGATATATAAGGCTGACGTTCCAGTTTCGCCAAACATAAAAGGAATCCGTATAATAGGATCTGTTTTTTTAAGATAAATTAACCGTATTTATTGTAATTTTTCGTAATAGCACGGTGAAATGTTTTTGAGACTGGATTATAGTTAAATCACAGGATTACAATGTTTGAGCCTGGTCTTCATCCCACAACGGTGTTTGTTAGTCGTCGTTTAAACCACTTACAAGGGGATGTGTTATGGACGAGTACTCGCCAAAAAGACATGATATCGCGCAGCTTAGATTTCTCTGCGAAACCCTGTATCATGACTGCCTTGCAAACCTGGAAGAGAGCAACCGCGGCTGGGTTAACGACCCCACTTCGGCGGTGAATCTTCAATTAAATGAATTGATCGAGCACATAGCAACTTACGCGCTTAATTATAAAATTAAGTATGCTGAGGATAATAAGCTGATTTCTCAGCTTGACGAATACCTGGATGACACTTTTATGCTGTTCAGTAGTTATGGCATAAACACAAGCGATCTCCAAAAATGGCGCAAATCAGGCAATCGCCTATTCCGATGCTTTGTCAACGCCAGCCGGGAGAACCCGGCGAGTCTTTCTTGTTAGAATTATTACATTCAAAAGGTGAAATGATGTCTGGTAAACCATTAACTAAAACAGACTATTTGATGCGTTTACGCCGCTGTCAGACAATTGATACGCTGGAGCGCGTAATTGAAAAGAATAAATATGAACTTTCCGACAATGAATTGGCGGTATTTTACTCAGCAGCCGATCATCGTCTTGCTGAATTGACCATGAATAAGCTATACGACAAAATCCCAACTTCAGTATGGAAATTTATCCGCTAGTTTATTTTCTGTCATTAATACAACGGCACCTCAACAGGGATTGATCAGAATATTAAACGTCTGAGTCCCGTATTGCTGCATATGAAACCGGTTTCGCTTTATACTGTTTCTTCTTTAACCAGGAGAAGACCATGAGCGAAGAGAAAAGGAAAATGATCGCCGGCGAGCCATATCTGGCTGGAGACGCCACCTTAAAAGCAGACCGCCTGCACGCCAGGCAGGTACTGCACCGTTACAATCACTCTGCGCCGGATGAACGCGAAATACGCGCCACGCTGCTGGCTGAACTTTTTGGCAAGGCGACCGACGCCTATATTGAACCCACTTTCCGCTGCGATTACGGCTATAACATCAGCCTCGGCGCCAATTTTTACGCTAACTTTGACTGCGTGATGCTCGATGTTTGCCCGATCCGGATTGGCGATAACTGTATGCTGGCGCCGGGCGTCCATATCTATACCGCCACCCATCCACTGGATCCGACGGAACGCAATAGCGGTATTGAGTACGGAAAACCGGTGGTTATCGGCCATAACGTGTGGATTGGCGGCCGGGCGGTTATCAACCCCGGCGTAACAATCGGCGACAACGCGGTTATCGCATCCGGCGCCGTGGTGGTGAAAGATGTGCCGGCCAATGCGGTGGTCGGCGGTAATCCTGCAAAAATCATCAAGCAGCTATTAACCGAATAATAGTAACTGTTATGCTTTTCTGTAACTGATCTGTTACTTTAACCCCAGTCTCCGGCAACATAAAATAACTGCCAAACTGAGCCGTAGAGCCTGAAATGCCGGGCTCTACGAAGAATTCGGGGATTAAAATGACAGAAATACAGCGCCTGCTAACCAACACCATTGAGGAACTGAACGAAAAAGAAAAACGCGATAATCGCCCGCGTTTTAGTATCAGTTTTATTCGCAATCACCCGTGGCTATTTGTCGCCATGTACGCCGCCTTTTTGGCCACTCTCGTCGTCATGCTGCGCTCTGAGACGCTGGTTGATTCCGTATGGCTGCTGGTCGTCCTGTTTGTTCTGTTGAACGGCTTTTTCTTCTTTGACGTCTACCCGCGTTACCGTTATGAAGATATCGACGTGCTCGATTTTCGCGTCTGTTATAACGGCGAATGGTATAACACCCGTTTCGTCCCTGAGCAGCTGATTGACGGTATTCTGCAATCGCCGCAGGTCGCTCATGAGCAGAAAGCCCAACTGCAGAAAATGATCGCCACGAAAGGTGAACTCTCGTTCTACGATGTTTTCACCTTGACCCGCGTTGCTGCTTGATTAGCCGGTTCAACGTCCGCAGCGCCGGTACGAAATGCGCCGCTGACGTATTACCATATCCCAACACCAGGCCGCTACGCGCGGTCTGCTGGTTAAGATAAAAGCGGCTTAGCGCCGCTGGCGCCATTTGATAACGTCGCGCCTGCTCGACAATTTGCACATCGTCGATGCCATCAATGGCGACGGTTAAATGCAGCCCGCCCTCTCCGCCCCAAATCTCATTCGCCAGCGCGAATTCGCTTGCGACCGCCTCGCGTAACAGCTGCTGACGCCGACGATACAACCGGCGCATTGAAGCCAGATGGCGCGCATAATGCCCCTCTTCGATGAACAGCGCCAGCGCACGCTGCTCCAGCCGATGGCCGCCGCGCAACAGCGCGCCGATCGCCTCCTGCGCCGCCTCGGCCAGCGCCGGAGGCATTACTGCAAATCCTATCCTAAGTGACGGGAAGAGCGTTTTACTGAAGGTACCAAGGTAAACCACCGGCGCCTGCGCCACCATGCCGAGCATCGCCTGAATGGGTTCGCCGCTGTAGCGAAACTCGCTGTCATAGTCATCTTCAATAATCCACGCATCATGCTGGCGGGCATACTCCAGCAACGCCAGACGGCGCCCGGCGCTCATCACCGCCCCGCTCGGATACTGGTGCGAAGGTGAGGTAAAAATAAGCCTCGGCGCCCGCTCTTCCGCGGTATCTGGCCGCATGCCATCGCTATCAACCGCAATTCCCTTTATTTGCAGACCGGCTTTAATAAACACGCTTTTGGCGCCGAAATAACCGGGCTCTTCGACCCAGGCGGTATCCCCCGCCTCGCTCAGCAGATGCGTGCAAAGATTAACCCCCTCCAGCGCGCCTTCAGTGATCACAATTTGCCGCGCTGTGCAGCGAATGCCCCGGGATAAGGCCAGATGACGGGCAATCGCCTCGCGCAGCGCCGGTTCACCGGCCGCCTCCCCATACCCAAGAATCGTGCTGCCGTCCTCGCGCAGCACCCGATCGAGCAAACGGCGCCAGATAGCCAGCGGGAAGTAGTTCACCGCGGGCATGCCGGTAGTCAGCAACAGTGCCGGCGAATCCCGTCGCCCCGGCAGCGGTAGTGCGCGCAAGCGCTCAGGTAACACAACCTTTGGCGGCGTCGGTTCGCTTTCCACCAGCGTATTGAGCGCCGCGACATACGTCCCTTGACGACTGCGGATCAGATATCCCTCTATCGCCAGCTGTTCCAGCGCGCTGTTTACGGTATTGCGCGATACGCCAGCACGCTGAGCAATAACGCGCGCCCCCGGCAACCGGCTATGACTGAGTAGCTCGCCCTGTAAAATGGCCTCGCGCAGCGCCTGATAGAGCGCGCGCTGTAGCGTCGCGTCTCCCCGCTGCTGTATCCCGCGCGTCAGCAGGGTAAAAAAAGCATCATCCGGAATATTCATCATGGCTCCTCGTGGCACCATCAAAAGATACCCTTATGGCCCTTTTTATGGAACCAGTAGACGTTTAATCTCAGGACTCTTCCCGCAAACAGGACTTGACCGATGACGCAATACAACCAATTTAACCAACTCGTTGGCGACGCTTTACCTGACTGGCAGCCGCGTCCCTGGCCGCAGCGCCAGACCTTGCAAGGACAGTCATGCCGCCTGGAACCGCTTGCCGTCAAACACGCGCAAGCGCTGTTCAACGCCTATCGACAGGCGCCTGATACCCGCGCCTGGACCTGGCTTTTGCGTGAACCGGAAAACAGCGTTGCCGAGTTCAGCGCCTGGATTGCCAGCATCAGCGAGCTAAACGATCCGCTTCACTTCGCGGTGATTGATGAACGCAGTGGGCAACCGGTCGGATCGCTAGCGCTGATGCGTATTGACGCCAAAAACGGCGTCGTTGAAGTCGGCCATGTTCACTTTTCGCCGCTGCTAAGCCGCAAAGCAATGGCCACCGAAGCACAGTGGCTGCTGATGCGTTATGTCTTTGAGTCGCTCGGCTACCGCCGCTATGAGTGGAAATGCAATAGCCTGAATGAACCATCGCGGCGCGCGGCGCTGCGCTTAGGCTTTCAGTTCGAGGGGCGCTTTCGACAAGCGCTGGTGATAAAAGGCCACAATCGCGATACCGACTGGTTTTCCATTATTGATAGCGAGTGGCCGCAGGTGGATAGCGCAATGCGTCAGTGGCTGGCCGCCGGTAATTTTGATGCCAACGGCCAGCAATATCGCACGCTGGAGAGCTTTCGCAAGCCTACGAATTAACGCCGTTTTTTACGCCCCTGCACCGCTTTAAAGCGCGGGTTACTTTTGCAGATAACGTACAACCGCCCTTTGCGTTTCACTATCTGGCAATCCGGGTGGCGCTGTTTAGCGCTACGCAATGAGTTCAGTACCTGCATATTTAGCTCCTTTTGGCATCAATAAAACCACCGAAGCGCTGACGGAAACGGGCGGCGCTACCTTCGGTGGCATGCGTTTTCTGCTTACCGGTGTAATACGGATGGGATTTAGACGAAACATCTAAGGTGACATACGGATAGGTCACGCCATCCAGTTCAATCTCACGCTCGGTTTTAATGGTGGATCCCACTTTGAAGTACTCGTTCACGCTCGTATCGTGGAAAACGACGGTACGGTAGTGCGGATGAATATTAGCTTTCATGGCGAACCTCAATCAATACGTTATAACATAACAATTAAGGTACACCGTTCATAGCTAAAGATCAACCATACGAAATTAGCGGCTTCAACGAGCACCACGCGGAGCCTCAATGGACGATGATTTGCGGCCCCCTCCCCTCCAAATCGCGGTATTCGCGATCCGAGTCTTTTTTCCGCTTTCGCGTATACTCTGTGCAATCCCCGTTAAAATAAGGACATACCCATGACGACTCGCCATTTAATGAGTCTGGTTACAGGGGTGCTTATTCTCGCTATCGTACTCCCCATCGCCCTAAGCATCTGGCTGGCAATGCGTCAGGCGCAGGCGCAGTTTTATAGCGAGCTCGACCACTACTCAAAGCGTATTGTGATGCGCGTGGAACAGGTCGCCACTCAGGCCAAAGAAGCATTACAAGAAGCCGATGCTCACAGCGCCACCGCCTGTTCACCAGAACATTTGCTGAATATGCGCCGCATTGCCTACACCCATCGCTACGTGCAGGAGGTACTATGGTTGCGTAATTCGGTACCGATGTGCTCATCACTTGAAGATCATCGGGTTTCAGTGACATTCCCACAACCCGATCACGTGACCGCCGACGGCTACAGTACCTGGCTTACCTCGATCAATGACCTCGGCCTGCAACATCGCATGACCGCCTTCGGCAACAAAAATCATATTGTGATGATCGACCCGATATCATTTATTGATGTTATTGCCAGCGGCCAGGAAAAGATCCATACGATATTATTCGGCACTGAGCACGATCAGGTGGTGATCAGCAGCCAACCTCTCGATCCCGCGGTTTGGACGCGAATTAAAAACCTCCATAGCGAGACGCTAACGCTGAATAACACCGTCTATCGCGTGCATATTATCCCGGAACTGGGTCTTGGCGTCGCAAGTTGGTCGTCCACGCAGCCCCTGGATGCGCGCCTTCGCCAGCAGCTGCTGTTATGGCTGCCGATAGGGCTCTTTACCAGCCTGTTGACCTCTTTTTTACTTCTACGCCTGCTGCGCAGATTACGTTCGCCACGTTATGGCATGCTGGATGCGCTGCAATCCGATGCCATCCAGGTTTACTATCAGCCGATAGTCTCGCTGGAAGATGGCAAAATCGCCGGCGCAGAAGCGCTGGCCCGCTGGCAGCAGCCGGATGGCACTTTTTTATCACCCGATATCTTTATCCCACTGGCTGAGCAAACCGGGCTTATCACCCGGTTGACCGAAGATATTGTGCGCAAAATCTTCGCCGACCTCGGCCCCTGGCTGCGCCAACATCCGCAGATGCATGTCTCCATAAATCTGTCGGTTGATGACCTGCGCTCGCCTACGTTACCCACGCTACTCAAGGAGCAGCTGGCGCGCTGGGGAGTCAATGCGGAACAGATTCCTCTTGAGCTTACCGAACGCGGTTTTGTCGATCCGCAAACCACCCTGCCGGTAATTATTGGCTATCGCCAGGCGGGACACCGGATCTCGATCGATGATTTCGGCACCGGCTATTCCAGCCTCAGCTACCTGCAGACGCTGGATGTGGATACGCTGAAGATCGACAAGTCATTTGTCGATACGCTGGAATATAAGCCGCTGACGCCGCATATCATTGAGATGGCGAAGGCGCTGAATCTGGCGATTGTCGCCGAAGGGGTGGAAACGCCCGCTCAGCGCGACTGGCTGCGCGCGCATGGCGTCAATTACGCGCAAGGCTGGCTGTATTGTAAGGCGCTACCGAAAGAGGAATTTGTTCAGTGGGCGGAACATAATATTAAAGCGCATTAATTCATGTGCGGCGCGCTGGCAACCAGTCGCGCCGCCGGATTTACTCGTCAAGAATCGGCGCAAACCCACCGAAGATCATACGCTTGCCGTCAAAAGGCAAGCTATCGCTAAGCGCTTTGATCCGCGGGTCGCTCATCATTTTCGCATTGGCCGCATCCCTGATCTCCTTAGACGGGTACTCGATCCAACTGAAAACCACTTCCTCATCCGCCTGCGCTTTAACCGACATGCGGAAATCCGTCAGCTTCCCTTCCGGGACATCATCCGACCAACACTCCACCACGCGCGTGGCGCCAAACTCTTTAAATAGCGGCGCCGATTTTGCTGCCAGTTCGCGGTACGCCTCCTTATTTTCCGCAGGGACGGCAACGACAAAACCATCAACATACTTCATGAGTGAGTCTCCGAAGTGAACAGCGCCGGCGGCATATCCGTCGGCGTCTGAGTGATAAGTTTAGTCGCTGCTATCGCGAACGGCGATTTCAGGACGCCAGCTCCCGGCTTTTCACCGCCGCGCTGACTGGCCGCGGTTGACGGAACCAGGGTAAAAACAGCTGGATCAGCGGGCCGATAGCAAAGGCGTAAACCACGGTACCGACCCCTACTTTGCCGCCCAGCAGCCAGCCAATTAGCAGTACCGAGACTTCGATGGCGGTACGGATACCACGCAAAGACCAGCCGGTTCGCGCATGCAATCCGGTCATCAGGCCATCACGCGGCCCGGGACCAAAACCGGCGCCGATATACATCCCGGTTGCTATCGCATTCATCACTACCGCGCCGGCTAGCAGCAGACTACGCGCGGGCAGCGATTCCAGCGGCGGAAGTACCGCGAGTGTGGCATCGGCAGCAAGGCCAAGCACGATGACATTGCTAATGGTACCGAGACCCGGCATCTGACGCAGCGGGATCCACAGCAGCAGCACCGCGGCGCCGGTCACAATAATCACCGTGCCGAAACTGATATTAAGCTGTTTCGCCACCCCCAGATGAAACACATCCCACGGATCGGCCCCGAGGTTGGCATGGACGAATAACGCCGTCGACACGCCATAGAGAACCAGACCAATATAAAGTTGTAGCAAGCGACGGACCATAAACACCTCAGTATGTATTGCGAATACCCCCATCATCAGCAAAAATGGATTGGTAATTAATGGCCAGTTTTTTAAAAGTGGATCGCTATGTCAGTACGTCGTTTTGGAACACAATCACTGGTACGCCTGCTCGGCAACTGGCAGTCCCCTTCCTCGCGCGCGCCGCTGTGGCGGCAGTTGGCGGAAGCGCTGCGTCTGTTGATCCTCGATGGACGGCTGGCGCTGGAGACCCGTCTGCCCGGCGAACGAGAACTGGCGACGGCGCTAAATGTTAGCCGCACCACTATCGCCAGCGCGCTGGGGTTATTGCGAGAAGAAGGCTATCTGCAAAGTCGCCAGGGGAGTGGTTCGCGCATTGCGCTACCTGCCGGTCCGCTACTTCCCGGCGAGCAGACGCTTTCGGCGCCATCGGTCAATCTCGCCACCGCCGCCCTCAGCGCCGGACCGGAGATTCATCAAGCCTACAGCCACGCGCTGACGCTGATGCCGCAGTATTTGTCCTATACCGGGTACGATCAGCAGGGGTTAGTCGATTTGCGCGCAGTCATTGCCCGCCGCTATAGCGAACGCGGCCTGCCGACGCAGGCGGATGAAGTGATGATTGTGAATGGCGCGCTGAGCGGATTTGCCCTGGTACTGCGTTTGTTAACCGGGCCTGGCGACCGGGTGGTGGTTGACGCGCCCTCTTACCCGATGGCGATTAACGCTATTCGCGGCGCCTCCTGCCGACCGGTAGGCGTCGCGTTACCGGAAAAGGGCTGGGACTGCGACGGCCTGGCGGCGACCATTGCGCAAACTTCGCCGCGGCTGGCCTTTATGATGCCGGATTTTCATAATCCCACCGGTCGCTGCATGGATAGCGAAACCCGGCAGCGCGTCGCCGATTTGGCCGCCAGCACGCGAACGACGCTGGTCGCCGACGAAACGATGGTCGATTTATGGTACAACGCCCCGCCGCCGGCGCCGCTGGCGGCTTTCAATCCGGAAGCGCCAATAATCACTATTGGTTCAGCGGGTAAAACGTTCTGGGGAGGACTGCGAATTGGCTGGATCCGCGCCCCGGCGAGGACTATTGCCTCGCTCATCCAGGCGCGGGATACGCTCGATCTCGGTTCGCCGCTGCTGGAACAGCTGGCTTGTTGTTGGCTACTGGAGAACGAACAAACACTGTTGCCGCAACGGCGGGCAATGCTGGCCGCGCGTCGTGATATGTGCGCTGCGTTGATGGCGGAATATTTTCCCCGCTGGCGCTTTTCCGTCCCCGAGGGCGGGCTATCGTTTTGGGTGGAGCTGCCGGAGATGTTGGCAACGCAGTTCTCGGTGCGCGCTGAGAATGCCGGCATTCATATCGGCACCGGTACGCGATTCGGTCTGGAAGGTGCCTTCGACCGTTATTTACGTTTGCCTTTCACGCTACCAGATACGGAATTGTGCAACGCCTTCAGCATTTTACAACCGCTGTGGCAGACTCTTACGCAACAGAAAGAAATGGTGAGAACACGTAAAATTATATAATAAAATATCGACGGGCTGCGATCAGCCCGTCAAAAACCACCATCCATGATGAATATGAGATGTTTTATAAAATTGCAGTTCCATCTTGCCCACGCCGCATGTCATTACGATGACAACGGTGTAGTAATTTCATTAATGCTGGCGCGGAATAGGAAAACCTTTTAGCGAAATAATAAAGCCATCGTCATCTTTTTTAATTTTTGCGCCGGTTTCACACCAGTCGGAAGCAATGCGAAAAAACTCATCACTACCGATATTCCAGTTCAGGCGCACGTGCTTAACGTACCCGGAACGTAGCAGGTCACAGGCTTCACTGTAACTGCTGGCTGTAGAGAATTGTTGTTTCATCTTTTCTTCTTCAGAAGTTTTCGTAATGCTTTGATTTCTTTAGGGGTTAACGGCGACGCTTCCTCTTCGGTATGCTGGTTATCAATATCCTCATGCGAAACCCCCGCCTCGTCTGCTGAATCAATGGCCGCAAGCGCCAATTGCAGCAGCTTCTCCGTAGCCGTGCCTAAATTCTCGTTATTCACTTCCGCATAATGACGCAGTTTATCTTTTAACTCTGCGTCAATTTTCACATTCAGAACTACTGTGGTCATGATCACGCTTCCCGTGCAATAAAATCATCATAATTAATACACGAAGTTAACATCTTGATCCAGAGATATTATTTATCCTTAATAATATCTGGTAATTCCAGGAAATAATTTGCCCATTATATATGACATGAAGATGACATTAGTATGTCATTATTATTTCACATTTATGACAATGCAAAATTAAGGAATGAAAAAGAGTCGTTTTAATCACGTAAAACAATAAATGAGGTGAAGCTGCCTATAATGGTAGCAGAGAATAAAAGCACATCAAATGAAGGGAAATTAAATCAGGACCGCCAGAATTGGGTGGGGGCCCTGCCAGCTACATCCCGGCACACACGTCGTCTGCTCTGGCTGCTTCCTTCCGGACCTGACCTGGTAAACAGAGTAGCGTTGCGGGAGAACCAACAGAGCCCCCATTGAGAGCGTTGATAACCAACGCGCTGGCGCATTATCCCTATAGCACTCCTGAATTGCAAGCCACTCGCGTCCAGCTGCTGGTTTATTACGCAAAACGTTGGATTTCACAGCAAATAGTGCCTTCACAAGGCCATACGTCCCAGCAATGAAAAAGATTGCGAGCCCCATCGCGGCACACTTTACCGCAACCCGCCATACTTATTCGTCCTGTATCTTTTCAACGTGTAGCCGCTACGGTAATCGCATGACTCAATCGCCACGCCCCACCACCACCTTGCCCATGCCCGCCATTGATGGCGTAACCGTACCCTTTCACGGCATGAATTTTCTACGCCCCGAGCTGCTGCTGGATTTCGTCAGCGTCAGTCCCGCCCCGTTGTTATCAGTGACCCCCGTCGCCCTGCTCTTTTCCACGGTGGGCGTGTTGCAACACGTCGAGCTGCGTAAGCTGCCCGTTGAGGTCAAAGGCAAGGTGGTTTATCCCATTTCATCACTCAAATACCCGACGCTGCGCGGCAAACTGATTATCAATGCGCAATCACAGCGGCTGAAATTTCTTGAAAGCCTGATCGCTACCAGCCCGCATGACAATATTCACGGTATGCAGATCCTCGGGCTGGCGCTGGAATTCACCGTCCTTTGACGGCTGTACAGCACGCGGGCTAGCGCTTATTCTGGGCTTTTCTCACGCGAAGGAGTGATGATGGAGGACGCCCA
The DNA here is from genome assembly GCF_050600815.1 of Klebsiella sp. 141161. Classification (NCBI taxonomy): domain Bacteria; kingdom Pseudomonadati; phylum Pseudomonadota; class Gammaproteobacteria; order Enterobacterales; family Enterobacteriaceae; genus Klebsiella; species Klebsiella sp. 141161. The sequence goes on along the minus strand of NZ_JAQIRN010000003.1, from coordinate 225,461 downwards.
CGACAGCTTTCCCCAGCGGGTCTGGCAGATAGTCGCCTCAATTCCAGAGGGGTATGTCACCACCTATGGCGATGTCGCTCTGCTGGCGGGTTCACCGCGCGCGGCGCGTCAGGTGGGCGGCGTGTTAAAGCGCCTACCGGAAGGCTCAACCCTGCCATGGCACCGGGTGGTGAATCGCCACGGCGATATTTCTCTGACCGGCCCCGACCTTCAGCGCCAACGCCAGGCGCTGCTGGCGGAAGGCGTCCAGGTCTCCGGCGGCGGTCATATCGACCTGCAACGCTATCGCTGGGTATATTAAGGGCAAAAAAATGCCCCTGAACAGGGGCATGAAGACGTTTATTGCGCCATCGGCGCCATATCGTTAGCCACCGGCACTGGCGCATGCTGCACCGGCACCAGCACCAGATCGGCACGATTACCGCCCTGGGTAATCACGGTCTGTACGGTATCGGTAATAAACATCAGTTGGCCATTTACGGTGATCGCCGAACTCAGCAGGATCCGCGCGTTCGGTTTGATATCCGCCTGGTTATACGGCAGAACAAAGTTGAACGGCGCCTGCTTACCTTCTGTGCGGACCGCTTTTTGCGACAATACGCGGGCTGGCGCATCGGCGAGCGACGCATCGGACAACGTCACGGTCAGTACCGCATCCGGCGGTAACGCTACGCGTTGGCGAATATTGATAGTCCCGGAAACATTAGGCTGTTGCTGCGAGGAGCTCAGTGAGGCAATGCCGTAAGGATCGGGTGCCGTCGTCTGATGAGCGGCGTTGCTGTTCGGGTTATTCGCACAGGCGGATAAGGCCGCAGCAACGGCGATAGCACTTAACATATAGGCAAATTTCATTATGTTCTCCTTTTCATCCCTTTAGTCACAGGAGTACGTCCTGCCATCACGATGGCTAAGACATTAGTATCGTGAATAAGTGTGGCACAGATCTCAGAATAATTCCCGGAAAGGGGCATTTATTCAGATTATTACACCCATCGGACCACTTGAGATTCCAGGTTATACTTGCCCTCAATATGCGCTGCGTCAGCGCCGCTATCAATAATTGAGGGTATCTATGAGTCAGGCTCTAACCAATCTGCTGGCATTATTAAATCTGGAAAAAATTGAAGAAGGGCTGTTTCGCGGGCAGAGCGAAGATCTCGGCTTACGTCAGGTCTTCGGCGGCCAGGTGGTCGGTCAGGCGCTGTATGCCGCTAAAGAAACCGTGCCTGAGGGCCGCCTGATTCATTCCTTTCATAGTTACTTCCTGCGTCCTGGCGATAGCCAGAAACCTATCGTTTATGATGTTGAAGTACTACGAGACGGCAACAGCTTCAGCGCTCGCCGGGTGGCGGCTATCCAGCACGGTAAACCCATCTTTTACATGACCGCCTCGTTCCAGGCACCGGAACCGGGCTACGAACATCAAAAAGCAATGCCGTCAGCGCCTTCACCGGAAGGCCTGCCCTCTGAAACCGATATCGCTCGTAAGCTGGCGCATCTGCTGCCGCCACAGGCGAAAGAGAAGTTTCTCAGCGACAAACCGCTGGAAATTCGCCCGGTTGAGTTCCATAACCCGCTAAAAGGCCACGTTGCCGAACCCACCCGCCAGGTGTGGATCCGCGCCAACGGCGTAGTACCGGATGATATTCGCGTCCATCAGTCGCTGCTGGGCTACGCGTCTGATTTTAATTTCCTGCCGGTGGCGCTGCAGCCACACGGCGTCGGCTTCCTTGAGCCTGGTATGCAGGTCGCCACCATCGACCACTCAATGTGGTTCCACCGCCCGTTTAACATCAACGAATGGCTGCTGTACAGCGTCGAAAGCACTTCCGCCTCCAGCGCCCGTGGCTTTGTTCGCGGCGAATTCTATACCCAGGACGGTATTCTGGTCGCCTCGACGGTGCAGGAAGGTGTCATGCGTAACCGCAATAACTAATTCGCAACGGGCCCACGGCGGGCCCGCTCGCCCCCTAATGGCCAAGCAGTTCGCGAACATCGGCAATAAAATCCCCCAAAAGTCCGTTGCGACTCTGCCGCCGCCAGCACAACGTGAGCGTCGTTACGGCAAAGGTCTCTTCCAGCAGGCAATAACTGACTTCCGACACCAGCATGGCGCTTTGCGTCTCGGGCACCAACGTCACCCCCATCCCCATCGATACCTGGCCAATCGCCGTGGAGACATCGCGCGTGTACTGAATCTTACGGGGCGTAAAACCCGCCTGCCGACAGGCGCTGATGGCTGACCACCCCAATCCGACGCCGCTGGGATCCTGCTGAATGAAAAACGTCTCTTCCGCCAGCGCCGCAAGTGGAATAGCGCGCCGGCTGGCGAGCGCATGATGGCGAGGCACCACCGCTACCAGCGGCCGGGTCGCAATATCCAGCGACTCCAGTTCATCATATTGCGCGCCTGGCGAGCGGATAAACGCCAGATCGACCGTTTCGCTTAAGAGCCCGGTTATCAGGTCGTTAACGTTATGCTCTTCAATCAGCAGATCGGCTTCGGGTTTACGTTGACGATAATTTCCAATTAACACGCTCAACGCCGGGTCGAAAATAGCAGAGCCAACGTAGCCAATTTTCAACTGCCCTTTGCGCCCCTGCCGCAAACTGCGCGCATTCTCGCGAAATTTATCGCAGTGGCCGAGGATCATCCGCGCCTCGGCCAGCAAAAATTGCCCCTCGGCGGTCAGCGCGACGTTGCGTCGATCGCGGGTAAATAGCCGCAATTCCAGCGCGTTCTCAAAACTTTTAATCTGCTGCGTCAGCGCCGGTTGCGTGATATGCAGACGCTGCGCCGCCCGGCCAAAGTGCAACTCTTCCGCCAGCACCGTAAATGCCTGTAGTTGTCGATAATCCATCACGTCCTCCCGAAAACACTGATAATAATCTCTTATTAAAATAAGGGGAAATGTGATTGGACTCTTATCGGTATCTGGTGAGAATGAATAGCCATTGCCAGAAACCTGAAGGAAGTATGATGTCTGAACAACAAAAAGTAACCGATCTGCGTTCTGCTTTGGCGCTACTAAGCCAGTACGATGATGAACTTATCTACACCGACGAACCCGTTGACCCCATTGCCGAGCTCTCCGGGGTGTACCGCTATGTCGGCGCCCACGGAACCGTACAGCGCCCGACCCGCATTGGCCCGGCGATGATCTTTAATAAGGTCAAAGGCTACGATGATGTCAGAGTGCTTATTGGCCTGCTGTGTTCACGCCAGCGTGTCGCTCGTCTGTTTGGCACCACGCCGGAAAATCTGGCGTTTATGCTCAAAGACTCCGTGGCGAATCCTATCGCCCCAATCACCATCCCTCGCGACCAGGCGGCCTGCCAGGAGGTGGTACATCTGGCAAGCGATCCTGATTTCGATATTCTCAAAATTTTGCCGGCGCCGACCAACACCCCGGAAGACGCCGGCCCCTACTTTACCCTCGGCATGTGCTACGCCGCGGATCCGGAAACCGGCGATCATGACGTCACCATCCACCGCCTGTGCGTACAGAGCAAAGACGAAATCTCGATGTATTTCGTACCAGGACGTCATCTCGATACTTTCCGGCAAAAAGCCGAGGCGGCCGGGAAAGCGTTGCCTATCTCGATTAGCATCGGTGTGGATCCGGCGATTGAAATTGGCGCCTGCTTTGAGCCGCCGACCACTCCTCTCGGGTTTGATGAGCTCTCCATCGCCGGCGCTCTGCGTAATCAGGCCGTCGAGCTCAGCGAATGCGTGAGCGTCAACGCCCGCGCCATCGCCAATGCCGAAATCGTTATTGAAGGTGAACTACTGCCGGGCGTGCGGGTACGCGAAGATCAGAATACCAACAGCGGGAAAGCGATGCCGGAGTTCCCAGGCTACACCGGTAGCGCTCAGGCGGAAGTGCCGGTGATTAAAGTCAAAGCGATTACCCACCGCCGCCACCCGATTCTGCAAACCTGTATCGGGCCGAGCGATGAGCATACCAATCTTGCCGGGATCCCGACCGAAGCCAGCATTCTGCAAATGGTAGAGCGCGCACTTCCAGGCTTTGTGCAAAACGTCCACTGCCCCTCTCCGGGCACCGGTAAATATCTCGCCGTGCTGCAGGTGAAGAAACGCACCCCCAGCGATGAGGGCCGTCAGCGCCAGGCCGCGCTATTGGCGTTTTCCGCTTTCTCGGAGCTGAAGCACGTGATGCTGGTCGATGAAGACGTCGACGTTTTCGACATCAACGACGTGATGTGGGCGATGACCACCCGCTATCAGGGCGATGTCAGCACCGTGTTTATCCCCGGCGTGCGCTGCCATCCGCTGGATCCGTCATCCGACCCGGCCTTCAGCCCATCGATTCGCGATAACGGTATTGCCTGTAAAACCATTTTCGACTGCACCGTCCCGTGGAATATGAAAGCCCACTTCCAGCGCAGCCAGTTTATGGAAGTGGATGTTGACCGCTTTATCCCTGGCTTCAGTAAGAAATAAATTCCACGCAAAGAAAAAGCCTCCCATGCGGGAGGCTTTGACGCTTATGGAGATTGCTCAATACATCAGGCGTTGTAGGCGTTTTCGCCGTGGCTGTTGACGTCCAGCCCTTCGCGCTCCTGCTCTTCCGGTACCCGCAGGCCGACGGTCATCGCCGCCACTTTGAAGCCGATCCAGGCGACGACGGCGGACCACACCACGGTAATACCGATACTTTCCAGCTGTACCAGCAACTGATGCCCCATCGTTACGCCTTCCGCATAGCCGACGCCACCAAGGGTGGTAGAGGCGAAGATGCCGGTCAGGATACAACCGATGATACCGCACACGCCGTGAACGCCAAACACATCGCATGGGTCATCGACGCGCAGCCAGCGCTTCAGCACCGTGACGCCCCACAGCCCAGCCAGTCCGGCGATGATACCGATAATCAGCGAACCGCCAACGCCAACATAACCGCACGCCGGAGTAATGCCGACCAGACCGGCAATCGCGCCGGAGCAGGCGCCCAGCAGCGAGGGTTTGCCGCGGGTGGCCCATTCGCCGAAGGTCCAGGCCAGAATCGCGCCAGCGGTCGCCACGACGGTATTAACGAAGGCCAGGGCGGCAATTTCGTTAGCCGCGCTTGCGGAACCGGCGTTAAAGCCGAACCAGCCGACATACAGAATCGCCGTACCGGTAAAGACCATCGGCAGGTTATGCGGTTTAAACGCTTCTTTGCCAAAGCCCACGCGTTTGCCCATCATATACGCGCCCACCAGCCCCGCCACCGCGGCGTTGATGTGTACGACGGTACCACCGGCGAAGTCCAGCGCGCCATGGGTCGCCAGCAAACCGCCGCCCCACACCATATGCGCAATCGGTACGTAGGAAAGCGTTAACCATACCACCACGAAAATCAGTACCGCGGAGAAACGAATACGTTCCGCCAGCGCGCCGACGATCAGGCCTACGGTGATACAGGCGAAAGAGCCCTGGAAAGCGACGTGAATATATTGATAGAACGAGCCCATCAGCGCTTTCAGTTCAATATTCTTCAGCATCACCCAGTCGAAACTGCCGAAGAAGCTACCGCCGCTACCGAAGGCAAGCGTATAGCCATAGATAACCCACAGCACGCAAACCAGGCCAAAAGTCACAATGACCTGAGTGAGCATTGAGAGCACGTTTTTACCGCGAATCAGGCCGCCGTAGAACAACGCAATGCCGGGGATTGTCATAAACAGCACCAGCGCGGTGCAAATCATCATAAAAGCGTTGTCGGCTTTATCCGCCACCGCCGGTTCGGCCGCCAGCGCCAGTCCCGGAAGCAGCGCCAGCGCTCCCAGAGCCGTTTTCATCGTCGTTCTCATCATCTCTTCATCCCCATCGCTGTGTGGTCAGGCAATTACAGTGCCGCTTCGTCGGATTCGCCGGTACGAATACGAATCACGCGCTGCAGTTCGGCGACAAAAATTTTGCCGTCGCCAATTTTTCCGGTCCAGGCGGCCTTGCCTATCACCTCGACAACCTCATCCAGCTGATCGTCGGCAATCGCAATATCAATTTTTACTTTTGGCAGGAAATTGACGCTGTATTCGGCGCCGCGATAGAGCTCGGCGTGGCCTTTCTGGCGGCCGAAGCCTTTCACTTCCGTGACCGTCAGGCCCTGAATGCCGATGGAGGACAACGCTTCGCGAACGTCTTCCAGTTTGAATGGTTTGATTACCACGGTAACCAGCTTCATAAATCCCCTCCAGTCAGTATTTGATAGTGGCCGCAGCTAACACAGGAGATAAAGCAAGGGATATGCCAAAAATGAAAACGGGCCGTGAATCGGCCCGTTTATGGAGAAAAAAACGCGAGGATGTTACTGGCAAGACGGCAAATGGCCGCTAATGCGCAAAAACGCACCAATTCGGTGCACACTCAGTGAGCAAGTTGCACCACTTCACGTCACCCCTGCCCCCATGCCTGCTGATGGTGCATCAGGCGCTCAGTGACTCCTCCTCAACGCTGGCGGCTAGCTCTTCGCCAGCCAGCTGTAGCTGGTACATCTGCCAGTAGCGGCCCTTCGCCGCCAGCAATTGCTGATGGTTCCCGCGTTCGACGGCCTGGCCACGATGCAACACCAGGATTGTATCAGCCTCGACGATAGTCGACAGACGGTGGGCGATGACCACCAGCGTGGTGTGCTCGCGCACTTTCGCCAGCGCCTGCTGGATAGCCTGCTCGGTACCGGAGTCGATGTTCGCTGTCGCTTCATCGAGGATCAGCACCTGCGGCGTCTCGACCAGCACACGGGCCAGCGCCAACAGCTGTTTCTGTCCCACCGATAGGTTATTGCCCTGCTCGCCCAGTTGGGTATAAATCCCGTCGCTCATTTCACGGGCAAGGTCAGCGAGCTGCACCGCTTCCAGCGCTTCCCAGACCTGCTGCTCGCTGATATCGCGGCCCAGCGTCACGTTGGCATAGAAGGTATCGGCTAATACCACCGGATCCTGTTGCACCATCGCGACGCCCCGACGTAAAGCGCTGTGGCTTAACGACGATAGCGGGCGACCATCGAGGCGAATTTCGCCTTTAGTCAACGGGTAGTAGCCCATCATCAGGCTGGCCAGCGTGCTCTTGCCGCTACCGGTATGGCCAACCAGCGCCACAAAACCGCGCGAAGGAATATCCAGATTGATATCCTGCAGCACCAGCCGATCGTCGCGATAGGCAAAAGAGACGTTATCAATCGCCACCGCGCCGCTGCGTAACGGCGCGCTATCGTTACCCCAGCTCTGGCGTGGACGGTCCATCAGCTCAAACACGCGTTCGCCCGCCACCACCGCTTGCTGCAGCATCGACTGCTGAGTGGTGAGTTCGATCAGCGGTTCGTTAAGCCGCCCGAGGTAGCTAATAAAGGCATATAACACGCCGACTTCGATACTTCCGGAAGTGCTAAAACCAAACAGCATCAGCAGGCCGCAGAGGATCAGCGATGAAAACAGACTTAACAGCGGGCGCAGCAGGAAACCATCCAGACGCAGCGTCTGCATGCGCGCCAGATAGTGGCCGTAACTGGCTTCACGCATTCGCTCGCCGAATCGCGCCTGCTGGCGGAATTGCTGAATAACGCCCATACCGTTGATCACTTCGTTGAAGCCATCATTGATATCGGCAAGCCATGCGCGCATGCGACGCACGATCGGCGTGCTGTAACGCTGATAGATAGCCATCACGATCAGCACCGCCGGGAAGATAGCCACCGCCACCAGCGCCATTCGCCAGTCGAGACTAAACATCGCCACCAGCATCGCGCCAATCAGCGCCGCGCTACGCAGCACCGTCGCCACGACCGTCACGTACAGGTCGCGGATCACTTCGGTATCGTTGGTAACGCGTGATATCAACTGGCCGACGGGTTGCGTATCAAACTCGCTTAACGGCTGACGCAGCGCGGCATCCATCACATCGCTGCGCAACTGCTGCACCACGCCGACCGCCGCCCGGTTAAACAGCAGCGCCTGGTTATAGTGCAGCGTAGCGGCAAGGATCTGCAGGCAGATATAGGCCGCCGCCAGGCCGCTGACCAGCTTCACCGGTAGCGACTGTTTCGCCACCATGTTATCAATGAAATAGCTTATCAGCAGCGGGCCGCTGACTTCCGCCGCCGCCGCTATCCACATCATGATAACCGCAATGATAAGCGGCTTACGCCACGGCGAACCGTAGGCCAGCAGACGTTTCAGGGTCGGCCAGAGATCGGCGAAATTACGCATCTGTCGCCTCCTCATCCTGCGGCGCATCGTCGAGCGCCGCTTCCAGTTGCTGATAGCGGTACATGTCGCGATACCATCCCGACTGGGCGGCAAGCTGCTCATGGCGTCCGCGCTGGGCAATATGGCCGTGTTGCAGAACCAAAATTTCACTGGCTTCCGTTAATGCTGAAAGGCGGTGGGCGCTGATAATCACCGTCCGCCCTTCCCCCCACTGCCGCAGGTTATGCAAAATATCATGCTCCGTCCGCCCATCAACCGCCGACAGCGCGTCATCAAGGATCAGGATTTCCGCCTCCAGCAGCAGCGCTCGGGCAATAGAAATACGTTGTTTCTGACCGCCTGAGAGCATGACGCCGCGCTCGCCGACTTCCGTTTCATAGCCCTGCGGCAGGCGCAGAATATCATCATGAACGCTGGCCAGCCGCGCGACGTGCTCGATTTGTTCCCGCGTCGCGTCCGGTTTACCCAAGGCAATGTTATTGGCCACGGTATCGGAGAACAGGAATGGGGTTTGATTGACCACCGCCAGCCGCCCGCGCCAGCTATCAAGCTGCAGGCGAGACAGCGGAATATCATGGAAACGGATCTCACCCTCGGTAACATCAAAATGGCGCTGAATAAGGGATAGAATGGTACTTTTCCCGGCTCCCGTCGGGCCGCAGATACCGAGCATTTGCCCCGGCTGCAGGGTGAAGTTAACCTTCTCCAGCGACGCTTTCGTCGCCTGCGGATAGATAAATTCGCGCACCGCCACGTTTAGCGAACCGCGCCCCTCCGGCACCGTTTCGCTACCATCGTTGACCACCGGCGCTTCTTCCAGCATCGAACGAATACGTCCATAGGCGGCGCTACCTCGCTCAACGATGTTAAACATCCACGCCAGCGCCAGCATTGGCCAAATCATCAGCCCGAGGTACATGACAAAACTGGTTAACTGACCAAGGGTCAGCTCGCCCTGCAACACCAGCCAGCTGCCGCCGCCGATTGCCAGCAGGTTGGCCGCGCCAATGGCAATATAGATTGTCGGGTCGAAACGGGCATCAATACGCGCGACCCGCATGTTCTTCGCTCCGGTATCCGCCGCATCGGCGGCAAACTGCGCCGACTGGCGGTCCTCAAGGCCGAACGCTTTAATCATCCGTATGCTGGTCAGGCTTTCCTGCGTGCGATCGTTGAGGCTGGAAAAAGCCGCCTGCGCCACGCGGAAACGCTCATGCAGGGCATCGCCATTGCGTTTGATCGCCAGCGCCATAAACGGCATCGGCACCAGCGCCAGCAGCGTTAACTGCCAGCTGATTTGCGTCGACATCACAATCAGTACCGCACAGCCCATCACCAGTGAATCCACAAGCGTCAGGACGCCCTCGCCGGCGGCGAAGACGACGCGGTCAACATCGTTAGTCGCGCGGGCAATGAGATCGCCGGTACGGTGACGCAGATAAAAGGCCGGATGTTGGCGGCTGAGCTGGCGGTAGAAGTCTTCACGCAGTTCAACGGCCAATTGATAAGAGGCGCCGAAGAGCAGCACGCGCCAGACATAGCGCAGTAGATAAATCATCACCGCGATAACCACCAGCGCGCCGATCCACATCCACACCTGCTCTGCGGTGTAATGTTCTTTAGTCACGCCATCGACCACAATCCCCACCACTTTCGGCGGGATTAGCTGGAGTACGGCAATAACGGCAAGCAGAGCGACGGCGCCGAGATAGCGGCGCCACTCCCGGCGAAAGTACCAGCTAAGTTGAGCAAATAATCGCAAACGGTAAAATCCTGAATGTATAATTCGTGGCGGCAAAAAGCCGTTAATCAATAGGCAAGGCCGTGGTGTATTTTATCTGTTCCATGGCAAAACTCGAAGTGACATCCGACAGCCCCGGCACGCTGTTCACCAGACGTTTATAAAAGTCGTCATAGCGCTTCATATCCGCGACCTGCACCCTTAGCAGGTAGTCGTACTCTCCAGCCATACGCCAGAAACCCAGCACTTCCGCCATTTGCGACACTTCGCTGACAAAACGGCAGTACCAGTCACTGCTGTGGTGCTGGGTTTTTATCAACACAAAGGCGGTTAACCCGAGCCCCAGCTTTTCCGCATCCAGGATGGCCACGCGCTCGCGCAGGATGCCTTCGTCCTCAAGACGCTTGAGCCGTTTCCAGCAGGGCGTGGTGGTCAGATTAACGGCATCCGCCAGCGCCTGCAAAGAGAGGGTGCAGTCAGTTTGCAGCAATGAGAGCAGCTTACGGTCAATTTTATCTAGCATAAGGCCACCAGAGAGAATAATTTACTCCCGTAATTGTAATTGAAAGGCCAAATAGCAACAATTTTTCCCGCACAATCCGCTAAGCTGGGCACAAAATGACAAACAGGAATCCGAGATGAACAGCGCCTGGGTAAAACATGCCATTAGTGAAATTAACGCCGACTATCAGCGTTCCGCCGATACACACCTGATCCGCCTGGCGCTGCCTGGTTTTCCGGGGATCCCTATTTATCTGAAGGATGAAAGTACGCATCCAACCGGTAGCCTTAAGCACCGTCTGGCGCGCTCGCTGTTTCTCTATGGCCTGTGCAACGGATGGATCAAAGAAGGCACCACGATTATCGAATCGTCTTCGGGTTCGACGGCGGTCTCAGAAGCCTACTTTGCTCGCCTGCTGGGCCTGCCGTTTATTGCCGTGATGCCCTCCTGCACGGCGAAACGTAAAATCGAACAGATTGAATTTTATGGCGGACGCTGTCATTTCGTCGACAACGCCTGCGAAATCTACGCCGCTTCTGAAATGCTGGCGCGCGAGTTGAATGGCCACTATATGGATCAGTTCACCTTCGCCGAGCGCGCCACCGACTGGCGCGGCAATAACAATATCGCCGACAGCATTTTCCGCCAGATGACCCATGAGCCGTATCCGCAGCCGTCGTGGATCGTCATGAGCGCCGGTACCGGCGGTACTTCTGCGACCATCGGCCGCTATATTCGCTGCCAGGGTTACGAGACGCAACTGATGGTCGTCGACCCGCAGAATTCGGTATTCCTTGATTACTGGCAAAGCCGCGACGCCAGCCTGCGCAGCCCGGTCGGCAGCAAGATCGAAGGGATTGGCCGTCCGCGCGTCGAGCCATCGTTTATTCCCGACGTCGTCGATGAGATGCTGCGCGTTCCGGATGCCGCCAGCGTCGCTACCGCCTTGTGGCTGGAAACGCAGCTTGGAAGAAAAGTCGGCGCCTCCACCGGTACCAATATGTGGGGCGTACTGCAGCTGGCCGCACGGATGCGCGATGAAGGACGCAAGGGTTCCATCGTTACCCTGTTGTGCGACAGCGGCGAACGTTACCTCGAAAGCTATTACAGCCCGCAGTGGGTCGCGGCGAATATCGGCGATATTACCCCATGGCAGACGCAGATTATGCAACTGAGCGGCGCACAATAAAAAAAGCCGGATAGAACGCTATCCGGCTTGCTGGTAGGGTCTCTCTATTCGGGGGAATAAGGAAGATCAGGATTATCCAGCCAATGTGTTAAAAAATGGGAAACAGCCTGATGACGGCAGTCTCCGATGATCGGTAGATGCGGCAGTTCAGCTTTGAGCTGCGGCATCGCGTTGCCCATAATGAACCCTCGCCCTACGCTACCAAGCATCTCGCGATCGTTCATTGCATCACCAAATGCCATGCAATCCTGCAACGTAAAACCTAAGTGCTGGCTCAGCACCGCCAGCGCGGCCCCTTTATTACAGCCGACCGGCAGCACCTCCAGACAATCCATCGCCGAGAAACAAAGAAACGCGCGATCGCCTAGCGCTTCATTTAGCTGGATCCGCAGACGGCGCAGATCGTCATGATCGCCGCAGAAACAGATCTTGGTGACGTGATGCGCCGGCATCCGTTTCGGATCGCGCAGTTGATAATGAAAGCCGCTGAAGGCGTGAGCTCGGAGTAGTTCCGGCCTTGCCTGGCCGGTAAACCAGCCGCCATCATTGAAAACGTGCATACTCGCCTGAGTATCCCACACGCTGTGCAGCACCTCTTCCGCCACTTCCGGATTTAGATCCTGGCGATACAGCTCTTCACCTTCCAGTGAATGGATGCGCGTGCCGTTACCGGTAATCAGAAAAGCATCAAGGGAAAACTCGCCGATCACATGGTGCATTTCCAGAGCATGGCGACCGGTGGCAAAGGTCAGGGCGATATCGCGTTCACGCAGCCGTCTCAGCGCCGTCAGAGTCTGTTCTCCGAGACGATGGTCCGGCATCAGCAGGGTGCCGTCCATATCAAATGCCGCTAATTTTGCCATGGTATTTTCCCCGATGTGTGATGGGTTTCGCTTGTGTTGCAGTATCGCCTGAGATATACGGAAGTAATAGTGAATAGATATTTTTTATTGTTCCGGGTTTTCGGCAAATGAGATTATTAAACCGATTAAATCAGTACCAGCGGCTATGGCTGCCGTCGTCCGGCGCACCGCAGCAGGTGACCGTGGGCGAGTTGGCTGAACGCTGCTTTTGCAGCGAGCGTCATATCCGTACGCTGCTGCGTCAGGCTCAGGAGGCCGGTTGGTTAAGCTGGCAGGCCAGCTCCGGGCGCGGTAAGCGCGGGCAACTCAGTTTCCACAAGACCCCGGAAAGCCTGCGTAACGAAATGATGGAACAGGCGCTAAATAAGGGTCAGCAGCAAAACGCGCTGGAGCTGGCGCAGCTGGCGCCGGTTGAGCTGAAAGCGTTGTTGCACCCCTTCCTCGGCGGACAGTGGCAAAACAATACCCCGACGCTGCGTATTCCCTACTATCGTCCACTGGAACCGCTGCGCCCCGGTTTTCTCCCCGGGCGTGCGGAACAACATTTGGCCGGGCAGATCTATTCCGGCCTGACGCGTTTTGACGATAGCGACAGTACGCCGGTGGGCGATCTGGCGCACCACTGGCAGGTATCACCCGATGGACTGCGCTGGCACTTTTATATCCGCTCTACCCTGTGCTGGCATAACGGCGATACCGTGGAAACCTCACAGCTGCGGCAAAGACTACTGTTGCTACTGGAACTGCCGGCTCTCCGCACCCTTTTTGCCAGCATTAGCCGCATCGATGTCACCCACGCCCAATGTTTGACGATTACGCTGCATCGCCCGGACTACTGGCTACCGTTCCGTTTAGCCAGCTACTGCAGCGTGCTGGCGCATCCTGACGATCCGGCGCTCGGTAGCGGTCCGTTCCGAATAAAGCTTTTTGGCCCGGATCTGGTCCGGCTGGAGAACCATCCCCGCTACCATTTACAGCATCCGCTGATCCAGGCGGTAGAATATTGGATCACGCCGCAGCTATTCGAAAGCGATCTCGGCACCAGCTGTCGCCATCCAGTACAGATCACCATCGGCGATCCAGAAGAGCTCAATAATTTGCGCCAGGTGAGCAATAGCATCAGCCTCGGCTTCTGCTATTTGACCCTGCGTCAGAGTCCACGTCTCAGTAAAGCGCAGGCCCAGCGGCTGATTTCGATTATCCACCGCTCGTCGTTGCTGGAAACGCTACCGCTGGATGAAGATCTGATCACGCCGAGCCATGAGGTGCTGCCCGGCTGGTCCATTCCTCAGGGCCCGGAAAACCATGAGGTGCCGCTGCCGCCCCAGCTCACCCTGCTCTATCATTTGCCGGTCGAATTACACACTATGGCTGAGCAGCTCAAACAGCGCCTCGCCACTCTCGGCTGCGAACTGACGCTCATTTTTCACGACGCCAAAAATTGGGACGGCTGCCGATATCTGGCGCAGGCCGATATGATGATGGGCGACCGGCTGATTGGCGAAGCGCCGGAATATACCCTTGAACAGTGGCTGCGCTGCGACACGCTGTGGCCCCATTTGCTGAGCGGGGCGCAATATGCGCACCTGCAGGCTACGTTAGATGCCGTGCAGGCGCAGCCCGAAGCGCGTAGCCGCAACGATGCCCTGCGCAACGTCTTCAATACGCTGATGGATGACGCCATCATGACGCCGTTATTCAAATACAATTACCGCATCAGCGCGCCGCCGGGGGTTAACGGCCTGCGCCTTAATGCCAGAGGTTGGTTCGACTTTACCAGCGCCTGGCTACCGGCATCGTCGACGTGAGAGAGCTGGTCGCCGCGAGCGTCTGACGGTACCATATGGCTCTCACTTATTTAGTCAGGAATTGCCATGAAACGCGCCGTAGTTGTCTTCAGCGGAGGACAAGACTCAACAACCTGCCTGGTGCAGGCACTGGAACAGTATGATGAAGTGCATTGCGTCACTTTTGATTATGGCCAACGCCACCGCGCCGAGATTGACGTGGCTCGCGAGCTGGCGCTAAAACTGGGCGCGGTGGCGCATAAAGTGCTGGACGTTACCCTGCTTAACGAACTGGCGGTGAGCAGCCTGACGCGCGATAGCATCCCGGTACCGGATTACGAGCCGGATGCCGATGGTATTCCGAATACCTTCGTTCCAGGTCGCAATATTCTGTTTTTAACCCTGACGGCGATCTACGCCTATCAGGTTAAGGCCGAAGCAATTATTACCGGCGTTTGCGAGACCGACTTCTCTGGTTACCCGGACTGCCGCGACGAATTTGTTAAAGCGCTGCACCATGCGGTTAGCCTTGGCATGGCGAAAGACATTCGCTTTGAAACGCCGCTGATGTGGCTCAACAAAGCCGAGACCTGGGCGCTGGCCGATTATTGGGGCCAGTTGGATCTGGTTCGCCGCGAAACGCTCACCTGCTATAACGGCATCAAGGGCGACGGCTGTGGCCATTGCGCGGCCTGCAACCTGCGCGCCAACGGCCTGAATCAGTATCTGGGCGATAAGGCCGGCGTGATGGCGGTCATGAAGCAAAAAACCGGTCTGGGCCAGGGGAACGAAGCTTAAGTTCAACGTCCCCGGTGGCGCTTCGCTTACCGGGGCTACGGGTTCACAGCTCTCCTCGGTCCGACTATTGTTAGCGTAAATTCATCTGGTCGAGCTTTTCGCGCAACTCCCCTTCCAGCGGCTGCGCCTTCTGCGTTTTCAGATCAATGCAGACAAAGGTAATCAACGCATCGGCCACCACTTCACCGTTAGGATTAAGGGTCACCACCTGACTTAGGGTGCCGCTTTTACCGTTCAACTGCTCAAGTTTACTGGTGACGGTAAGCACATCCCCGAGTACCGCCGGGCGACGATAATTGATATTGATGTTGACCACCACAAAAGCAATGTTATGGCTGGTCATCCAGTGAAACGCCGGACTACTCTCCAGCCCATCCCAGCGCGCTTCTTCAAGAAACTCCAGATAACGAGCATTGTTAACGTGCTGGTAAACATCCAGGTGATAACCGCGAACTTTAATTTGAGTCTGCATAGCGCACATGCCTTACTATTATTGTTGTTAATCAGGTAAGAGGTCACACCAGATGATGTAACCTCTTTAGCATGGCAAAGATTTGCCACTGTGCAAAGCAGCGGGTGAAATTAGAGCGTCAGATGTGACAGATTTCTCTCTACCAGTGAACTCCCCATCCCCGGAACCTGTTTAAGATCGTCGAGAGTCTTAAACGGTCCGTACTCTTCGCGGTAGCTGACGATTGCCTGCGCTTTCTTGAGCCCAACGCCATTCATGGCCTGTGCTAGCTCCTCCGCGCTGGCTGTATTAATGCTGGCCCGCGCGCCGACGTTATCCGTCGTTTTCGCTTCCGCCGGCATTTTCGTTTGCGGAGTCTGAATAGTCTCTTTTGCCGATACCGCCTTACCGCTCGCCGGTGCCGCCAGCGCCCCCTGAAAACCCACCGTACAAGCCAGCAATACGGCGACAATAACCATTTTCATTCCTCTGTTCATGCTGTTATCTCCTTGTTTGTTGACAGCAAGGTCACGATAGCGGCTGCGAAAAAGGAGTACAAAAGGCAGATTGCGGAAATGGATAAGGCCGCGAAAGCGGCCTTTGAGTGTTGCATCACGTTACCTCGTTTTGCGAGGCAGCGCGAAATTATTGCTGCTGGTCGACGAGGTCGCCGAGCTTGATTTTGGCTTCTTTACGCAGATTGCTCATCAGCGCTTCGAATGCGATTTGCGCATTATTCTGGGTAATACCCTGCACCATCGCTTTCTTCTGCTCTTCTGGCATAGAACCCGCTTTCACTTCATCCAGCGCCAGCAATACTACGTTGCCTTTGGCATCGCTGCCCACGCCGTAGCTCGCTTTATCTTTCTGCGGCAGCGGCAGAGAGAAGGCCGCCTGGCTCAGCGGATCCTGGCCGGTACGGGACAGGGTCTGCGCGGCGCCGAAGCTCAGCCCTGCGGCTTTCATCGCGTCATCGCCCTTGCCCGCTTTCAGGTCGGCCAACAGCTTATCGGCATCCAGTTTCGCCTGCTGTTCCGCTTTATTGCGCTTAACGATATCGGTCACCTGCGCTTTCACTTCCGCCAGCGGCTTAACGCTTTCCGCTTTGTGCTCGCTGATACGCAGAACGAAAGCCCGATCGCCGTCAACGGTAATGATGTCGGAGTTATTGCCCGGCGCGCCGTTTTCACCCACCAGACCACCATTAAAGATAGCATCGGCAACCGGCTTGAAGTTCAGCTCTTCCGGCAGGCTGTCACGACCAAACCAGCCGGTCTCAACCACTTTCAGGCCGGCGACCTGCGCCGCCCCCGCCAGGGATTCGTTATCATTGCTGGCCGCGTCGCTGACCTTCTGCTGTAGCGCGTAGTATGCATCCAGTGCTTTTTCCTGTTTCACTTTTGCCGCGATGTCGTTACGCACGTCGGCCAGCGGTTTTACCTGTGCCGGCTGAACATCGTCAAGACGCGCCACCAAGAAGCCTACGGAAGATTTGATCACCCCGGAAAGCTGACCTTTGTCTTTCAGGCCGGCATCTTTGAGCTCAGGTACGGTGGAAGCTTCTTCCATCCAGCCCATATCACCGCCGTTACGCGCAGAGATGATGTCGGTGGATTTCTCTTTTGCCAGCGTGGCGAAATCGGCGCCTTTTTGCAGTTCGGCCAGTACCGCTTTCGCATCAGCTTCAGTTTTAGTCTGAATCACGCTGTAGCGATTACGCTGCGGCTGAGTGAACTGATCTTTATGCTGGTCGTACCATGACTGGATTTCTTCGTCAGAGGCGTTTTCCTGCATGCTGGCGGCATCCATCTTGATGTAGCTCACGCGGAACTGCTCAGGCGCCATAAAACGGGCCTGGTTCTGCTGCCAGAAAGCGTTAATCTCTTCATCACTAACGGTCTGTTTCGCCGCCAGCGCGTTAACGTCGATAGTTGCTTCACGCACCACACGCTGCTGGGAGACCAGCGCCGCCAGTTGGTCAGACTCGCCCGGCAGCATGAAATCGGTACCGGCTACCGCATTGATCAGCTGTTGCGTCGTCAACTGGTTACGCAGCGCTTGCGCGTATTGATCGGTAGTCATACCCATTTGATTCACGATGCCGCTGAAGCGTTCGTTATCAAACTTGCCGTTCGACTGGAAGGCCTGGGTCTGGAAGATGGCCTGTTTCACCTGGTCGTCGCTGATGCTCAGGCCCAGCTCACGAGCATACTGGTCCAGCAGCGATTCATCGATCAGGCGGTTCAGCACCTGCTGACGCATGGTCTTCATGTAGTTTTCGTTGGCCGCCAGCTCAGAGAACTGATCGCCTAACTGCTGCTGCATGCGGTTACGCTCGCTGGCAACGGCATTTTCAAACTGCGCCCGGCCAATCTCCTGACCATTCACTTTTGCGGCATAGTTGTTGCCGCCGCCAATCAGGTAACCACTCACCCCGGTCAAAATGAACGAGACAATAATGATACCGAAAATAATCTTGAGCACGACGCTGTTGGCGGCCGTGCGTAGGTTGTCCATCATGGTGTAACAACGCTCCGCTGTAGATGACTTTAGCTCGCGCAGCATAGCACGTGATGCCTGCCGCGCGTGAGGACGTATTTTGACAAGAAAACGGGGCAATTGTCAGCCCACAAGTGCGCATAAACACACATAAAGTCGCGTTCTGGACAAATAAAAAAGGCACATCTCGCGATGCGCCCTTGTACTTCGTCACATTCCCTGACGGGAGTGCCGATTAGTTTACCGCGTCTTTCAGCGCTTTACCTGCACGGAAGCCCGGTACTTTAGCGGCAGCAATGGTAATTTCTTTACCTGTTTGCGGGTTGCGACCAGTACGGGCAGCACGCTCTTTAACAGCAAAAGTACCGAACCCTACCAGCGCAACATCATCCCCAGCTTGCAGAGATTCAGTAACAGAAGCGATCAAAGCATCTAACGCACGTCCAGCTGCAGCGTTAGAAATGTCCGCACCCGCAGCAATTTTGTCAATCAGTTGAGATTTATTCACTGTTCTCTTCCTCTCTTTATAATTTATATCGCACCAGAATCCTTCATGGCGCGACCGCGCAGCAGTTATATCAGGACTGTCATGCCCTTACAACAGAGTTGTCGATGACCCCTGCCAGCGATCTAAGTTAGCTACACAAAAAAAGGCTGGCAAGTACGAATTTACTCACCAGCCCCACTTTTCTTAACGCTATTTGCGCGATATCACTATTTTGCGCTTACGACCTGCATGCCAAACAGTTCATTTTGCAGAGCAAGTGTCAGAACTTCCTCGATTCGCTGTACCGGGTGGATATCCAAATCGGCGATAACGTTTTCCGGAATTTCTTCAAGGTCACGCTTGTTTTCGTAAGGAATCAGAACAGTCTTAATGCCCCCACGATGCGCAGCCAGCAGTTTTTCCTTCAGGCCGCCGATTGGCAGCACCTGACCGCGCAGGGTGATTTCCCCTGTCATCGCCACATCGGCGCGTACCGGGTTACCGGTCAGGCAGGAAACCAACGCGGTGCACATCGCCGTACCGGCGCTCGGGCCATCTTTCGGTGTAGCCCCTTCCGGTACGTGCACGTGAATATCGCGTTTTTCGTAGAAGTCCGGGTTAATACCGAGCTTCTCAGCACGCGCGCGAACCACGGTCAGCGCAGCCTGAATCGACTCCTGCATGACTTCGCCCAGCGAACCGGTATAGGTCAACTTGCCTTTACCCGGAACGCAGGCGGTTTCGATGGTCAGCAAATCGCCGCCCACTTCCGTCCACGCCAGACCGGTGACCTGACCTACGCGGTTTTCGCTATCCGCACGGCCGTAGTCAAAGCGCTGTACGCCGAGATAATCGTGCAGGTTTTCACCGTTAATCTCGATATGTTTCAGCGATTTATCAAGCAACAACTGCTTAACGGCTTTACGGCACAGCTTGGAGATTTCACGCTCCAGGCTACGAACGCCCGCTTCACGAGTGTAGTAACGAATAATGCCGATAATGGCGCTATCGTCGACCGTCAGCTCGCCCTTTTTCAGCGCATTGCGTTCGATCTGCTTCGGCAGCAGGTGACGCTTAGCAATGTTCAGTTTTTCATCTTCGGTATAACCGGAGAGACGAATCACTTCCATACGGTCCAGCAGCGGCGCAGGGATATTCATGGAGTTGGAGGTCGCCACGAACATCACGTCGCTGAGATCGTAGTCCACTTCCAGATAGTGGTCGTTAAAGGCCACGTTCTGTTCCGGATCCAGTACCTCCAGCAGTGCTGAAGCCGGATCACCGCGCATGTCGGAGGACATTTTGTCGATTTCATCCAGCAGGAACAGTGGGTTTTTCACCCCCACTTTCGCCATTTTCTGGATCAGTTTACCCGGCATTGAGCCAATGTAGGTACGGCGGTGACCGCGGATTTCCGCTTCATCACGCACGCCGCCCAGCGCCATGCGTACGTATTTACGCCCGGTGGCTTTGGCAATCGATTGACCCAGCGAGGTTTTACCCACCCCCGGCGGCCCAACCAGGCACAGGATCGGCCCTTTCAGCTTGTTAACGCGGCTCTGCACCGCAAGGTACTCAAGGATGCGGTCCTTGACTCGCTCCAGACCATAGTGGTCGGTATCGAGGATCTCTTGCGCCTGACGCAGATCTTTTTTGACCTTGCTGCGGGCATTCCACGGCACCTGCACCATCCAGTCGATGTAGCCGCGCACGACGGTGGCTTCCGCCGACATCGGGGACATCATCTTCAGCTTTTGCAGTTCCGCTTCAGTTTTTTCTTTCGCCTCTTTCGGCATTTTCGCCGCGTCGATCTTACGCTTCAGCGCTTCGTTTTCGTCCGGGGCGTCATCCATCTCGCCGAGCTCTTTCTGGATGGCTTTCATTTGCTCATTCAGATAGTACTCACGCTGAGATTTTTCCATCTGCTTTTTCACGCGGTTGCGAATGCGTTTCTCAACCTGCAGCAGATCGATTTCAGATTCCATCATCGCCATCAGATATTCCAGACGTTCATTCACGTCGGACATCTCCAGCACGGACTGTTTGTCCGCCAGCTTAAGCGGCATATGCGCAGCGATGGTATCCGCCAGACGCGCGGGATCGTCGATGCTATTGAGCGACGTCAACACTTCCGGTGGGATTTTTTTGTTCAGCTTGATGTAGCCTTCAAACTGGCTGATAGCCGTACGCACCAGCACTTCCTGCTCACGCTCTTCAATGACCGGAGAAGCAAGGTACTCTGCTTTGGCGGAGAAGTGCTCGCCGTTATCAGACAGCGCAGTAATACGCGCACGCTGCAAGCCTTCCACCAGCACTTTCACAGTGCCGTCCGGCAGCTTCAGCATTTGCAAAATTGACGCCACGGTCCCGACGGTGAAAAGATCGTTTACACCCGGCTCATCCGTCGACGCTTCTTTCTGCGCGACCAGCATGATTTTTTTATCATGGTCCATGGCCGCTTCCAGACAACGGATAGATTTTTCCCGCCCTACAAACAGGGGTATGACCATGTGCGGATAAACCACCACATCGCGCAACGGCAATACGGGGATTTCAATGCGTTCAGAACGCTCAGGATTCATAGAGCTCTCTCTTAGTTTAAAGTCCGCCAGGTAGCCGACGACGCCTTCATTAACGCGTCGCCGTTAATATGTAATCCAGTATATGGGGATGTATTCCATACATTCAACGGCGGGAACACAGGAAAAATAAAAGGGGGGATAAAATCCCCCCTTTTTGCTTAACTGCTTGTGTCGATTGGCGAATTATTCGCCAGATGCCTGCTGCGCTTCCGGCTTGCCGTAGATCAGCAGCGGCTTGCTCTGACCTTCGATCACCGACTCGTCAATCACCACTTTTTCGACATCTTCCATGGACGGCAGATCGTACATGGTGTCGAGCAGCGCGGCTTCAACGATTGAACGCAGACCACGGGCGCCGGTTTTACGCGCCATCGCTTTCTTGGCTATCGCATCCAGCGCTTCATCACGGAATTCCAGCTCTGCGCCTTCGAGGCCAAACAGCGCCTGATACTGTTTAGTCAGGGCGTTTTTCGGCTCTTTCAGGATCTGAATCAGCGCTTCTTCACTCAGTTCATTCAGCGTCGCGACAACCGGCAGACGGCCGATAAATTCCGGGATCAGACCAAACTTGATCAGATCTTCCGGCTCGACCTGCGCCAGCAGCTCGCCTTCGCTGGCTTTGTCGGATTTCGCTTTAACCGTCGCGCCAAAACCAATGCCGGAGCCGGTTTCTACACGATGGGAAATCACTTTGTCCAGGCCTGCGAACGCGCCGCCGCAGATAAACAGAATCTTGGAGGTATCGACCTGCAAGAACTCCTGCTGCGGATGTTTACGCCCGCCCTGTGGCGGAACAGCGGCTACGGTGCCTTCGATTAGCTTCAGCAGCGCCTGCTGAACGCCCTCGCCGGACACATCGCGGGTAATCGACGGGTTATCCGATTTACGGGAAATTTTGTCGATTTCATCGATGTACACGATGCCGCGCTGCGCTTTCTGCACATCGTAATCGCATTTCTGCAGCAGCTTCTGAATGATGTTTTCCACGTCTTCACCCACGTAACCCGCTTCGGTCAGCGTGGTGGCATCGGCCATAGTAAACGGAACATCCAACAGACGCGCCAGCGTTTCAGCCAACAGCGTTTTACCGGAGCCGGTCGGCCCGATCAGCAGAATGTTGCTTTTACCCAGTTCTACGCCATTGCTGGTGTCGCCGTTGCGCAGACGTTTGTAGTGGTTGTATACCGCCACGGCCAGCACTTTTTTCGCCTGTTCCTGGCCGATAACATAATCGTCCAGATGGTGGCGAATTTCGTGCGGCGTCGGCAGCGCGCTGCGCTCGCGGTGCGGAGCGACTTCTTTAATCTCTTCGCGAATGATGTCGTTACATAAGTCAACGCATTCGTCGCAGATATACACGGATGGCCCGGCGATCAGCTTACGCACTTCATGCTGGCTTTTGCCGCAAAAAGAGCAGTACAACAGTTTGCCCGAACCATCTTTGCGTTTATCTGTCATGAGTCCAAACCTCTTCTTAAGTTCTTTGTGCCGCAGATGACGACGCAAATGCCATTCTCAGGCGCAAGTCGCGATCACGCGTTGTGCCGCCCAGTAGTTAAAACAAGTATAGCGGCACCCTTACGCCACGGGCATCAATTACGATGGGTCAAGATGGAATCAACCAGGCCGTATTCCACCGCTTCCGACGCCGACAGGAAGCGGTCACGCTCGGTATCGCGCTCGATCTGCTCAAGGGATTGACCCGTATGATGCGCCATCAGTTCATTCATGCGCCCTTTCACTTTCAGAATTTCACGGGCATGGATTTCGATATCCGTCGCCTGGCCCTGATAGCCGCCCAGCGGCTGGTGAATCATCACGCGGGAGTTCGGCAGGCAGAAACGCTTACCTTTCGCCCCGGCGGTCAGCAGGAAGGCGCCCATTGAAGCCGCCTGCCCCATACAGATAGTGCTGACATCCGGCTTGATGAACTGCATGGTGTCGTAAATTGACATCCCGGCGGTGATCACGCCGCCCGGAGAGTTAATGTACAGGTAAATATCTTTTTCTGGATTTTCCGCTTCCAGAAACAGCATCTGCGCCACGATCAGATTAGCCATGTGGTCTTCCACCTGGCCGGTCAGGAAAATAACGCGTTCCTTGAGCAGACGGGAATAGATATCAAAAGAACGTTCACCGCGTGAGGTCTGTTCAATGACCATCGGCACCAGGGCCATATGGGGTGCAAAGTTATCTCGTTCGCCACTGTATGACATTTCCGTCTCCTGGATTAATTTTGAAAAAACCTGCTGCACTGATTGTAACCTTATGGACGGATTATCAGCCAGAGTTTCTATCCGCAGGGCACTGATACGTTGAGCTGGTCATTATTTCTGACGCTGCGGATGCAGATACGTCCCCCGGTTATGGGGATGGCGCAGCCATAATTCAAGCATAACAACCTTTTGGAGTAACGCTATCACTGAAAATGTGTTTTAGCACTCATCCTAAGCCTATCATTGCAATAAAAAAACCCGCAGCCTTTCGGCAACGGGTTTTTGCGCGAACTTTAAACAGCCGGGCGAAATTACGCCTGCTGGTTCATCAGTTCGTTGAAGGAAGTGGCTTTTTCAGACACTTTAGCTTTCGCCAGCACGGCTTCAACAGCCTGCTCTTCCAGCGCCACGTTGCGCATGTTGTCCATCAGCTCTTTGTTTTTGCTGTAGAACTCAACCACTTCTGACGGATCTTCGTACGCGGAAGCCATCTCTTCGATCAGGCCTTTCACGCGCTCTTCGTCAGCTTTCAGCTCGTTGGTGCGAATCACTTCGCCCAGCAGCAGGCCAACAACTACGCGACGTTTAGCCTGCTCTTCGAACAGT
Source organism: Klebsiella sp. 141161 (assembly GCF_050600815.1). NCBI lineage: Bacteria > Pseudomonadati > Pseudomonadota > Gammaproteobacteria > Enterobacterales > Enterobacteriaceae > Klebsiella > Klebsiella sp. 141161. The sequence continues at coordinate 201,529 of NZ_JAQIRN010000003.1, read as the reverse complement.
TCGCGAGGCAGTTCCAGAGCCTGTTTCTCGTTACCGCCGAAACGCTGAGCAGCCTGACGACGCAGTACGTCGATTTCGCTGTCGATCAGAGCAGCCGGAACGTCGATGTCGTTCGCTTTCACCAGGCCTTCGATAGCCTGAGATTTAACGCGGTTACGCACGGCGCCTTTCAGCTCGCGTTCCATGTTTTTACGCACTTCAGCGCGCAGACCTTCTACGGAACCATCTTCAACGCCGAAACGTTTGATGAATTCAGCAGTCAGTTCCGGCAGTTCGCGTTCTTCAACTTTTTTCAGGTTGATAACGAACTTAGCGGCTTTACCTTTCAGGTTTTCAGCGTGGTACTCTTCCGGGAAGGTCACGTCGATGGTGAACTCTTCGCCAGCTTTGTGGCCTTTGATACCGTCTTCGAAGCCCGGGATCATACGACCCTGACCCATCGCCAGTACGAAGTCAGACGCTTTACCGCCTTCGAACTCTTCGCCGTCTACAGAACCGGTGAAGTCGATGGTAACGCGATCTTCAGCGTCAACGGCGCCTTCTTTTTCTTTCCAGTTCGCCTGCTGCTTACGCAGAGTGTCCAGCATGCCGTCAACGTCAGCGTCGGTGACTTCAACAACCGGTTTTTCAACTTCGATTGCGTCCAGACCTTTCAGTTCAACTTCCGGATACACTTCGAACTCTACCGCGTAGGTGAAGTCTTCGCCCAGCTTGTATTCGCCCGGAACGTAGTTCGGCGCGCCGGCCGGATTAATTTTCTCTTTGATGATCGCGTCAACGAAATGACGGCTCATCAGGTCGCCCAGCACGTCCTGGCGAACGGAAGCGCCATAACGCTGAGCAACAACATTCATCGGCACTTTGCCTTTACGGAAGCCGTCAATGCGAACTTTTTTCGCTACGTTGACCAGCTCGCTTTTGACAGCATTCTCGATGCTGTCAGCGGCGATAGTAATCGTTACACGGCGCCCAAGGCCCTGAGTGGTTTCAACTGAAACTTGCATCTTGTTACCTCAAAAAAATCACAGTGCTCGGTCAACTCTGGAAGCGCGTGTAGGTGGCTTCGCAGAACCGGGATGCCCTCTTCAAATCAGAAACACATTCCCTGTCGTCAGAATCATCCCGAAGACATTCATATATAAGACGCGGCATTATAGCGGCATCACTTTTGTGAGTCGAGAACGGTTGTCACCCACTGCTGCGGGGTTTTTCACATTTCCCGCTCAAATTTGCCTGCAAAAGCGCGAACTTTGCGCATTTTCCAGGCAAAAGAAAACGGCCCGCAGGCCGTTTTTGCTAAATCTTCACGCAACATACTGGAAAAGCGCCAGCGGTTGCAAATGTGATTTTTACGCGATGCTCCCCGCTCCGCGGCAGGGCGGAGAGGCAAAGACGGTATCCTGTAGCCCTTCCCACTCTTTAATCGTATAGGTATGCAGCGCCAGCGCGTGCACGGTGCTTGACAGCTCCTCGGTCAACGTACCGTAAATCATACGATGACGATTAAGGAAACGTTCGCCGGTGAAGCGGTCGCTCACCAACACCACTTTAAAATGACTTTCAGAGCCCGCAGGGACGTTGTGCCGATAGCTTTCATCCACGACTTCCAGATACATCGGGTCGAACGCTGCTCTAAGTTTTGCTTCGATCTGCTCACGTATCATCATGAATTTTCTCCTCCGACAACGCTGAGATGCCGCCTTTCCCTTTAAATGTTAGCCGCTTTTACCGCTTCCATTGGCAGAAAACAACAAAAAATTAGCATTCCTCTGATATTTTCACGCAAAAGTATCAGGTTTACTGATATCTCCAGGCCAAATCGCCACCGGAAATGGGACGAGGTCATAAAACGCACAACACGATGATTTTCCACTCGTAGCCACTTCCCCTCACCGTTGGCGATGTTATGATGGCGGGAATTTTCCTTAAACACCCTAACTACTTCGAGTTGCAGAAAAAAGCGCCCACGATAACCCCGTAGCGCCTGAAACCTGAATTATGACGGGTATAACAACACCGTGCGTTGAGACCCTGAACATGCTGAAGAAAATTCTATTCCCGTTGGTCGCGATGTTTGTACTGGCAGGATGCGCCACTCCACCGACGACCATTGAAGTATCACCGAAAATCACCCTGCCGCAGCAGGATCCGAGCCTGATGGGCGTTACCGTCAGCATTAACGGCGCGGACCAGCGTACCGATCAGGCGCTGGCGAAAGTCACCCGCAACAACCAGTTGGTGACCCTGACCGCCTCTCGCGACCTGCGCTTCCTGCTGCAGGAAGTGCTTGAGAAGCAAATGACGTCGCGCGGCTACATGATTGGCCCGAACGGCGCCGTCGACCTGCAGATCATTGTTAACAAACTGTATGCTGACGTCTCACAGGGCAACGTGCGTTACAACATCGCCACCAAAGCGGATATCGCCATCGTCGCCACCGCCGCTAACGGCAACAAGATGACTAAGAACTACCGCGCCAGCTACTCCGTTGAGGGCGCTTTCCAGGCTTCCAACGAGAACATTGCTAACGCGGTTAATAGCGTGCTGACCGATACCATCGCCGACATGGCGCAGGACACCAGCATTCACGACTTCATCAAACAAAACGCTCGTTAATAAAATAGCAGGCCCGGTTCACTCCGGGCCTGCTCTATATGCCATGTCCAATCACTACTTGCGTATTTTTCAGCAGCCCAAATCAGCTATTTTGCTGATCCTCGGCTTTGCTTCTGGTTTACCTCTCGCACTGACTTCCGGCACGCTGCAAGCGTGGATGACCGTTGAAAATATCGATTTAAAAACTATCGGCTTCTTCTCTCTCGTCGGTCAGGCCTACGTGTTTAAATTTTTGTGGTCGCCATTAATGGACCGCTACACGCCGCCGTTTTTAGGCCGCCGCCGCGGCTGGCTGCTGACGACTCAGCTTGCGCTACTCGTCGCCATCGCCGCGATGGGCTTTCTTGAACCTTCAACGCAGTTGCGCTGGATGGCGGCGCTGGCTGTAGTTATCGCCTTTTGCTCCGCGTCGCAGGATATCGTCTTTGATGCCTGGAAAACCGACGTCCTCCCGGCGGAAGAGCGCGGCGCCGGTGCGGCGATAAGCGTGCTCGGCTATCGCCTGGGGATGCTGGTATCCGGAGGGTTAGCGCTCTGGTTGGCCGACCGTTGGCTGGGCTGGCAGGGGATGTACTGGCTAATGGCCGCCCTGCTTATTCCGTGCATTATCGCCACGCTGCTGGCGCCGGAGCCCAGCGACGTCATTCCGGTACCGAAATCTCTTGAGCAGGCCGTTGCCGCGCCGCTGCGCGACTTCTTCGGCCGCAACAACGCCTGGCTTATCCTGCTGTTAATTGTCCTTTATAAGCTTGGTGATGCCTTCGCCATGAGCCTGACCACCACTTTCCTGATTCGCGGCGTTGGTTTTGATGCCGGTGAAGTCGGGATGGTGAATAAAACGTTGGGCCTGTTCGCCACCATTGTCGGCGCCCTCTACGGCGGTGTGCTGATGCAGCGCCTGACGCTGTTCCGCGCCCTGCTAATTTTTGGCCTGCTGCAGGGGGCCTCCAACGCCGGATACTGGATCCTCTCGGTCACCGATAAACACCTTTATTCGATGGCGGCGGCGGTATTTTTTGAAAACCTGTGCGGCGGGATGGGCACCGCGGCGTTTGTCGCCCTGTTAATGACGCTGTGTAACAAGTCGTTTTCCGCCACTCAGTTTGCGCTGCTGTCGGCGCTGTCGGCGGTAGGTCGCGTTTACGTTGGGCCGATTGCCGGCTGGTTTGTCGAAGCGAACGGCTGGCCGACGTTTTATCTTTTCTCCGTCGTTGCCGCCGTGCCGGGGATTTTGCTCCTGCTTCTGTGTCGGCGTACGCTGGAATATACTCAACGAACGGAAAGCTTCTTGCCGCGCACGCAATACCCTCAGACTTACGCCCTGGCGCTGGTTATCCTGGCGGTAGGTTGTTTGATGCTGGCGATATGGCTGCTGCTGTTGGCGATGAACGCGCTGGATTACACCTCTTTCTCCTTCCTGCCAGGCCTACTGGAAGTCGCCGCACTGACCGCTATCGGTGGTATTTTGCTCGGCGCTGTTCTGGACTATATGGCGCTACGCAAAACGCAGCTGATTTAATTTTCGCCAAACCGTTAATAGCCGTTTTAATTACCCGAGGTAATTATAACGGCTTATTAGCGATTTTATTTTCCCTGGGAGCTGATTTGTTGTTTTGTGCGTTTTAGATTTCTGGAAATTATTGACAATTTTTACGCGATTCTTTAATTAATTTAACCGATTCAGCAGCGTTACTTTATTTTAACGTTTTCTTTATGTCTTTTATTTGATAATTAATTGTTAATTATTTGTGTTATTTTTACGATGTTTATACTCGTAACTCCATAAGCATTCCCTTTCTTATCCCTTTCGTTATAGATCCAGCGTAAATCAGGCTTTGCAAGCAATTACGTCACATTCCGTAACATATGTGACAATCCAAGCAGAACCCGCTAACACAGAACTGACACAGATCCAATCGTGTTTACAGTAATGCAACCTTACCGTAAAATGCCCATACACTTTAAACGCCACCAGATCCCGTGGAATTGAGGTCGTTCAATGAGACTCAGGAAATACAATAAAAGTTTGGGATGGATGTCATTAATCGCAGGTACTGTATTACTCAGTGGTTGTGATTCTGCGCTCCTTGACCCAAAAGGACAGATTGGACTGGAGCAACGCTCTTTGATTCTGACGGCATTCGGCCTGATGATGATTGTCGTTATTCCCGCCGTCTTAATGGCAGTAGGATTTGCCTGGAAGTATCGCGCGAGCAATAAAGATGCGAAGTATAGCCCGAACTGGTCACACTCCAACAAAGTTGAAGCTGTGGTCTGGACGGTTCCTATTCTGATCATCTTGTTCCTGGCCGTTCTGACCTGGAAAACCACTCACGCTCTGGAGCCAAGCAAACCGCTTGTCCACGACGAGAAAGCAATCACCATCGAAGTTGTATCGATGGACTGGAAATGGTTCTTTATTTACCCGGAACAGGGTATCGCTACCGTCAACGAAATCGCCTTCCCGGCGAACGTACCGGTGCACTTTAAAGTCACTTCCAACTCCGTGATGAACTCGTTCTTTATTCCGCGCTTAGGTAGCCAGATTTATGCGATGGCCGGGATGCAGACTCAGCTGCACCTCATCGCTGATGAAGCAGGCACTTATGACGGTATCTCCGCAAGCTATAGTGGCCCGGGCTTCTCTGGTATGAAGTTCAAGGCTATCGCCACCCCGGATCGTGCAACCTTCGATCAGTGGGTAGCAAAAGCGAAACAGTCCCCGAACTCCATGGACTCCATGGCTGCATTCGACAAAGTGGCTGTGCCTAGCGAAAACAACAAAGTGGAATACTTCTCTAACGTGAAACCGGATTTGTTCAAAGACGTTGTTAACAAATTCATGTCTCACGAGAGCATGAACATGTCTAAACCTGAAGGCGAGCACGCTGCGCACGAAGGGATGGAAGGCATGGACATGAGCCACGCGGAAACCGCTCACTAAGGGGCCGAGGAAGAAAACGATGTTCGGAAAACTTACACTGGATGCAGTGCCCTACCACGAACCTATTATCGTGGTAACGGTTGCTGCAATCATCGTCGGGGGACTGGCGATACTGGCAGCGATCACTTACTTCGGTAAGTGGTCCTACCTATGGAACGAGTGGCTGACGTCCGTCGACCACAAACGTCTCGGTATCATGTACGTTATCGTGGCAATCGTCATGCTGCTGCGTGGCTTTGCCGACGCCGTTATGATGCGTAGCCAGCAGGTGCTGGCTTCAGCCGGGGAAGCAGGATTCCTGCCGCCTCATCACTACGATCAGATCTTTACCGCCCACGGCGTTATCATGATCTTCTTCGTGGCAATGCCATTCGTTATCGGCCTGATGAACCTGGTGGTTCCGCTTCAGCTCGGCGCGCGTGACGTTGCGTTCCCGTTCCTCAACAACCTGAGCTTCTGGTTCACGGTTGTGGGCGTGATTCTGGTTAACCTGTCTCTGGGCGTCGGTGAGTTCGCACAGACCGGTTGGCTGGCGTATCCGCCGCTTTCGGGAATTGAGTACAGTCCTGGCGTAGGGGTCGATTACTGGATTTGGGCGCTGCAGCTCTCCGGTATCGGTACTACCCTGACCGGTATCAACTTCTTTGTGACCATTATCAAGATGCGTGCCCCTGGCATGACCATGTTCAAGATGCCGGTATTCTCCTGGGCATCTCTGTGCGCCAACATCCTGATTATCGCCTCCTTCCCAATTCTGACCGTCACCGTCGCGCTGCTGACCCTGGACCGCTACCTGGGCACCCATTTCTTTACCAACGATATGGGTGGCAACATGATGATGTACATCAACCTGATTTGGGCCTGGGGTCACCCGGAAGTGTACATTCTGGTTCTGCCGGTATTCGGGGTCTTCTCCGAAGTCGCAGCAACCTTCTCGCGTAAACGTCTGTTTGGTTACACCTCGCTGGTGTGGGCAACCGTCTGTATTACCGTTCTGTCGTTCATCGTTTGGCTGCACCACTTCTTCACCATGGGTGCCGGCGCGAACGTAAACGCCTTCTTCGGTATTACCACTATGATTATCGCGATCCCGACCGGGGTTAAGATCTTCAACTGGCTGTTCACCATGTACCAGGGCCGCATCGTCTTCAACTCGGCGATGATGTGGACTATCGGCTTCATCGTTACCTTCTCCGTTGGTGGGATGACCGGCGTTCTGCTGGCGGTACCGGGCGCAGACTTCGTACTGCACAACAGTCTGTTCCTGATTGCGCACTTCCATAACGTCATCATCGGCGGCGTGGTATTCGGTTGCTTCGCAGGTCTGACCTACTGGTGGCCGAAAGCCTTTGGTTTCACCCTGAACGAAACCTGGGGTAAACGCGCATTCTGGTTCTGGATCATCGGCTTCTTCGTAGCATTTATGCCGCTGTACGTGCTGGGCTTCATGGGGATGACCCGTCGCCTGAGCCAGGACATCGATCCGCAGTTCCACTCCATGCTGGTAGTTGCAGCATGCGGCGCGGCGCTGATCGCTTGCGGTATCCTGTGCCAGCTGATTCAGTTCTACGTTTCTATCCGCGATCGCGATCAGAACCGTGACCTGACCGGCGACCCATGGGGCGGCCGTACTCTGGAGTGGGCAACCTCTTCTCCACCGCCGTTCTATAACTTCGCAGTCGTTCCTAACGTTCACGAACGTGACGCGTTCTGGGAAATGAAAGAAAAAGGCGAAGCGTACAAGCAACCTGCGCATTATGAAGAAATTCATATGCCGAAAAACAGCGGCGCGGGCATCATCATTGCTGCATTCGCAACGGTGTTTGGCTTCGCGATGATCTGGCATATCTGGTGGATGGCGATTGTTGGTTTCGCCGGCATCGTAGTGACCTGGATTATCAAGAGCTTTGACGAGGACGTGGATTACTACGTACCGGTTGCGGAAGTCGAAAAACTGGAAAATCAGCATTTCGATGAGATTAACAAAGCAGGGCTGAAAAATGGCAACTGATACTCTTGCGCACAATGCCCACGCGCATGAACACGGGCACCATGATACAGGACCGATGAAAGTCTTCGGTTTCTGGATCTACCTGATGAGCGACTGCATTATCTTCGCTACGCTGTTCGCAACCTATGCCGTTCTGGTGAACGGCACGGCTGGCGGCCCGGCGGGTAAAGATATCTTTGAACTGCCGTTCGTTCTGGTTGAAACCGCACTGCTGTTATTCAGCTCCATCACCTATGGCATGGCGGCTATCGCCATGTACAAAAACAACAAGAGCCAGGTCGTTTCCTGGCTCGCCCTGACCTTCCTCTTCGGTGCAGGGTTCGTTGGTATGGAAATCTATGAATTCCATCACCTGATTGTTGAAGGTATGGGTCCGGATCGTAGCGGCTTCCTGTCAGCGTTCTTCGCGCTGGTTGGTACCCACGGTCTGCACGTCACCTCCGGTCTGCTGTGGATGGCGGTGCTGATGGTTCAGGTATCGCGTCGCGGCCTGACCAACACTAACCGTACCCGTATTATGTGCCTGAGCCTGTTCTGGCACTTCCTGGATGTGGTGTGGATCTGCGTGTTCTCTGTTGTTTATCTGATGGGGGCGATGTAATGAGTCATTCTACCGATCATAGCGGCGCTTCTCACGGCAGCGTGAAGAGCTACATGACAGGGTTCATCCTGTCGATCATTCTGACGGCTATCCCGTTTGCAATGGTTATGAGTGGCTCTGCCTCGCATGCAGCGATTCTGGGAACCATCCTGGTCACGGCTGTGGTGCAGATTCTGGTACACCTGGTGTACTTCCTGCACATGAACAGTAAATCAGACGAAGGTTGGAACCTGACCGCGTTTATCTTCACCGTAATCATCATTGCTATCGTAGTTGTCGGCTCCATCTGGATTATGTGGAACCTCAACTACAACATGATGATGCACTAAGAGCGGCGAGTATGTTTAAGCAATACCTGCAAGTAACGAAACCAGGCATCATTTTTGGCAACCTGATCTCCGTGATCGGCGGTTTCCTGCTGGCCTCCAAAGGCCACATCGACTATCCGCTGTTCGTCTGGACGCTCCTCGGAGTATCCCTGGTGGTCGCCTCGGGTTGTGTTTTCAACAACTACATCGACCGTGATATCGATCGTAAGATGGAACGGACGAAAAACCGGGTGCTGGTCAAAGGGCTGATCTCGCCAGAATCATCGCTGGTATACGCCACCTTGCTGGGTATTGCTGGCTTCATGCTGTTGTGGTTCGGCGCCAACCCGCTGGCCTGCTGGCTTGGCGTGATGGGGTTTGTGGTTTATGTCGGCATCTACAGCCTGTACATGAAACGCCACTCCGTCTACGGCACGCTGATTGGCTCACTCTCCGGCGCTGCGCCGCCGGTGATTGGCTACTGCGCGGTAACCGGTGATTTTGACAGCGGCGCGGCGATTCTGCTGGCGATCTTTAGCCTGTGGCAGATGCCTCACTCTTACGCCATCGCGATCTTCCGTTTCAAGGATTATCAGGCGGCGAATATTCCGGTTCTGCCGGTAGTGAAAGGTATCTCCGTCGCGAAAAACCATATCACGCTGTACATCGTGGCCTTTGCCGTGGCAACGCTGATGCTTTCCCTTGGTGGTTATGCCGGATACAAATATCTGGTCGTCGCTGCCGCCGTAAGCGTCTGGTGGCTTGGCATGGCGCTGCGCGGGTATAAAGTGGCGGATGATAAAGTCTGGGCACGTAAGCTGTTCGTCTTTTCCATCGTCGCCATCACCGCGCTGTCAGTCATGATGTCTGTCGATTTCATGGTGCCGGATTCACATAATCTGCTGGCTTACGTCAGATAAGATTACGCTAATGTGAAATGAAAAGAGCCTCCGCTAGTCGGGGGCTTTTTTATGCGCCAACATCGGATTACTTCATTAATACCGCCCTCCCCTCACTTTTCTACTTCATTTTCTTCACTCATCACGCAGCTAAAAATTGAGGAAAAAATTGAGCATCGCTAACCGCCGCCCATCTCGCGCCATTAGCGGAGATGGTGCTAGCCTTGCACGGTAGGCAAACGTCTACAAAAAATATGGATTTTTAATAGCAAGGAATAACAATGAAAGAATTAACATTCAACGAAATGGAATCTGTCTCAGGTGGTTTCAACCTGGTGAGCGCTGCAACTGGCTTCGCCAGCTTTGTCGCTAATTCTGCAGCAGGATTTACCTCATTTGCGCTGACCTCCGGTCTGGCTTTCGCCTCTTTCGTTGGCGATAGCGCAATTGAATTTGGTAAATTTCTCCTTGGACAAGCAAACTGGGAAAGCGTAGTCAGCACCGGTCAGGAAAACTGGGCAAACTTCGTTTCCACTGCTGGAAACAGCTGGAATACTTTCGTGAATAACGCCGCAACCGACTGGAACAGCTTCCTGGATCAGGCTGCGTCCTAATCGGTATAATGATAAGGGCAGGTTTCATTTCTGCCCTTTCTGTTGTTTTAACGCTTTTATTTAGCGCTTCACCATTTTAGCCTCGGGTTCTCATCCCTTCTTCTATTACGCAACACAGTCGTAATATCTGCTAAACAAACATTTATTTACGCGTCCTTATCCCCCCACTACACTAGTCACAGTTTTTATATTGAGGTGGTAATGAACGATAACAAAATGACGCCAGGAGAACTGCGCGCAACCTGGGGTTTAGGGACCGTGTTTTCACTGCGCATGCTCGGCATGTTTATGGTCCTGCCCGTTTTGACCACATATGGCATGGCGCTGCAGGGGGCTAGCGAAGCGCTGATTGGTTTGGCTATTGGTATTTACGGGCTCGCCCAGGCCGTCTTCCAGATCCCGTTCGGCCTCCTGTCTGACCGCATTGGCCGTAAACCGTTAATTATTGGTGGTTTGCTGATATTTGTTATCGGCAGCATCATCGCCGCGCTGACCGATTCCATCTGGGGCATTATTCTTGGCCGCGCGCTGCAGGGCTCTGGCGCTATCGCCGCCGCCGTCATGGCACTACTTTCTGATTTAACCCGCGAACAGAACCGTACCAAAGCCATGGCCTTCATTGGCGTCAGTTTTGGCGTGACCTTTGCTATCGCCATGGTGCTCGGCCCTATTGTCACTCACCAGTTAGGATTGCATGCGCTATTCTGGATGATCGCTATTCTGGCCAGCCTCGGTATTTTGCTGACTCTATGGGTAGTACCAAATAGCCACAATCATGTACTGAACCGTGAATCTGGCATGGTAAAGGGCTGCTTTAGCAAAGTGCTTGCTGAACCTAAACTCCTCAAGCTGAACTTCGGCATTATGTGTCTGCACATCATGCTAATGTCGACTTTTGTTGCGCTGCCAGGACAACTGGAGGCCGCAGGTTTCCCGGCCGCCGAGCACTGGAAAATTTACCTGGTGACCATGGTCATTTCCTTTGTCGCCGTGGTGCCATTCATCATCTATGCGGAAGTGAAGCGCAAGATGAAACGAGTGTTCCTGTTCTGCGTCGCCCTACTCCTCATCGCTGAAATCGTACTCTGGGGCGCAGGTGGCTATTTCTGGGAGTTAGTCGCAGGGGTGCAGCTGTTCTTTCTCGCCTTTAATCTCCTGGAAGCATTATTGCCTTCATTAATTAGCAAGGAATCGCCAGCAGGGTATAAAGGCACGGCAATGGGTATTTACTCTACCAGCCAGTTTATCGGCGTGGCCATCGGTGGCGCCCTCGGCGGCTGGGTCGATGGTTTCTTTGATTCACAAACGGTGTTCCTGCTTGGGGCCCTACTCGCAATGTTATGGCTGCTGGTTGCCAGTACCATGAGCGAACCACCTTACGTGAGCAGTCTCCGAGTTGAGATCCCGGACGATGTCATCATTAATGATGAACTACAGCGCCGTCTGTTGTCGAAACCTGGCGTTGAGCAGGTCATGATTGTCGCTGAAGAACGTTCAGCCTACATAAAAATTGACAGCAAAGTAACCAACCGCTTTGAGGTTGAACAGGCTATTATCGCAACTTCGTAATCGCCCCCCATTTCTACGCTCTAAACAATAAGTTGAACGCTCGGCCACACAGAAGATACCTTCGGGTATCTTCTGTTATCAAACATGAATTGACGTAATAAGCCCCCGCACTTTTCTAATTCTGTTTTGTGAAGTTTAATTCACATTAAAACTAATAGATCATTTAAATATTCACTATTATATAAAAAACCCTCTGATTAGTATATTGCCCGGTGTGCATAGGCACATCATTAACAATTCATTAATCTAGGATGGAATTAAAAATGAAAGAATTAACCGCAAACGAAATGGAATATGTCTCTGGTGCAGGCATTATCGACCTGCCTTGCGCTTTGGTTGATTTCACCATTCAATCAGCGCTGGGCCTGGTAGCAGCAGGTATTAATGCTGGTATGATTCTGGCCTCCTCCGCACTGGAAACCACTATTGATTTGGTTTCCAATATTCTTGGCGGTTCGCCATCTAGCCTGGGAAGCATTATAACCGACCATATCAACTCCCTGCTGTATGCTGAATCAGGGGTTTGGTCAAACTTTGTTTATAATGCTGCTACTGACTGGGGTGGTGTTGTTGATGCCCTGCAGAGCTAAATAGCATATGGCCAGTCAGAAAACTGACTGGCCATATTTTTTGATGTTAATTATTATTTTCACCACATCTGAGATACATATCACATGCCGTCATGTAATCATCATGCCATCGCCAGTAAACATGTAAATAAAAATATCCTATCGCAGGTATCATACATAATATGAAATATGCATAAAAATACATTTCCCACCCTAATAATTTCAGTAACAGGCTTAAAGTGAGGATCCATAACAGTTGAAGAATAAAGAGAATAACTAACCGTAACCACAGCGGTTTCCTATAAATCAGGGTAAGTGGAATAGTTTTCGCCAGATTCACATCAAACTCTTTCTGAAAAAGCCGTCCTAAAAAAGTATAGCGTCTGGAGGGATGAGCAAAAATTAAATTGACCACCAGTATCGCTGAACACAGAATCAACATAGCGACTATCAACTTTGCTGAAAAAAAACCATTTGATAAGGAAAAATCCTCATCCGCTACCAACGGACTGACAACCCAAAAACTGGTTAGAAACGTGACGGTAACGTTCAAACAAGCATAGTGGTGGAGATTACGGTATTTAAGCGTATGCACAGTTGCCTGCTGTAACTGCTTGACGTAACAATTCCTGGCGAACCAGCACATCATATAGACCATTATCGGCACAAAGATGACAATACAGGCCATCGCGGCAATGCTTGAAAAAAAGAGTAGAAATCCTCTAACAACCAGATAGCACCCCAGTAAACAGCAAGCTGTAGCAACGAGCGGATGCCATAGTATTACCTCAAATTGCGAATACTTTTTCCCTTGAAACCATGAAAAGTTAATATTTTTTATCGCATATTTGTATGACCAATAACCTTTAAGCTCATAAACAAAGCTAAACATAGTTAACGAAAAAATGGCGCTTACGGGAAATGCATCTTCCACGGTCAACAGATACCCTCTGTTTTTAACGTAGAAGGCAATCAGCAGTGTACAAATAAAGTACAAATAGGGCAGAAGCGACCGATCCTGACGTCGAATAAAAGTTAGATAATCCGGTATCATGATAGCCTCGTTACGCCAACAACATTTTTCGACAATGAATAAAATTCTCTGCAGAGAAGTCGTCGAAGTCATTTAACAATTGTCCAAGATAAGCTTTATTACTGATTTCAACGAACCTGACGAGGGGGATATGTTGTAGAAAGGCAGTCATAGAGGCAGTCCACTGTACCCGGTGGGTCAAATGCAAAGAAAGGTTCTCTCTAATTTGCTGCGGGTTAGATTCTTCCCGTCCGGTGACATTCATCAGTACAGGATAATTTGGCCGTACAATTTCCACCATCTTCAGCGCATCCCGCATGGGTTGAACTCCCTCAGCCATCAGAGGCGTATGCCAGGCTCCGCTTACGCTCAACTTTACCGTCTCCAGGCCTGCTCCCATCAGTACCCCGGTGAATTCACTTAAATCTGGCAGCGTACCGCCAACCACCTGCTGATAGAGGCTGTTATCACAACTCACGACAACCGGACTCCCGGAGTCGTTAATTAACTGGCTTACCGTTTTAAAATCGGCGCCTCTCACGGCCAGCATTGTACCTTTACGAATTTTGCTTAAATTATCCATGATAGTTGAGCGCGCCAGGATTAACTTGAACACATTCTCCAGCGTTAAAGCGCCGGCCGCATAAAGCGCGCTATATTCACCCACGCTATGCCCACACGAGCCAATAATGTTAGCGTCAGAGAATTGCTCAGCATACAGACTATAGAGCGTGACATTGATAGCCGTCACCGCTGCCTGTTGCGTCGTCGTTTTCACCAGACGATTCATCGGCCCTTTCTGACATAACCGCCGAAGATCCAGCCCTGTTACATCGCTGGCGCAGTCCCAGATTCGCCTGGTGGTTGCGTTTAGATCCCATAAATCTGCCCCCATTCCTACCGTAGGGTTTCCCTGACCGGCGAAAAGAAGTACCGTCGGTTGCTTTGATAACGTTGTCATAGACAATATGTCCTTATAAATAGTATTTAAATCCGACATAGACTCCGAGGGTCTCGCCAAAAAGGGCGAACTCTGAATCACGACGACCTAATGCGCTATAAAACCCCGTATAAATTTCTACCCTTTCGCCCAACCCTTTTAGCGGCTTAATGTAATGTGTTCCAATTAAGGAACTACCATCGACTACGTTCATCACCAGATAGGGTTGAAGGGTTGAATGATCTGCATTCTGTAAACTTAACCATGAATTAATATAATGTCGCCCTTGTAACACTCCTTTGTTTCCTGTATTACTTATTTCTGACCCCATTAGATACTTATAATCATCAAATACTTTATCTAATCCGGTAATACCGGTTTTCTTACTTAACAGCCTAATAAAATCAGTTTGCTCCCGCCATGCCGATTTCGAGTACCCTTCACTCTGATAATAGTATTCGATACCCAATACGCTAAAAAGGTCAGTGGTATACTGGCCGCCAACGGCCAATTCATAGTTTGTTTTATCATTCTGGGTATAAAGCGCTGAAGGATATTGCCCAGATAATATCTCATCTCGTTTTTCACGGGAAAAATGACGCCATTGTTGCGTTTTGTGTAAAGCCGCCTCGACGTTGACAACAAACTGCGGAGTTAGATTGTAGCTATCTGCCAGAGCCAATGAAGGAGAATCGCCAAGCATCATATCTGCTGCCAGTCGATGATTAACAAGACGATAATCGGTGTAAGTTAATAAATAATACTCACTACTGTTGCCCCGTTGATTGGCCGTCCAGTTACTGGATGACTCATAATATTTATCAATACTCACTAATTTGGGCATGATGGTAAGCGAGAATGCATAATCACGAAACTCAGCTGAAACTCGCCCTCCCCAAAACGGCTCATGATAGGAGGAGTTAAACGCCGGGTCGTAAATTCGGGTAGGTTTAAATCCGGCATAATAAGTTGTCAGCAATGCGGCAGGCGACCTCAAATGAAAAGCGCCGGGATCCGGTCTAAGCTTTCCGCCTTCAAGACTGACGCTTTCGGATAACGTTGCGTTCAGTTTTAACCTATCGATTAAGCTTTTAGTGCGACTATCGTCTTCTTCGAATAGCCCGACACCTTTCATTGGTTGATATCCTAAGCCATACAATGAAAGATCCAGAACCAACATATCATCAATAATGTCGCAAGTGCTAGAAGCATTGATTGAAATATTATTGTAGGCATTATCAGTCGTATAAGGATTAGATCCACTGATACGCCATAAAGACTCATTTCTATGCGTAAAGGATATTTGCTCCGTCAAAACCAACTGGCCATTACGCTGTATCTCATCCGCGGAAAGACAGTCAGCCATTACCAACAATGGTATGAACGTTAGAATTAATAGTAATGCAGCCAGAAGCAATTTCACTTTGCTTCCCTCTGAATATACTCCTTCGTGAAGTGAAATTCCGGTAAGGATTCGAGACGAACGTTGCTATACTTCATGACAGAATATCCCTTTTCGTTGCGAGCATTCTGCACAATAATTTCTGTTGGCCGGTTCTTTCCTAATACCATTTGATAGTTTTTATACAAAACACTTTTGAGTAATTGATTATCAAGTGAGTAATACGATGCCTTAAATGGTCGGTACTCTGCATTTTTTTCTACCAGGTAAATCACTTTTGGATAAGTAATGGCCTCCGATTTACGGGTAAGAGATAAGCGATAGCAGACTTTATCACCGCAAGGTTCCTCGCCCTCGAGCGTAGAATCATAGGCATATTCGAAGTTCGTTACGATAACATCGCCATTAGAGATCTGGCCTATTAATCGTTGTGAACGCGAAATGGGAACTGGCCTGCGAAGTTCCGGTGTATAAAACCATAAATCATACCAATCAGATAACATAACTTTACCTTTATCTCGCGGAGGATAGATAAAGCGTATAAGTGAACGAGCGTCAGCTTTCTTACCGCTTTCGGGCTTAATAAAACGCATCGAAATATCGAGGGATTGCTTATTTTCGGGTTCCTGCATTCCCTCTTTGAACTCCAACACGGTTACTTCATAGCGGAAAGGTTCATTTGGAGAACGAACCTCATCAGCCTTGCGAATAATTTCCAAAGCCTGCTGGTCAACTTTCGTCGCTTGCGCCGCAGATGAATACAGTAATACTACCAAAGAGCATAAATACCACACACCAATTTTCATACTAGCCTCTATGAAGATTTAAATGCATCAGTAATATTAAGCCGCGATGCACGATATGCAGGAATGATGGAAGCCACGGCTGATGTTAAAATTGGCAACGTTAAGGTAAACCAAATTAACTCTGCATCATTGGTTATAATAAATGCAGTATATCCAACAGACTGGCCAGGTGAAGGCGGCATCGCAATACCGGAAATATTAATAATTGATGCAATGGCATAGCCAAAAGCAAGACTACCTAATGCACCTAAAATACCTATATATACACCTTCCAACCAAAATAAAAGCGTCACACGGCTGGACTGTAAGCCGATGGCTCGTAGTGTGGTGATCTCTTTAGTCCGTTCAACGATATTCATGGTCATTGAATTACCGATCATGAATACCACGATAAGTGCCACGATAACTTTGATAAAAAAATAGATACCAGATAGCATGCCTTCAACTTGCTGGTAAAAAATAGAACTTTCCTTCCAGTCCTTAACAATAAGAGGTAAATCCTGTTGAGCAATAAACTCTCGCATTTGAATAATAAATGGCGCGACATCATCATGTTTTAATAAAATAACTATTTTACTGACACCATTGGTTCCCATGATTCGCTGCGCAGTACCAAGAGGTATCTTTAATACAACATCATCATAATCCTTAATCCCCGACTCAAAAATACCACGAAGCTTTACTGAAATCGCGCCCTGTCCTCCTGACACATTAACCGCCAGGATATCAAGCCAGTCACCATAATGGCTATCAAGAGTTTTCGCCAGACCGCTTCCTATCGTAATTTCATTATGTTTTACGCGAGACAGATCGCTTCCATAAACTATCTTATCAAATGCTCCTAACTTTAGGGCTGGTAATGGCTCAACGCCTTGTGCTGAAAAATAATTTGATGTTTCGCTTTCGTAGTGAGAGATAATCCCGCTAAACTCAAGCTGGCCGGAAATTGTCGAGATAACATTAGAAAAATAGTTGTTTTGCAATATCTTATGTTTTAGTGCACCATAGTCAGCAATAAGGCTCTTATTCTTATTGGCTGTTTCAAAGTAGGATTTATTATAAATTTGCACATGGCCAATATTCGTTCGTATCGTCTGCTCTTTGAGTATCCAAAAAGAGTATTTGATAAAACCGCCATATAAAAATATCGCACCACCGCCTAAAATAATTGCAAAAACCGTAGACAGTGTTCTACGCTGATGTCGTAGTAAATTCAAGAATGAAAATTTAGCATCACCATAGTTGAAAATGATATTATAAATCACAAAAAGCAATAGCAACACTACAATACCATTAATGAATATCACATCCCTTGACATTTAATCACCTTTAATAACCGGAACAATAACCTGTAAAACTTCAGCCATTTCCCAAGGGGGTGGATTGTTATTTTCATAATCGATTTTAAGGTTTTGGCCCACGCTTCTCAGCTGCTGAAGGAGTTGTTCTTCTTGTTGTTTGTTATGGCACTGGTGGAGCGCTCGTAAACGCATCTCGTTTATCTTTCTAACAATCTCGGTGCTGAATTTATCTTTATTCCTCATCAGCGAGTCGGTATCTTCAATCGTAATCACGCAGCGCCCCAAATTAGCCGGAAGCCACGCATCAACACGCGCACGTAAGTATCTGATCAGCAAATTATCTTCATGGGTATCGACCGACTCATCCAGATAGAAAAATCCCGTCTTTGCATATTCAGAAGCGTGAATCAAATCATTAACATTCTGATAATGAGCGGCTTGCCGTAGCATCCCCCATGAATAAAAAATCAGCACACCAACGTTATTAGTGCGTTCATATTCTTTAAACAAATGTGTAGTGATCGATGCTAATGACGCTGGCTCATGTGGAAACCCATCCTGTAACACACGATTGGCCACAGGTGTGGCTACCGATTCAGCGAATGCTGAAAATGTAACCGCGGTTAAACACAGAAGCAAAACTCTACAAAGATTGCTTCGCTGAATCATATATTATTGCTCCATCTTTAATTTCCACTCTCCGACGCGCTCGTTCTTGTAGCTGAGTCGAATGTGTGGAGATAATAAACGTCGTTTCCGTTCGCCGATTAATATCTAACAGGAGGTCGAGAATCGCATCGCCAGTAGCCAGATCCAAATTTCCGGTAGGTTCATCCGCAACAATGATTTCAGGGCTATGTGCTAACGCTCTTGCAATCGCGACACGTTGCTGTTGGCCACCTGATAATTGGCCTGGTTTTCTCTCCACTAAATGGGCTAAATCAACACTATCGAGAAAATGTAAACTCCGCGCTCTCGCCTCTTTTGCACTGAAATGTCCATTTAGCATTAGAGGATAAAAAACATTATCAAATACGCTCAGCACCGGAATTAAATTGAAAAACTGAAAAATAAACCCTAAATGACGACTGCGTAGGGACGCCAAATTCTTTTCAGACAACGCATTTAGATTTTTTCCAAGAAAAAAAACATGGCCCGTCGTAGGTTTATCAATACCTGAAAGTATATTAAGCAGAGTACTTTTACCGCTACCTGAAGGGCCACATAATGCCAGGAACTCACCTTTTACAACATCAAGATTGATATCATTCAGTGCAGGAGTCATATTATCCTGAGATCCATAATATTTATGTATGCCGTACAGAGATATATCGGGTAGTTCTGTTATATTACTGCGCATATAGCCTTCTATTAGTACCAGGTGTCAAAGTAAGCATAGCCACCGGCGACCCCGGGGATAACGGTTCGAAGACAACCATTATGCAAAGCATGTTGTGTAATGTATTGCCAGCTCAAGGCGGGGGTCATGCAGCCACTACAACCATAACGAGTAATGAGATCGATTCCGTTGTTAGAGGGTGGCTTTGATTTATTGATACCACCGGCATAGGCAATAAAGTCAATATCATTATTGTTTTCTGATTGCGATACAAACAAGCTACCTGGCCTATTAGGTATATATGGGCCACAGTTCACTCGCAAATGACTTTCCCTTCTACTAAATATAAAGCACCCCACTCTTTCAATAGAAAAATTTACACCTGGAACATACTTATGCGGTTTTTTTGTTTCACAATGGCGAAGGCTTTCTGCCGTAAACGCCAACAAGGGCACCGCACGGTAACCTCCGCAGATCACTACAAAATCAAATACATCCCAAGCAAGATAATCTTGAGCTAATGCCATTGCCTGGAATAGAGAATAGTTTTCACCTCGTATTTTACAAGTCACATTATTAATAGAGAACTTCTTAATTATATTCTTAGGTAAAGTATCAATAGTTGATAAATTAAGGCTACTTATATTGTATTCAAAAACGCCTGATTCGCCCCATGAATCAATATAGATAAAGGCGGTGCGTGATTTCAAAAGCAACATTCGCTCTTTTGCTGACAAACTATGTAATGCATCATCCGACACCCTTTCCATAGCATTAATATAAGGTATATGATCTGGCCGCCTTGTGATTTCACGATTATATATTTCGGCTCGTGTGCCAAAGCGTTTAAATCGCCAACCATTTGCTCCCGTGGCCTTCAACGCTGTATTGAATGAATGTGATTCCCAAACATTTAACCAGTTTGGGTAATATAAATAAAACGGTTCTTCAGGTTCAATAAATGAATATGAAGACAAATACATTTTACTATTCATATTAGCCACAGTGCTTATTCAAGTTAGTCATTAATAAAGCGACAACTGAGCCATCGACGCCTAGTCCGGTCTTCAGAAGATGTTTTTTCTCATGTTTTCTCACCCCTCCCTCTACAGAGATATGGTGAGCGACGTCATCTATGATTTCATCATTAATAACAGGAAAAATTAACTCACTCGTGATGAGTAAATGATAGCCAATAATCAAGTCTATTAGTCCAGATCCCGTTGCGGTATAACCAATCTGCCCCTTATAGGCCAATATGGGAAGCGGGGTTTCACCAGCAAACATAGCGATCGCTTTTGCTTCAACTTTATCACTGGATGAGGTTCCATTACCATGGGGAATAAATCCACAAAGGTCTTCTTTTCTCACCCCGACATCATTTAATAGTGAATTAATCAACTTGAAAATACTGGTACTTTGCCAGGAAGAGTCATTACTGCGACCAGCATTGATTTGCTTGTATGCCGAAGTAATACACACGCCCGGACTTTTTCCGCGCGCCATTCGGTGCTGATGACTTTCCAGTAACATAACGCTATAGCCTTCAGCAAAATGCACACCATTGCTATTTACGCCGAAGGGTTGGACAATTTCACTATCTAACATCCCCTGACTTGCCAGAAATCCGAGATCCTGATATTTGATTTTTGAGATATTAATGATAAGCCCTAGATCGATTCCCCCACTCTCTATTGCCCTGGTAACCAAATGAATCGCCGTCAGTGACGAGTTACTTGTACAATTCATATTTGGTGGCAAATAGTGCAGTTCATACCTCTGTCCAATCGTATAGGAAACATTATCCTGCGACATATTTTTCACAGAAAGGTTTTTAATGGAGGATGTTACCGAAACATCTTCCATGTCATTGTAATTATAGAAGTTCCTGTAATCCATGACATCAACACGAGGACCTATTCCGGTAATGTATACTCTAACCCTATTACCTTTCAGACTGTCATTACTAAGACCAGCCTGAAGCAAGGCGTCATCGATAAGTTTGTATACCAGTTCAAAAGCGCTATCGTTTTCTCGTTGTAGTTTCGCAATGAATATATTCCCCGCAAATCCACATTCTCTAGCTTGGTTATCTGATATAAACCATGGCGACAAATGCACCCGTTTGCCTTGCTGCAGATTTCGAATTAACAGCGAACTATTCTCAGCATAAGGCAAGCATACACTGAAGCCAGAAATAATAGCTCTCCCACTCACCTTATTATCCTTTAATGACGATAGCGTAATAATTCCCACCTTCGGTAGCGCCAATCAAAAGAACATATTTGATAGTTATTTCTCGCGTTTCATTGACAAAATTAATTCTTTTATCGGCAAAAGTTTGTGTATAAGGAATAGCAGGAACGGATTGTCTTTGAATACAATCAAGAATCACCGCAAGATTTAAAAGCCCTGCAGATGAAGCAACAAAGCCAAAGAATGCGTTATAATTCACTACTGGCACATGTGGATTATGGCAATGGAAAGAATTATAAATCGCATTAATTTCTATTATTGAGCTCACTTCGCTACCATTACTGGTTCCACAGACTAGATCAATTTCCTTTGCGGTAATACCCGCGTCTGCAAGCGCGCGCGCGATCGCCAGAGACATCGCGATAGATTTTTCTTCAATTTGCGTTGCATCAAAGTAGGTATTACTGCATGACTTACCGTAACCCGCAATTTCCCCCAGTACTTCAGCGCCACGGGAAGCAGCGGCAAGCGCGTCTTCCAATAACAGCATACAAGCACCCTCACCCGGAACATATCCATGCGCTTCTTTGGCATATATCTGATAATCAGCGGCATTCGACGTCATATGAATCTTATTGGTCACCGCATCCATATACAGAGACATCGACGGAAAGTGTTCATCAGCTCCACCAACAATGACCTGCGGCTGTAGTTGCTGACGAACAATTTCGTAGCCATAGGTCAATGCGCCAAGTGCCGCATTTTCACCGGTCGCTAATGTTGTCGTATATCCTTTTATACCTTCTGAAATCCCACAAAACGTCGTCATCGAGTTCATCAGTGAACCAGGGAACTCTGATGTGCGTACTTTGCGCGGGTCAGGTTTTAAACTTTGTAAGTACTTATAGGTAGTTTCTTGCGGTCCACGGGCCATCCCCAGAACCATTCCCAGATCATCGCCATCGCGTTTAATCTTACGTTTCGCCAAATTCAGCGCTTCTGAAAGTGCCATCAGCGCAAACGTACCGCCGCGTGTTGCTTTGCGCGGGTCATAGCGGCGTAGATGTTTACGTGGTTCGAGGTCTTTCACCTGATAAGTTTTAAAGTGCTTTTCTGACTCCGGTTGTTGATAGGCCGCGTCTTGATATTCTGCGCCAAATATTTCCGCAAATTGATGGGTTTTTGCCACAACGTCCAACAGCGCTTTAGCCTCATCGAGAGTGTCATCAGGAAAGACTACGCCGCTCAACTCCACCGTTTTGTCGCCTTCATGGATATAGCGAAGAATTTCATTAAGAGTATGTCCAATAGCCGATACGGCACCTATCCCAGTTATGGCAACACGTTTAGCATCATAGGTGGTAAGAGGAACTGAACATGGTTTCGTACTGACAATCATGCAGCAATTATTACCGCCGAATGCGTAGTTATTCTTCATAAAGATGTTGATATCTTTGTGTCGAAATTCATTCGCAACGTAGTCCAGATCGCAGTTAGGGCGCGGCTGCGAAAAATTCAACGTTGGCAGAACATGCTTCTGCGGAAGGGTGACTAAGCATGCAATGAGCTCGACAATACCGGCGGCGCCAATATTGTGACCAAAATAGGATTTAGTTGAGCTGATCAATATATGTTCGGCGCCAGAGAAAACTTTCTTCATCGCCAGAGTTTCTATTTGGTCATTAGCTTGCGTCCCCGTACCATGCGCATTAACGTAATCAATTTGCTCCGGTTTGAGACCTGCATTCGCCATAGCTTTTTGCATAACCTGCACTGCGCCGCTGGCGCGCGGATCGGGTCCCGTTTCATGATATGCATCACACGAGGTGGCGTAAGAGAGAATTTCTCCGAGAATCGTCGCGCCGCGTGCGACGGCATGCTCATACTCTTCCAGTACTATTGCCCCTGCTCCTTCGCCAATAGACATCCCTGAATGTCCCGAAAATGGCGAACACGATTGCGGGTGCATAACATTCAGAGCATAAAAACCAGCAAAGGTTGGTAAATAAATGGGTTCCGTTCCAATAGCCAGCATAGCCTTGCTTTTGCCATTTTGAATGTAATCAAAAGCCATGCCGACGGCGTTCGGGCTCGCCGTACAAGCTGTTGCGACGAGTTCCACTCCCCCCTTCAAACCCAATAAGGTAGAGGCGCTGGAACAACACGATGAAAAGCTGCCTGAAAAAAGAGCCTTACGTAACGAAAAGTCCTGAATACGCTGCTCAAATAGCGGAAGGAAAGCTTCAGTACCCGCCGAAGAAACGCCAACAATCAGCCCCATCTGTTCCAGGCACGGTCGATTGGTCGCCAGTCCTGCCTGCTCGAGCGCTTCCTTGCCAACTTTGTAGGCCCAAAGCGCAGCATTATCTAGCGATGAGATAACCTCTTTTGATAATTCGGGGCAATGAATTTGATGCAGCATTTCAGCCGCACGAGCGTTCGCAAACCATTTAGAGAAACGCGCACTATCAGCGATGCCATTTTTTTTCTCCAGCAGTGCTTGCCTGAAGTCTGTTATATTGTCAGCCAGAGACGACAAAATCCCCATGCCGGTAATAACCACTCTTTTTCTGCTCGTTTCCATAATTTTATTTTCTATCCCGATTTTTATTCTCTACCGACCGATGCTGGATACAATATTGTCGTCGCTAAATGTTATACCGTGACAAGCGCGCTCTTTGCTTTCGACGCATCAACATAGCTATGTGTTGTTGGGTTAACCAATAAGCTCAAATTATAAATAAATGGTAAATTTTGTGTTTTTGCGGTGATTTCGCCATTTGCGGTTTTAAGGCTAAAACCTGCAATATCAGCTAACGCATAACCCTCATCAATAAGGGCCAGCGCAATCCATGCTTGCCTTGCCGGAGAATATGCTGCATTGACAATAACTCCAACCTGACATCCATTAACTATCACCAGATCATCTGAGTCGATCCGGCTACATTCATCGCAGGGGGAGATCCCAACAAGCTTACGTTTTGCGCCATTTCGCGATAACTCCACTACTGCATTCTTACCAATGAAGTCCTCTTTGTCATACTGGATAGCCCACTGCATTTGTAGTTCAACAGGATTACTGGAATAGCGAGGATAAATACTTTCATCCCATCCTGTATTTTCAATCCTCACCAAACGTTGAAAATCTAAGCCACCGGTTTTCAGCGAATATCTGGCGCCTATTTCTTGTAATTTCATCCACATCGTGACAAGCGTTGCTTGTGCGCCAATCAATTGATATGCGAATTCGCCATGTTTTCCACAACGAAAAATCATTAGCCCATCATCGGTGTTCATATATTCATAATAAGGCAAGCCAATGATATCAAAACCATAAACCTCAGCCATTACCTCCCAGGCATACGGCCCTTCCAGCATAATGACGCCCCAGTCATCTTCTTCCATCGATTTTATCTCAGGAATTTCCTGGATATCTAAATCATCGGCCTTTATAAGGGTTTCATTCAGGATATCTACAACTTCTTTCGCGGTGAGATTCTCGGATAAAATATAATAACCTTCAGCGGCACACAGAATATAAGCATCACCGCGGATGGTTCCATCTGCGTTGAGCAGCAAAGAATAAATACCCTGTTCATCACGAATGATTGATACATCAGCAGAGACCATATAGTTCACAAGCGCCCATGCATCTTCACCCATCACGCTGGTAATGGACATATGAGAATAATCTACCAACAAGACATTTTCACGAACGGCTTTATATTCTTCAAAAACATCATGATATGAAGATGGTACGCATTGATGATTATAGATGCCCATAACCGCATTGTTTTTAAAATGGAGGTCAGAAAGTAACTTCATAGAATGCCCTTCAATGTAACTGTTTCAATTCAGGATGCTTTTTTCTTTAGTATGAAAGATGCCAGATTATTTATACTTCGCATATAAGCGGGATCATCGCCTTCCGATACCTGGATGTTGAAGGTTTTATCAAGCATAACGATAATTTCCGTTGCATCTACAGAGTCAAGTTTCAATCCGTTACCAAACAACGGCGTGTCATCATCTATTTGATGAGCCTCACGCTGAACATTTAGACGTTGAATAATTTCGCTTTTAATCGTAACGATTATTTTTTTTCTTTCATTGATTTCATCATGGATGTTTGTCACACCGAATCTCCTTGGAAAACTAAATGGTTTCTCTAAAGTTAATAATGACGCCCTGACTAATGACTCTTTTGCCAACGTTGGCTGTAACTAAATAATGTTTAAACCCGCGTTCATCAGAAAATGAGAGTTTACTTACCACTTCAATCGTATCTCCCGGGTAAGCCGCTTCTTTAAACTTCAGGTTCTGTGAGGCTAATACACCTCGTACCTCAGCACGCCTTGTATGTATTATGTTCAACATATCCGGATGCTTGATATAAGCATGGATGTCACGCAATGTCCTGAGTTCTTCTCCCGTGTGATGTTGATAAATGTCACAGATATCAGTGAGGAAAGAATAATACTCGCTTGCCTGGCCAAATATTTCAGAAATGATAGCCCCCGGCATAATGGGGTCTTCTGGAAAATGCCCAAGCAGATAAGGATCATTATAAGTTACATGTTTTATAACTTTGATGAAGCCATTCTCTCCATATTTATAATCGACTATTTTATCTACCATGAGTAGAGGTTGACGCCAGCCGCCCATGGCAAGAAAAATTTTTGGCGGTATCGAATACTTAGACATAAATCACCGCATTACCATGCCACCATCGACCACGATGGTTTGCCCTATGATGTAGCTGGATGCCGTAGAGCTTAAATAAACAATGACGTTGGCTACTTCGTCACATTTCCCGAGTCGTTTTAAGGGAATTGAATTAGTCACTTCACGAACAACTGTACGTGGAACCTTCTTCGCCATTTTGGATTCAATCATCCCCGGCGCAACCGCATTAACGCGTACGCCCCGAGGCGCCAGCTCAGCTGCAAGAGTCCTGGTGAAACTTAATATTGCACCTTTTGATGCGCTATAGTTTGCCTGACCAACGCTTGGTACAAGAGCAGCCACAGATGCGACATTGATAACCACAGGGCTTTCTGCGGAACGTAATAACATTAATGCTTCTTTCGTTAAGCGGAACAGGCTAAGTAAATTAATGTTGATAACCGAATAAAAATCATCAAAGGTAATTGATGCAAAAAGGCTATCCTTGACAATGCCCGTGTTATTCACCAGCACGTCCAGTCTTCCGGCTTCGATGGCCAACTGCTTACACAACGCAATGACTTCTTCCTGGCTTGTGAGATCACACGGAAAAATATTAAGTAAATCACCATTAGCATGATGTTCTTTCAGAGAAAGCAAGGGCTCGACATTTGATTTATATAACGCATAAACCGTGCATTTTTGCTCAAGAAATTTCCCACAAATTGCAAGACCTATATCGCCGCTGGCACCAGTAATCAGCACTTTTTTACTTACAAGATCGCTATACCTATACATTTTACATAAATGCCTTTAATTAATAGATTATGGTTGCGGCTATCGCATATGTCCGGCAGTGAGAAATACTTAATGATATATTCATAATATTTTGTTCGTTAAGTATGTACTTTACCCTCCCTGATAATAGAAACTCAGGTTTTCCATTTTCGTCATGGACAACCTCGATGTCATGGAAACGAATTCCGTGACTAAATCCATACCCAATAGCTTTTACCAGCGACTCCTTAGCAGCCCAAAAGCCTGATACTCGCTCGTAATTAATGGTAGTAATACCAATATCTTTTATTTCATTATCCGTAAATACTCGATGAAGAAATCCTGACTTATCATTAGCAATAGCTTTTTCTATTCTTGCCACTTCAACAATATCTGTACCAATACGCATTACAGAGTTCCCGATGAATTAAATCTGGTACGCAAGATTGAAATTAATTTTATATTTATCGACATCCAAATTATGGGGATAGATAAAGGGCGCTGATATCGAACCATCATACTCCAAAGCTCTGACACTCCCTTTGACACCTAAAATACCACCTATTAATTTCTTGCCGCTAAGATTTTGTGAAGGTAACTCACCAATTATTTGACCGTAATCAGCGCCGATATAAGGTATGAGACCTTTATATCCTGTAACAACATTTAGCGTGTTTTGTAAAAAGAAGCCTTTATTGCCATAGATACCATCACTGTTTTGAAAGCCACGTACACTCCAACGATCGCCTATCGTGAATTGATCTTGTAACGTCAAATTATCTGGTGAGTATTGAGCGCCAAAATTAAGTTCATAATAGGCATTAGTTGGCAGCATTGTTAACCATTTCACGTAATTCACATTAAGGTTCACAATCTGACTTTTCTTACTAACAGTGCCAGTGCGCATATCAGGCGTGTCGGTACCGCCAAAAGCTTTGGTAAACCGCTGCCAGCTCAGCGTTGAGTCCAGCGCAGCTCCGGTAAAGTTTCTCTTATAATTTAAACCTAACCGTACATTACCCATATCACGTTTTTGCAGTACCAGTTCTGTCCCGCCCAATGTGTAGTCATATTTACGTCTGATCAGTTCAGCACTGGTAGACAATTTTGAGTTCACATTGCGGTATAGCATTCTATTGCCCTTGAGACTGAAGTATTCCGTCTCTCCAACATAATCAAAAGTATATGCACCGATATCTATACCTTGATGGGATTTACTTTTACTATAATAAAGACTGAATTCAGAATATCCGAATGGCACACTATAATAAGTACTCACGTTCTTATAACCACCAGTGTGGCTACCTGTTCCTGCCAGATAAAAAAGGTCACTCAAGCCTGTAACATTATATAAATAACTTGTCCCACCTATAAGTTCACTACCAGTACTCTTATCCCCGAAATTATTATAAGAAGCCCTTAAGCTCCACTTTTTTTTACGCTGGGGATTTATTAGCACTTTGCTTGTACCATTTTCAGCGCCTGGTAGGATGTTTATCTTGACATCCACCTCAGGGGTTCTCTGGATATTTTCCAGCCCTTGCTCTAAATCTCTGATGTTTAGTATATCGCCATCTGAAAACGGTAAAATCCAGCTGCTTACATCATTATCAGCCACAACAATCTCGGAAATTCTTCCTGGAACTACCGTCAGATTTAATTTTTTCGTTGACAAATCCTGTGAGGGAATTTCAACTCTCGTGGTTATATACCCGGCATTTATATAATAATCCTGGAACAACACAGCAGCCTTTTTGAGCCCATTCATTCCCAGGCATTTACCAATCACCTTATTTTTTATTTCCTTTAATCCATTGTTATCTAAAAAGTCATTATTAAGAATCAATTCATTGATCTGAAAACAAGGTGTTTCTTGCGGGAATGTGCTATCAGTGCGCTTCTTTGTCGTGGCATCAGAATACACATCTTTCTGCTCTATTTTTCTGTCTTGTAAGGACGCATTATCGTTACTTTGCTGTTCTTTTATAAGTCGCCCTAACTGAACATCAGCGGCGGTCACGGGTAGCGTGGCTAAAAAAAGAGAAGCAATGATAAAGGTGTATCGAATATCCATTTCATATCCTGATAATGTGAAAGCAGTAATCCCTTACTGCTTTCACCCACTACCTAATTTATTTACCGACAACGGTACCAAATACGTTTACAACATTGGCTGTAGTCTCAAATCCTTGAGCCCCACCTAATACAGCCCAGAAACCGGTGTTGACGATTTTCTTAGCATTGATTACCGCCTTACCCGCTGTATAAAGATTGCCATAGTTGTAGATGTTATTACTTGCAGTGACATTCAACTGGCTATCAGCAACCAGGTTTGACCAGTTTGAGATATTTTTAGCGGTGACATTAGTAGTCTTAGCTGTAATATTCGCGCCGAGATTATTAGTCAAATCATTAGCAGTGGTGATATTAAGCGTATTACCCGCTGCAATGTCGCTGTTATTAGTAATAGTTTTGCCAGTCAGATTTAAATCCCCACCTGCATTAAAGGCGTGATTATTTGTCAGGTAACCGGAAGTATTTACTGTCAGATTGCCTGCAGCATTCACCCATCCAGTGTTATTATAGTCACCAGTAATATTAATTAAAATATCACTATCTGAAGAGATGATGCCGGTAGCGGTATTTTTAGCAACAGAACCACTTGCTTTTGATGATATCGCAGTTGCGTCAATCTGCATATTTCCTGAACTATAAATTGTTGCGTAATCAGCAGCCACTTTCTTCGCAGCAATCGTCATCTTCCCTGAATTAGCAACAATCTGCCCTTTGTTACTTGCGAGATCGCCAGTCAGATTAATATTTACATCACCGGTTTGCGCAATGATACGACCTGATTCGTTATTCAGGCTTTTCGCCGTAATATCAACACCCTCGCCGCCAATTAAACCACCTTGTTGGTTTCCATAACCGAAGTATTGGCCGACATAGAAGCCAAACTTGTCGCTATCGGTGCTGGTGATTTTGCCTGCCGCATTAAGCGCTAGTTTTTGATCAGCAACCATCATAGTATACTTAGCATCGATATCAGCTCCGGACTCAATACTGATATTTTTTGCTTTAATGACTGAACTATCTGTGCTCACGGTGTTGGCTTTGATAGTAACATCACCGTTTACTGAAGTTATCACTCCCAATCGGCTGTAGTAATTATCGAGATCGATATTTACACCATCTCCGCCGTTAATACCGGATTGGCTGGTATTTATGTCGCGACCAGTAATTGAAACAGTCTTACTGCTTTCAATTTTACCCATATAGTTATCAATATCACTGGTGGTTTGGATGCTCACATCACCATCTGAGGCAATTTCGCCAGCCCAGTTGAATAAGTAGTCAGCAGCAATCTCGATGCCGTTACCTGAGACGATGCCCAAGGATTCACCGCCCGTGGTATCGGCCGATTTGTTGTCGTTGTTTTTAACTGCTTTAGTTGTCGTTAATTTTACAGCACCAGCACTGGAGCGGATCAAACCAGTTACGTTTTCAATGTTTCCAGTACTTTCAACTTCGACATTGCCCGTTGAATCAATAGTGCCGCCATTATTGGTTAACGATGTATTTTTCAGGCCGACATAGCCAGCATGAATCTGACCGTCGTTATTATTAAAATCACCTGATTCGATTGCAACGACACCCGCCTCAATACCCGCCGTTTTAGCTTTGCCGGTATTGGTAAAAGTATTACCACTGGTATTGACAGCCAGCGTTTGTCCGGCAGCCAGTTTACCATTGCTATTATCGAATTTACCGCTGGTAATATAGTTATTAGTGGTTGCTAAAATATTGCCACCGTTGATATTACTAACTTTATTACCCGCAGTATCAATAGCGATCATTTTATCGCTGTTGATTTTCCCTGCGCTATTTTCTAAAACACCGTTGGTGTTCAGGGTGATATCGCCGCTGGATTGAATAACCGCATTGTTGTTAAGCAGTTTACCGTTACTGGTAATCTTAATACCGCTATCCCCGGCAGAAATCGTTCCCAGATTACGTACGCCTACGCCGCTTTCAGTGCTGACAAGGCTAATTTTATTCGCATACATACCACCGAGCTTAGAAACATCCACACCATAGGTACTTGCGTTACCGGTAGGCGTTACGGAGTCGGTGACTACACCGTCGGCGTTGACCGCATTACTCCCCGCGACGATCTTAAGCTCACTGGCAGAAAGCGCGCCATTCACAACGATACTACGCGCCAGGATTTCGGTTGGTGATTCGCTCTGAAATCCACTTACAGTAATCGTTCCGCCATTAACCGAATAGCCATTTAATAACCCATCGTCACCTATCTTTGGCGTACCCGTGGTTAATGTCCCTTTTTCAGCGTTGATGAACCCGCCTCCCTGAGTCGTGATGCCATTAGGGTTGGCAATGATCAAGTGAGCGGAATCACCGGCAACTTCCATCATGCCATTAATGGTACTGGCATTCGTTGAAGTCACCTCATTAAGAATAACCATTGCGCTGCCGTCCGTAAGGTTCGGGTTGGCTGCAATCTGTCCGGCCAGTACGGACTGTGCTGCGCTTGTCGCGTTATTAAAAATGACGCCTTCAGCGCCAACATTCAGCGTGTCGTATACGTTATGCGAAAGGCCATTGCTATTCGGTTTCGCGATATTAACAATCGGCACCCCATTGGAAGCTTCAGTAACGCTGCCATTTTTAATAGAAATTTCCGCTTGCGCCATTACGGGCATCAGCAGTAATAATGACGCTGCAATGGGGTTTAATTTCACTGACCTTTTTTTGTTTTCGTGGTATTTCATATGAACCTTTCTAAGATAGTATTGATTGAGTGCAGCCATAATGAATAACCTGCACTTATGCAGCGTTACTCACTCTGACTATTTTAAGTACGCGTCATGCGTACAAAATCCCTGTGAAAAGCACGTAAACTCATCAAATGTTATATGCAGCTCTATTCAACAAATTAATTTTAAATACATAAAAATGTATTTCTGCGCCCACCTACGCCGAATGCATATACTTACCTGGAACAAAGAAAGCTGATTCAATTCATACAAAATATGAGACATTCCCTGTCCACGCATCGAGCGTAATAATTCGTTTCAACGCTGGTAGCTCATCATTTCTCATCTCGCCTGCTAAACCAAGTCGAAATATGTTTTAGCGACACACAGTAAACAATGACATACACAACCCCATATCCTTACTCCGTTACAGTTTCCCCGATTAAAATAATGAATAAAAAGTGAATTCGTTCCATACAGAAGCAACTTCCTTTACTTCATGATTGAGATCAATACTGCATGCCCACTTCTCGCGGGTATTATTCATTCTCAAGTTTGAACCGATCAGCATGAATTCATATTCATGAATTTTAATTTGAGAAAATAATCAGAAAATTTAACCTGGCGTTGATAATGAAACAAATATGCTGAACGCCTTGAGGAAGGATTAAAAAACAGGTCAGAAGAGTTAAGTAGTAAGATTTTTAGTTGCCGGAGAACGGCTTAAATCTTCTCCGGCATCGACATCAGGCTTTGCGTGTTAATCGCGGAAGTTCTTGAACTGGAATGGCTGGCCAAGGTCGCCACCGCGCACTAAGGCCATAACCGACTGCAAATCGTCACGAGATTTACCAGTGACGCGAATTTCTTCGCCCTGGATCTGCGTCTGTACTTTGAGTTTGCTGTCTTTAATCAGTTTGACGATTTTCTTCTGAATCGCACTTTCAATGCCCTGCTTCAGCTTAGCTTCGACAAACCAGGTTTTCCCGCTATGTACAAAGGCTTCCGGCACATCGAGCGAACTCCCCTCAATGCCGCGCTTGAGTAGCTTGCCGCGAAGAATATCCAACAGCTGATTGACCTGGAAATCAGACTCGCTCAGTACCTTGATGGTTTTACTGGTTTCGTTCAGCTCAAAGGTGGCTTCAACGTTACGAAAATCAAATCGTGACTCGACTTCGCGGCTTGCGTTTTCGACCGCATTACGCGCTTCCTGAAGATCGACTTCAGAGACAATATCGAAAGATGGCATCTTTTCCTCTCCTTCCGTTTCTTTTGCGTTGCATAATACCCACAACGCGGCATAACTCAACTTGTTATCCCGGAAGCTTAGCTGATAACGCTATACTTTAGCTACAAGCGCCTGGGAAGTCGCAGGTGAGGAGGAATAATGAAAGTAACCGTACTGGGATGCGGTGCACTGGGACAATTATGGTTAACCGCGCTGTATAAAAACGGACATGAGGTCCAGGGCTGGTTACGCGTCCCGCAACCATTTTGTAGCGTTAATCTTATTGAGACTGACGGTAGTAATTTCAATGAATCAATGACCGCTAGCGATCCTGATTTTCTCGCCACCAGCGATTTGCTACTGGTGACGTTAAAGGCATGGCAGGTTTCGCAGGCGGTGAAAAATCTGGCCGCTATATTACCGGCTTCAGCCCCTATTTTGCTTATTCATAACGGCATGGGCACCTTGAATGAATTAAAAAGCATCAAGCAACCTCTGTTGCTGGCGTCCACCACCCACGCCGCCCGCCGCGATGGCAATGTCATCATTCATGTCGCGCAGGGGACTACCCATATCGGGCCTGCTAAAAGCTATAGCCAGGATTACAGCGGCCTCGCTGACATCCTGCAAAATGTACTGCCGGATGTCGCCTGGCACGACAACATTCATCCGGCATTATGGAGTAAGCTGGCCGTCAACTGCGTCATTAACCCCCTGACCGCGCTGAAAGATTGCCGAAATGGCGATCTGCGTGATTTCCCGCATGAGATCAATGCCATTTGTCAGGAAGTCGCAGCGGTGATGGAGCGCGAAGGAATTCATACATCGGCGGAAAACCTGTTATTGTATGTGAATCAGGTCATTGAAAGTACTGCAGATAATATTTCATCGATGTTGCAGGACATCCGCGCGCAGCGGCATACGGAAATCGACTATATCACTGGTTTTCTGCTTAATCGCGCACGCGCCCACGGCCTGCCTGTGCCGGAAAATGCCCGTTTATTTGAACAGGTAAAGCGAAAGGAGAATATTTATGAACGCGTCGGCACTGATTTGCCTCGCCCCTGGTAGCGAAGAGACCGAAGCGGTCACCACTATCGATTTATTAGCGCGCGGCGGCGTGAAAGTGACCACCGCCAGCGTCGCCAGTGATGGCAATCTGACCATTGTCTGCTCGCGAGGCGTGAAGCTCGTCGCGGATGCGCCGCTGGTCGAAGTCGCCGATGGCGATTTTGATATCATCGTTTTGCCTGGCGGAATTAAAGGCGCCGAGTGCTTTCGCGACAGCCCTTTACTGGTAGAAACCGTAAGACAATTTCATTTATCCGGGCGCATCGTGGCGGCAATCTGTGCCGCGCCAGCGACCGTTCTGGTGCCACATAATCTGTTTCCTATCGGCAACATTACCGGTTTCCCGGCGCTAAAAGAGCAAATCCCCGCCGAACAGTGGCAGGATAAGCGCGTCGTTTGGGATCCAAGGGTTAATTTGTTGACCAGTCAGGGTCCAGGAACATCCATTGATTTCGCTCTCAAAATGATTGACCTGCTGGTTGGCCGTGAAAAAGCGCATGAAGTTGCTTCGCAGTTGGTCATGGCTGCTGGCATCTATAATTACTACGAATCCTGATAGCCGGTCCGCGCAGCGGGCTGGTTTCCCCCTTATTGAGGAGCCGTAGCATGTCCCGTAGCGCAACCGATTCTCGTGACCTCGTCATCAGCCGCCTACTCAGCGCCCCCACGACAGCCCTCTGGCGCGCGTGGGCCGACCCGGCTTTACTCAAAACCTGGTGGTGTCCTAAGCCATGGTATACCGACGTCCTGGCTTTTGATTTGCGTCCTGGCGGGGCTTTCCACACCGTGATGCACGGCCCTGACGGTGAACGTAGCGATAACCCCGGCTGTTTTCTTGAAGTCATTCCGCAGCAAAAAATAGTTATGACCTCAATGCTAACCGAGAACTTTCGCCCGGCCATTACCCCTTTTGCCATGACGGCTATTATTACCTTTGCGGATGAAAACGACGGTTGTCGCTATACGGCAACGGTACTGCATGCGGACGCGGAAACCCGAGAGCAGCATGAAAAGATGGGATTTTTTGAAGGCTGGAATATCGTTATCGATCAGTTGAATGCACTGGCGATGACGCTACGCTAACCCCCAGATGTAAAAAAGCCTTCCCTTAGGGAAGGCTTTTTCATAAGTACAGGCGAATTACGGACGATACACTTTCACGTTAGTAAAGCCCTGCTCGCGCAGGTATAGCGCCTGCAGACGGCTCATCACGCCGCGTTCACACCACAACAGCCAGGTTTTACTCTGATCGAGATTGCCAAATTGGGTGCTCAGTTTATAGAACGGCAGCGAAACAACATCGACGCCTTCCACTTTCAATGGCTTATCATCCTGCTCATCGACAGAACGAATATCGAGAATCACGTCGTTCGCGCTGAAGCCGCTGACGGTTTCGACTTCCACCACGTCCTGCTGCGTTTGCTGAGCGATGTCGCGAATGTCGATGTTATTCGCTTCCTCAACCACTTTATCCAGAATGCTAAAATCGAAGTTTTCTTCTTCCGCTTCGATCTTCGCTTTTACCGCTTTCACGGTTGGGCTCTTCGAGATAACGCCGCAGTATTCCGGCATGGTGCGGGCAAAGTCTTCCGTGCCGATTTCGCGTGCAAGATTGATGATGTGTTCTTTATCATGCGAAATCAGCGGACGCAGGATCAGCGTGTCGGAGACATTGTCGATAAGACGCAGGTTGGTCAGCGTCTGACTGGATACCTGGCCCAGCGCTTCGCCGGTCACCAGCGCCTGCACGCCATAACGCTCAGCCACTTTCGATGCCGCACGCACCATCATACGTTTGAGCACCACACCCATCTGGCCATCATCGACTTTTTCAAGGATTTCGCCAACCACCGGCTCAAAATTGATTGCCACGAAGCGAACACGATGAGAGCTGCCGAAGCGGTTCCACAAATAGTGCGCCACCTGGCGAACACCGATTTCATGCGCGGCGCCGCCGAGGTTGAAGAAGCAGTAGTGTACGCGACAGCCGCGACGCATCAGCATATAGCTGGAGACGCCGGAGTCGAAGCCGCCGGAGATGAGCGACAGCACATCTTCCTGAGTACCGATAGGGAAGCCGCCAATACCTTCATAGCGCCCTTTCACCAGCAACAGACGATCGTTTTCGATCTCCAGATTAACCGTCACGTCCGGGTCGGTGAGCTTCACGCGCGCCGATTCGATATGCTGGTTCAGGCCGCCGCCAACGTAGCGCTCAACCTCAATTGAGGTGAATTCATGTTTACCACGGCGCTTCACACGTACGCAGAAGCTTTTGCCTTCGAGCTGCTCGCGCCACAGCGGTAATGTCTGCTCAAAAATATTGTGCAGCGAGGTGAAAGGAACGTCTTCCACTTCCAGAATATGGTGAATGCCCGGGATACGGGTCAACGCGTCGCGAATAGCCGGTCGCTGGTTTTCGTCTTTCGCGCGAACTTCGATATGATCCCAATGACGAACGACGGCGAGCGTCTCATCATAGTTTTTGAGAACGTTACGAATGTTCCCGGTTAAAATTTTAATAAAGCGCAACCGCACAGATTGGCTTTTGATGGTGATTTCCGGGAACAATTTAATGATAAACTTCATAGCGACATTAGTTCGTTGGCAAGCCCGACGGGGCTTTAAGCAAAAAAATTGTACAGGCGCAACACAGCGTCTGCATCCAGGGCGCGGAGTATACCATCATTGTTCGCTTTTCGCCTGGCATTGCGCATTTTCGCAAAAATGTATCCGTAGGGTGAATGCCGCGAGTTTGCTTAACCGCCCGACTCCGTTACCATACTGATAGCCATCGAGACATAACAAGAGTCTATATTCACTATGCCAAAGAAAAATGAGGCCCCGGCCAGCTTTGAGAGCGCTTTAGGCGAACTCGAGCAGATCGTTAATCGTCTGGAAAGCGGCTCACTACCGCTGGAAGAAGCGCTCAGCGAATTTGAACGCGGCGTGCAGCTCGCGCGCCAGGGGCAGACGAAACTGCAACAGGCCGAACAGCGTGTCCAAATCCTGCTGGCCGATAGCGAAGATGCGCCGTTGACTCCCTTTACGCCGGACGCTGAATAAATGGACTTCCCGCAACAATTACAGGCCTGTGTCTCCCAGGCCAATGACGCGCTGCGCCGTTTTATCTCTCCGCTGCCGTTTCAGAACACTCCGCTGGTTGAAGCAATGCACTATGGCGCATTATTAGGCGGTAAACGCCTGCGCCCTTTCCTGGTTTACGCCACCGGCGAGATGTTCGGCGTTAGCCGTTCTACGCTGGATGCCCCAGCCGCCGCCGTCGAATGTATTCATGCCTACTCGCTGATGCATGACGATCTGCCGGCGATGGACGACGACGATCTGCGCCGCGGTCAACCCACGTGCCACATCAAGTTTGGCGAAGCGAACGCAATTCTTGCCGGCGACGCCCTGCAAACGCTGGCATTTTCTATACTGAGTGATACGCCGATGCCGGAAGTGCCGGATCGTGACCGTCTGGCGATGGTTTCCGAACTAGCCCAGGCCAGCGGCGTCGCCGGAATGTGCGGCGGTCAGGCGCTGGATCTCGAGGCGGAAGGCGAACAGGTCAATCTACAGGCGCTGGAGCGAATCCATCGCCATAAGACCGGAGCGCTTATCCGCGCGGCGGTTCGTCTTGGCGCGCTGAGCGCCGGCGAGCGTGGCCGTCAGGCGCTGCCAGCGCTCGATCGCTTCGCTGAGAATATCGGCCTCGCCTTCCAGGTGCAGGATGACATTCTCGATGTGGTAGGTGATACTGCGACTCTTGGCAAACGTCAGGGTGCCGACCAACAGTTAGGCAAAAGTACCTATCCGGCGCTTTTGGGTCTTGAGCAAGCCCAGCAGAAAGCGCGCGATCTGATTGCCGATGCCCGCCAGGCTTTAGATGAGCTGGCAGCGCAATCGCTGGATACCACGGCACTGGAAGCGCTCGCGAATTACATTATTCAGCGCGATAAATAAACAATAAATGAGTCTCTGATGAGTTTTGATATTGCCAAATACCCAACCCTGGCGCTGGTAGATTCCACCCAGGAGTTGCGCCTGCTGCCAAAAGATAGCCTGCCTAAGCTTTGCGATGAGCTGCGCCGTTATCTTCTGGACA
The DNA here is from genome assembly GCF_050600815.1 of Klebsiella sp. 141161. NCBI lineage: Bacteria > Pseudomonadati > Pseudomonadota > Gammaproteobacteria > Enterobacterales > Enterobacteriaceae > Klebsiella > Klebsiella sp. 141161. The sequence continues at coordinate 163,751 of NZ_JAQIRN010000003.1, read as the reverse complement.
GCGTGAGCCGCTCAAGCGGCCATTTTGCCTCTGGCCTTGGCACGGTTGAACTGACCGTGGCGCTGCACTATGTCTACAATACGCCTTTCGACCGCTTAATCTGGGACGTCGGCCATCAGGCTTACCCGCACAAAATTCTCACCGGCCGTCGCGATAAAATCGGCACTATTCGCCAGAAAGGCGGGTTGCATCCGTTCCCGTGGCGCGGCGAAAGCGAATATGACGTACTGAGCGTCGGTCACTCCTCTACCTCTATCTCCGCGGGTATTGGGGTCGCTATTGCCGCCGAAAAAGAAGGCAAGCAGCGGCGCACCGTTTGCGTCATTGGCGATGGAGCTATCACCGCCGGGATGGCATTTGAGGCGATGAACCATGCGGGCGATATCAAACCAGACATGCTGGTCGTGTTGAACGACAATGAAATGTCGATCTCAGAGAATGTCGGCGCGTTGAACAACCATCTGGCGCAGCTGCTGTCCGGCAAGCTATACTCTTCGCTACGTGAAGGCGGCAAAAAAGTCTTCTCCGGCGTACCGCCGATTAAAGAACTGCTTAAGCGTACCGAAGAGCATATTAAAGGTATGGTGGTGCCCGGCACGCTGTTTGAAGAGATGGGCTTTAACTACATCGGTCCGGTAGATGGCCACGATGTACTGGGTCTGGTCAATACGCTGAAGAATATGCGCGATCTGAAAGGACCGCAGTTCTTGCACATCATGACCAAAAAAGGCCGTGGATATGAACCGGCTGAAAAAGATCCCATCACCTTCCACGCGGTACCGAAATTCGATCACACCAGCGGCGTGCTGCCAAAAAGCAGCGGCGGCCTGCCAACCTATTCGAAAATCTTTGGCGACTGGCTGTGCGAAACCGCGGCGAAGGATGACAAACTGATGGCCGTCACCCCGGCGATGCGTGAAGGTTCGGGCATGGTCGAGTTCTCGAAGAAATTCCCCGATCAATATTTTGATGTCGCCATTGCCGAACAGCACGCAGTCACCTTTGCCGCCGGGATGGCGATTGGCGGCTATAAGCCGATCGTGGCGATTTACTCAACCTTCCTGCAGCGCGCTTACGATCAGGTGATCCATGATGTCGCCATTCAAAAGCTGCCGGTACTGTTTGCAATCGATCGCGCGGGCATCGTCGGCGCCGACGGTCAGACGCACCAGGGGGCATTCGATCTCTCCTTCCTGCGCTGCATTCCGGAAATGGTGATCATGACCCCGAGCGACGAGAATGAATGTCGCCAGATGCTCTACACCGGATACCACTATAACGACGGCCCTAGCGCAGTACGCTATCCGCGAGGCACAGGTACTGGCGCGGAACTGGCACCACTGGCGTCGCTGCCGATCGGGAAAGGCGTGGTGAAACGTAACGGCGAGAAGCTGGCAATTCTTAACTTCGGGACTTTACTGCCGGAAGCCGCTCAGGTTGCGGAAAAACTCAATGCGACGCTGGTCGATATGCGTTTTGTGAAACCGCTTGATGAGGCGCTGATCCTGCAGCTTGCCGCCGATCACGAGGTGCTGGTCACGCTTGAAGAGAACGCCGTCATGGGCGGCGCTGGCAGCGGCGTCAACGAGCTGTTGATGGCCCACCGTCGCGCGGTACCGGTGCTGAACATCGGCCTGCCGGACTTCTTTATCCCGCAGGGGACTCAAGAAGAAGTTCGCGCCGACCTCGGCCTGGATGCCGCCGGTATCGAAGCCAAAATCCGCGACTGGTTGGCATAATTGCCCATACCGCTCCTGCTATGCTTAAAGGATTCCCTTTAAAGTAGCAGGAGCGTCTTATGCACTACATCCCTCTTGGCGATACCCATCTTCGCGTTTCCCGACTCTGTCTCGGCTGCATGACCTTCGGCGAGCCTGACCGCGGCAATCACGCCTGGACGCTCCCTGAAGAGAGCAGCCGTCCGCTGATTAAACGTGCGCTGGAAGGTGGAATTAACTTCTTTGATACCTCGAACAACTATTCCGATGGCAGCAGCGAAGAGATACTTGGCCGCGCGCTGCGGGAGTACGCTCGCCGCGATTCGGTGATCGTCGCCACCAAAGTTTATCATCAGGTCGGCGATCTGCCGCAGGGGCTGTCACGCGCGCAAATCATGCGATCCATCGACGATAGCCTGCGCCGTCTGGGAATGGACTATGTCGACCTGTTGCAGATCCACCGCTGGGATTACGCCACGCCCATCGAAGAAACGCTGGAGGCGCTCAGCGATGTCGTTCGCGCCGGGAAAGCGCGCTATATCGGCGCATCATCTATGCATGCCCGACAGTTCGCCCAGGCGCTCGCTCTGCAGGAACAGAACAATTGGGCGCGCTTCGTCACCATGCAGGATCACTACAACCTGATTTATCGCGAAGAAGAAAACGAGATGTTGCCGCTATGCCAGCGCAAAGGGATTGCGGTCATGCCGTGGAGCCCGCTGGCGCGCGGCCGTTTGACGCGGCCATGGGGAGAAACGACTGCACGCCTCGTCTCTGATGAGTTCGGTAAATCGCTGTATAGCGCCACCGACGCCAATGATGAGCAGATAGCGCAGAAGCTGGAGGAAGTGACTGAAGAATTAGATGCCAACCGCGCACAGGTGGCGCTGGCCTGGCTCTTAAGCAAGCCCGGCGTGGCTGCGCCGATTATTGGCGCCTCGCGTCAGGAACAGCTGGATGAGCTCCTGCATGCCGTCGATTTAACTCTGACGCCGGAACAGATCGATAAGCTGGAAGCCCCCTATCGGCCCCACCCAATCGTCGGCTTCAAGTAACGCCGCAATTTAAACCCCGGCCGTGCCGGGGTGCAGATTTAAATTAGACCTATCGGCCAGTGGTGGCCTATCAGATAAAGTACGCCGGCGGAGATCACCCCGGCGACGATATCGTCGACCATGATCCCCATTCCGCCATGGATGTTGCGGTCGAACCAACGAATTGGCCATGGCTTCCACATATCGAAGATACGGAAAATAACGAAACCGGCTGCCACCCACTGCCAGTCCATCGTCGGTAACGCCATCAGGGTGATCCACATCCCGACAAACTCATCCCAAACGATGCTGCCGTGGTCATGGGTGCCCATATCTTTGGCCGTACGGTGACAAAGATAGACGCCGATACAGATGCTCATCATCACCACCAGCGAATAGAGCTGCCAGGGGAGAAAGGTCATCAGATACCAGAACGGAATCGCCGCCAGCGACCCCATCGTTCCCGGAACCACCGGACTCAGCCCGCTACCGAACCCGGTCGCCAGCAGGTGCCAGGGATTGCGCATATTAAGGCGGCTTTTCGCCTCGTCTCTACTGCGTGCCAAAATGATCGTACCCCTTTAAATCCAATTTAATCGGCTTACCCTCACGGGTAAACTGCAGTCCATCTGCTTCCGCCACGATCTGGCCGATACAGGTAAAACGCGCGCCAAGCTGACCAATCGCAACATCCAACGCCCCGCGGTTTAGCTCGGGTACGGTAAAGCACAATTCATAATCTTCGCCGCCGGCGAGCGCCCAGCGCAGCGCCTGCTCAGGATCAACCTGGCGCAGCATGGCATCGGAATACGGCATCGCATCGAGATCGATACGCGCGCCGCAGGCGCTGGCCTTCAGGATATGACCAAGGTCAGAAATCAGACCGTCAGAAAGATCGATCGCTGAATTGGCCAGATCGCGCAGCGCCTGGCCCTGCAGTACGCGGGGCATCGGACGCAAATGGCGCGCCAGCAGGTAATCGGCATCCGCTGGCGAATCAACCATTAACCGGTCCTGTAAAAGCGCCAGCCCGGCGGCGCTATCACCGGGCGTGCCGGTGACATAAATCCAGTCGCCTGGCTTGGCACCGGAACGCTTCATCGCGCGGCCCGGCGGTACAAAGCCGTGGATACCCAGCGTCATCGATAGCGGCCCACGAGTGGTGTCGCCGCCGATTAGCTGCATATCGTAATAGTTAAGCTGGACAAACAGACTGTCGCTAAAGGCTTCAAGCCACGCTTCGTCTGCTTCCGGCAAAGTGAGCGCCAGCGTCAACCACGCCGGTTCCGCGCCCATCGCCGCCAAATCGCTCAGGTTCACCGCCAGCGCTTTATAGGCCAGGTCGGCAGGGTCGATGTCGGCTAAAAAGTGGTTGCCCGCCACCAGGGTGTCGGTGCTGATTGCCAGCGTTTTTTTCTCGGGGATATTCAGGAGCGCGCAGTCATCGCCGATGCCGGTTTCAACATCAAGGCGGGCGCTTTTAACGCGATCAAAATAACGGGCAATCAGGGAAAATTCGCCGCATGCCATACGTTATGCCTCAGCAAAGAAAAGAATAAGGCCGGGTTCGCAGGATCTGATCCTACAAAGCCCGGCCTGCAGTTTACTTTTTGCGGGGACGGATTACCGGGGCCGCTTTATCCAGCACGCCGTTGACAAACTTGTGGCTATCTTCAGCGCCGAAGGTTTTCGCCAGCTCGATAGCTTCGTTGATAGCCACTTTATACGGCACGTCATCACGCTTCGACAGCTCAAACAGCGCAATACGCAGTACCGCTTTTTCTACCTGACCCAGCTCTTCCAGCTGGCGCGACAGGTATGGCTTCATCAGACCGTCGAGATACGCGCTGTTAGTCGCCACTCCGGACAGCAGTTCACGGAAATACAGAACGTCTACATCTTTTACATCCTGTTCCGCCAGGAACTGGTATTCAACATCAGCGATGTCGTTCTGGGACAACTGCCAGGAGTAGAGCGCCTGGACGGCACACTCACGGGCGCGGCGACGAGCAGCAGGTTTCACGGAATTCCCCTTACAAAAAATCAGGCCTTGATGGCTTTCAATACGTTAATCATTTCCAGCGCGGTCAGCGCGGCTTCTGCGCCTTTGTTACCGGCTTTGGTGCCAGCGCGTTCGATGGCTTGTTCAATACTTTCAGTAGTCAGAACACCGAAGGCTACCGGGATTTCACTGTCCTGAGCGACGTGCGCCAGGCCATTGCTTGCACCGCCAGCCACATATTCAAAGTGGGCGGTACCGCCGCGAATCACCGTACCCAGCGCGATCACCGCGTCATATTTACCGGTTTTTGCCAGTGCGCCAGCCGCCAGCGGCAGCTCATACGCGCCTGGAACCCAAACAACGGTGATGTTTTCATCTTTTACCTGACCAATGCGCTTGAGGGCGTCAATCGCGCCTTCCAGCAGGCTGTCATTGATAAAGTTGTTGAAACGCGCAATGGTGATGGCGACGCGAGCGTCCGGGGTAGCAACGTTAGCTTCAATAATGTTCATACTCTTCCTTCGGGTTCATGTGCCCCGCAAGGGGGGCGGATTTTATCATAATATTCTGGGCGCTGCTTCCTAATATTAGGAATACATCACGCAGTCGTTAAATGCAGGCAGACATCGGGCCCGACCTGACGTATCTCGTTGAATTTGAAATGGGGGGCCTGGCTCAGTTTCTCAAGCCCCGGCAGCGCGCATAAACCGCGCGCGTCACTGCCTAACAGTTTAGGCGCAATATAGACGATAAGCTCATCCACCAGCCCGGCCTGTAGCAAAGCGCCGGCCAGCGTCGGCCCCGCTTCCACCCAAATGCTGTTCACCTGCTGTTTACCGAGCTGCATCATTAGCAGCACGAGGTCGAGATGGCCGTTATGTTCCGGCACCAGCAAGGTACGCACGTTGTCAGGCCAGGTACGTTCATCGGCATGGGTGCGGGCAAACAGGGTTTCACCTTGCTGATGAACAATTCGATGCTCAGGCGTGACGCGGTTTTGGCTATCGATGACGATACGCAGCGGCTGACGCAGATTTTCCTGCGGATAGAGCGCCTGCGTATCGGCGCTCAGCTCTTGCCAGCGCACGGTCAACGCCGGATCGTCCGCCAGCACGGTCGCGCTGCTGGTCAGAATAGCGTGGCTCTGCGCGCGCAGGCGCTGCACGTCGCGTCGCGCCTGTGGCGAGGTGATCCACTGGCTTTCGCCGCTGGCCATCGCCGTACGGCCATCAAGCGAAGCGCCCATCTTCAGTTGGATCCACGGAAAACCGGTGCGCATCCGCTTCAGAAAACCTTTATTCAGCGCTTCCGCTTCATTCATCATCAGCCCATGGCTGACGTCAATACCTGCCTGCTGCAGGCGATACAGGCCGCGACCGGCCACCTGCGGATTCGGGTCCTGCATTGCCGCTACCACGCGAGCAACGCCCGCGGCGATCAGCGCATCGCAGCACGGCGGCGTGCGGCCATGGTGGCTGCAGGGCTCGAGGGTGACGTAGGCGGTCGCGCCTTTGGCTTTCTCGCCGGCCATACGCAGCGCGTGCACTTCGGCGTGCGGCTCGCCGGCCCGATAGTGGAAGCCCTCGCCGACGATCTCGCCGTCTTTTACAATCACGCAGCCGACGTTGGGATTAGGATGGGTAGTAAAGCGTCCGCGCGCGGCAAGCTTCAGCGCTCGCGCCATGTACATTTCGTCCTGCATGGCTTAGTCCTGTAAACGGGCGATTTCTTCGCCGAACTCTTTAATATCTTCGAAACTGCGATAGACGGAAGCGAAGCGAATATAGGCGACCTTGTCGAGCTTCTTCAGCTGTTCCATCACCAGATTACCGATCATTTTACTCGCGACTTCACGTTCACCGGTGCCGCGCAGATGGGTTTTGATGTGATTTACCGCCATTTCAACGTCATCGGCGCTGACCGGTCGCTTTTCCAGCGCTTTCAACATCCCGCTACGCAGCTTGTCTTCGTTGAAAGGTTCGCGCACGTCGTTGCTTTTTACCACCCGCGGCATTACCAGTTCCGCCACTTCAAAAGTGGTAAAGCGTTCATTGCAGACCAGACACTGCCGACGACGACGCACGGAGGAGCCTTCGCCGACCAGGCGAGAATCGATGACTTTGGTATCCACGGCGAAACAGAAAGGGCAATGCATGGCGCGTCCTGACAGGTAGTTAATCTGAAGGGTAGTTTACCCTGAAGTCAGCGGACTACAAAGAAAGAGCTTTTGAGACAAAGGATCTATGGTAGGCCAATTCAGTTTAGCTACCATTAATCATCCTCTGTAAACGGAATCCTGACCATGACAAGACGTTACCTACAACTGGCTATCATCGGCAGCCTGTTCACCCTTACCGCCTGCGCCCAGCAAAGCGAAGTTCGTCAGATGAACGAGAGCGTCAGTACGCTGAGCAAAGAGATGACCCAGCTGAATCAGCAAACGATAAAAATCACTCAGCAAAACGCACTGAATGCTAAATCCACCAGCGGCGTCTACCTGCTACCGGATGCTAAAACGCCGGCGCGGCTGGAGAGCCAGATCGGCACCCTGCGCATGTCAGTGGGCAGTATTACGGCCGATGGCGACGGTTCGCGCCTGACCTTACGTATCCAGGGCGAGTCTAACGATCCGCTCCCGGCCTTCACCGCGACCGTCGCTTCCGGGCAGATCACCGGTACCACCCACAGCTATCAGGAAGTCAACGTCCAGGAGCAGCTGATTAGCGCCCCGGCCAGCATCCTGGCGCCCAGCGATGTCGATATCCCGCTGCGCCTGAATGTGACGCCTGATAAAGTCGGCTTTATTCGTATCCACGATATCCAACCTGTCAGCGCGCAGTAAGCGCTCACGCCGGGCAAAACGGCCCGGCGCCCCACTTTTCATCTATCGAAGTTATCCATTTACAACTTTTCATAAGAGTTCATTAGAAATCGCTCCTGAAGGCGATTTTCAGTAGCATTTTGTCAAGAAATGCATAGAATCGTGAACGCAATCGATTACGCATGTTCTGGTTATGTGAAACAACACGTATTTTTGTGAGCAATGATTTCTATAATAGACCCCCACAGAAAGACGAAATATTTAGCAACGCTTCGGCAATTTTCTTAACGCCTTTTGGCTTAATTTAAACAGTGGCATCAACATGAAAAAAACATTACTGGCAGCGAGCGCTGTTGTGGCGCTTTCCGCTTCTTTCACCGCTGGCGCGGCAGAAACTGAAAAACCGCAGTACCTGTCTGATTGGTGGCACCAGAGTGTGAACGTAGTCGGTAGCTACCACACTCGTTTTGGACCGCAGATCCGTAACGATACCTATCTGGAATACGAAGCGTTTGCTAAAAAAGATTGGTTTGATTTCTACGGCTATATCGATGCGCCGGTCTTCTTCGGCGGCAACAGCACGGCGAAAGGTATCTGGAACAAAGGCTCCCCGCTGTTTATGGAGATCGAACCGCGTTTCTCTATCGACAAGCTGACCAACACCGATCTGAGCTTCGGGCCGTTCAAAGAGTGGTACTTCGCGAACAACTATATCTACGATATGGGCCGCAACGACTCTCAGGAGCAAAGCACCTGGTATATGGGTCTGGGTACCGATATCGATACCGGTCTGCCGATGAGCCTGTCGCTGAACATCTATGCTAAATACCAGTGGCAGAACTACGGCGCCTCCAACGAAAACGAGTGGGACGGCTACCGCTTCAAGGTGAAATACTTCGTTCCGCTGACCGACCTGTGGGGCGGTTCGCTGAGCTATATCGGCTTCACCAACTTCGACTGGGGTTCTGACCTTGGCGACGACAACTTCTACGATATGAACGGTAAGCACGCGCGTACCAGCAACTCTATCGCGTCCAGCCACATCCTGGCGCTGAACTACGCGCACTGGCACTACTCTATCGTCGCGCGTTACTTCCATAACGGCGGCCAGTGGGCTGATGATGCTAAACTGAACTTCGGCGATGGCGATTTCAGCGTACGCTCTACCGGCTGGGGTGGTTACTTCGTTGTAGGTTACAACTTCTAAGCGCCTTTTCCTGTAACAGAGCGCCCGGTACGCGTTTACGCCAACCGGGCGTTTTTTTATCGCCCCTCACATCTCACCTTGCGTAAGAAATCACTCAATGAACGGTCGGCGCACTCGCTGAAACGACGCTCGGTCGCCCTTACCTCCAGACAACGATCGATTCGAAAGTTACGATAATCACTGCGCAGTTCGCACCAGGCCACCAGCAGCCAGCGCTCCCCCCAGAAAAACAGCCCCAGCGGCAGCACTTCACGCCGCGTCACCTGACCGGATTCATCCTGGTAGTGAAGCTGTAATACCTGCTGATTGGATACAGCCTGATGGATAACGTCAAAATGGGTTTTAGCATAACGATGCGCGCCAAGGTCGGGGGCAAACAGCCGGGTCTGCTCCGCTTTGCGCCGCCTCTCTTCCGGCAAAATCGCCAGCATTTTTTCCTGGGCTGACTCCAGCGACTGCGAAAGCGCATCGCCGCCCCAGGTCTTCAGTAGTCGAATCGCCGCAATGAGCGCTTCGGATTCTTTGGTGGTCAACATGAGTGGCGGCAGGTCGTAACCCGCCAGCAGACGATAACCGCTCCCGGCCTCCCCCTCAACCGGGACGCCTGAGAGCGAGAGGTCGCGGATATCGCGATAGACGGTACGCTCCGACACGCCCAACCGTTCCGCCAGCAGCGCGGCAGTAGTTAGCCGCCTGCCGCGCAGGATCTGCACTATCTGAAATAAACGGTCGGCGCGTCGGGTCATTTCTCGTTTCGCTAAATAGTCAGGTTAAACCGGTTGATGCAAACCTACACGGTTGCCTTCGCTGTCGGTAAACAGGGCGATGGTGCCAATATCATTCGGCAGCGCCAGCGGGCCAAATACGCACGCTCCTCCCGCCGAGGCGATACGATCCAGCGTCGCGGCAAGGTTGTCGGTATGCAGATAAATAATAGCGCCCTGCGGCGATGGCGCGATACCGTCAAATTTAGCCAACGCGCCGCCGGGGGCCGGGTCCTGATGTGGGAAGACGGCCAGGTCCGCGCAATCCATGGTTTCACGACGTAACGTCACCTGCATTACCGGCTCATAAAACGCGACGGCGCGATCCATATCTGCGACCGGAATTTCAAACCAGTTAATCACGTTGTTCATACTTCCTCCTGCTCGTTAGTGAGTTCAGAAGCAGTGTACGAGAGGGCTCCTGACAGCATACTGTCAGCAGTGTGCTAAACGGTTTTCAGAATTTGGCATATCAGGTTGTGGGTATACTCAACCTGCGCAGATATCCCTGTTTGAAGGGTTATTGCAAGCGCAGCGCCGCCGGGCAATATCCGCGGATAAGGAGCCGCTTTTGCGCCGGATGGCAGCTGCGCCTTATCCGGCCTACGGTCCGTGCGGCCTGCCGTTAATTTATTCACCATGCTGGCTGAAACTGCCGGTGTTGGTGGCCTCAAAATCGCTGAGACGTTCCCGGAAGGTCGGAGCAGCCCGCATAGATGCGGGCTGAGGGCCGTGATTTGCAGAGATAAATGTTGCAGGTAGCGAGCTGCCTGGCGAAGGTTTACTAAGTTTGTTTTATGCTGAAGATGAAGGTAGAAGCGAGGTTTTCTGGAGAAATGAGGGCTAAAGAGGCGATTTTTCCGCACTTGTAGCCTAGGCCGGATAATTTTGGCAAAAAAAATCCCGGCCACAAGGCCGGGATTGCTTTATCTCAACTGAACCGATTACGGCAGAATAGACGGCTGATCCGCCCCTTCTTTTTCGACCTTCTGCTGGATCAGATGCTCGCGCTTCATGCCCAGTTTCAACGCCAGCGCGGACGCGACGTAGATAGAAGAAGCCGTACCGATGGATACACCGATCAGCATGGTCAGCGAGAAGCCTTCCAGAATCGGGCCGCCGAAGAGGAACAGCATCAGGATCACCATCAGGGTGGTACCGGAGGTGATCAAGGTACGGTGCAGCGTCTGGGTCAACGACACGTTAAAGATTTCGTACGGCGTACCGCGACGGATCTTACGGAAGTTTTCACGGATACGGTCCGATACCACGATACTATCGTTCAACGAGTAACCGATGACCGACATCAATGATGCGACGATGGTCAGGTCAATCTCGATATGGAACAACGACAGCACGCCCATGGTAATCACCACGTCGTGCGCCAGTGCGATAACGACCCCAGCCGCCAGTCGCCATTCAAAGCGGAAGCCGACATAGATAAGGATACACACCAGCGCCGCAATCAGCGCCAGAGCGCCAGTTTGCGCAAGGTCCGCGCCCACGCTCGGGCCAACGAACTCAATACGTTTCACCGTCGCGCTTTGGCTGGTCGATTCGTTAATCACGTTAACGACTTTGCTGCCCAGCTCCTGGCTGCCGTTGGCATCGTGTACCGGCGGCATACGCACCATGATGTCGCGGCTGCTGCCGAAGTTCTGCAGCTGCGGCTCCTCAAAGCCCGCTTTCTGCAGCGAATCGCGCAGCTGGTCCATATCAACCGGTTTTTCGAGGGTAATTTCAATCACCGTACCGCCGGTGAAATCGAGCCCCCAGTTAAACCCGCGAACGCCAATGATGGCGATCGACACAATCAGCAGAAAACCTGAAATGCCGAAGGCCCAGTAGTCCCAGCGCATAAAGTCCCAGACTTTACGACCGTGGTTCAATTGTTCAACAGTATATTCCTGTGCCACAACGCACTCCTCAGATAGACAGCTTTTTCACGCGCTTGCCGCCGTACAGCAGGTTCACGATGGCACGGGTGCCGACGATAGCGGTAAACATTGAGGTCGCGATACCGATACCGGTAGTAATCGCAAACCCTTTAATGGCACCGGTACCGACCGCGTACAGGATGATAACCTTAATTAGCGTCGTCACGTTGGCGTCGAAGATAGAGCTAAATGCGCCCTTATAACCTTCGTCAATCGCCTGCTGAACGGTACGTCCGTTGCTCAGCTCTTCTTTGATACGCTCGTTAATCAGTACGTTAGCATCGACCGCCACCGCAAGGGTTAAGACGATACCCGCGATCCCCGGCATGGTCAGCGTTGCCCCAGGAATCAGGGACATAATGCCGACAATCAGCACCAGGTTAGCAATCAGCGCAGAGGTCGCAATCAGGCCGAACTTCTTATAGAAGAAGATCATAAACAGGATAGAGACCACCAGACCGGCCAGACACGCTTCCAGGCCCTGCTTGATGTTCTGCATACCCAGAGTCGGGCCGATAGTACGCTCTTCAACAATCTGAATCGGCGCAATCAGGGCGCCCGCACGCAGCAGCAGAGAAAGCTGACGCGCTTCGGTCGGGTTGCTGATACCGGTGATACGGAAGCTATTGCCAAGGCGAGACTGGATATTGGCGATGTTAATCACCTCTTCCTCTTTCGCAAGGATAGCGCGACCGTTGGCATCTTTCTTACCGCTGTCTTTGTACTCCACGAACAGGGTCGCCATCGGTTTACCGATATTGTCCTTGGTGAAGTTAGACATGATGTTGCCACCTGCGCTATCGAGCGAGATGTTAACCTGCGGCTGGTTGTACTCGTCCATGCTGGAAGTGGAGTCGGTGATATGGTCGCCGGTCAGGATCACGCGCTTATACAGCACCACCGGACGGCCTTCACGGGTGTCTTTCACTTCCGAATCGCCCGGTACGCGGCCAGAAGCGGCTGCGGACTGATCGACGTTGGTGTTCACCAGACGGAATTCCAGCGTCGCGGTCGCGCCAAGGATTTCCTTCGCACGCGCGGTATCCTGGATACCCGGCAGTTCAACCACGATACGGTCGGAACCCTGACGCTGAACCAGCGGTTCGGCCACGCCGAGCTGGTTTACACGGTTACGCAGAATGTTGATGTTCTGCTGAACGGCGTATTCACGGGCTTCTTTAAGACGTTCGTCGGTCATCACCGCTTTCAGCGCATTGTTACCCTGGCTTGAAATAACCAGATCGCGATGGCGCGGGCTGAGATAAGAGATAGCCTGGTCGCGCGCCGCGCTGTCGCGGAAGACGATGCTCAGACCGTAGTTGTCTTCCTTACGCACGGTGGAGTATGGAATGCCTTTGTCACGCAGCTCGCTGCGCAGGCTATCGATGTTTTGTTCCTGCAGTTTGCCTAATGCGGTGTCCATGTCCACTTCCATCAGGAAGTGCACGCCGCCGCGCAGGTCAAGACCCAGCTTCATCGGCTCGGCATACATCGCCGCCAGCCAGCGCGGGGTAGCAGGAGCAAGGTTTAGCGCCACGACGTATTTGTCACCCAGCAGATTAACCAGCGCTTCGCGCGCTCGCAGCTGAGTGTCGGTGGTGTCGAAGCGCGCAAGAATTGCGCCCTCTTCCAGTGCCACAGACTTCGCGGTGATTTTTTCTTCTTGTAAAGTTTTCTGGACCTGGATCAGCGTTTGCTCACTGGCGGCGACGCCGCGCGCGCCAGTGATTTGAACAGCCGGATCCTCACCATACAGGTTGGGAAGCGCGTAAATCAGGCCGACGATAATCACGACGACCAGCATAACGTACTTCCACAAAGGATAACGGTTTAACACGGCAGTTCCCTTAGGGAAAATGGTAATTACAGCGCCTTCATGGTGCCTTTCGGCAGAACGGCAGCTACGAAGTCACGTTTGATAACCACTTCGGTGGTATCGTTCAGCGCGATAGCGATGTAGCCGTTTTCCGCGACTTTAGTCACGCGACCAACCAGACCGCCGTTTGTCAGGACTTCATCACCTTTGGCGATAGAGCTCATCAGATTCTTGTGCTCTTTAGTACGTTTCTGCTGTGGGCGCAGGATCATGAAGTAAAAAATCAGACCGAACACCACCAGCATCAGAATCAGAGACATTGGGCTGCCCTGCGCCGGCGCGCCGGTTGCTGCTACCGCATCAGAAATAAAAAAGCTCATTGAAATTCCCTCATTATTAAAATTAATCAACGTTCAAAGGAGGAACGGAACGCCCCTGACGTTGGTAAAAATCGGTCACGAAGCTCTCTAATTTACCCTCTTCGATAGCCTTGCGTAAACCAGCCATTAAACGCTGATAGTAGCGCAGGTTATGAATGGTATTGAGGCGCGCGCCCAATATTTCGTTGCAACGATCAAGATGATGCAAGTAAGCACGTGAATAATTGCGACACGTATAGCAATCGCACTCAGCATCCAGCGGCGATGTATCGCTTTTATGCTTCGCGTTGCGGATTTTCACTACGCCATCGGTCACGAAGAGATGGCCGTTACGCGCGTTGCGCGTCGGCATAACGCAGTCAAACATATCGATGCCGCGACGTACCCCTTCCACCAGGTCTTCCGGTTTCCCGACGCCCATCAGGTATCGCGGTTTATCTGCCGGGATCTGCGGGCAAACGTGCTCCAGGATACGGTGCATGTCTTCCTTCGGCTCGCCGACAGCCAAACCGCCGACAGCGTAGCCATCAAAGCCAATCTCTACCAGACCTTTCACCGAGATATCTCGTAAATCTTCGTAAACGCTGCCCTGAATGATGCCAAAGAGCGCGTTTTTGTTGCCGAGACCATCGAAACGGTCACGGCTGCGCTTCGCCCAGCGCAGAGACATCTCCATCGAACGCTTAGCGTAATCCCAGTCTGCCGGGTACGGCGTACATTCGTCGAAAATCATCACGATATCGGAACCGAGATCGTACTGAATCTCCATCGATTTTTCCGGATCGAGGAAAATCGGATCGCCGTTGATCGGATTGCGGAAGTGCACGCCCTGTTCGGTGATCTTACGGATATCGCCAAGGCTGAAGACCTGGAAACCGCCGGAATCGGTGAGGATCGGCCCTTTCCACTGCATGAAATCATGCAGGTCGCCGTGCAGCTTCATGATTTCCTGGCCCGGGCGCAGCCAGAGGTGGAAGGTGTTGCCGAGGATGATTTGCGCGCCGGTGGCTTCAACTTCTTCCGGCGTCATCCCTTTGACGGTGCCGTAGGTACCAACGGGCATAAAGGCTGGCGTTTCAACCACGCCGCGATCAAACACCAAACGGCCGCGACGCGCGCGGCCATCGGTGGTATCAAGTTCAAATTTCATTATTGCTCCTGCGTCAGAAAAACAGTCCGACGTTTAAATACTCGCCACGGAATGATTCCGTGGCTAAAAAATGCGTCAAGGCGTCAGAAAGCCAGCGTGCCGGCCTTTTTAGGGACGCTCAGAAATAGCCTGCGGATTGTACGTGATAAACATCGCGTCACCGTAGCTAAAAAAGCGATATTTTTGTTCTACCGCAGCCTTATAGGCGTTCATGGTGTGCTGATAGCCAGCGAAAGCGGAGACCAACATAATCAGTGTGGATTCAGGGAGATGGAAGTTAGTCACCAGCGCATCGATGACTTTGTACTGATATCCCGGATAGATAAAGATCTGCGTATCGGCAAAGAACGGCTCAATCAGGCCATTTTTCGCCGCCTGCGCCGCGCTTTCCAGCGAACGCACGGAAGTGGTGCCGACGGCGATGACGCGGTTACCGCGCGCTTTCGCCGCCAGAACCGCATCGACCACATCCTGCGGCACTTCCGCATATTCAGAGTGCATGATGTGCTCTTCGATGCTGTCAACGCGCACCGGCTGGAAGGTTCCTGCGCCAACGTGCAGCGTCACAAACGCCATCTCAATACCTTTCGCGCGCAGCTTTTCCAGCAGCGGATCGTCAAAATGCAGGCCGGCGGTCGGCGCGGCGACCGCGCCCGGCTTGGTGCCGTAAACCGTCTGGTACAGCTCGCGATCCGCGTCTTCGTCCGGGCGGTCGATATACGGCGGCAGCGGCATATGACCGATGCTGTTCAGGATATCGAGCACCGGGCGCTCATCGTTGAATTCAACTTCAAACAGCGCGCCGTGGCGCGCCAGCATCGTGGCGTTAATGCTTTCGTCATCGCCTAACAGCAGCTCCGCCCCCGGCTTCGGCGCTTTAGAGGCGCGAATATGTGCCAGAATACGTTTATCATCCAGCATGCGCTCAACCAGCACTTCAATCTTGCCGCCGCTGGCTTTACGCCCAAACAGACGCGCCGGGATCACCCGGGTGTTGTTAAAGACCAGCAGATCGCCAGGGTTGAGCTTATCGAGCAGATCGGTGAAAGTACCGTGCGTCAGCGCGCCCGTCGGCCCGTCCAGCGACAGCAAGCGGCAGCTACTGCGCTCCGGCTGCGGATAGTGAGCAATCAGGGATTCAGGTAATTCAAAGGAAAAATCGGTAACGCGCATGACGATGACTCAGACTAAATAAAGAGGCGAGTAGTCTAGTGCCGGGCGGGTCTTCCTGCAACCGTTACCCTATTCAACGCTGGATATAATAGCGGAATACCATGATTAACCAGCAAGAACGGCATAGCCGTGTGAAGGATTGAAGTCGATATGAATTTTCTCGCGCATTTACATCTCGCCCACCTTGCGGATAGCTCGCTGCCGGGCAACCTGCTGGCCGATTTTGTCCGCGGTAACCCGCAGGGCGAGTATCCTGCGGATGTGGTTGACGGCATTTATATGCATCGGCGTATAGATGTAATGACCGACAATCTGGCGGAAGTCAAAACGGCGCGCGAATGGTTTCGCCCCGAGACCCGCCGCGTCGCGCCAATTTCCCTCGACGTGATGTGGGACCATTTCCTGTCGCATCACTGGGCGCAGCTGTCGCCGGATCTGCCGCTAAACGAGTTCGTCCGCTACGCCCACGCGCAGGTGGCGCAAATTCTGCCGGATTCGCCGCCGCGCTTTGTTAATCTCAACGAATATATGTGGTCCGAACGCTGGCTGGAACGTTATCAGGATATGGAATTCATTCAGCGCGTCCTGAACGGTATGGCCAGCCGCCGCCCGCGCCTCGATGCGCTGCGTGATTCATGGTACGACCTTGATAACCACTATGGACAACTGGAGCAGCAATTCTGGCGTTTTTATCCGCGAATGATGGACCAGGCGAAAAAGAGAACGCTGTAAAACCTTGCGCTTTCTCACAAAACGATTATTCTGAAAGCGCTATTGAATAATTATCAATAGGCAAAACCTATCTCATCGATTGTCAGCGCCGCATTGAGTTCCTGCCCGCCTCTGCCTATACTGGCCCGCGTTGCGTTCCAATTAACCTTAGTAATAACAGGAGAATCATATGGTTCTGGTTACTCGTCAGGCTCCGGACTTTACCGCTGCAGCAGTATTAGGTAACGGCGAAATCGTTGAGAAATTCAACTTCAAACAGCACACCAACGGTAAAGCTACCGTCCTGTTCTTCTGGCCAATGGACTTCACTTTCGTTTGCCCGTCTGAACTGATCGCTTTCGACAAGCGCTACGAAGAATTCCAGAAACGCGGCGTAGAAGTGGTTGGCGTTTCCTTTGACTCCGAGTTCGTTCACAACGCATGGCGTAACACCCCGGTAGACCAGGGCGGTATTGGCCCGGTTAAATACGCGATGGTTGCCGACATCAAACGTGAAATTCAGAAAGCTTACGGCATCGAGCATCCGGACGAAGGCGTTGCGCTGCGCGGTTCCTTCCTGATCGACGCTAACGGCATCGTTCGCCACCAGGTTGTTAACGACCTGCCGCTGGGCCGTAACATCGACGAAATGCTGCGTATGGTTGACGCGCTGCAGTTCCACGAAGAGCACGGTGAAGTTTGCCCGGCTCAGTGGGAAAAAGGAAAAGAAGGTATGGCCGCATCTCCGGAAGGCGTAGCTAAATACCTGACCGAAAACGTATCCAGCCTGTAATCGGCTAGACGTTTCCATAAAAAGGCTCGCCAATGCGAGCCTTTTTTGTACCTGTTATATTCGCTGTAGTCCCGGTAAGCGCGGCGCCACCGGGCAAAAGTATCAGAACGCGAAGCAAGAACAGCCTAATACGCCCCAGAAAGCCTGCTCATCCGCCACCGGAATCGACGACTTGCGCGCAATATCATGCTGATGTCCGTGCACGCCGCAGCTGCCGCAGCACTGGTGCATCTGCACTACCGCGCCAATCTTCGCGGCCGCAGGCGGCGCCGAGCGATAATGCCCTGGCACTTTTACCACCGGCGACCACTCCGGCAATACCGGAATTGGCGGCGGCGCCAGCGGCGAGAAATGACCGGCCGCGTACACTACCTTGCCATCCACTACCGTCAGCACTGACTCTATGCCCTTAATTTCTTCTTCGGCAACGCTGAAGTAGTCTTTTGACAGCACCACCAGGTCAGCCAGTTGCCCTTTCTCAATGCGTCCTTTTTTACCCTGCTCGCTGGAGAACCACGCGCTACCGGCGGTCCATAGCTCAAGGGCGACGTCGCGCGGCAGACGGTTGTTATCGTCGTACATCGCCATGCCGCCGACGGTACGCCCGGAAACCAGCCAGTACAGCGCGGTCCATGGGTTATAACTGGCGACGCGGGTCGCATCGGTCCCCAACCCTACCGGCACGTCCAGTTCCAGCATTTTCGCCACCGGCGGCGTATGTTTCACCGCCTCTTTGCCGTAACGATCGACGAAATATTCCCCCTGGAAGGCCATCCGGTGCTGTACCGCGATGCCGCCGCCTAACGCCTTCACGCGTTCAATATTACGTTCGGTGATGGTTTCGGCGTGGTCAAAGAACCAGTGCAGGCCGTTAAATGGAATATCGCGGTTCACCTTCTCGAACACATCCAGCATTCGGCTAATCGACTCATCGTAGGTGGCATGCAGACGGAACGGCCAGCGGTGTTCTACCAGATGACGAACCACCCGCTCCAGCTCATCCTCCATGCCTTGCGGCAGATCCGGCCGCGGCTGCAGGAAGTCTTCAAAATCCGCCGCCGAGAAGACCAGCATTTCACCAGCGCCGTTGGCACGGTAGAAATCGGTGCCCTGCCCCGGCTTCAGCATGTCGGTCCAGCGCTCGAAATCTTCCAGCTCCTGCTTCGGCCTCTGGGTAAAGAGGTTGTAGGCGATACGCACGGTCATCTGCTCTTTGGCGTGCAGTTGCTCGATAATTTCGTAATCTTCCGGGTAGTTCTGGAAACCACCGCCGGCATCGATAGCGCTGGTTAATCCTAAACGGTTCAGTTCGCGCATAAACTGGCGCGTGGAGTTAACCTGGAGATCGAGCGGCAGCTTCGGTCCTTTGGCCAGCGTGGCATACAGGATCATGGCATTCGGTTTGGCGATCAGCATCCCGGTCGGGTTGCCGTTGTTATCGCGAACGATCTCGCCGCCCGCCGGGTCCGGCGTCTCTTTGGTATAGCCAACGGCTTTCAGCGCCGCGCGGTTAAGCAGCGCGCGATCGTACAGATGCAGCACGAATACCGGCGTGTCAGGCGCCGCTTCATTCAGCTCTTCCAGCGTCGGCATGCGGCGTTCGGCAAACTGGAATTCGCTCCAGCCGCCGACCACCCTCACCCACTGCGGCGACGGCGTACGATCGGCCTGATCTTTTAGCATACGCAGCGCATCCGCCAGCGAGGGCACGCCTTCCCAGCGCAGCTCGAGGTTATAGTTCAGGCCGCCGCGAATCAGGTGCAGGTGGGAGTCGTTAAGACCCGGGATCACCGTATGGCCTTTAAGATCGACAATTTGCGTCCCCTCGGCGGCGAACGTCATGATTCGATCGTGGCTTCCGGTCGCGAGAATTTTTCCATCGGCGATGGCCACGGCTTCCGCCAGTGGGTTCGCGCGATCGAGCGTATGAATCTGACCGTGGGTCAGAATCAGTGTGGCAGTTTGCGACATAACGCACTCCTTTAAGCTGGTTGAGCTAGTTTTTTTTCAACCAGCCGGCAAACAGACGGGTCACGATAGGCATCCACAACCAGACCACCAACGCAACCACCAGGGCATCGTTTATCAGATGCAGTAACAAGCTTCCCCGTAACTCCGGCAGCGCCATGCCGGTCAGCCACGGCACCAGGTTGGTACTTGGGAAGATGACCAGCAGGGTTATCAGAAACTGTTTCCAGCGCAGCGGCTGGCGAACATTAGCCGCAGGTGGGGTAAACCAGAACGCCGGTTCGGTGCGGATTTCGGTACGATCGCCATCATTGAGAAACGGCGCGATTTCCGCGACTAACTCGCGACGGGTTTCCGACTGCGTCCAGGCATAGAGATGTTCTATGGTGTCGAAGCGAATAATCACGCTCCAGAGATTTTGCCCAGCCGCCGGACGGATCACGTTGGCGCCAAGATGGCCGGGAAACTCCGCCGCAACCGGCATGATTTTCCCCAACCATGCTTCATAGCGCTGGCCGTTTTGTGGATCGAGATGATGACTGATGACCAGCGTCACTGATTTCTGTTGCGCCATTAAGAGTTCCTTGCTTCAGGGGAATGACGGGATTTCTCCCGCCATCAGCCATAAATGACAATACACAAAATCATTCATGCCGCATTGAGGCGGCAAGATTGCCCGCCCTCGAGCACTGACATCAGCCAGTGACCGGGGCGGGCAAGCGAAGCCAACAAAGAGGCAGCTTGCAGGATGAAGTGTTTTAGGCTTTACGTTCCGGCGCGCCGTGCACCATGGTATAAGCATAATCCACGCCCATACCGTAGGCGCCGCTATGTTCGCGAACCAGATCCATCACCGCATCGTAAGTCTCTTTACGTGACCAGTCGCGCTGGTACTCCAACAGAACCTGCTGCCAGGTCACCGGTACCGCGCCGGCCTGCACCATACGGTCGATGGCGCGCTCGTGAGCGTCAACGGAGGTACCGCCGGAGGTATCGGTGACCACGTACACTTCATAACCTTCTTCCAGCGCCATCAGCGCCGGGAAGGTCAGGCACACTTCGGTCCACAGCGCGGAAATAATCAGTTTTTTACGTCCAGTGGCTTTCACCGCATTAACAAAACCGGCGTCTTCCCATGAGTTCATAGAAGTACGTTCAATTGGTTTCACTTCAGGATGAACCGCCAGCAGTTCCGGCCAGATATAGCCGCTGAAGCTTTTGGTTTCGACAGAGGTATAAATAACAGGAACGTTAAAAATCTTGCCCGCTTTGGCCAACGCGACGGTGTTATTTTTCAGCGTCTGGCGATCGATATTGGCCACGCCAAAAGCCATTTGCGGCTGGTGGTCAATAAAAATAAGGGTGGAATTAGACGGATCAATCAGTTCACGAATAGACATAACACATCCTATTAATCAATTAGTTAGGAAGATAATACACTGCCGTTGTGCTGTGCTGATTGTGGCCAATAACGCATGATGAGTATAGTCAGTAATTTCTAACGAGTTATTAAAGAATTCTTTCCGTTTTAATTCACTTGAGTAAAAATAATGGCCGTTTGAATATTTAAATAAAGCTAATCAAAAAATTACGGGAAACTGTTCTAATTTATTCACTGGAATTGAACATGGCCCTTCGGTAAAACAACGTTATTATTAGACTGACGGATCGAAACTAATGCGTTTAAACCTTGATGTACTTTTGATTCTTGATGCTCTGGATAGACATGGCTCGTTCGCGCTGGCGGCCGAGTCGCTATTTAAAACCCCCGCCGCGCTGAGCTATATGATCCAAAAACTGGAAAACGATCTGAACATCAGTCTGCTGGATCGTTCCGGGCACCGGGCGAAATTTACCGATACCGGTAAAATGATGCTGGAAAAGGGGCGCCTGCTGCTCAATGCCGCCAACGATCTGGAAAAACAGGCGCAGCTACTGAGTTCCGGCTGGGAGCGGGATCTGGCGATTGCGCTGGACGACTCTTTTCCTTTCCAGGCCCTATTGCCGCTGATTGAAAAGTTTTACGCGCAATATCCGCAAACCCGGCTCAACTTTACCCACCATACTCTGGCGGGCTCTTGGGAAGAGCTGACTCACAACGGCGCGGATATTATTCTTGGGGCGATTAACGAACCGCCGACCTCCGCGGAATGGTCATGGAAAATGCTCGGCGCGATGGACAACGTGTTCGTTGTCGCGCCCGGCCACCCGCTGGCGGCAACGACCCAGCCGCTGACCAACAAACAACTCAGCCTGCATCGCGCGGTGGTTATTAGCGATAGCGCCCGCTACTGTCATCCACTGAACAGCAACCTGCTCGATGAGCAGGAGCAAATCCGGGTAGATGATTTCGCCACCAAAGTCGCGCTCCTGCGCGCCGGTTTGGGATGCGGATTCCTGCCCCGCCACATCGCCCGCCCGTGGCTGGAGAGCGGTGAGTTGCTGGAGAAACCGGTGATTTCGAGCCGTGAGAAAGATATAACCTATATGGCCTGGCGTAGCGGCAATAACGGTCTGGCTCAGCGCTGGTGGCGAGAGGCTATTCTCGAAGATAGCTGTCTGAGCCAGCTCTACCGTTAACGGCTACACCAGACGCTTGCGGAAATCGCGGGCAAACTCAGCACATCATCGTGCATGTCGCCCGCGCCTTCTTTTCGCTGCCACGTTTTCCCCTCCAGCAAAGGCGATGCGTCGATTACCACCTCGCAGGCATGACCGCGGTTTATCGCCACCAGCACCCGCTGCTGTTTGTAAACGCGAACAAAGACCACCACGTTATCTTCCGCATAGATGACCTGGCAGCCGCCGTAGCGCAGCGCCTGATGCCCCTTACGCAAGGTGGCCATACGCTTATATAACGCCAACAAGGTTTCATCCTGCAGTGCCGGATCCCATGGGAAGGGTTTACGGCAGAAGGGATCGTTGTTGCCATCGACGCCGACTTCATCACCATAGTAAATACACGGAACGCCCGGCCAGCAGAACAGCCAGACCACCGCCAGCGGCAGTCGCGCCACATCTTTACCCAGCAAGGATTTGAAACGCGCGGTATCGTGGCTATCCAGTTGGTTAAACATCCGCAATTGCTGCTGATGCGACAGCCCGGCGCGATAGTTGTCCATCCACGCCATACAGGTTTGCGCATCGATGTGCTGCGGATCGTAGGAAATATCGGTATTAGCGAGGAACCCCCACAGCGGGAAGGTAAAACCGCGATAGTTCATCGCCGCGTCTTCGGCATCAGCCTGCAGCCACTGACGCGCGTCGCCAAAATGCTCGCCGAATACAAAAGCCTCCGGCTGCTCCCGCTTCGCCGCCTGGGTGATACCGGCAATATGGCGCAGGTTATTACGCGCCCCGCCATCTTCGCCCAGCATATGCACCACGTCCAGCCGCCAGCCATCCATACTCCACGGCGCTTTTAACCAGTGCCGCACCACGCTGTCTTCGCCCGCATAGATTTCGTTAACCAGGCTCGATGAACGGTAGTCAAGTTTTGGCAGACTGGCGTAACCCAGCCAGTTATGCGCCACCCCTTCCTGCGAAAAATTAAACCACTCACGCCAGGGTGAATCCGGCTGATGGCAGGCGCCATTGCTCGCCTGCTGGTGGCGATCGAACCACGGGTGCGAATCACCGGTATGGTTAAACACGCCGTCGAGGATTAGGCGCATCCCTTCACGCTGCGTATTGTGGCGCAGACGCAACAGCGCGGCATCGCCGCCGAACTGCGGATCGACACGGCGGTAATCAGCGGTATCGTATTTATGTACGCTGGGCGCGACGAATACCGGGTTAAGATACAGCGCGGTCACGCCAAGCTGCTTCAGATAGGGAAGTTTCTCGCTAATACCGTCGAGGTCGCCGCCATAAAAGGTCGAACCGCCCGCTTCGCCGGTCAACGGCTCGTCCCACGCTTTTAGCACAATATTCTGGCCTGCGGCATGATGGTAATAAACCAGGTCCTGCCCGGCTTCTCGCGCCTCGCTACGGGCAAAACGGTCGGGAAAGATTTGATAAAAGACCTGATCGGCGACCCACTGCGGGCCGCTATCTGGCACATCAACCGCAAACTGTTCCAGCCGCGCGGGCGGAAAACGCTGGAAACCCTGCGGCGTAAACCACAGCTGGCGGTCAGCCCACAGCAGCTTAAAGCTATAGCGACGGCGCGGCTGGCCGTTCATCAGGTTTATCTCTCCACGCCAGGCGACGACATCGGCGTGTGGGGATTGGCGCAGGCGCTGCATGGGCAACGACAGCTCTTCATTGTCTTCTTCCGCGCGCAGCGTAATTCGCTGCGGCATTGTTTCGCCGCTTAGCCACAATGTGATAACGAGTCGTTCCTGCTGCTCTTTAATAAAAGGAGCAACCGGCAGGTGCCAGGCCTTCAACATCATCATTCCTCTTTTTGCGTAATGGCCACACCTTGCCACAGTGAACAGGCGTATAACTCATCATCAATAGAATAATTGGGGGAGGAGAACGGAGGAGGATGTGATTTTCCGGGCCGCGGCTAAGCCGGACCCGGAAGAGCGGAGAATTACTGCGCCTGGGCTAACTGGCGATCGCGGCGGGTCTTAATTTTCCAGCCAACCAGCAGCAGCACGATCCACGCAAAGCCGACGTACAGCGAAATGCGGGTATCCGGATGGTAGCCGATAAGCGCGATGATAAAGACCAGGAACAGCAGGCCGACCACGGTAGTAGCTACGCCGCCCGGCACCTTAAACTTCAGCGCTTTCACCTCTTCCGGCGACAGGCGACGACGGAAAGCGATTTGCGACAACAGGATCATAATCCACACCCACACGGTGGCGAAGGTCGCCAGCGAGGCAATCACCAGGAAGACGTTTTCCGGCATGATGTAGTTGAGATAGACCGCAAACAGCAGCGCCACGGTCATCACCAGCACCGTCACCCAGGGCGTACCGCGACGCGACGTTTTGGCGAACACCTTCGGCGCGCTCCCCTGTTCGGCCATTCCGTGCAGCATACGGCCAACGCCAAATACGTCGCTGTTAATCGCCGATAGCGACGCGGTTAACACCACGAAGTTCAGGATGCCGGCGGCAAAGGTAATTCCCATATGCTGGAAGGTCAACACGAACGGGCTGCCGTTTGTGCCCACCAGGTTCCAAGGATAGATAGACATAATGACGAACAGCGTCCCCACGTAGAACACCAGGATACGCATCGGCACCGAATTAATCGCCCGCGGAATGGATTTTTCCGGATCCTTCGCTTCACCGGCGGTGATACCGATAATCTCAATCCCGCCGTAAGCGAACATCACCATCTGCAGCGACATCACCATTCCCAGCCAGCCGTTACTGAAGAAGCCGCCGTTGCTCCATAAGTTATGAATACCGGTTGGCTGACCGCCGTTGCCGATACCCCAGATGATGATGCCGAAACCGGCAAGGATCATGATGATAATCGTGGCGACTTTAAAGAATGAGAACCAGAACTCCAGTTCGCCGAACACCTTCACGCTCATCAGATTGACGGCGCAGATAATCAGCACCACGCTCAGTACCCATATCCAGTGCGGCACCGCCGGGAACCAGACGCCCATATAGATACCGAAGGCGGTCACGTCGGCAATCGCGACGATCAGGATTTCAAAACAATAGGTCCAGCCGGTGATATAGCCGGCCAGCCCGCCGAGGTTCTCCTGCGCATAACGCGAGAAAGAGCTGGCGGAAGGGTTATGCACCGACATTTCGCCCAGCGCGCGCATGATGATATACGCCGCCACGCCGCCGATAATGTATGCCAACAATACGCTCGGCCCCGCCATTTTAATGGCGTCTGCCGAACCATAGAACAGGCCGGTACCAATAGCGGAACCAAGGGCCATAAAGCGAATGTGCCGGGTACTTAGCCCGCGCTTAAGCTTGTTACTACTTTCCATCGTGTTCCATGCCGTTTTTCTCGTTTGTGCTTTGCGGGGGCAAAACGCAAAAGGGAATGACCAAAAAAACAAAAAACCACGGGACCTTAAGTCCCGTGGTTAAACACCTGCGTAAAGCGTCGGTTAGTGGGCTTTTGAGACCACCGGGCTACCCGCTGCGCGATCGATGATCGCGGCCAGCACAGCCATCACCGCGGTTGGCAGCAACCATGCCAGACCTTGCGCTGCCAGCGGCAGGCTCGCGGTCCATTGCGGCAGGATATCTGCGAACGCCGATGCTTTAACACCGTCAATGATACCAAACATCAGGCTGATAAACATTGCCGGCGCGATAACGCGGGAGGAATTATGCCACCAACCGCGGGTAAAGCTTAATACCACCAGTGCGATACACGGCGGATAAATAGCGGTTAACACCGGAATCGAGATCTGAATCAGATGGCTGAGCCCCAGGTTAGAAACCGCCATGGAGAACAGGCCGAGAATAAACACCAGCGAACGATACGACAGCGGCAGATACTGCGCGAAGAACTCAGCGCAGGCGCAGGTCAGGCCAACCGCGGTGACCAGACAGGCGATAAATATCAATGCCGCCAGCAGGAAGCTGCCCGCGCCGCCGAAGGTATGCTGCACGTAGGAGTGCAGAATAGCCGCGCCGTTTGCCGACTGATCGACCAGCGTCGCGCTATCGGAACCCAGGCGGAACAGCGCCAGGTACAGCAGCGTCAGGCCCACGCCGGCCATCAGACCAGCCCAGACGGTGTAGCGAGTCAGCAATCGGGCTTCGCTAACGCCGCGGGAACGCGCGGCATTAACGATAACGATACCGAAGACCATCGCTCCCAGCGTGTCCATGGTCAGATAGCCATTAACGAAACCATTAGAGAACGGCGCGGTACGATAGGCTTCCATCGCGTCGCTAATCGGGCCAGCCGGCCAGATTACCGCGGCCACCGCGAGCACGACCAGGGCGATAATTTTCAGCGGCGCCAGGAAGTTGCCGACGGTATCCAGCAGTTTGCCCGGATAGAGGGAAACCAGAATCACCAGCGCGAAATAGATAACGCTATAGATAAGCAGCGGCAGCGCGCCGTCGCCGGTCAGCGGAGCAATCCCCACTTCAAATGAAACGGTGGCGGTACGCGGGGTCGCGAACAGCGGCCCAACCGCCAGGTAGCACACCACGGCCAGCAGAATGCCCGCAACTTTGCCGATTGGCGAGCTCAGACGCTCAACGCCGCCGCCGACTTTCGCCAGCGCGACTACCGTTAGCACCGGCAAACCCACGGCGGTAATCAGGAAGCCAATGGCTGCGGTCCAGACGTGTTCGCCGGCCTGTAAGCCAACCATCGGAGGGAAGATAATGTTGCCTGCGCCAACGAACAGCGCGAAGGTCATAAAGCCCAGCGCGATGATGTCGCGAGATTTTAACTGATGGGTCATAAATTCATTACTGCCTGTGGATGTGGTGTTGTAAAAAACGGAAAAATACCGTGCCTTCCTTTCGGGATGATACAGCGGCCATTGCCTGTAAACTCAGCGAGATATGCTCTCGAAGCGGCGTGGAAAAGAATTGTTTTTTGAATTACCACGCAAAAGCAGTCTTACCGGGACTGCATAGGGGGCAATTTAAACGCTTATAACGTTTTAAAGCAAGGTGGGATCGTAAAACCAGATGATTATGCTAACTATGATTTTGAACCTGGATTAATTGACCATAACGACGCAAAACGCGTGGCTAATCATGCGAACAATAAATAACCAGGCGTTCGTTTAATACGCAACGAAAAGTTGACTGCAAATGAAAATGACCAGCCGAAGCTGGTCATTGGCAAGGAAAGCTGACAGACGCCGCCTCAGGCGCCATTTTTGGCAATTAAACGTTCCGGCAGCAGGAAGCTAAAGCGCGTTCCCTTCCCGACCGTACTTTCGATTTCCAGCCGGCTTTCATGATGGCTAACCGCATGTTTCACAATAGCCAACCCTAAACCGCTGCCGCCGGTTTGCCGGGAGCGCGCCTTGTCGACGCGGTAGAACCGCTCGGTCAGCCGGGGTAAATGTTCAGGCGCGATACCAGGGCCGTTGTCCTCAACGCTAAACAGCGCGCCGTGTGGCGCCCGCTGCCAGCTGACGTGAATCTCAGTTCCCGCAGGCGTATGGTTAACGGCGTTGTACACCAGATTAGAAATCGCGCTGCGCAACTGCTCTTCGTTGCCCATCACCTGGAGCGTTTCGTCGACGCTAAAGTGCAGCTGATGCTTACCCTGGCTAAGGGTTTGCGCCTCGCGCTCAACCACCCGCAGCATCATCGGGACGTCGATTTTATCATTCATCGCCAGCACCGGCGCGGCTTCAATACGCGAGAGCGTCAGCAACTGCTTCACCAACCCTTCCATCCGCTGCGTTTGCTCACGCATGGTATGCAGCGCTTTTTCTCGCGTCGGCCCTTCCAGCACCTGCTCCTGCATCATCTCGAGATAACCCTGCAGTACGGTGAGCGGCGTGCGCAGCTCGTGGCTGACGTTGGCGAAAAAGTTGCGCCGCGCGCCTTCCAGCTGGTGCATTTGCGTGACATCGCGCGCCACCATCAACCACTGTTTATCGCTATAAGGCATCACGCGAATTTCCAGATGGCGGGCGTTATTGAGCACCAGATTAATGGGCTTAGTGAAATCACGGTTTTTCAGATAGTTAGCAAATTCAGGGTAGCGCAGCAGGTTGAGGATATTCTGCCCACTATCGTCCGGCCAGCGTAGATTAAGGATTTGTTGCGCCAGGCCATTACACCAAAAGATGGCGCCCTCTTCGGTGGTGAGCACCACCGCATCGGGTAAGGATTCCGCCCCGCTGCGAAAGCGCTTGATGAGGCTTCCCAGCTCGCGGCGACGTTTTTTATTACGCATCTGCATTTGATGCAGACCATACAGCAGCGGTTCCCAACTGCCGCTTCCCGGCGGCGGCGTCATACTGCGATCGACCCACAGCCACCATGACAGACGTAACAAATTCCAGAAATGCCAAATAAGCAACCCGGTCACCGCCGCCAGTAAAAACCACGGCAGATGACCGAAAAATGCCCCGAGGATCAGGGCCGGGATACAACATAAGAAAAGCTCAAGCGCCAGCCTTTTCCATGACAGCCGTTCCAGCACGGGTCACACTCCTGTCAAAATTCAGAAACGGGCGGAGAAACGATATCCCGTGCCGCGAACCGTCTGTACCATCCGGTCATGGCCGCTATGTTCCAGCGCTTTGCGCAGGCGGCGAATATGCACATCCACCGTCCGGTCTTCAACGTAAACGTTGGTTCCCCAAACGTGATTCAGCAGCTGCTCACGGCTGTATACGCGTTCCGGGTGGGTCATAAAGAAGTGTAATAATTTAAACTCGGTCGGCCCCATATCCAGCGGGTTTTCACCGGTCATGACGCGATGCGAGGAGGGATCCAGGCTCAGCCCCTGCATCTCAATCACCTCTTCGACCGCCATTGGCGAAATACGCCGCATCACCGCCTTAATTCGCGCCACCAGCTCCTTCGGCGAAAACGGTTTGGTAATGTAATCATCCGCACCGGTTTCCAGACCGCGAACGCGATCTTCTTCTTCGCCGCGCGCCGTCAGCATCACCACCGGAATATCGCGGGTCATCGCTTCGCGCTTAAGTTGTTTAATAAACTGTAGCCCCGATCCGCCCGGCAACATCCAGTCAAGGAGAATCAAATCGGGCCAGGGTTCATTGAGTTGATTCACCGCACTGTCAAAATCTTCCGCCTCGACGGGCTGAAAGCCGTTTTGCTCCAGAACAAAGCAGACCATTTCGCGGATTGGAGCTTCATCTTCAACGACCAGAATTCTTCTCGCCATTATTTACCCTGTGTTTTTTAGCCATCAGTATAGAAGTGCGCGGCCATTATGCGTCAGATTTGTGACAGATTTATGAAAAAATGACCGTCTGATGAATACGGATTTTGAATGATGACACGCACTTAACACATCCAGTCTCGCCGTAATATGGCAAAAGGAATACGGGCGGCGGGATCGACGTTATAATGGCCGCCTGGCTTTTATCGCAACGGAATTTTTATGCGCATCCTTCATACCTCCGACTGGCATCTCGGCCAGAACTTCTACAGCAAAAGCCGCGCGGACGAACACGCCGCCTTTCTCGACTGGCTGCTGGCGCGCGCGCAGGAACACGAGGTGGATGCCATTATCGTCGCTGGCGATATTTTTGATACCGGCTCTCCGCCGAGCTACGCCCGCGAACTGTATAACCGTTTTGTCGTTCAACTGCAGCAAACCGGCTGCCAGTTGGTGGTGCTGGCGGGCAACCACGATTCGGTGGCGACGTTAAACGAGTCGCGCGAAATTCTCGCCTTTCTGAAAACCACCGTGGTCGCCAACGCCGGCCACGCGCCCTTTATCTTACCGCGGCGCGACGGCACGCCCGGCGCGGTCTTCTGCCCGGTGCCGTTTTTGCGCCCGCGCGAACTGGTGGTCAGCCAGGCTGGCCACTCCAGCGGTGAAAAACAGCAGCAGTTACTGACCGCCATCAGCGACTATTATCAGCAGCAATATCAGCAGGCCTGCGATCTGCGCGGCGAACGCGTATTACCGATCATTGCCAGCGGCCACCTGACCACCGTCGGCGCCAGCAAAAGCGACGCGGTCCGTGAAATCTATATCGGCACCCTCGACGCCTTCCCGGCCAACCGCTTCCCGCCCGCCGATTACATCGCGCTCGGCCATATTCATCGCGCCCAGGTGGTTGGCGGCTGCGAGCATATTCGTTACAGCGGTTCGCCGCTGCCGCTGAGCTTTGATGAAACCGGAAAAAGCAAAAGCGTTAATCTGGTCTCATTCAGCGAGGGCAAGCTCAGCGAGGTGACGCCGCTGCCGGTGCCGATCACCCAGCCGCTGGCGGTATTGAAAGGTGATTTCGCCAGCATCAGCGAACAGCTTCAGCAGTGGCAGGATAGCGCGCAGCAGCCGCCGGTCTGGCTGGATATCGAAATCACCAGTGATGAATACCTGCACGATATCCAAAGAAAAATTCAGCAGCAGACCGAATCGCTGCCGGTGGAAGTGCTGCTGGTGCGCCGCAGTCGCGCCCAGCGTGAACGCATTCTGGCCGGCGTTCAGCGAGAAACGCTGAGCGAACTGCAGGTTGAGGAGGTGTTTGCCCGCCGCCTGGCGCTGGAAACCCTTGATGCTCCGCAGCAACAGCGGCTGGAGCAACTGTTTACGGAAACGCTGCATAGCCTGAACGGTGAGGAACACCTGTGAAAATCCTGAGCCTACGCCTGAAAAACCTCAACTCGCTGAAGGGCGAATGGAAAATCGACTTTACCGCAGAACCATTCGCCAGCAATGGGTTATTCGCGATTACCGGGCCGACCGGCGCCGGGAAAACCACCCTGTTAGATGCCATCTGCCTCGCGCTGTACCACGAAACGCCGCGCCTGAGCAGCGTATCGCAATCGCAAAACGATCTGATGACCCGCGACACCGCCGAGTGCCTGGCGGAGGTTGAATTTGAGGTACGGGGCACCGCCTATCGCGCCTTCTGGAGTCAGAACCGCGCCCGCAACCAGCCGGATGGCAATCTGCAGGCGCCGCGCGTTGAGCTGGCGCGCTGCGACGACGGTAAAATTCTTGCCGACAAGGTCAAAGACAAACTGGAGCTGACGGCATCGATCACCGGCCTCGACTATGGGCGCTTTACCCGTTCAATGCTGCTTTCGCAGGGGCAATTCGCCGCTTTCCTCAATGCCAAACCGAAAGAGCGCGCCGAGCTGCTGGAAGAGCTCACCGGAACGGAAATTTACGGGCAAATTTCCGCGCAGGTCTTTGAAAAACATAAACTCGCCCGCATTGAGCTGGAAAAGCTGCAGGCGCAGGCTTCCGGCGTCGTACTGTTAAATGATGAGCAAGAGCAGGCACTACAACAAAGTTTGCAAGTACTTACTGCTGAAGAACAGCAGCAGCTTGCCGAACAAACCCGTCAGCAAAATGGCCTACAGTGGCTGCGCCGCCGTCAGGAGCTAAACGCGGAAGCCACCCAGGCGCAGGCCGCTTTACAGCAGGCGTTACTGGCGCAGGAAGCCGCCGCACCGCAGCTGGCTGCGCTCCAAGCCGCGCAGCCGGCAGAGCAACTGCGCCCAATATGGTCGCGGCTCCAGGAACACAGTACCGCGCTGGCGCAAACCCGCCGTCAGGTTGAGGAAGTAAATACTCGCTTACAGGACAGCCTGCGCCGTCGCGCCGGGATCCGCCAGGCTGCCCAACAACGGCTGGCTCAACTTGAAACCAGCCAGCAATCGTTGAATGAGTGGCTTAAAGCGCACGAGCGATTCCAGCAGTGGAGCACGGCGCTGGCGGGCTGGAAAGCCACCTTCCAGCAGCTTAACCGCGACGCTCAGCAACAGTTGACGCTACAACAGCGCCTGCAGGATGCCAGCCGCAAGCTCGGCGAATTGCCGGCCACCGCGCTAACCCTCGATGCGCAGCAGGTCAGCCGCGAGCTGGCACAGCATGCCGCCGCCCGCCCGCTGCGCCAACGGCTCTCAACCCTCCATCGCCAGCTGCAACCGCTGTACCTGCGTTTGCAGCAGCTGCAGAGCGCGGAAAACGCATCGCAGCAGGAAAAAGAGAAGCTTGAAGCCGCGCTACAACAGCGGCGTCAGGCGTGGAAGGAAAAAAACCAACAATTTAGCGATGTAAAAGCCATCTGCGAACTGGAAGCGCGTATCGCCGGGCTGGAAGCCGAGCGCGCCCGCCTGCAGCCAGGCGCGCCTTGTCCACTGTGCGGTTCCGAGCATCATCCGGCGGTCGCGGAATACCAGGCGCTGGTGCCCGGCATCAACCAGACTCGCCGCGACGCGCTGGAGCGTGAAGTGCGGCAGCTGGCGGAAGAAGGCGCGCAGCTGCGCGGCCAGCTTGAAGCGCAGCTTAAACAACAGCAAAAAGACGCTGACGAGAAAACATCGCTTCTGCAGCAGGAGCAAGCGCTTACCTCTCAATGGCAAGACACCCTCGCGGAATTGGCGATTACGCTGACGCCGCAGGATGATATTGCCGGTTGGCTTGATAGCCAACAGCAGCATGAACAGCAGCTGTATCAGCATCAACAACGTCTGGCCTGGCAGGCGCAACAGCAGGAGAGCCAGCAGCAGCTGCAGCAGTTACAGCAGGATCTCGAACAACGCCGTAGCGCGCTGCATGCAGAGCTTGCTGTGTATTCGCTGGAACTGCCGCCTGCCGCGGAGGCTGACGGCTGGCTGGCCCAGCGTGAAGCCGAAACCCGCGGCTGGCAGGCGAAACAAAATGAAGCCGCCGCCCTGCAGGAACAGCGCCAGCAGTTAACGCCGCTGCTGGAAACCCTGCCTGAGTCAACGGAAACCGCGGATCCCGTGCCACTGGAGGGCTGGCGGCAGGTGCACGATGATTGCCTGGCGCTACAGAGTCAGTGGCAAACGCTGAGCCAGCAGGAAAGCCAGCAGCAGGCGCTGGTGAAGGAAAGCGAAAAGCAGTTTACCGCCGCGCTGGCCGCCAGCCCGTTTGTCGATCGGGCTGCATTTCTTGCCGCTCTGCTTGACGAGGCAACCCGCCAGCGGCTGGAACAACTCAAGCAGACGCTGGAAAAAGACGTTCAGCACAATCAAACGCTGGCCCTGCGGGCGCAGACGTCGCTTGAACGCCATCAGCAACAGCCGCCCGGCGATATTGATATTAACCAGCCGCTGGAGCAGCTAGAGAATAGGCTGGAGCAGCTGGCACGCCAGTTGCGGGAAAACAGCGCCCGTCAGGGGGAGATCCGCCAGCAGTTGAAGCAAAACAGCGATAACCAACAGCGCCAGCAATCATTACGTCAGCAGATGGAACAAGCCGCGCAGCAGGTCGAAGACTGGGCCTGGCTGAATGCGCTCATCGGTTCAAAAGAAGGCGATAAGTTCCGTAAATTCGCCCAGGGGCTGACGCTGGATAACCTGGTGTGGCTGGCTAACCAGCAGCTCAACCGCCTGCATGGCCGCTATTTGTTGCAACGCAAAGCCAGCGAGGCGTTAGAGCTGGAAGTGGTGGACACCTGGCAGGCCGACGCGGTGCGCGATACCCGCACGCTTTCCGGCGGCGAAAGCTTCCTTGTGAGCCTCGCGCTGGCGCTGGCGCTATCTGACCTGGTGAGCCATAAGACGCGGATTGATTCGCTATTCCTTGATGAAGGATTCGGCACCCTGGATAGCGAAACACTGGATACCGCGCTGGATGCGCTCGACGCGCTTAACGCCAGCGGCAAAGTTATCGGCGTGATTAGCCACGTCGAGGCGATGAAAGAGCGTATCCCGGTGCAGATTAAAGTGAAAAAAATAAACGGTCTGGGATACAGTCGGTTGGAGAAAGCGTTTGCGGTAGAGTGAAGTCTTCCCCTCTCCCACTGGGGAGAGGGAATGAGATCACAGCGGCCACAGCCATGCCGCGCCGCGTACGCCGCTGGAATCGCCGTGCATCGCCCGGCGGATCGGCGTTTCGCATTCTCCACCGAACACCCACTGCTTCACCAGCCCCGGTACCGTTTGATACAGGCGTTCGACATTGCTCATCCCGCCGCCTAACACAATGACATCCGGGTCGAGGATATTCACCACATGCGCCAGCGATTTCGCCAGCCGCTGCTCGTAGCGGCTAAGCGCCAGTTCGGCCTTTTCGTCACCTTCCCCCACCAGGCGCATAATCTCGCTGCCGGTTAACGGTTTTCCGCTCAGCCGCTGATAGTCGGTGGCGAAGCCGGTGCCGGAAATAAAGGTTTCAATACACCCCTGCTTGCCGCAGTAACAAGGGACCTGTTGGCGGTAGATCAGCTCATCTTCATCCATCCACGGCAGCGGGTTGTGTCCCCATTCGCCGGCAGTGCCATTGCCGCCGATATGCGCGCGCCCGTTCAACGCCACCCCCGCGCCGCAGCCGGTACCGATAATGACCGCAAACACGGTTTGCGCCCCCGCGGCCGCGCCATCAACTGCTTCCGAAACCGCCAGGCAGTTAGCATCGTTGGCAAGCCGGACCTCACGATTGAGGCGCTGGCTGAGGTCTTTATCGAAGGGTTGTCCGTTCAGCCAGGTCGAGTTGGCGTTTTTCACCACCCCGCTATACGGCGAAATCGAGCCGGGGATGCCCATACCGACGGTGCCGCGCTGCCCGGTCGCCTGCTCGGCCATCTCCACCAGCGAGGCAATGGTCTCGATGGTCTGGCGATAATCCTCCCGCGGGGTTGGCAAGCGGTGGCGAAATAACTGCTGGCCCTGCTCACTCAGGGCGATGACTTCTGTTTTTGTTCCACCTAAATCAATACCAATACGCACAGTCTGCTCCTCACCCCGATTAACAATGCAAGCATAGCGACAATTCGCTATCATGCCCGCCTGATTTAACGACAAAGCCGTGGAAATTATCATGCTGTGGTTCAAAAATTTAATGGTTTACCGTCTGAGCCGCGATATCGAATTGCGCGCCGAAGAGATGGAAAAACAGCTGGCCGAGCTGACATTTACCCCTTGTGGCAGCCAGGATATGGCGAAAACCGGTTGGGTATCGCCGATGGGATCGCACAGCGACGCGCTGACGCATACGGCAAACGGCCAGATCGTTATCTGCGCCCGTAAAGAAGAAAAGATCCTGCCGTCGCCGGTGATCAAACAGGCGCTGGAAGCGAAGATCCTCAAGCTCGAAGCCGATCAGGGCCGCAAGCTGAAGAAAACGGAAAAAGATTCGCTGAAAGATGAAGTTCTGCACTCGCTGCTGCCGCGCGCCTTTAGCCGCTTCAGCCAAACGATGATGTGGATCGATACCGTCAACGGCCTGATCATGGTGGACTGCGCCAGCGCGAAGAAAGCGGAAGATACGCTGGCGCTGCTGCGTAAAACGCTGGGCTCGCTGCCGGTGGTGCCGCTGACGCTGGAAAACCCGATCGAGCTGACGCTGACCGAATGGGTGCGCTCCGGTAGCGTGGCTCAGGGCTTCCAGCTGCTTGACGAAGCCGAATTGAAAGCGATGCTGGAAGATGGTGGCGTGATCCGCGCGAAGAAACAAGATCTGGTGAGTGATGAGATCGCCGTACATATCGAAGCGGGTAAAGTGGTCACCAAACTGGCGCTCGACTGGCAGCAGCGTATCCAGTTTGTGATCTGCGACGACGCATCGATTAAACGTCTGAAGTTCTGCGACGAATTACGTGACCAGAATGAAGATATTGACCGCGAAGATTTTGCGCAGCGTTTTGACGCCGACTTTATTTTAATGACCGGCGAGCTGGCGGCATTGATTCAAAATCTGGTGGAAGGCCTGGGCGGCGAAGCCCAGCGCTAACGCGCCACCTTCCTGCCGGGCCCGGAAAGTGGACGCGGCAGGAAGGCGCTTAAATTACAGATAACGGCACAGGTAGGAAGTCGGTTCCGCCACCTGCAGGTGGAATTCGCTATTACCCGGCACGTTAAACACTTCGCCTGCCGCGTAAACTTTCCATTCAGTTTCACCCGGCAACAGCACGTTCAGCGCACCGCTGACCACGGTCATCTCTTCCGGCTGGGCGGTGCCAAAGGCGTATTCACCCTCTGCCATCACCCCAACGCTGGCGCGGCCGGTACTGCTGCTGGTGAAGCCGATAGATTTCACTTTCCCTGAAAAATACTCATTGCTTTGAAGCATAAACAAGACCTTATCATCGTTGGTTGAAGCTTCAATATAGGGGGCGCTCCTTGCCCCTGTCACGCAAAATTAATCGATAACGTCGGGTTAAACTAATAGTTCTGCCGCCAGTCGCGAAACCAGCACATTTGACAATAATACCGGGACATCCAGCGCTTTTTGTAATACGTCGCGATGATGCTGATGATAGCCAAGACAGTCGAGCACCAGTACATCCGCCCCCTGTTCGACTAAACCTCTTCCTGCATCCAGCAGATCGCTGTCGCTGCCGCCCATCGGGTTCGCCAGCGCATAGTAAGGCGTATTTTCTAAAGTGAGCCACTTTTGCCGCTGTAGAGGCAAGACTTCTTCAACGGGTACAATCACGCCCACCTGATGGCCATCGACGATCGAGGCCACCAGCGGCGGAATAATCCGTTCAGGCTCAAGAAGGATAGCGTTGTGCGTCGCCAGGCCGCTCAACTGTTCGGAACTGAGAAGAAGAATGACATCATATTCCTGCCGATCCAGCATCTCGATAACGCAGCGCAGATCGCGCTCCACCTTTTGGCGGGAGACTTCCACCAGTTGGTTGTCATTGAGTAAGGTCAGCAGCCCCTGGTCGCCGGATTCCACGGCATAATCTTCCATAACGTCTTCACGCGTCATTTTACCTAACAGGCTAATATGGGTGATCTGCTCTTCCCTGATATGTTCGGTTAACAGCGGCAAAACTTCCGCCACCGGCGCTACGCCAATGGTCAAAATTGCCATCGTTGCACTCATATCATGTACCTTTTCACTACCACTGCTTCAACACAGGCTTTTCACACACGACATCCGCCCCCCTGGTGAGTAAAAATCAACCGTCGAGAAGCGTAGCAGCTCAGCGCCGCTGCGGAATGTAAAGATTCCAGAAGTTTCAGAGTCGCTCCTGAAAAATCCGTATGTTAGGTATTCATTAGTACCATTGATGAATTAAAAATGTGAGCTGGGCCCGGTATTGCCATCTTCATGACGCAAACCGGGCCGGGGGATTAGGTTTTCTCGGGATCTTCGTAACGCCGTTTGGCGTCTAACGCTTCCTGCTCGGAGGGATGTTCGCTGATTAGCGAATCGGGTGTCGGGTAATCCGCTCGCAGCTGATACCAGGTGACCGTCTGACCCGCGGCGCCTTTTTCGACGGCGACAACGCGTGCTTGTCTCGGATAAGGGGGTCTGTTTGGCATTGTTCTTCCTTTTTCGGCTGTCAGAACAATTAAGTATAGGCTCCGCTTTCCCCCCTGACCCAGGTAAAATCCTAACTTACTGTCACATCGCACAGCATGGTCATAATCTGTTCAACCACCGCATCCGGCGTCGCGGTGGCGTCTACGGTATGATGGGCGGTTTCGCGGTACAGGGCTTCCCGCTGCGCCAACACTTCGCCGACTTCCTCGCGAACGGGCTTACCGGTCAGCGTTGGACGCTGTTCCGCCTGTGGGTATGCTTCCAGACGCTCAATCAAGGCGTTAACAGAAGCCTGCAGATAGATCACGATGCCGTTTTCACGCATAAACAGACGATTGCGTTCAGCAAGAATAATCCCTCCGCCGGTCGCAATCACCGTATCCGGCAGCGTAACGGCCTTCAGCGACAGCGTCTCCAGTTCACGAAAGCGCTCCCAGCCCTCTTTCTGCACGATTTCCGCTACCGTGCGTTTCTCATGAGCCTGTAAACGATGATCGGTATCGGAAAACTGGAAATGCAGCGCGCGCGCCAGGGCATGGCCGATCGTCGTTTTACCGCAGCCTCGCGGCCCGATGAGAAAAATTGGTTGTGTCATTACCGAAGACCCCCTGGTTCCGCGTGTCGCGGAGAAATAAAGGCGAAAAGTACGCCATGATACCTGCAAATGCCTGCCACGATAACCGTAAAATAATCGTTACATTTTTTAGGGAACCCTATTTACCATAGAGTTTGAATGGATTCCGCATGTAAACTTATCATTGCATTTAGTGTTATGCCAGCTTTACTTAAAGTCGAAGGATTATTTTTTATCCATCGTTTGCCGTAAACGGTAACACATTTCTGCACAGCTTTACGCTGCAACATATTTACAACACCGGCCGACCGTCGCACTCTGACGGTAAATGACCCGTGTGACAGAGGAATGTATCATGCAATCTGAAGAACAACGCCTTATTGATGGCCTGTTTTCCCGTTTAAAAGAGGCCGAGACGCACAGCGCATCGCGCGACGCCAGCGCCGAGGAGCGGATTGCCCAGCACGTAACCCAGCAGCCGGCGGCCCCGTACTATATGGCGCAAACTATCCTGATTCAGGAAGCGGCTATCAAACAGCTTAACGACCGCATTCAGGCGCTGGAGGCGCAGGTTAGCCAGCTGCAGGCGGCAAAACCGAGCAGCGGCGGCTTCCTGTCGGGCCTGTTCGGCGGCGGCCAGTCCCGCGGCTCCGATCCGATTCCCGGGGCCGAGCAATATGGCCGCCCGCAGGCCAATAACGCGCAACCGCAGTATGCGCCGCAGCAAAACTATGCCCCGCAGGCGGCCGGGCGCAGCGGCGGCGGCTTTATGGCGGGCGCGCTACAAACCGCGGCCGGGGTGGCAGGCGGCGTGGTGCTGGGCAATATGCTGACCAATATGTTCAGTGGTTCACATCCTCAGGAGATTGTGAACATCATCGATGAACAGCAGCCGCAGCAGCAACAAGACGTCAGCCCGGCGCTGGATAATAACGCCGCCGAGGATCCGTTCCGCCAGCAGGACGATCCTTTCCTGGCGGACAACAACACCCTTGACTCCGATTTCGACGCCGGCTTCGGCAATGACGATGATTTCGGTAGCGATGACGACAGCTGGGTTTAATCCTGCTGACGTTTAACCGCAAGCAGCCACTTTTCCAGCTCGGCGGCGAATAACTGCCGATCGCGCTGCGATAAACTATCCGGGCCGCCGGTCTGTACGCCGCTGGCCCGCATCGTCTCCATAAAATCACGCATCGTCAGGCGCTCGCGAATGGTCGCTTCACTGTAGCGCTCGCCCCGCGGATTCAGCGCCGCTCCCCCTTTCGCCAGCACTTCCGCCGCCAGCGGGATGTCGGCGGTGATCACCAAATCGCCCGGTTCACAGAGACGGACAATCTCGTTATCGGCAACATCAAAACCCTGTGCCACCCGCAGCGCGCGGACGTAGCGCGACGGCGGAACCCGCAGCGACTGGTTGGCGACCAGCGTCAACGGCGTCTGCGTGCGTTCGGCGGCGCGGAACAAAATTTCTTTAATGACATTCGGACACGCGTCCGCATCTACCCAAATCGCCATTTCGGCTCCTGTCGTTGGCAAAGGTTGCGACATTGTCGCCTGCTTTTCTCCCCCAGAAAAGCGCCAGGATGATAAGCTAGTGGGATCGTAACGAAAAATGCAGAGGGGAAAGGTAATGGATAAGAAAATTGGCTTTATCGGCTGCGGCAACATGGGTAAAGCCATTCTCGGCGGCCTGATCGCCAGCGGACAAGTGCAACCGGCGCAAATCTGGGTCTATACCCCATCGCCGGACAAAGTTGCCGCCCTGCATGACCAATACGGTATTAATGCGGCGGAAAGCGCACAGGAAGTCGCTCAGGTCGCCGATATCGTCTTCGGCGCGGTGAAGCCGGGGATCATGACCAAGGTATTAAGCGATATCGCATCCAGTCTGAACAAAGATTCGCTGGTGGTTTCGATAGCCGCAGGCGTCACGCTGGATCAGCTAGCGCGGGCGCTGGGCCACGATCGCAAAATTATTCGCGCCATGCCGAACACGCCGTCGCTGGTGAACGCCGGGATGACCTCCGTAACGCCAAACGCGCTGGTCAGCGCGGAAGAGATCGCCGAGGTGTTAACCATTTTCCGCTGCTTCGGCCAGGCGGAAACCATCGCCGAACCAATGATTCACCCGGTGGTTGGCGTCAGCGGTTCCGCGCCGGCTTACGTCTTTATGTTTATCGAAGCCATGGCCGATGCCGCCGTTCTCGGCGGTATGCCGCGCGCGCAGGCCTACAAATTCGCCGCGCAGGCGGTCATGGGGTCAGCGAAGATGGTACTGGAAAGCGGCGAACATCCGGGCGCGCTGAAAGATATGGTCTGCTCGCCGGGCGGCACCACCATTGAAGCGGTTCGCGTACTGGAAGAAAAAGGTTTCCGTTCAGCCGTTATCGAAGCAATGGCAAAATGTATGGAAAAATCAGAGCAACTGAGCCGTTCCTGATAAGCCTTAAAGAGACTACGGGTGAGGCGCCGCCCCACCCGTCATCTTATTTCTTCAGGCAGGTACTCATAAACTTATTACGATCGTCACCCTTCAGCGATTTCGACGACGCTTCTTTACTACAAGCGCTCATCTTCTGCTGTTGAGGCGTCAGCGTCTTGCCGGCCGCTGGCGCATCTTTCTTCAGGCAATTGCTCATAAAGGTTTTACGTTCATCACCTTTCAGCGACTTTGACGCCGCTTCGGTATTACATACGCTCATTTTCTGCTGCTGAGGCGTTAACGTTTTATCTGCGGCACTCACCGCGGCAACAAAGACCAAACCAAAAAGTAGGGTTACCAGAAATGTTATTTTCATCACACCATCCCTCTGTTAGTGGATCTCTGTAAGTCTGGTCGCTATCAGCAAAAAAACCAGCCGGTAACGCAAATTCATTACCGGCGGCGGGTTATTTCAGGCCCAGCGCGTCTTTCATGGTGTAAAACAGATCGGTTTGATCGGTGAGCCCCACCACGTTGCCCGCATGCGGTCCGTATGCGGCAATGCGCAGTTGGGTACCGGTGTGCTCCATTGACTCTTCTTCAGAGTTGCCATAGCTCATCACCATCACCGCGCCATCTTTAGTGGTCAGCGCCTGGGTCAGGCCCGGCGCTTTCGTGTCGGCCGGGATAATCTGGCTGGAGTGGGCGTGATCGGCGGTGACGATAACCAGGGTATTGCCCTCTTTTTTGGCAAATTCCAGCGCTTTCTGTACCGCTTCATCGAGGTCGACGGTTTCGCCAATCTGGCCGCAAGGGTTTGCGGCATGGTCCTGTTTATCGATAGACGCTCCCTCAACCTGCAGGAAGAAACCTTTCTCGTTGCGGCTCAGGAGATCAATCGCTTTTTCGGTCATCTGCGCCAGCGTCGGTACGGAAGCATCGCGTTTCGGGTTTGGCGTACAGGTTACCGGCGGTTTGTCGATATTGCCGTGATAAGAGGCTTTCGGGCCTTCCCACCGCACCGGCATATTGCCATCGGAGAACAGACCGAGCAGCGGTTTACCCTGATTTGCTTCGCTGATAGCGGCGAGTGAAGCGGCGTCGGTCACAATCTGATAGCCGCGAGCGACCGCCTGCTCATGCAGGGTTTTCCCCTGCCACTCCCCCGCGGTCGCCGTTTCAGCAAAGGTCTTCGCCCCGCCGCCTAAAGAGACATCCGGACGGGCATTCAGCAGTTGTTCGGTGATAGAGCCCTTACCGCCTTTTTCCAGCGCGTTGCTGGCGCATTTTTCGCTGGTCACGCTGGGACCATAGCATTTACGCGAGGTCACATGGGCAACCTGCGCCGCCGGCGTCGCATCCTGCAATTCAGCCGTCGAGACATTGCCGGTGGCAAAACCCGCGGCTTTCGCCAGCTCAAGGATGGTCTGATGATCTTTTTCGTGGATATCAACGCCCAGCGCGCCGTTATAGCTTTTAACGCCGGTGGTCCACGCGGTTGCCGAAGCGGCGGAATCCGTCACGTAATCCGGTTTGCCGGTTTTTTTATCCAGAGAATAATGGGTATATTGGCCCGTCAGCGGCAGGGCATCAATACCTTTAAAGAAACCGCCGGCGCCTTCGGCATAATTTCGTGCGGCGGTAATTTCTGAATCGCCCATACCATCGCCAATGAGCAAAATAATATTTTTCGCCGGTTTATTGA
The DNA here is from genome assembly GCF_050600815.1 of Klebsiella sp. 141161. NCBI lineage: Bacteria > Pseudomonadati > Pseudomonadota > Gammaproteobacteria > Enterobacterales > Enterobacteriaceae > Klebsiella > Klebsiella sp. 141161. The sequence goes on along the minus strand of NZ_JAQIRN010000003.1, from coordinate 121,750 downwards.
TTAACGAAGCGCGCAGCGCTTCGGTCTGATCGCCCGTTAAACGGCGCGCGCCGCCTGGGGTCGTGATATCGCCCTGCGCCGCGCGATTTTCCAACACCGGCGAAGAAGTGGTTTGCGCATGAATAACCGGGGGAGCCAGCAGCGGTAACAGGGCAATAAAGAGGGCAGATAATTTCACTTTGTCGTCTCCATGTAAAAAATACTTAAAAAACAAAACGAGGGAGACTTTATAAAAGTGGTGTGACAGAAAAATGACAGCATCCTTACTGGTCACATGATTAGTTACGAGGATGCCGGAGCAGCTTTTTTATATATTGCTGCAGAAGCTGGGTGTCACGGTCGTCCACCAGCGGCCCGGGCTTTACCTGCTCCATTGCGGTTTCGATATCCTGAATCAAACGTTGCTGCGCATCCTCAGCCATATGGCGCAGCAGCGCGGTGACGACAATTTCCAGCGCCTCAACCTGTACCGTCAGTTCTTTTGCCTCTTCTTCTTTTTGCGCCAGATTGACCAACAGCTCGGCAATGAGATTTTTCATTACGCATTATCCTTAAGCAACATCCATAATGGCCTAGTTATGTCATACATCGGCATATCGATACCAGAATTATTTTCAAATAATAGGGTTATTCCTGCAATAATATTCAGCGAAACGTTTTTATTACCGCCAGGCAACAAAGGTAAAGCCCCTATTATTAATAGCCAAAAGATAATTCTATAACCAAATTTAATAGTAAATAATAAAATGGAATATGCGTCGCACTATTTAAGGATAACTAAAGGTAATGGTTAATAGCTATATCAGCTGATTAATATAAGGCGCCCTTATGAGCGCCCAATATTTTTATTTAAACGGCCGCGCGGCGGCTACGGCGTAACATAATCGCCAGTTGCCAGATATTAATCAGGACAATCAACGCAGTGGCAATAAACACCCAGCGGAAACCCGCCATTGCCGAGACCGAAGCGCCAATGAGCGGCCCGGCGACATTACCCAGATACATAAATGACTGGTTATAACCGAAAATACGCCCGGTGACGTTATCGCTGCAGTATTTCAAGAGCAGCGTCTGGACCGCCGGTAGCATCGCTCCGTCGGCAAAGCCCAGCAGGAAGCGCAATACTCCGAGCTGCAGCGGCGAGGTCACGAACGACATTGCGAAGAACATCACCACCGCGCAGCATAACGTCGCCAGCAGAATACGCGACGTCCCGATGCGATCGCCGAGTTTTCCCAGCCGAGGTGCGGAAATCAACGCCGAAATGCCCGGTACGGCGGCAATCATCCCCGCCAGAAACGCGATATTGTTGCTGTCTGGCGCCATCGACTTGATAAATAACGCCAGAATCGGCCCGATAGAGCCGTTACACAACTGGATAACCAAGGTTGTGAAAAACAGGCTAATTACCAACCCCGGATGCGTTAGCGTAGCAAAGACCGCTTTGCCGCTCAGACGCTCGGCTTTGCTTATTTGCGGCCGGGCGCCTTCTTTAATCAGAAATAACGTCACAAGGAAGCTGACCGTCAGTAAAATCGCGGTAATGAAAAACACCGCCCGCAGGCCGACGTGGTCGGCAAGAAAACCGCCGAGCAGCGGGCCGCCGATCACGCCGCTTATCTGCGCTGTCGAGAGGGTACTCAGCGCCCAACCGCTGCGTTCACGCGGCACCTGCGAGGCCACCAGCGCCATGGCGTTGGGTATATAGCCTGAGGTCAGCCCCATTACCGCCCGCAAAATAAATAGCTGCCAAACGTTGGTCGCAAAAGCCTGCAGTAAAATGGCTATCGCCATGCCAAGGGAGGCGCGCAGCAGCATCAGTTTGCGCCCTTTGCGGTCTGCCAGGCTCCCCCACATCGGCGAGACAATCGCCGACACCAGGAACGTGACGCTAAAGGTCAAGCCCGACCACATCGACAGCGCCTCGTGTGAGGTAACGCCCAACTGAGAGACATACAGCGGTAAGAAGGGCAGAATTTGACTGATGGCGAGTCCGGTGAAAAAGCAGCCGAACCAGACAGAAATGAGATTAACCTTCCAGGATTCCATAACTACGCGTATTCATTAGTGTTTCGTTAATTATTACCTAGCTTAGCAATTTCCGTCTTCGCACGTAGTACCAGAGATGCGCATGCCGCGAGTTTGGTGTTTTATCGCCCTGACCGCGGAGTAGACAAACATAATCGAAGATAACCGCATTTTCGTCAGTGCGATGTGCTGACGCACACCGGCGCATAGCGGCGAATGCGCAGCATTTAACCCTCTGCGGCAAAGGGTAAAGATTCAGGCAGCCATCTCGCTAAAACACATGCTATGTTATGTGTTTTGATGTAATCAGGATGGAAGTTGAAATGGCTAAAATGAGGGTTGGGATCGTTTTTGGCGGTAAGTCGGCAGAACATGAAGTGTCGCTGCAGTCAGCCAAAAATATCGTCGAAGCAATTGATAAAACGCGCTTTGATGTTGTGCTGCTGGGAATCGATAAACAGGGGCTTTGGCATATCAACGATGCCAGCAACTATCTGCTGAACCCGCAGGATCCCGCCCATATCGCGCTGCGCCCATCGGACGTGACGCTGGCGCAAATTCCCGGTCGCGATGCCCATCAGTTGATCAACGCCGATAGCGGCCAGCCGCTGGCGGCCATCGACGTCATCTTCCCGATTGTTCACGGCACCCTTGGCGAAGATGGCTCGCTGCAGGGAATGCTGCGGATGGCGAATTTGCCGTTCGTCGGATCCGATGTGCTGGGCTCCGCCGCCTGCATGGACAAAGACGTCACTAAACGCCTGCTACGCGATGCCGGTCTGTCGATTGCGCCGTTCATCACCCTGACTCGCGCCAACCGCCAGCAGTTCAGCTTTGCCGATATCAAAGCGAAGCTGGGGCTACCGCTGTTTGTGAAGCCCGCGAACCAGGGTTCTTCCGTCGGCGTCAGCAAAGTGAAGAGCGAAGAAGAGTATCTGCAGGCCATCGCGTTAGCCTTTGAATTCGACCATAAAGTGGTGGTTGAACAAGGGATTAAGGGCCGTGAAATCGAATGTGCCGTGCTGGGCAATGATTATCCCGAGGCCAGCACCTGCGGGGAGATCGTACTCAATAGCGAATTCTATGCCTACGATACCAAGTATATTGATGATAAAGGCGCGCAGGTGGTGGTTCCGGCAGCTATCGCCCCGGAGATCAACGACAAAATCCGCGATATCGCCGTCCGCGCTTATCAAACGCTCGGCTGCAGCGGGATGGCACGCGTTGACGTCTTCCTGACGGAAGATAACGAGGTGGTGATCAACGAAATCAACACGCTACCGGGCTTTACCAACATCAGTATGTATCCGAAGCTGTGGCAGGCCAGCGGCCTGGATTACACCAGCCTGATAAGCCGCCTGATCGAGCTGGCGCTGGAGCGCCACGCTGCCGACCGCGCGCTGAAAACCTCAATGAACTAAGCCTCTTTCCCGGGTAGCGGCGTACCGCCTTACCCGGGCTACCGCGGTGCCGTTATTTTGTCGGATGGCGGCTAACGCCTTATCCGACCTACGGTCCGTGCGGCCTGCTGTTAATTTCTTCACCACGCTGGCTGACACTACTGGTGCTCTCCCCCCCCGGTGGCGCTGCTACAGCGCTTTGCGATTTGGTAGCCCGGAGAAGGCGCAACGCGCCGCGTCCGGGAAAAACCCTTAAAAAGTCGCAAACCGATAACAGTATCTACGCCGGCATGTGATCTGTAGGCCCGCGCAAGCGTAGCGCCGCCGGGCAATAACCGCGGGTAAAAAGCCACTTTCGCGCCGGATGGCGGCGGCGACTGGCCGCCCTCTGTGCGCTCCCTGCGCCATGAGAGACATAACGCAGAAGAATTATCGGGAGCGCAATGTGCCTGGAAACAGCACAGAACAACCGTTTTTCCAGGTCGAAACGATCGCAAACCGATAATAATAACTACCACGTCTTGCCGGGGATATTACGCCTCTTCTGCCGGACGGCGGCGAATAACAAATCCCGCCAGCCAAAAGCTCACGACCCACGTCGCCAGACCAACGGCATAAGATTGCCAGCCCTGCGCGTCAAACCCCAACAGCCCTACCACGCCATTGAGAATAAAAATTAACCCCAGCGCAAACGCGTAGTAGTGCCAGTCACGGCGGATTTTGTCGGTCAGCTTCATAACGACTCCTGCAGAAAAAAAACATCATCGCATAGCCGCCCGCCGCGCCAACAAGATTGTTCGCACAATGCGAAGCCGCTCTCCCTTTTGGGGCAATGCGGGCCCGCCGACAGTTTTGTCAAAACAGGATTATTCCTGGCAGAAATTACCAGCAATCTGATACAGGGAAACGACCGGCGCTGCCAGAATTCCTGTCTATAGAGCTGGGGGAAAAACCAGCGGAACAGGTGTTGCGGAGGTTTATATGGCTGAATTTACGTTTTCAAAGACGCTGATGGGGAGCAACAAAAAGAAGGTATCGATCACCAGCGGTAACATTGCCTACGCGCTTTTTGTTCTGCTGTGCATCTGGGCCGGCGCGCAAATGCTGAGCATGCTGGTACACGCGCCTGGCGTATTCGAACATCTCATTCAGATTCAGGATACCAACCGCCCGCGTATTGAAATCGGGCTCGGCGTCGGTACCCTGTTCGGTTTAATTCCGTTCCTGTTTGGTAGCCTGCTGGTCGGCGCGCTGGGGCTTATCCTGCGCTGGTACCATAACCGTTAACGACGCGCCATACAGCTGGCGCGGCGATCGTCGACCCGCTTAGCAAACCACGCGGTAGTAAGATTGCGGGTGATTTTCGGGCTCTCAAGCTGGATCCCTGGCAACATCTCGCGCGGAAGAGTTTTCCCGGCCTTTTTCTCGGCAATTTTGAATATTTTCTTATACAAATCGCTCTCTTCAAACGCCAGGCTATCCCCTTTCTTCAGTTGACGATGGATATCGCCATCGCTCATCCCCAACTGCCCGGCTAAACGGCGCACCGCCAGCTCAGTCGTTCCGGGTTCATCGCTGTCATAGCGAATAAGATCGCCATCCAGCGCCAGCTTAACGCCGGTGGCTTTAACCACCGCATTCTGGAAGGCGGCGTTACGGCTGGCATACCAACCGGCATTGAAATCAGCAAAGCGGTACAGCGGCACGCTGTAGTTGGCCGGGTAGTTCAGCAGGTGATAAGTGCCAAACCACAACCCGCCGCGCAGGCTGAAGACTTCCTGGCGCACGGTGCCGTCCATTTTCCATGGGTAACCGTCGGTATGCTGCTGGGCAAAGGCGATGCTTACCTGCATCGGCCCGCCGGTATGCACCGGATTGAGGGAGCCGAACAGCTTCTGGCCCATCGGCACCATGCCAATGAAGTCATCAAAAATCGCGCTCAGCTGTTTTTCCGTTTTGACGTTATCGAGGCGCTCGCTGTAACTTTTACCGTTCGGCGAGGTGATTTTCAGCGCGGTATGCACCAGAAATACCGGGATATGCATTTTCTCCGCCCGGCGGTCAATTTCCTGCCAGGCTATTTTGCTTAGCCCCGGCACCGCCGGATCGGCCTGATAATTTGATTCCTGCTGGGCGACCGCCAGCACCGAACAGACGTTTTCTTCCGTCGGCGCCAGCTTCTGGCTGTCAAAGGTTTTGGCAATCGCCTGCGCCCAGGCCTCGCGGTCTTTGACGCTAGCGGGCATTTTTTGCCGCACCACGGCGGCGACATCCACCGGCTTCTCGCCTTCTTTCAACTTAGGCGCCTGCTGGCTGGTACAGGCGCTCAGCACCAACCCGGCCAGCAGCGTTAAAGAGAGTGAAACACTGCGAGAAACCTGCGCCATAAACCTTCCTTGCATTTATTAATTAACGGTTGAAGAGACTTCCTGCAGCCCTTTGTTATCCAGTTCGCGCTCAAAGCTGCGCAGACGTTTATAGATGGACATCAGTTCCACCAGCGTGGTCCACGAACTAATCAGATACTGGAACGAGCCGCGTACCTGGCCGAACACGTTGGTGATCTGGGTCATCAGGCCGAGCGTAATCGTACCGGCGACAATCGACGGAAACAGCAGGAACAAGCCGAAAACGTTATCCACCTGCAGGTAAAGAATACGGGCGATATTGAAATACATATAGTGGAAATAGAGACGGAAGTAGTTGTGGCGCACCGCGCTGAACAGCTCGCGCACGGTCGGCGGCGTGGCGCGGTTGGCGTCGTCCTCGCCATACACCAGCTCTTTACGATAGGCGGCTTCTACCCGCTGGTTTTTAAATTGCAGGCCCGGCAGCTTGATCCCGACCACCGCCAGCAGCCCGGTTCCCATCAGCGACCACACAATAGCGGCGATCACCAGTCCATACGGTAAATGACCAACGATCGGCAGGTCCGGCACATGCGCCGACAGCGAAACCAGCACCGGCAGGAAGGCAATCAGCGTCATGACCGCATTAATAAAGCTTACGCCCATGTCTTCAAGCGTCGCGGCGAAACGCATGGTGTCTTCCTGCACACGCTGAGCTGCACCTTCAATATGGCGCAGATGCTGCCAGTGTTCCATATAGTGTTCGTTCATCGCGGTACGCCAGCGGAACACATAGTGGCTGACGAAGAAGTTATTCAGCACGCCAATCACCACCGCAATCAGCGCGATACCGAGAAAAATACCAATCTCGTGGTAGAACTGATTGATGCTGACCTTATGGGGCGTGGCCAGCGCGCTCTGAATCAAATCATAGAACGGCGCATACCAGGCGTTGATCGCCACCCCAACTTCCACCAAAAACCAGGTGACAAAAATAATCAACGAGGTGCCGAGAATCGACCAGTATTGCCAGCGATGCGGGCTATAGATAAACCAGAACAGCGCGAAGGCGCCGACGCAGAACAGGTAATACGCGTAAAACACCAGATAGTTGAGCGACCAGAACCGCGCCGCGCTGATGGCGACATCCTGCGATGCGCCGGTTATCCGCAGCAGCCAGTCGCCGCCGCCCGCCTGCCAAAAGATCACCGCCAGCAGCGACCAGATAAAGGCAGAAATAAAAAACGGCCCCGGTTTGGGGAAAAAAGCTTTAAACATCGTACTCTCCTGCTAACTTCTTATCGTTCTGTTTTTGCTGTGTACCACACGTACGCCCGCCGCAACGCGCGGCGGCGAAGTAAAGCGGACCCATGATGAGACCGGATATCAGCGACTTAGTTCGTCTGCCATTCGGCAAGAATTGTTTCTACGGGTTTCACGCGTAAAGGATTACCAGGGAGGATGAAGGTCCGCCACACCTCGTTATAGTGAGCGATCAGCGTTTTGGCTTCAGCGGCGGCGCGGTTAGCGGTGGTATGGGCATCTTCGGCGATGGTGATGGCATAGCCGCGGCTGGCGCCGTTTTTGATGGTGGTATCGACGCAATAATCGGTCGCGCAGCCGCAAATAACAAAATCGTGAGTTCCGCTCTCCCGCAGCACCTGTTCAAGATCGGTTTTATAAAATGCATCACAGGCCGTTTTGGTGACGTAGCGCGCCCCGGCGGGTTGCGCCAGTTCAGGCAGCAGCGCAAACCCCTCGCTTCCCTCTTCCAGGCCGCCCGCTTCAGCGTGCTGAATGAAAATAACGCTATCGGCGGCGTGAATCAGGCGATTGATTTGCGCCACGCAGCGTTCGCGATCGATACGCGGCGTCTCGAATACGCCGTTTTGCATATCCACTACCATCAGAACCCGTTGAGATGCCATCACCACTCTCTTTTATAAGATGAATAAGAGCTTAATCATACGCGTCAGGCGGAAAAGCAGATATCTGAAAGCGGAAAAAAGTCATTTTTACGCACCGTTACGCTTTTCTGTGAAATATTGTCGTTATTCCCACTTTGCTCGCCGCGACTTCGTAGTATAAATACGGTGTATATTCCCCTAATAAACGATGGATGCCTCCGTTGAAACGTAGTTTGCTCATTTTTGCTGCGCTGTGCGCGGCGTCGTGGACCTCAGCCCAGGCGGTTCAGCCGAGCGTTGATCCGGTATTTACTTCTGATGTGGTCGACCGCTTCGCCGAACATATTTATTACGGCAGCGGCGCCACCGGCATGGCGATGGTGGTTATTGACGGCAACCAGCGCGTATTCCGCAGCTTCGGCGAAACCCGTCCGGGTAATAATCAGCATCCACAATTGGATTCCGTTATCCGTATCGCCTCTCTGAGTAAGCTGATGACCAGTGAAATGTTGGTGAAACTGCTCGATCAGGGAGTGGTTAAGCTTGACGATCCGCTGAGTAAATACGCCCCGCCTGGCGCGCGCGTGCCAACCTACCAGGGTGTACCGATTACGCTGGTCAATCTCGCGACCCACACCAGCGCCCTGCCGCGCGAGCAGCCGGGCGGCGCGGCGCATCGCCCGGTTTTCGTCTGGCCGACCCGCCAGCAGCGCTGGAACTGGCTGTCGACGGCAACGCTTAAAACCACGCCGGGTTCGCAGGCGGCCTATTCCAACCTGGCCTTCGACCTGCTAGCCGATGCGCTATCGACCGCCGCCGGTAAGCCTTACCCGCAGCTGTTTGAAGAACAAATCACCCGCCCGCTCGGCATGAAGGACACCACCTTTACGCCATCGCCGGACCAGTGTCAGCGCCTGATGGTGGCGGAGAAAGGCGCCAGCCCGTGTAATAACACCCTCGCGGCCATCGGCAGCGGCGGCGTGTATTCGACGCCGGGCGATATGATGCGCTGGATGCAGCAGTTCCTCTCTTCAGATTTCTATACCCGCGGCCAGCAGGCCGATCGCATGCAGACGCTGATTTATCAACGTACCCAGCTCACCAGAGTGATTGGCATGGATGTCCCGGGTAAAGCCGATGCGCTGGGTCTGGGCTGGGTTTACATGAAGCCGAAAAACGGCCATCCGGGTATTATTCAGAAAACCGGCGGCGGCGGCGGATTTATTACCTATATGGCGATGAACCCGCAGGCTAACGTCGGGGTCTTCGTGGTGGTGACCCGTTCCGCGTTGACCCGCTTCAGCGCCATGAGCGACGGCGTCAACGACCTCGTCAGCGCCTTAAGCGGCGTGCAGCCGAATATGGAAACCGCCAGCCAGTAATCGTTGCGGGATGTTTTGCCACTGATTGTTAAGGATCGTTTTGGCGAAACATCCCGCTGTCGTTTGCGGTACACTACCTTCTTTCATTTCACAAAATCAGGCAAACCATGACAGATTTAATCACTCGCCCACGCCGCCTGCGTCAATCCGCCTCGCTGCGCGCCATGTTTGAAGAGACAACACTGAGTTTGAACGACCTGGTGTTGCCGATCTTTGTTGAAGAAGAAATTGACGATTACAAAGCCATCGAAGCGATGCCTGGCGTCATGCGTATTCCGGAAAAACATCTGGCGCGCGAAATTGAGCGCATCGCCAACGCCGGTATTCGTTCAGTGATGACCTTTGGCATCTCCCATCATACCGACGCGACCGGTAGCGATACCTGGAATGAAAACGGTCTGGTGGCGCGCATGACCCGTATCGCCAAACAGGCGGTGCCGGAAATGATCGTCATGTCCGATACCTGCTTCTGCGAATATACCTCGCACGGCCACTGCGGCGTGCTGTGCGAGCACGGCGTCGATAACGATGCGACCCTGGAAAACCTCGGTAAGCAGGCGGTGGTCGCCGCGGCCGCCGGCGCTGATTTCATCGCGCCATCCGCCGCGATGGACGGCCAGGTACAGGCGATCCGCCGTTCGCTGGATGCCGCAGGCTTTACCAATACCGCAATTATGTCCTACTCGACCAAATTCGCCTCATCGTTCTACGGCCCGTTCCGTGAAGCCGCCGGTACCGCGCTGAAAGGCGATCGTAAAACCTACCAGATGAGCCCGATGAACCGTCGCGAGGCAATCCGCGAGTCGCTGCTCGATGAAGCGCAGGGCGCGGACTGCCTGATGGTGAAACCGGCTGGCGCCTATCTGGATATCCTGCGTGATATCCGCGAGCGCACCGACCTGCCGCTCGGCGCTTATCAGGTCAGCGGCGAGTACGCGATGATCAAATTTGCCGCGCAGGCTGGCGCTATCGACGAAGAGAAAGTGGTGCTGGAAAGCCTTGGCGCAATTAAACGCGCAGGCGCGGACCTGATCTTCAGCTATTTCGCCCTCGATCTGGCCGAGAAAAAAATCCTGCGTTAAACCTTCCCTCTCCCCGGTGGCGCTAACGCTTACCGGGGCTACCAACCAAATGCCAAATCGTAGATATTATTATCAGTTTGCAACTGTTTCATTCCTGGAGAAACAGTTGTTCTATGCTGTTTCCGGGCACATTGCGCTCCCGAAATGTCTTCTGCGTTATGTCTCTCATGGCATAGGGAGCGCACAGGGGGCGGCCAGTCGCCGCCGCCCCCTGTACCCCCGGGCTCTGGCCGCCAAAATCGCCACTTCGTGGTTCCTTCGACTTATCCCTACAGGCTTCGGGTCGGGCCGAGGCAGCGTCCCTGCAAATCACGGCCCTCAGCCCGCATCCATGCGGGCTGCCCCGGCCTGCCGGGAACGTCTCAGCGATTTTGAGGCCACCAACACCGGCAGTTTCAGTAGCCATGGATACAACGGTAGAGCTCTGCAGCGCGCAATGGCACGGACTGTAGGTCGGGTAAGGCGTAGCCGCCACCCGACAAAAAAACGGCGCTGCGGGTCGCCCGGATAAGGCGCATCGCGCCGCTATCCGGGAAACCTCGCCTGCTGAGACCGAATCTTCACCGAATTGTAATCTGAACGACATCTGCGCCTTCTACTGTCTGGGCAGGACAGAGGAGGAGTCACTATGTTTAGTCTCGACAACGTTCTCGATGACCTGTGGCCTCAGGCGAGGCCCGCCCCCTGGCAGAAAAAAGTGTTGAAAAAGCTTCTGCATGAAGAAGAGTTCCAGCAATTTGCCGCCCGCCATCGTCACCTGAAAGGACTGGATACGGTCGAACAGGTCCTCGAACATCTCAATATCCGCTGCGCTATCCCAGCGCATGACCTTGAACAAATCCCCGAACATGGCCCGCTGGTGATTATCGCCAACCATCCGACCGGAACGCTCGATGGACTCGCTCTGCTCTATGCGGTCTCCCGCGTACGGCGCGATGTCAAAGTCGTCACTAACCGCATGCTGACCCATCTTGAACCGCTGAGCTCGCTGTTTATTCCGGTGGATAATATCAACGGCCGTACCGCCAAAGCAGCGCTGCAGCAGATGGACCAACAGCTTCAGCAGGGCGGCGTGCTGATCTTCTTCCCGGCGGGGGAAGTCTCGCGTCTGACCCGCCGCGGCATCCGTGATAAAAAATGGCATCCCGGCTTCATCAAGCTGGCGGCGAAATACCGCGCGCCGCTGCTGCCGGCCTGGATCCGCGCCCACAACAGCCCGCTGTTCTACGCCAGCGCCCTGCTCTCCGAGAATCTGCCGCTGCTGCTGTTAATGCAGCAGATGTTTCGCCGCCGCGATAGCAGCTTGCCGTTACGCATTGGCCAGCAAATCGCGTGGTCATCGTGGCATCAGCCGCCGCTTTCCGCCCGCGAACTGGCGGACCGCTGCTACCGCCACGTCGAGCGCCTCGGTAAAGGACAACCCGGCCTGTTTAAAAGCGAAAGCGCGATCGCCCGCCCGGAAGACCGTGCGCTGCTCAAACGCGAGCTGGCAAAAACCGAATGTCTGGGCAAAACCGCGGACGGTAAGCTGATTTATCTATGGCAGCGCAACGGTCAGGAAGAGGCGCCGCTGCTACGCGAACTGGGCCGTCTGCGGGAGATAGCCTTCCGGGCGGTCGGCGAAGGCAGCGGCAAACGCCGCGATATCGATAGCTACGATGATGACTACCTGCACCTGATTTTATGGGATGAAGAAGATCTGGAGATCGTCGGCGCCTACCGTTTTATGCCTACCGCCATGCAACTGGAAAAACGGGGACTGGAGGGCATCTACAGCTACAGCCTGTTCCACTACGACGCGCGGATGGACGATATTCTGCAGCACGGGATTGAACTGGGGCGCAGCTTCATTCAGCCGCGCTACTGGGGGCGCCGCGGACTGGATTATCTCTGGTCAGGCATCGGCGCCTGGCTGGCGCGTAATCCGCACTATCGCTATCTTTTTGGACCGGTCTCGATTTCCGGCGGTTTGCCGCCCGATGCCCGCGATTTGCTGGTCGCCTTCTACCGCTTATGGTTTCCGGCGACGCATCCGCTGGCCAAATCCCGCCGCCCCTACCCAGCTTCGCTACCCGACGTGCTGGCGCAGTTTGGCGGCAAGGATTACACCGAAGACCTGACGCGGCTGAAGTCGCTGCTCGGTAACCTCGGCTGCGGCATCCCGCCGCTGTATAAACAGTACTCGGAAGTGTGCGAGCCGGGCGGCGTGCAGTTTATCGATTTCGGCAGCGATCCGGACTTTAATCACTGCGTCGATGGGCTGGTACTGGTGGATTTAACCTACCTGAAAGCCAACCGCTACCAGCGCTACATCGGCGCGCATCTCTAGCCGTTTATCCCGCCCGGTAGAACGGCTTATCGCCAAGAATTGTCGCGCGGTGCATGATGCGCCGCTGCGGCAGATAGTCGGCGTTAGCGTAATGCTGCGTCACCCGGTTATCCCAAATCGCCACGTCGTTCGGCTGCCAGCGCCAGCGCACCTGGAATTCCGGTTTAGTGACGTGAGCAAACAGGAAATTCAGCAGCGCCTCGCTCTCTTTCTCGCTGACATCCACAATGCGGGTGGTAAACCCTTCATTGACGAACAGCGCCTGCTTACCGGTTACCGGATGGGTACGTACCACCGGGTGCAACAGCGGCGGGTTCTTCGCCACCGCCTCACGCCAGCGCTGATGCTCCGCTTCCGTCTTGTTGTACTTGTACTCCTGGAACGATTTGCGGAAATCGTGCTCCGCGCGTAACCCGCTCAACAGTTGGCGAAACGGTTCAGAGAGCGCCTCCCAGGCGGCAATACCGCTGGTCCACAGGGTATCGCCGCCGGTAGAAGGTAACTCCTTCGCCGCCAGAATCGCCCCTGCCGGCGGCGTGTCGATAAAGGTCACGTCGGTATGCCAGTTATCGTTGTCCGGCGGATTATCGTTATGGGTATCCAGCACGATAATTTCGTCAACGCCCGGCGCATGCGGATAGACCGGATGAATATGCAAATCGCCAAAACGTAACGCCAGATCGCGCTGCTGTTGCGGGGTGATATTTTGCTCGCGCAGGAACACCACCTGATGGCGCAGCACCGCGTGGTATAGCTGCTCAAACTGATTGTCGCTTAACGGACGGGTCAAATCGGCTCCGGCCACCTGCGCGCCAATATACGGTCCCAACGGGGTAATGCTCAGACGTTCACTCATTGTACTTCTCCATGCCAGGGCGTCAGGCGGCGCTGCAACGCGCGCAGTCCCAGTTCCAGAACAAATGCGATTATCGCAATCACCGCGATCCCGGCTAACACCACATCGGTCGCCAGGAATTCACCGGCGGATTGCACCATAAAACCTAAGCCGCGAGTGGCGGCAATCAGCTCCGCCGCCACCAGCGTCGACCAACCGACGCCAAGGCCAATGCGCAGGCCGGTGAGAATTTCCGGCAGCGCGCCCGGTAGGATCACCAGCCACAGCACCTGAGCGCGACTGGCCCCTAAAGACTGCGCGGCGCGAACGCGGACCTGCTGCGCGCTTTTTACCCCCGCCAGCGTTGACATCACTACCGGGGCAAAAATCGCCAGATAGATCAGTAAGATTTTCGGCGTTTCGCCAATGCCGAACCAGATGATCACCAGCGGCAGCCACGCCAGCGGCGGTACCGGACGATACAGTTCGATCAGCGGGTCGAGGATCCCGCGTACCGTTTGGCTCAATCCCATAGCGATCCCCACCGGCACGCCGACGATCGCCGCCAGTACCAGCGCGATGGCGATACGCGTCAGGCTCGCCGCCAAATGCTGCCACAGGGTCGCGTCCATAAAGCCTTGCGGCCCGGCAATGGTGAGTAGCTTCTGCAATACCTGCCACGGCGAGGGTAAAAACAGCGGGCTAATCAGCTGCAACGCGGTCACCGCCCACCAGATAGCCAGCAACACCGCCAGCGTCGCTACGCTAAGGGTCAACTGCCGTGATAGCGGCCAGCGCCACTTCAGCGCGCGCTGGCGCGGTTTATCATTGAGGACCACGCTCATGAGAAAGCCTCCCGTTGTTCGAACACCCGGCTAAGCACATATTCGCGCTGGGCGATAAATTGCGGATCCGATTTAATGCTACGGCAGGATTCACCGGCGACAAAACGGCGGCCAAACTCCAGCGGCAGGCGTTCCTGCACCCGCCCTGGCCCCGGCGACAGCAGCACCAGCTCGCTGGCCATAAATACCGCTTCTTCGATATCGTGGGTAATCAACAGCACCTGCTTGCCGGTTTCATGCCACAGGCGCAGCAGCAGGGTTTGCATTTGCTCGCGAGTAAAGGCATCCAGCGCGCCGAAGGGCTCATCCAGCAGCAAAAGCTGCGGATCCGCCGCCAGCGCGCGCGCAATACCGACGCGCTGACGCTGGCCGCCGGAAAGCTGCCAGATAAAGCGTTTTTCCGCCCCCTGCAGGCCGACTTTTTTTAACATCTGCGCGGCGATCTCCCGGCGTCGGGTCTTTTCAACTCCCGCCAGCTGTAATCCCAGCGCGACGTTATCCAGCACGTTGCGCCACGGCAGCAGACCTTCATTTTGAAACACCACGCCGCGATCGGCGCCCGGCCCGTCGATGCGGCGGCCTTCGAGAGTGATGCTGCCGTGCTGGTAAGGCACGAATCCGGCAATCAGGTTCAGCAGCGTGGTTTTGCCGCAGCCGGAGGGGCCCAGCACCACCAGCAGTTCGCCGCTGTCCAGCGTCAGGTTGATATCCGCCAGCGCTGGTTTACCGCCATAATCAGCGGAGAGATGCGAGATTTGCAGCATCGGAGCCTCCTTTTATTTCACGAAACGGTCGGTAACGAACTGGCTATAATCGGTTCCTGCGGCCGGCACTTTGCCCTGCTCTTTGAGGAATTTCGCGGTATCGATAATCGCCTGGTTCACCGGGCCGTTAAGCTCCTGCGCCTGCTGGGCGGCGGTAAGATAGGTATTGCCTTTGACTAACACAGGTACATCCGCCTCCGGCACGCCGCTCAGTCGCGACAGCTTGCTGAGATTTTCCGGCTGCTTCAGCCACGCATCCGGGTTGGCGATATAGGGCTGCTGCGCGTCGATGGCGCTTTTAGCAAAAGCTTTCACGATTTCCGGATGCTGCTCGGCAAAGTCTTTACGCACGACCCAGACATCCAGCGTCGGCGCGCCCCATTGTCCCACCTGCGCGGAGTCGGTCAGCACCTTACCCTCTTTTTCCAGTTCGTTAACGGCTGGCGCCCACACGTAAGCGCCATCGATATCGCCGCGCTGCCAGGCGGCAATAATCGCCGGCGGCTGCAGGTTGATAATCTGTACCTGGCCCGGTTTGATTCCCCAATGTTTCAGCGCGGAAAGCAGGCTGTAGTGGGTGGTCGAAATAAACGGTACCGCAATGCGTTTGCCAATCAGATCTTCCGGCTTAGTGATATCTTTCTTCACCACCAGCGCTTCGGAATTCCCAAGCTTTGAGGCCAGCAGGAACACTTCAATCGGTACCTGCTGAGTGGCGGCCACCGCCAGCGGGCTGGAACCGAGGTTGCCGATTTGCACATCGCCTGAGGCCAGCGCGCGTACGATGCTGGAGCCGCTGTCGAATTTACGCCAGTCAACGGTAGCGCCGCTGGCTTTGGCGAAGGTGTTGTCCGCCTGGGCGACTTTCGCCGGTTCAGCGGAGGTTTGATAGGCGACGGTGACGTTAACCGCCTGAGCCTGGAAGGCAGCGAAAGCCAGCGCCGCCAGAAGAGTAATTCGCGATGTGAATGCCATAGTGTCTGCTTCCCCTTAGTTGTTATGGGTGCAGTATTTCCGGCATCAGCGTGGAGATGAAGTAATTAAAAATTCTGCCTAATAGCGAATCGTTTTTAGAAGAAAATCGGGATTAGATAGTTAAAAACAGGGATTAAAGAAATGGGTCCCCCCGGCTCGCGGTACTGGTAGCCCGGATCAGGCGCGGAGCGCCGCCATCCGGGGGGAAAGAAATACAGGTGTTAGCGGCCCGCCGCCAGCGCGGCGATATCCTGCGGCGTGGTGCGACAGCAGCCGCCAATCAGCCTGGCGCCAGCCGCCAGCCACTGCGGCAGATAGGCCGCAAGCGTCGCGCAGGCTTCGCCGTGATGATGCCAGGTCTTGGTCAGCGCATCATAGTGCTCGCCGGAGTTAGGATAGACCACCAGCGGCAGCGACGTCAGGCTGTGCAGATGCTGCAGCGCGGCGGTGGTATTTTCCAGCGCGATACAGTTAATCCCCAGCGCCAGCACCTGAGGATTATCGGCCAATACCGCAACAACCTCGCGCAGCGGCGTGCCGTCACTGAGATGTTCGGCATCGCGCAGGGTCAACGAGAACCAGGCGCTGGCGCGCGGGTAGTCACGCAGCAGCGCCGCCAGCGCCGTGATTTCGGCAAACGACGGCAACGTTTCACAGGCCAGTAGATCCGCCCCGGCATCCAGCAGCGCTTCGACGCGCGGACGGTGGAACGTCTGAAACGCCTCTGCGCTGCGCTGATAATCGCCGCGATACTCAGAGCCATCCGCCAGATAAGCGCCATATGGCCCGACCGACCCGGCCACCAGCAGCGTTCCCGCCTGCGGGTTTTCCGCCAGATACGCCTCGCGGGCTTTACGCGCCAGCTCGACGCTTTTACCAATCAGCGCCTTCGACTGCGCCTCATCCAGCCCGCGGGCGGCAAAGCCTGCCGGCGTTGCCTGATAGCTGGCGGTGATCGCCACCTGTGCGCCAGCGCGGAAATAGTCGAGATGCACATCGCGGATCAGCTGCGGGTTCTCCAGCAGTACCTTCGCCGACCATAAACTATCGGCCAGATTGCAGCCGCGCGCTTCCAGTTCCGTCGCCATCGCGCCATCCAGCAGCACGAACGGTTGCGTTTCAAGGATGGCGGTTAGCGGATTATTCTGCGGCATGTTGCGGCTCCTGAGTTAATTTCCGTGTACGAGTCAGATAGTAAGCGCCATAACATAGCGCGACGAACGGGATCCCGCACCACAGCGCAATACTCTGGCTTGGGTCAAAGGCCAGCCCCACGCAGGCCACCAGGCAAAGTACAAAACCCAGCGCCGGCACCAGCGGATACCACGGCGCGCGATAGTGCAGCTCGCTTAACGCTTTGCCCTGCTGCAGATGGCGGCGGCGGAAGACAAAATGCGACGCGCAGATGCTCAGCCATACCGCGACCACCGCAAAACCGGAAATCGCCGACAGCGCAACAAACACCGTATCCGGCGCGACTACGCTGGAAAATAGCGCCAGCACGCCGCCCAGCATGCTCACCGACAGCGCGGTTAGCGGCACGCCGCGTTTATTCACTTTGGCAAAGCAGGCTGGCAACGTCTTCTCATTTGATAGCGACCACAGCATCCGTCCGGAGGCATACAGGCCGGAGTTGGCCGCCGACAAAATCGCGGTCAGGATCACGAAGTTAAAAATATCCGCCGCATAAGGAATACCGACCTTTTCAAACACCAGTACGAACGGACTTTTTTCCACCCCCGCCTGCTGCATCGGGATCAGCGCCGCGAGCACGAAAACGGTGCCGATAAAGAAAATAATCAGCCGGGCAATAGTGGTGCGGATCGCGACCGGTATCACCTGATGCGGGTTTTGCGTCTCGCCGGCGGCGATGCCGATAAGTTCGGTGCCCGAGAAAGCGAAGTTCACCGCCACCATGGTCATCAGGATCGGCAGGCCGCCATGAGGGAACCAGCCTTCGGCGGTGATGTTATGCAGCCCCGGCGCCGGTGAACCGTCAGTCAGCGGAATAAAGCCGAAGATGGCCGCGCCGCCGAGAATAATAAAAGCAATGATGGTGATCACTTTGACCAGCGAGAACCAGAATTCGCCTTCGGCAAAGAAGCGGGTAGAGATAACATTCAGGGCGAAAATCACCGCGCAGAAAATCACGCACCAGACCCACACCGGCACCTGCGGGAACCAGTACTGCATACAGAATCCGGCGGCGGTAAAGCTCGAGCCGAGCGCCACGGTCCAGGTCAGCCAGTAGAGCCACGCCACGGTATAGCCGGTCGCCGGGCCAAGATAACGCGCGGCATACACGTGAAAGGCGCCGGTTTCCGGCATCGCCACCGACAGTTCGCCAAGACACTGCATCACCAGCCAGACCACCAGCGCGCCGATCAGATACGCCAGCAGCGTGCCCGCCGCGCCGGTGGTCGAGATAATATAGCCGGTATTGAAAAATAACCCTGTGCCAATGACGCCGCCCAGCGAGAGCATAATCAGGTGGCGCGTTTTCATGGTGCGCTTAAGTTGCCCACCTTGTTGTTGTGATGTTGTTTGCATATTGCCTTCTTTATGTATGGACGTCTAAACATCCAAATGAAGGTCATTTATACCGTGACGGTGGGGAAATTGCAAAACGGAGAAGGGAAAAAAACAGGGAGAACAGGAGTAGGAGCCTGGGTTTAAAGCTGCTTGGGCTGCGGAGCCTCTCCTTTTTACCGCAACCGCAAGCAGCCTTCGGCTACACAGAGCACACCTCGTTCCAGTAGGCTTCGCGCGTCCAGCGCCGCTCAGTATGTTTTGTCATGGCGAAACCACCGGGTTTCCACGTTGCCGAGATCCACGCCATACAGGCTGGCGACCGGCAAGATCGCCTCCATCATCCGTTGACCATCTTGCTGCCCGGCTTCTCCGTTAGATAAAAAAGCCAGCCAGCCGGTAATCCGTTGCCACAGCGCTACTTTCATTTCTCCTCCATCGGTCGGGTTTGCGTTGTTGTTATTTCAACCACAATCGCCGACGGGCGGGAAATATCAATTCCGAATTTGTAATCCTGGAAGATGCATATTCGCCGCTGCGCTTCGGTGACTAACCCCTTCCTGTAAAAGCGATTTGGTTAACAGCAATACCCCCATTTTTATTAAGAGATTTTGGTTATAGATAAGAATTTTTTCTTCTTTGCCGGACGAGGCGCTTTTGTGGGAGCGTGATAAACACAAAACAAAACAGGGATTCAGGGGAATGATGATGCATAAAACTTATACCAAAATCGCTTTTGCGCTGGGCGCGCTGCTGCTGGCCGCCCAGGCGCAGGCCGACCAGTTAGCCGATATCAAAGCCGCCGGGGTGGTGAAGGTCGCCACCTTCGACGCCAACCCGCCGTTTGGTTCCGTGGATGCTAAAACCCATCAGCTGGTGGGTTACGACGTCGATTTCGCGCAAGCTCTGGCAAAATCTCTTGGCGTCAAGCTTGAGCTGGTGGCCACTAACCCGGCTAACCGTATTCCGCTGTTGCAGTCCGGTAAGGCCGACCTGATCGTCGCCGATATCACCATTACCCCGGAGCGCGCGCAGGTAATTGATTTCTCAACGCCCTACTTTGTAACCGGCCAGCAGTTCCTGGTTCCGGCTAAGTCGCCGGATAAACTGGATGACTACAGCAAAGCGCGCATCGGCGCGGTAAAAGGTACCACCGGCGAACAGGCGCTGCACCAGCGCTTCCCGCAGTCGCGGGTACTCTCCTATGACGATATTCCATTGGCGCTGACCGCCCTGCGAAACGGTAACGTGCAGGCGATAACCCAGGACAGCACCATTCTCGCCGGGCTACTGGCGGGCGCGCCGGATAAAGCCAACTTTAAAATTCTGCCGGACCTGCTGAGCAAAGAAGAGATTGGCGTCGGCGTGAAAAAAGGCGAACCGGCGCTGCTGAAAGCGGTAAACGACGAGCTGGTTAAGCTGGAAAAATCCGGCCAGGCGGCGAAAATCTACGACACCTGGTTTGGCCCTGGCACCGCCTCTCCGCAGCCGCGCGCCTTTACCATAGAAGCGAAATAACCCTGATGTTTTCCGCCTTATTTTCACGCTCCGCGGCTTCAGCCGCGGATTTCTCGCATCTGCAGCAGGCCAGTATTACCTTTCGCGACGTGGTTAAACGCTACGGCGATCATCAGGTACTTAACGGCGTTAATTTAACGGTCAATCCCGGCGAAGTGGTGGCGATCCTCGGGCCATCAGGATCGGGTAAATCAACGCTGATCCGCCTGATCAACCAGCTTGAATCGTTAAGCGGCGGCGAGATCCTCATCGATGGCAAACCGACCCGCCGCCTGACCGGCAGCGCGCTGCGCCAATTGCGCAGCCGGGTCGGCTTCGTTTTTCAGCAGTTCAATCTCTACGCTCACCTGACGGCGCAGGAGAATATTACCCTCGCGCTGGAGCGCGTGCACGGCTGGCAACACGATGCCGCCCAAAAGCGGGCGCTGGAATTACTCACCCAGGTCGGTCTCACGGATAAAGCGCGGCAGATGCCCGCTCAGCTCTCCGGCGGCCAGCAGCAGCGCGTCGCCATCGCCCGCGCCCTTGCCTCCTCGCCGCAAATCATCCTGTTCGATGAACCGACCTCGGCGCTGGATCCGGAGATGATCGGCGAAGTGCTGCAGGTGATGAAAGCCCTGGCCCACAGCGGCATCACCATGGTGGTGGTCACTCACGAGATGCAGTTTGCCCGCGAAATCGCCGACCGGGTGGTGTTTATCGACGGTGGCGAAATCCTCGAAACCGCGCCGCCGGCGGAATTTTTCGCCCGCCCGCAGCATGCGCGTACCCGCCGTTTTCTGCAGAAGGTGCTCGACCCGCTGCATCAGGAGAGCATTGAGTGATGGCAACTCTCGACTGGCATGGCGTACTTAGCGGCCAGCCGCTACAGTGGATTATCTCCGGTTTTCTCACTACCGTCTGGGTCAGCGTGGCCGGGATACTGCTGGCCACCGCGCTGGCGGTGCTGCTGCTGGCCCTGCGTCTCGGCGGCGGACGCCCCGGCCGCTGGCTGGTGGCGGCGTGGGTATCGCTGTTTCGCAATACGCCGCTGCTGGTTCAACTGCTGTTCTGGTACTTCGCCGCCTGGAACCTGCTGCCGCTGGCGGCGCGCGATTTTATCAACGACTCCCATAGCTGGTCGATTCTACCGGGCGACGTCTGGTGGCTGACGCCGGAATTTCTCTGCTCAATGTGGGGGCTCGGCGTATTTACCTCGGCATTTCTGGTGGAGGAGATTGCCGCCGGGTTGCGCGCCGTGAGCCACGGCCAGCGCGAAGCGGCGCTGTCGCAGGGATTTAGCCCGTGGGGGGAATTACGTTTTATTCTGCTACCGCAGGGGCTGGCCAACGCCTGGCAACCGATTGTCGGCCAGTACCTGAACCTGATGAAACTCTCTTCGCTGGCCAGCGGTATCGGCTTTGCCGAACTCACCTATCAGGTGCGGCAAATCGAAAGCTATAACGCCCACGCGCTGGAGGCCTTTGCTATCGGCACCGCACTGTATCTGGCGCTGGGTATCGCTATGGGGCTGGCGCTGACGCGCTTCGGTCCGGGATATCGTCAGCCACGGAGCGCACAACATGAACGCTAACCTCGCGGTGATCGCCGACAACCTTGATTATCTGCTGTGGGGACGGCTGGCGGAAGGCCAACCCGGCGGCGTGGCGCTCACCTTACTGATGGCCATCGGCGCAACCGCGCTGGCGCTACCGGGTGGGATCCTGCTGGCCTGCGCCGCCTGGCGCTACGGCGGAGCGGTCCGTCGTCTGCTGTTCCTGTGGGCGGAAATTATTCGCGGTATCCCGCTGATCTTCGTTATTTTTTGGCTATGGTATCTGCTGCCGATGATGACCGGCGGCGATCTGCCGGGCGCGGTGACGGTCACGCTGGCGTTGGCGTGGTTCACCGCCGCCTCGGTGATGCACTCGGTGCTGGCGGGGCTGCGCGCCCTGCCCGGCGGCCAGCATGAAGCGGCGCTGACGCAGGGATTCGCCCCCGGCCAGACGCTACGCTTAATCCTGCTGCCGCAGGCGCTGCGCAACGTCCAGCCGTCGCTGGTCGGCATTTTTATCGGCCTGCTGAAAGACACCTCGCTGGCGTTTATCGTCAACGTGCCGGAACTCACCACCGTCGCCGGGCAGGTCAATAACCGGGTGCAAATCTATCCGCTGGCGATATTCGTCTTTACCGGCGCGGTTTACTATTTGCTGTGCTGCGCCCTCAGCCAGCTGGCGAGCCGCCGTTTTACCAGGCGTAGCGCTGACAGGCGCTTCGCAGTCGATTGAGAAACAGCCGGGCATTGGCGGTGAGCGCCGATTTTTGCGACCATACCGCGCAATACTGCGCCGCCGGGAGCGTGGATACCGGCAGCGTGACCAGCTTATCGCCAAGCTGCAGCGGCTGGCTCATGGCGCGCGCGACGATGGTCAGATAATCGGATTCCAGTACCATCTGCAAGCCGACAATCACCGAGTCGGTGCGCAGCGGGGTAATCGACACCTGGCGATAAAAGTGAATCAGCTCGTTTTGTAGCTGCTGATAGTAACCCATCGGCGACTCCGGCAGCAGCCAGCGGGCTTTACGCAGCGCCAGCAGATCGCTCTCCTGGGCCAGCGGATGCCCCTTGCGCGCGATGACGCAGAACGGCGCGGTAAACAGCGGTTCCAGCATCACCCCTTCCGGCGGATGCATCGGGTCGACCGAACCGATCGCCAGGTCAATCTCTCCGCTGCGGACGCCCGGCAGCAGCGACGAAAGCTGCCCCTCTTTCACCGTCATCTGTACCTGCGGCAGCGCTTGCTTAAATCCTTCGGCCACCTGCGGAAACACCGTCAGGGCTATCAGCGACGAAAAACCGACCGTCAGCCGACCGTGGGTGACATGGTTTATCTGTTCCACCTCATCCGCCGCGCGCCGCAGCTCCTCCAGCACCCACTCCGCGCGCTGTAAGAAAGCGATTCCCGCTTCGGTCAGGGCGACGCCTTCTTTGCTGCGCAGAAAAAGTTGCGTGCCGAGGATTTGCTCCAGCTCACGTAATGTCCGGCTCAGCGCCGGCTGCGATTGCCCCAGTTCACGCGCCGCCGAGCGGATGCTGCCGCTACGCGCCACCTGCCGTAGCGCCTGCAGCTGGTTCAATTTGGGAAGATATTTCACCGCTCACCCCTATCAGAAAAAAGCATCACCTATAGAAAAATTATATCTTCCCGCCGCGCGGGTAAAGCCTGAGGATGCAGTGGGGGAATTCCCCACGACAACACATGCAACCATGAGACACCGGGCGGAAAAAAATGAAAAGTCAGTCTCAGATGATCTTCTTACTGTTTATCGGCTACGTAGTCGTTTACATCGACAAAACCGTCACCGGCTTCGCGCTGCTGCCTATCGAAAAGGAGTTCGGCCTCAATGCCGAACAGCTGGGCTACATTACCGGCATCTTTTTTCTCGCCTATTCGCTGTTTCAGGTGCCGGCGGGCTGGCTTAACGATCGCATTGGCTACAAAACGATGCTGGTGCTGTCGCTGGCGGCGCTGGGGCTATTCGCGCTGTGCTTTGGCCTGCTGGGAGCGAGCTTCGGCCTGCTGCTGCTGTTCCGCTTTCTGTCAGGCATCGGCCACTCCGGCTATCCCTGCTCTTGCGCCAAGGCGGTGGTAAGCAACTTCACTCTTGAACAACGTACCTTCGCCCAATCGATATTGCTGTCGTCAGCGGGACTGGCAATGACCATTGGGCCGATTATCGCCGTTAACGCGCTGGCGCTGCTTGGCTGGCATCTGTCGTTCACCGTACTGGGGATCGTTGCCTGCGCTATCGCCCTGCTGATCGCCCTGCGCGTGCCGCGCCGACAACCGACGGCGATGGTCGCGAAACAGAGCGCCGCCGGCGCCGCCCTGTGGCGTAACCCCACGGTTATCCTGCTCTTTCTGGCTATCTTTTGCGTCAATATTCCCAGCTATGGCCTGATGGCCTGGCTGCCGAAGTTTTTTGTTCAGAGTATGGGGATGTCGCTGTCTGCATCCGGCTACGTGGTGGCCGCGGGGGGGCTTGGGATCTGGATCTCATCGCTCGGTACCGGCTGGCTGGTGGGTAAATATTTTCTTAATCGCGAACCGCTGGTGATTGCTATTAGCGCGCTAATCAGCGCCGTGGCGATCTTCGCCATCTTCCACGCCCGGACGCCGCTTATCGCCAGCCTGCTGCTGTTTATCGGCGAAATTTTCCTGATGTCGACCTTCGTCACCGCCTTTACCCTGCCGATGAAGCGCCTGCCGGAAAATATGATGGGCTCGGCCATCGGTCTGATTAATACCGGCGGTACTCTCGGCGGCTTTGTTTCACCGATCGTCATTGGCTATCTGGTGGAGAAAACCCACGGCTACGCCAGCGCTTTCCTGTTTCTTTCACTGGCGATGGTTTGCTCCGCGCTGGCGGTGCTACCGCTCATGAAACGTAAAACCGTCGTCAGTCAGCCCGTAATTGATTGAAGGAGTCCCTGATGCATCACGCTACTGAACAATTCATTTCCGCCGCGGCCGAGGAAGCGCTGCGCTGGCGTCGGCATATCCACGCCCACCCGGATCTGTCGTTTAACGAGAAGCCGACCGCCGATTACATCGCCCGCGAGCTGGCGCTATTTTCCGGCCTCGAGATCAGCCGCCCGCTGGAAAATAGCGTGATTGCCGTACTGCGCGGCGCGCATCCTGGGCCCATGTGGGCGCTGCGTGCCGATATCGATGCCCTGCCGCTCCAGGAAGAGAGTGGTGAAGCATTCTGCTCAACGAAGCCCGGCGTGATGCACGCCTGCGGTCACGACGCGCATACCGCGATGCTGATGGGGGCGGCGAAAGTCTTGTGCCAGCTTCGCGAACAGCTGCACGGCAGCATTAAATTCATCTTCCAGCCCGCGGAAGAGGTGCCGCCGGGCGGCGCGCGTGAGCTGGTTGAGCTGGGCGTGGTTGACGACGTTGAACATATTTTCGGCCTGCATGTTTTCCCCACCAGCCCGGTTGGCGTGATAACCCTGAAAGAGGGGGTGTACGTCGCTTCCAGCGATAACTTTGATATCACCATTCGCGGCAAAGGCGGCCACGGCTCGATGCCGCAGCACTGTATCGATCCGGTGACCATCGGCGCGGAAGTGGTCGGCGCGCTGCAGCAGATCGTCGCCCGCCATATCGACCCGTCCAACGCGCCGGTGCTAACTATCGCCACTTTTCAGGCCGGCGATAGCTATAACGTGATTCCCGACAGCGCGCGCCTGGCCGGGACGCTGCGTACCCATAGCCAGCAGGTGCGCGAGGCGGTACCGCCGCTGATGGCGCGGATTATCGACGGCATCACCGCCGCCCACGGCGCCAGCTACGAAATCAAATGGCAGCAGGGCTATGCGGTGGGCAACAACCACGACGCCACCAATCATATCGCCCGCGAAGCCATAGCCCGCCATTTCCCGGCAGGCACGCTGCAGCTGCAGGATAAGGCGCTATTCGGCAGCGAGGATTTCTCCTCCTACCAGGAGAAAATCCCCGGTACCTTCCTGTTTATCGGCTGTGGCAACCCGCAAAAAGGGGCGACGTGGAACGTGCACAACCCGCATTTTCGCATCGACGAAGATGCGCTGGCGGTCGGCATTAAGACCCATATCGCGCTGGTGAGTCAGTTGCTGAACGAGGAATAAATCAGGCGAATGCCCGGCTATTTCACCGGGCAATCATTGCTGATTTTAATAAATTTCTCGTTATAGATGATGTAGTGGTTGCCGGGCTTACGCAGCGACGACTGGCGAACGACATCGCCGGGGCGCAGATACCAGGCGTCCCCCTCCTCTTCCGTGGTGTCGCATCCCGGTTTGATCAGCAGCTTAAACCAGGTATTGCCGGTATTACTGACGCTTCCCGCTGCTTTATCGAACGCCCATTTAAACTGAACCTGCCGCGGGCGCACCACCAGAATGGTATCCATCACCACCACCGGCTCCATGCTGATCTGCCCGCCCGCCGGGGCGCGCATCACCAGGTTGCGGGTGGGAATTTCACGAAACGAGACCCGATAGTAGCGTTCGCGGTTATCCTTCGGCCCGTGATAATAGAACTTAAAATATTCGCTTTCGCCCGCCTGCAGCGTCAGTTGGCGCGGGGCGAACAGCAGTTCGCCGTCCGCCGGACGGAGGCGCACCTCACGGCCGCCGGGCCGGTCGATGCCAACGATCGACACCCGATATAGCCGCGCGCTTTTATTGTTGTTGATAACTCTCTTCGCCGCAAACTCAGCGTCAGAGGCCAGCGAAAAGGTCAGATTACCGACAGAAATCGCCTGCGCCAGCGGCGTAGCCAGCAGCCACAGGCTCGCCAGCGCCAGCTTAATTAATGTTACGCCACGTCGCCTGGACATGAATCTCTCCTGAAGCGCTGACCTCGCCAAACCAGCCGTTGTCGGTGATGGTGCGCAGCGAGATAGGATCGTCCATAGCAATCGAGAAGCGCACCGTTGTTTTATCCATCTGCCCCACATCGCCGGAAATATCAGTCCACGGCGTGGTCAGCCATAGCGCATCGGTCATGTCGTGCCAGCTATCGTCGCAGCCGGCGTCGTAACTTTTCGTCGCCCCGCTTTGGGTAATGAAAGAGAGCGACGCCGGAAACGGCACCTGCGCGGTACCGTCCGCCGAGCTGAACAGGCAATACGAGCGCCCGCTAATCGCCTGTGACGGGCCGGTCACTTTAATCAACACCTCATCGGCGGCGGTTTTGCCGCTGGTGGTGACGATGTAGCCGAAATCCAGCGCCGGTTCGCCGCTGCCGACGTAACCCTCACGCGTAGGCGCCGAGGTGTACTCATCGGAGATAATGCTAATGCTGAAATCACGCGGTTTGATAATCAGGCTATTGGATGTCGAGAATTCATACCAGCCGGATTCCGGCGAAGTGGTGTTATAAAAACGGAAGTTAAACAGATCTTTGGTGTTAATGTCGCTAATGCCCAACGCCACCATCTGCTTGAAAAAGTTACTGGAGAAAAAGACATAGATAGAATCAGAGCTCTTCATCTCGTTAAAAGTGTAATACTGCAGAATGCCGTTGACTGGTTTCCATGAGTTACCATCAAGACTGAACTGCATATCGTAGTTACCTACCGCCGATGCCAACGCAGAGTTACTGATAGCCGGGAAAATGTGAATCGAGCTGTTGCTTAATCCATTAGTTTGCAGCGTATAGTTAACCATTTTGCAGCTTAAACCGGAGCGAGAACCAATCGTTTGTGTACGGCAATCGGCATTGCCTTCACCCAGCGTGGGCACGCCGTCGCTGTTGATAAACACTTCCGCCAGTGAGTGGGTGTTTATCAGGCGTAAGTGCCCCGCTTTGGTATGGGTTACGTCGCGGATATACCAGGTACCTGACGCCTGATCTTTACAACGCTCGCCTTTGCTCGCATCGTAAGCGACCGATGTCTGGCAGGAATTAATCGTCATCGTAAAACTACCGCCGATCGGCATCTGCTGCAGGTATTGATAAAAGGCATCGGACATCATCCCGTGACGCCATTTCGTCCCGCTCCCCGTTGAGACGCCGTAAAATCCATTAGCATCTGTTGACTGGGGTAAAATCAGGCTGGTTGCCAGATCGCATCCCGAGTACCAGTTAATACACCGTAAACCCAGTAAAGGGTGAGAGACCGGCGCATTCTCCAGCCACATATCAAACCGGTAATTAGCGGAGATCCCATGGTTGTGACCATCATCGATATAACCCAGACTGACCTGACGGTACGCGGTATCGCCAGAACCGGTTGATTTTAACCCGGTCCAGCGGTTTGAGCCGGTCAGGCGGGGATCCAGCGCGCCGCCAGGGGTGACAAAGAAGTTGTCATCAGAGTTGTTCTCGACAAAGACAAATTCGCGCGCCGGAGCAGCGGCTTCAGAATATTTTGTCACCGCCGCCTTAGCGTTCATCGCCAGCGGCGCAATCGTCAGCGTCGCCAAAGCGAGTAGCCACTTAGCTTTCATTACCTTCTCCTGTCTGCTGCACCGCCGCCCATGAAGAGAGACCGCTGCATACCACGTCCCCTACCCACACCGCGCCGCGCGCCTGGCTGAGCTCCAGCGCCACTTCACAGGTTTTATTTCCGCCGTAGCTAAAATCGATGGTGGGATATTTTTTATCGACATCCATGACAAATTCACCGTTCTCATCGGTACGGGTGCGCCCGATATGGTTATTAATGCGCGCGTTCGCCAGCAGCGTGCCGTCTTCGGCGCGGATGCGCCCGGAGACGGTGACCATCTGCTTCACTTCCGGCTCGATCACCGCCACGTTACCGGGATAAAGCGTCAGGTGGCTCTTACGGCCGCTGACAATGTCGTAGCTGTCGATCGAGTTTTTACTGTTCTGCAGTTCGACTTCATAGCGGCTGTACGGCGACAGCGGCAGATAATTGCGTTTACCGCTGAGCTGCACGATGCGCCCGTTAACCTTAGCGCTGAGCTTGCCGTCGTCTTCCAGCCCGGTATTGAAGATCACCCCGGCGTTGCCGTCGGTTCTTCCGCTGGCGGCGATATTTTTCCCCTGCCAGCCGACGCTGCCGCTGGCGGTCAGGTTGGTGTTCACGTAGCCGTCGGCGCCGCTGTTGACGTTCAACGTGCCGTTGGTATAGCGCGTTTCAAACTGCGTATAAGCGCCGCCGCTTAAGGTTTTGTCGTCGCCGGTATCGCCGGAAATCGCCCGCGAAATATTGGCGCCGACGGTTCGAATCGCCCCTTCATTAAACTGCTTACGCGCCGAAATGTTGGCCATGGTATAGCCGTTCTGATGGGTCATCCCGGCGCTGAACCAGTTGCCCAGCGGCAGAGATAAATCGAGGGCGATATATTTCCCGGTGTTGGCGTTGCTATCGCCGTTGTTATAGCGCTGTAAGCCCGCGCGCAGGCCTAGCGAGCCAAAAGAGCCGCTATAAATCGTCTGGTAATAATCCGCCGTGTAGTAATGACTGTTGTAGCGGCGGTCATCGTTGTAGCTGATGCTAAAAGTGCCTAGTTTTGACCACAGGGCGTTCAGGTTCAGCGTGCCGCCGATCGCCCGGTTGTCGGCATCGCTGCGGCGCAGCTTATCGCCGATAACGGTCTTTTCCTGGTTAATCCACAGCGAGCTAAAGCCGCCGGGTAAGGTGGCGCTGACGCTGCCGATGCTGCTCCAGGAGCTGTCGCTGGCCAGCATGTTTTGCAGGTTGATATTCACCGCCTCGGTCAGCGGCAGCGTGATGCGCGTTTCGCCGACGGCATTGTTATCATAACCGTAGCCGGTGGCCGCCCAACTGAGCGTGCTCAACGAGCCGGAAGCCGATGCCCCCGCCAGCCAGCTCTCTTTCGCCGGCTGCGTCTTTTTACCGCTTTCCGACCAGCGGTCCATATGGAAACTGCCGCCCCAGATTTGCCAGGCCAGCGGCGCGCCCGCGCCGCGTCCACGGCTGAACAGTTTGTTGACGCGTTGGGTGCGTTTGCTGACCACTCTTCCGTTGACGATAACTTCGACGTCAACGTCGTAAATACCGTACGGCAGGCCTCGGGTATCAACTTCATGATTACCCATGACGAAGTTCTGCACGCTTAACAGGCGCCCGTCGCGCATCAGGTGGACCTCGCCTGCCGCCGGTAAGAATGCCACCACCGGCGTCGCCGACTGGCTGTTGTCAAATACCGTCGAGCTGGCCTGGTTGCCCCACGACGCGCCGTAGATTTTACCGGCCGAAATCGCGGTCATCGGCCCCAGCGATTGTAAGTTCCAGGTATCCAGCATTCCGCCGGCAAAACGGTGCCCGGCGAAGTCGCGCTCGTACATCGCTTTATACAGTTCGTTGTCCTGGTGGCTGGTGCCGATGCCGTACAGCGAGCCGTCGAGCACCACGTGATGCTCGCGCAGCGCGCTAACGCTATTGAGTGACAGATAGCTGGAGGTATTACTGCCACCGCTACGCATCTGGTTGTTGTAGACCCCGAGGTTGTAGGTAAGGTTATTACTGAAACTTTTAACGCTCGACTGGCCAATATCCTCGCTGCGCGACCGCAGCACGGTTCCCAGCGCCTCACGTTTCACCACCAGTTGCAACAGCAACTGGCGCAGACTAAGTTGTAGCTGCGCGGCATCGGTTAAGGGGATCTTCAGCGCGTCGTTGAAAGCCTCATTGGATAAACGGCTGAGCTGTTGACGTGTCTCGTCGCTGACGCGAGCGTTGTCATCGCCCTCTTCAAGGGTGATTTGCCGAACCCGCAGCACGTCGCCATCAAGCCAGATATACGCGGCGCCGATACGCTGATCGTTCTGATTATCGCGGCTGCCTTCAAGATGAATAAACAGAGGAATGCTCATGCCGTCCTGCAAAGCCTGGCTGAAAGCCTGCGGGATAATCACGCCGCCGATTTGCTGCACGCGCTCGGCGGCCATGCTGTCGCTATAAGGCGCCAGCAAAAGAACCATGCCGGAGGCAAGCAGCGCGTTCAGTCCAGGGGTGATCCGTCGTAAAGGCATAGTCTTAATCCATCAGCACACATGTCTATTTCACGGGAACAAACTGCTCGCCCTGCCAGAGCGCGACCCGTCCTTTTTTGTCAGCAATATTGACGCGCGTGAAGCGACGCGATTTCCCCGGCATCAGGTAATAGTTTTCTTTGCACTCTTTGCCATCAGCGATTTTCAGACACGGGCCGTAGGCGATGATGCGCAGGGTGGCGTTACCGGTATTGGTCAGCGTGTCGCCGGCAAACTGGTAGCGAAAATTAGCCTGACGCGGCGCCACCACCAGAATGGTGCCGATGCGGGCTGAAGCGGTGGCCACCGCGCTGCGCTGGGAGCCATTGCGCTGGGCATCGCTTAAGGCCTGATCGAACCAGACAATGCGGTAGTAGCGCTCTTTATCATCCGCCGGGCCTTTGTAGAAAAAGCGCACCACTTCACTGGCCTTTGCGGGCAATAACAAGCTGGCGGGGGTCAACAGGACTTCATCCTGTTTATCCATCGGGATCACTTTGCCGCCATCCAGCGGTGAAGAGAGACGTTCCAGATGAATGTTGATTAAGCGGCCGCTGTCGGTGGTATTTTTAATCTCTTTACTCAGCGTGCTGCTGCCGCTGTTCATAAAGGAAGAGATATCGCCGACATCCAGCGCCCGCGCAGGGTTAGCCAATCCAAGCAGCAGGGCAATGGCCAGGAGATGTTTTTTCATAAGCGTTCAGTCCATGAAGAGGCAGGGGTATTCCCCCTGCCCGGTGCTACGAGAAAATCAGCTGGTCCAGGTTGCGTCGAACTGCACGCTCACGTCACCGCTCCAGATCCCTTCCGGCAGCGTGCTGTAATCGGTTACCGCGGTGGTGCCGTCGGTGGTACCGCTGATGATGGAGAAGTTAAAGCCGTCCTGCGCGGTGGTGCGGCCTGCGGTGTTGTAGCCGTTAGACAGCGCGCTGAGGTTGCCGCCCAGTACGCCGTTAGCGGTGTCGATCATGATGGTGTCAGCACTCTTTTCTACCGCGGCGCCGTTATAATCCACGCCCACGCTCAGCGTTGAGCCGGAGGTATCCAGCTGAGTCAGAGTGTTAGTGATAAGACGTGAAGTCAGTTTGAAGGCAGTCGCCGTGGTATCGCCTTCAACCGCAACATCAAACAGACCTTTTTGTGAGTTAAAGCCTTTAATCCCTTCGGCATACTGGAAAGCCAGGCTGCCAAGCGGGGTAACAACCAGTTTGCTGGAAGTGTCTTTTTTCGCGGTTGCAGACCAGGTAGCAACGGCCTGAGCAGTGACATCAGCAGCCTGAGCAACACCCATTCCAGCAAACGCCGTTACCAGAGCAATAGCAATAACCTTTTTTTTCATAGCTTTTTCATCCTGAGTTTAATTAAGGACAAGTCGTCCCGGTGTACCACTAAATAAACGTTACATAACTAATTTATAAATTTTTGAATACAGCTTGGCCTCAGCATTTCGCCGATGGGTATAAATAGTTTTCACACTGCAATTTTCAATTCTGGCGATAGATTTCGGATGCATTCCCTGGGCCGTCATTCTGATCACCGTCATTTCCCGGTCAGTAATTTTTTCTTTCTTTATATCTTTACGCAGAAACCGGCCATTAATTACATAGGCCAGATCTTTTCTTATATCGCGCGCGAGGTCGACATACACCACGCCGCGAATATCACCGTTGTAATACCAATAATTGGCTAACGCTTCTGACTTTCTCGCGGCAATCAGAATGATTTGTTTGCCCTTGGCCTTGGCTAACCAGTCGTTGTCATAGCGAATAAAGTAATTTAATGCATTGGTACTCAGATTGATAAACAAAAAATCCTTACATATTTTATCCAGTGACAAATAAATAAGTTCTTCGATATCTAAAATGAGTTCCGATAAGCCTTTTAAAAAATAAGTATCATGGGCTGGCCAAATACACTTATCAAGGGAGCATTGTTCGTCCATATACTGTTTATCCTCTTCATCCTGGAATACTACCTTTCACCCCATCGCCGATAGCCAGGCCTGCAGAGATTAAACCTGCAAATTACCCCTGTTTAAATTGGTTATAATAAAACACCAGCGGCATTATTTAATAATTAATAATGTCGAAATTATTTATCGATTTATATTTTTTGTTGGATTCAAATTTAGGTTTTTTCTGATTAAGTGTCAACAAGCAGGATGTGAAGCTAATTCTCATTTATGTCAATTTTTTGCTTTTTGGCGAAATCCTATTTTTTGCTCAAAAACAAAAAACATTTAATTTCATGTGGTTATTGATCGAAAATTCCTACAATCCGAATCGATTATTATATCATCCAGGATCATAACCCTAATTCATTAGGAATATTCTTAATGGACAAGATAAGTGACGTTGCGAAAAATCTTAATAACACACAAAAGTAAGAGGATAATGCCACACAATCATTATTTACAAGACGATTCACCCAATCATAAGCTGCATGAATGGTTTTAAGCACCGCACAAAAAGCCTAAACATAAACAAAAAAACCACTTGCAGAGGACTATTAATCCAATGAAAGAATGATATCTAAGAGAATGAGATTACTTCTCATATTTCTTTCTTATTTACTCTCATTTTCATTAGTGTAGTCCATTACGCAATGATTGCCGCTGACATGTTCCTCTTGCCTTGCAGATAAGCGTTTCATCACGCTTTCATTATTTGTTCGCCTTACCGTCATCGAAAGTTCACACAAAACGCGATTAATAGTGGCCAGTTTATGACGAACCAGGACACTCTTATGAACAGCTCTCTTGCCGCGGTGGCGGAAACCGAATTTTCGCTAATTACGCCCATCACCCCAACCCGGCAGCGGAAAGTCTTAAGCGTGCGCAACCTGAGTAAATCTTATAATGCGCAGCAAACCGTCCTCGATAACATCAGTTTTGACCTGCATGCCGGCGAGCTGGTGGGAGTGATTGGCCGCTCGGGAGCCGGGAAATCTACGCTGCTGCATGTCCTTAACGGCACTCACAGCGCCACCGGCGGTGAAATTCTCAGCTTTCCGGAAGTCGGTATGCCGCATGATGTTTCACGCCTGAAAGGACGCGCGCTCAACGCCTGGCGCAGCGAGTGTGGCATGATTTTCCAGGACTTCTGCCTTGTGCCGCGTCTTGATGTGCTGACTAACGTACTTCTGGGCCGCCTGAGTCAGACCTCAACTCTGAAGTCGCTGTTTAAGGTTTTCCCCGACGCCGACCGGGCTCGCGCCATCTCTCTTCTCGAGTGGATGAACATGTTGCCGCACGCGCTACAGCGGGCGGAAAACCTCTCCGGCGGCCAGATGCAGCGCGTGGCGATTTGCCGCGCGCTGATGCAAAACCCCGGGATCCTGCTGGCGGATGAACCCGTCGCCTCGCTCGATCCCAAAAACACCCAGCGAATTATGAACGTATTGCGGGAAATCAGCGGCCAGGGGATTAGCGTGATGGTCAACCTGCATTCGGTCGAACTGGTCAAAGAGTACTGCACCCGGGTCATTGGCGTCGCCAAAGGCCGCATCATTTTCGACGATCATCCCGCACAGCTGACTCAGGGTGTCCTGCATCGGTTGTACGGCGATGAAATTAGCCAATTGCATTAATTTCCTTTAGTAAAAACACACGGGCAAAATAATGAACAAACATATTAATGGCGCAGTTCGTTTATCCGCAGCACTCGCAGCTCTGTTACTGACGTGGCAAGCGAGCGCCGCTGAACAGCCGAAGGAATTAAATCTGGGGATCCTCGGCGGTCAAAACGCCACGCAGCAAATTGGCGATAACCAGTGCGTGAAACAGTTTCTTGATAAAGAGCTGAAGGTCGATACCAAATTACGTAACTCATCCGATTATTCTGGCGTCATTCAGGGACTGCTGGGTGGTAAAGTCGATGTCGTATTAAGTATGTCGCCTTCTTCTTATGCCTCGGTCTATATCAATAACCCGAAAGCCGTCGATATTGTCGGTATCGCCGTTGATGATAAAGATCAGTCCCGCGGCTACCACTCGGTGGTCATCGTCAAAGCTGACAGCCCGTATAAAACGCTGGACGATTTAAAAGGCAAAGCCTTTGGCTTCGCCGACCCGGATTCCACTTCCGGTTATTTAATTCCAAACCACGCCTTTAAACAGAAATTCGGCGGCGACGCGGATAACAAATACAATAACTTCTTCTCCAGCGTCACCTTCTCCGGCGGACACGAGCAGGACATTCTCGGCGTGCTGAACGGCCAGTTTGCCGGCGCGGTCACCTGGACCTCAATGGTCGGCGACTACAACAGCGGCTACAGCGTAGGCGCTTTTAATCGCCTGATTCGCATGGATCATCCGGATCTGATGAAGCAAATCCGGATTATCTGGCAATCG
The DNA here is from genome assembly GCF_050600815.1 of Klebsiella sp. 141161. Classification (NCBI taxonomy): domain Bacteria; kingdom Pseudomonadati; phylum Pseudomonadota; class Gammaproteobacteria; order Enterobacterales; family Enterobacteriaceae; genus Klebsiella; species Klebsiella sp. 141161. The sequence goes on along the minus strand of NZ_JAQIRN010000003.1, from coordinate 86,958 downwards.
CCGCTGATCCCGAACGGCCCGATCCTCGTTAGCAATGCGCTGCCGGCGGACTTCAAAGCCAAAGTCGTCACCGCGCTTAAAAAACTGGATACCGACGATCACGCCTGTTTTGTGAAAGCGATGGGCGGTACTCAGCACATCGGCCCGGGCAGCGTGGCCGATTTCCAGCAGATCATCGATATGAAACGCGAACTGGTTAGCGCGCGTTAATCCCGTACTGATGCCGCCGTTCGCAGATCAATGCGGACGGCGGCGCTACGTTAAAGACCTTTTCGCCGCATGAATAATACCCATACCGAATTTGAACGTTATTACCAGCAGGTCAGGACGCGGCAAAAGCGCGATACCTTCGGCTGGTCGCTGGTGCTGCTGGCGCTCTACTTTGCCGCCGGGCACGCCGCCGAGTTTAATCTGTTCACCATCTGGCGCTCGTTGCCAAACTTTCTCGATTATATGTTCGAGACGCTGCCGACGCTGCATCCGGGCGTCCTGTTAGCCGATTCTCATACCAAAGGCTCGCTGGCGTACTGGGGCTATCGCCTACCGATTCAGCTGCCGCTGATTTGGGAGACGCTGCAGCTGGCGCTGGCCTCCACGCTGGTGGCGGTCGCGGTAGCGACGATACTGGCTTTCCTCGCCGCCAATAACGCCTGGTCACCGGCGCCGCTACGCTTCGCCGTTCGCGTGCTGGTGGCCTTTTTACGCACCATGCCAGAGCTGGCCTGGGCGGTCATTTTCGTCATGGCGTTCGGTATCGGCGCGATCCCCGGTTTTCTGGCGCTGATGCTGCATACGGTCGGCAGCCTGACCAAACTGTTCTATGAAGCGGTGGAAAGCGCGCAGGATAAACCGGTGCGCGGGCTGGCGGCATGCGGGGCATCAGCGCTGCAGAAGGTGCGTTTTGCCCTGTGGCCGCAGGTGAAACCGATTTTTCTCTCCTACGGCTTCATGCGCCTTGAGATTAACTTCCGTTCATCCACCATTCTTGGTCTGGTGGGCGCCGGCGGGATCGGCCAGGAACTGATGACCAACATTAAGCTCGATCGTTACGATCAGGTCAGCATGACGCTGCTGCTGATCATTATTGTGGTGTCGCTGCTGGATATGCTTTCCGGCCGCCTGCGCCAGTGGGTTCTGGAGGGGAAAAAATGAGCCAATGGCAACATCAACCGGATATCGCCGCCAGCCGCCGCCAGCATCAGGCGCTGTATAAGACTCAGGGGCGATATCTGCGCTACGTCGGCGTGCTGGCGCTGGCGAGCGTACTTTATTACGTCTGGTTCTTTATGCAGTTCGGTATCAGCAGCGAACAACTGGCGACTGGTCTACAGCAGATGGGGCGCTATCTGCTGCGGATGTTCGTCTGGCACGATTTCTGGAACTGGCCGTTTGCCTATTACTTCACGCAAATCGCCATTACGCTTGCCATCGTCTTCGCCGGGACGATTACCGCGACGGTCATCGCGCTGTTGCTGTCATTCCTGGCGGCGCGCAATATTATGCGCGGCGTGATTCCCGGCATTATCGCCGTGTTGATGCGCCGCTTGTTTGACATGCTGCGCGGTATCGATATGGCTATCTGGGGTCTGATTTTCGTGCGCGCCGTAGGGCTCGGGCCGCTGGCGGGGGTACTGGCGATTATTATGCAGGATACCGGCCTGCTGGGCCGCCTGTATGCTGAAGGCCACGAGGCGGTAGACCGTTCGCCGGGCCGCGGCCTCACCGCCGTCGGCGCTAATGGTCTGCAGAAACACCGCTTCGGCATTTTCACCCAGTCGTTCCCGACTTTCCTGGCGCTGAGTTTATATCAGATTGAATCCAACACCCGTTCCGCCGCGGTGTTAGGTTTTGTCGGCGCGGGCGGGATTGGCCTCATCTACGCGGAAAATATGCGTTTGTGGAACTGGGATGTGGTGATGTTTATTACCCTGTTGCTGGTCGCGGTGGTCATGGTCATGGACACCCTCTCCGCCTGGCTGCGCCGCCGTTATATCGGCGGCAGCGTAGTGCCGTTGTATCAAAGTCAGCAATAACCCCTCTCCCCGGTGGCGCTACGCTTACCGGGGCTACGAACCAGGGAAAACGTCTCGTTATTCGATCCGCCACGCCAGCACCGGCCAGCCGTGCCGGGCGTTGGCTGCCAGCAGCTGCGGACAGGGGTTGACCAACCGCACGCGATCCGCATGCAGGCACAGGGGCAGGTCGTTTATCGAATCGGTATAAAAAGTGACTTCGCCAGTATAGTCAGGATGCGCCTCGCGCCACTGCGCCAGGCGCGTCACTTTGCCCTGCTGATAGCTCGGGGTACCGGCAATCACACCGCTGTAGCCGCCATCCGCCATTTCAACATCAATACCCAACGCCTGTTCAATTCCCAGCTCGGCGGCTATCGCCTGCACCAGCAGCGTTACCGAGGCGGAGATCACTAACATTTTTTCCCTTCGCGCCTGTAGGGTACGAATAACGTCCCATGCCTGTGGGTAGACCCGCGGCAACACCTTTTCGCGCACGAATCGCGCCACCAGCGTATCCACCTGCCCCTGCGGGATACCAATCAGCGGCGCCTGAATCAGCGCGACATAATCGGCGATATTCATTTCCCCGCGGTCGTAATCCGCCATCAGCTGCGCCTCGCGCGCCAGATATTCCGGGTCGCTCACCAAGCCTTCGCGCACCATAAACTGGCTCCACAGCGTACTACTGTCCCCTTTAATCAGGGTGTTATCCAGATCGAAAATCGTCACAGCATTAGACATCGGTCATTTTCCATAATCAGCAATATAAGCCTGCGAGAGCATGTATAAAGAAGATGACAGGAGCATGATCCGGCTGCGTTTCAGCCCACCCCGCCAAAGCCCATCGCCAGCAGCACCAGTAGCAATAGTAGCGGGTAGATCCGCACGTGCCAGCGATCGGGAAGTTTTGCCAACCAGCGCGATGCGCCCCGCAATCCCAGCCAGCTTCCGGCTACCAGCAATCCGGCCGCCAGCCACCAGATATTGCCGATGAAACCGGAGGGCAGCGCCGCCATCGGCGCCATCAGCAGCCACGTCAGGCTGGCGGTCGCCGCCAGCGGCAACGTCAACAGATTGGCCATCGCCGCGGCCTGCGCCATCGTCGCGCCACGCCGGCGCATCAGCGGTACGGTCATCACGCTGCCGCCAACGCCAAGGAAGGCGGCAATCAGGCCAATCCCGCCACCAAGAATAGTCTCGCGCCCTGCACTCGACGGTGCGCAAGCCGTCGACGGCGCCATAAAGCCGGGGCGAACGTAGCAATCCACGATGGTCACCGCCAGGTACAAAATGAACAGCCAGCGGATCCACTCGCCGTTGACCCTCAGCGCCAGCGCCGCGCCGGCAATACCGCCGATGGCGATGCCGCCAAGTATCGGCAGCAGGGAGCGCCAGTGAACCGTTCCGGCGCGCAGATGGCGGCCGCTTGCCAACAGCGACGTGCACAGCATCACCAGCGCCGACGTCGCTACCGCTATTTGCATCGCCTGACCGCCTACTGCGCCCTGATGGCTCAGCAGCAGGTAAAGCAGCGGCACGGTAACAAAGCCGCCGCCGAAGCCAAACAGCCAGGTGGTTACCCCGGACAACAATCCGCAAACAAAAAGCCCAAATATCATCTACCGTTCCTCCATTCAGGGAGGTAACGATATAGAATAGCGGAATGGCTGACTTACGATTAAAGGCCAATATATTACGATTTTCAGCCAGGAGTGTACGCATGCGTAATATCGCGATTAATGATGTCGATCATCTGCCGCGCCGGGTATTGGGCCTGGGTAGCGATTATCCGCCTGACACCCTTTTACCGCGCCATCATCATCGGCGAGCGCAGTTTCTCTATGCCGTGAATGGCTTAATGAAAGTCGAAACCGATGACGGCCAGTGGCTGGTGCCGCCGTTCAGCGGCGTATGGATACCCGCTAATAAACCGCATCGCGTCTGGATGCCGGGCGTGAGCACCCATAGTCTGTATATCGAACCGCAGGACGCGCCGCGCGCCGGCGTGCGCTGCGAAGTATTGCAGGTTTCGCCGCTGCTACATCAACTGCTATTGGCCGCCTGCCAGTTGCCGCTGTTGTATGAAGAGAGCGGACATGATGCGGCGCTTATCGCCCTATTGCTGTTTGAACTGCAGGGCGCCCCGCCGCTGCCGATGTTTACGCCGCTGCCGCAACATCCGCGGCTGGCTGAACTATGCAGCGCGTTTCTCCTTCAGCCGGAGATTCACAGTACACCGGAGCTGTGGGCCAAAAAGATGAGTCAAAGCCTGCGCACCTTCAACCGCCGCTTTTTGCAGGGGACCGGGATGGCGTTTCGCGACTGGCGTCATAAAGCCTGCCTGATGTACGCTCTCACCGCCCTGCGAGAAGGACGAAGCATTACCGACGTGGCATTAAGCCTTGGCTATGAACATCCGGCGGCGTTTACCGCCATGTTCCGCAAAGCGATGGGCTATGCGCCAGCCTCTTTTATCCGCCATCTTAAAGGAGGCACGCCTGTCTCTCACGCCAGATAAATAAGAACATCCTGATTCTGGCCTGTTATATTTTGATTTAGATAGTAAACATTTATTAATAAATAAAATCACCGCGTTTACTATCTGAAAAATGTGCTTATTACGGTACCGGCGAATTTATGCCTGCAGTACGTAAGTTTTCGTAAATTTTGCGTTTCATCATTCTGACGTTTCCCTGAATACGCTATAAATGGCGACGGTCGATCCCTAACATGAAAATAACGACATGAAGCCCAAACTCAGCCACGCTTTATTACTTGTTCCTTTATTGATTTTGGCAGGATGTTCATCTTCCCCAAAAAAACCGCCCAAGGCGGTGGCGCAGCATCATTATGAGCCGATCGACAGCGGCTCCGACGATCTGATACCGGTGCTGGCCGCCCTGCACGATCAGATGCACACCTGGGACGGCACCCCTTACGAATGGGGCGGCACCGACCAGAGCGGCGTCGACTGTTCCGGCTTTGTCTGGCGTACGCTGAAGGACCGCTTTAATCTGCCAATGGACCGCGTGACCACCGGCGATCTTCTGCATATGGGCGTGCGCGTTAGCAAGCAGCAGCTGCGGCCTGGCGATTTAGTCTTCTTCCGCATTCACGGCGGCATGCACGTCGGTTTCTACGATACCGACCACAATTTCCTGCACGCCTCCGCAAGCCAGGGCGTCATGCGTTCGTCGCTGGATAATCCGTACTGGAACCGCGTATTTTATCAGGCGCGGCGCTTGCCGAAGGAATATAACGCGCAGATCACCATGAATAACGACAATCTGCATCTGGCGAAAAACCGCTAATCCTGACAAATAAAAACCGCGGCGCTCAGGGCCGCGGTTTTTATTTTTCTTGCGCTCAGTTTTATCAGAACTGATAGGTCATCCCCAGCGCGACGATGTCATCATCGTTAATACCGAGCTTATTATCGCTCTTCAGCTGGTTAATTTTGTAATCCACAAAGGCGTTCATGTTTTTGTTGAAGTAGTAGGTCAGGCCGACGTCAATATAGTTGACCAGATCTTCGCTGCCGACACCTTCAATATCTTTGCCTTTCGACAGTACATAGCCCAGAGACGGACGCAGACCGAAATCGAACTGATACTGGGCGACCGCTTCAAAGTTCTGCGCTTTATTCGCAAAACCACCGCTGATCGGGGTCATTTTGCGGGTCTCAGAGTACATTGTCGCCAGGTAGATATTGTTGGCGTCGTACTTCAGGCCGGTAGCCCAGGCTTCCGCTTTGGAGCCCTGGCCGCGCGCCAGCAGGTTCTGATCGTTGGTACGGTCAGAACTGGTATAAGCCGCGCTGACGGCGAAATCACTGCCGCCGAAATCATAGCTTAAAGAGGTGCCGAAGCCGTCGCCATTCTGTTTTTTCGCTTCACGGCCTTCGTTTTTGCCCTGATATTGCAGGGTCATATTCAGACCATCCACCAGGCCGAAGAAATCGGTGTTGCGGTAGGTCGCCAGGCCGCTGGCGCGTTTGGTCATGAAGTTATCGGTCTGCGCGGAAGAGTCGCCGCCGAACTCCGGGAACATATCGGTCCAGGCTTCAACGTCGTACAGCGCGCCGAGGTTACGACCATAGTCAAATGATCCAAACTCTTTTAACTTCACGCCGGCAAACGCCAGACGGGTTTTCTGCGAAGAATCGCTTTCAGTTTTATTGCCGGAGAATTCGGATTCCCAGCGGCCATAACCGGTCAGTTGATCGTTGATCTGCGTTTCGCCTTTGATACCAAAGCGAACGTAGGTCTGGTCGCCATCCTTGCTGTCATAATCGCTGAAGTAGTGCATGGCTTTCACTTTGCCGTACACGTCCAGTTTATTGCCGTCTTTATTGTATACTTCCGCTGCCTGTGAAGCCGAAGAAGCAACAAAACCCATCATCATTAATGCCAGTGAACGCTTTTTCATTATGTGGTCCTGGTGATTTATTTACACGCGCTTATCAATTCCGGGCGAAGGCCCCGTCAAAAACTGGAGGTTTTTTAACGCTGTAGTGTTAAATATTTATGACGAAATGGAACTTTTTATAAAAAAGAATGTTTAAATATTTCCGTCATAAATATGTCACCTTGCCTGCGCAGAATGCCCGATCCGCGCAATAAAATGGCTTGACCAATACGCCAGCAGTTGGCAAGCGGCCTGACTCCTGTTACAACATCAGCTCGATCTCGATATTCCTTTTGAACGGCAGAAAATCATGAGTGATAGCCAGACGCTGGTGGTAAAACTGGGCACCAGTGTTTTAACGGGCGGATCCCGACGCCTGAACCGCGCCCATATCGTTGAGTTAGTGCGCCAGTGCGCGCAGCTGCATGCCATGGGGCACCGCATTGTGATTGTGACTTCCGGGGCCATCGCCGCCGGACGTGAACACCTCGGCTACCCTGAACTGCCCGCCACCATTGCCTCAAAACAGCTGTTGGCGGCAGTCGGCCAAAGCCGTCTTATCCAACTGTGGGAACAGCTTTTCTCTATTTACGGCATTCATGTCGGCCAGATGCTGCTGACCCGTGCCGATATGGAAGATCGCGAGCGGTTCCTCAACGCCCGCGATACCCTGCGCGCGCTGCTGGATAACAATATTGTGCCGGTCATTAATGAGAATGACGCCGTCGCCACCGCTGAAATCAAAGTCGGCGACAACGATAATCTTTCCGCCCTGGCGGCCATTCTCGCCGGCGCCGATAAACTGCTGCTGTTGACCGATCAGCCGGGACTCTTTACCGCCGACCCGCGCAGCAATCCGCAGGCCGAGCTTATTAAAGATGTCTACGGCATCGATGACGCGCTGCGCGCCATCGCAGGCGATAGCGTTTCCGGCCTCGGCACCGGCGGCATGGGCACCAAACTGCAGGCTGCGGACGTCGCCTGTCGCGCGGGCATCGATACCATTATCGCCGCCGGCAACCGCCCGGACGTTATCGGCCACGCGATGGAAGGCCTGCCGGTGGGCACCTGTTTCCACGCTCAGGAATCACCGCTGGAGAACCGCAAACGCTGGATCTTCGGCGCGCCGCCGGCCGGTGAAATCACCGTCGATGCCGGGGCGACCCAGGCTATTCTGGAAAGAGGAAGCTCATTGCTGCCAAAAGGCATCAAAACCGTCAGCGGGAATTTCTCCCGCGGCGAAGTTATCCGAATCCGCAGTAGCGAAGGGCGCGATATCGCTCACGGCGTAAGCCGCTATAACAGCGACGCCCTGCGCCTGATCGCCGGGCAGCACTCGCAGCAAATCGATGCCATCCTCGGCTATGAATACGGCCCGGTGGCCGTCCATCGCGACGATATGATTACCCGTTAAGGAGCTGAAAATGCTGGAACAAATGGGCATTGCGGCCAAAGCGGCCTCTTACCAACTCGCGCTGCTTTCCAGCCGCGAGAAAAATCAGGTTCTCAACAAGATTGCTGATTATCTGGAAGCGCAGACCGAAGAGATCCTGCGCGCTAACGCCGAGGACCTCAGCGACGCCCGCGCCAATGGCCTGAGCGACGCGATGCTCGATCGCCTGGCGTTGACGCCAGCGCGCCTGCGCGGCATCGCCGATGACGTGCGTCAGGTGTGTAGCCTGGCGGATCCGGTCGGCCAGGTGATTGACGGCGGTCTGCTGGATAGCGGCCTGCGTATCGAACGTCGCCGCGTACCGCTGGGAGTGATCGGCGTGATTTATGAAGCGCGGCCGAACGTGACCGTCGATGTCGCCTCTCTGTGCCTGAAGACCGGCAACGCGGCTATTCTGCGCGGTGGTAAAGAGACCTGGCGCACCAACGCCGCGACGGTGAAAGTGATTCAACAGGCGCTGCAGGAGTGCGGCCTGCCGGCTGCCGCGGTGCAGGCAATCGAGAGCCCGGATCGCGCGCTGGTCGGCGAAATGCTGAAGATGGATAAATACATCGATATGCTGATCCCGCGCGGCGGCGCAGGCCTGCATAAGCTGTGCCGCGAGCAATCCACGATCCCGGTGATCACCGGCGGTATCGGCGTGTGTCATATTTTCGTCGACGATTCGGCAGAGATCGCACCGGCGTTGAAGATCATCGTTAACGCCAAGACCCAACGTCCGAGCACCTGCAATACCGCCGAGACGCTGCTGGTACACCGCAATATCGCCGATACCTTCCTGCCTGCGCTGAGCAAACAGATGGCGGAGAGCGGCGTGACGCTGCATGCCGACCCGGCCGCCCTGCCCCTTCTGCAGAACGGTCCGGCAAAAGTGGAGCCGGTGAAAGCGGAGCAGTACGACGACGAGTATTTGTCGCTGGATCTGAACGTGAAAGTTGTCGCCGATCTCGATGATGCGATTGCCCATATTCGCGCGCACGGTACCCAGCATTCAGATGCCATTCTGACGCGTACCCTGCGCCATGCGAATCGCTTTATTAATGAAGTGGATTCGTCGGCGGTATACGTTAACGCTTCTACCCGCTTCACCGACGGCGGCCAGTTCGGCCTCGGCGCGGAGGTGGCGGTCAGCACCCAGAAGCTGCACGCCCGCGGGCCGATGGGCCTTGAAGCGCTGACTACCTATAAGTGGATTGGTTTCGGCGACGATACCATTCGTGCTTAACGCTAAGCGGGTGATGCAAAAGTAGCCGTTTGATTCGAAAGGGCATTGACGCATCACCCACTTAGTTTCATGCTGAACCCGATCTCTGCTTATACGAAAATACTCAACCTTTATCTTTGAGAATATTTTTCTTTTTACGGTACCATCTTCTGGTCGATTTTTTCACCGCTACCGGAGCCGTGTCATCAACATATTCAAGTTCCTCTCGATTGAGCAACAATTTCTCCTGAATATCCGCTGGAAAATCATCAAGCGCTGTCAGCTTAGGTATTTGCTTCCCTTGTTTACCGGCTTCCCTAATCACCTTAGGCCAGCGAGGTTGCCAACAAAACAACTCTGACAGGAAATAAAGTAAACTCATCAATGTCACAGCCAGTCCCGCCAGGGGTAGCATTAATATGGAAAAACCATGCAATGGCCAAAAAAAACCCCGCATCGACTCCAACTGCACGCTGACGCCATGCCAGGGTAACGGTAGCAGTGAGGTAATCGAAGGTTTGGGTAATCCTTCAGGCCCATTCTCCATATAACGACGAATAAACTCCCACTCATCCTTAATATCTTGCCCGGTAGTGGCCTGTTTCCCAATAGCCATATAGTCAACATAGGGTAAACCAGTGTTAATTGGTTCCCATACCAATAGATTTCTTGAGCCCATAACGGGTAATACTTTCGATTTTGCTGAGACACTTGGCTGAGTATCCTCCCAGCGATACACGGCGACACCACCACAATACTTAGGCCGTTGAATATAAACCTGCCGAGTAATCCGATTAAAACGAACGCGTAAATGCCGGTGAGTGAATATCTCAAGCCGCACAATTTTATAGGCAAGAAAAAAAGAAGCCAAAAAAATTGAAGAACATAAAACTACAAAAATACTTGCAAGAATCTGACCATCCTGTAAACAAAAATATGCCAACTGAGCGGAAGCACAACCCGAAAATAAAAAAGTCAAAGATAATAAACTTAAAGGACCGCGCCTTTCCTCCATCATGCCGCCACGAATTTCTAAGTATGTATCATTATAAGCATAATATGGACCTAATGGTTTAGGCTTTTTGCTACATGATTTTGTATGGTCGACAACAGATTCACTAACTTTAATCTTAGTAAATCGTGAGTAACCATGTTCCTCCCAAATTGAACCACTCAACACTCTCTCCTGCATTGAGCTTTTTGCATAGCTCCAAATCTGCCATTCGATCATATACACTATAGGACACTCCCTTCCCAATCAAATCAGCCTGATGAATAAATATGATGAAATTAATAATAAAAACAAAAATGGCGTGAATACATTATTCAAATAGAAATCACAAAATAATAAAATACAAAAAAATAGCATTTATTGGAATAAGGAAATGACGTTTTGCCTCTATCGGTTCCGACCCCATCTCCCCCGCGGACCGATGGGCCTAGAAGCGCTGACCACCTATAAGTGGATTGGTTTCGGCGACGATACCATTCGTGCTTAACGCTAAGCGGGTGATGCAAAAGTAGCCGTTTGATTCGAAAGGGCATTGACGCATCACCCACTTAGTTTTAACCTTCTACCCCGTGCTTCACGCAGGTGAACGCGTCCTTTCAGGGCCGATATAGCTCAGTTGGTAGAGCAGCGCATTCGTAATGCGAAGGTCGTAGGTTCGACTCCTATTATCGGCACCATTTCAACGTCTATCCCCATCGATGAAACCCTATGTCTTTTATGCGGATCCAGGCCGTATGGGCATCTGGAGAATTCTCCAGATAACCACTCCCACCACGTCTCATGCCAGACAGGGTCTGCGGTATTTTTGTTCTCGATAATCACATTTATAGTAGCTGTGCCGTCAACACTCACTAACCCGGTATCTCGGCTTCGCAAACACAATTAGTCTTCCTCGAAACCTTTTCCTCGCAGTTTTCCCACCTTCGTGCGCAACGTCTGCGGCATCTCGTCTTCGTTATCATCTCTGAGGCCTGACATGATGTTGTACCCGATAAAAAGCCCCGCTTTCCCCAGCCCTGGACGAGGTAAAATGCGAGTGGGAACGGTCAAATATATGTCTGCATCGTAGTCACACCCCAGATATGCTTTCAGCAGCGCAAACACATCCTTGCGCAGTTGTCCTTGCGGCCACCAGCCTTTGGCCTCTTTGGCATCCTCGGTGTACATTTCAATGCGCATGCAGTAGTTAAGGGTTTCCACTTCATCCCCCATAACGAGGCGCTCGCTCAGCGCCATAGGATTCTTCAGCGTCAGGCGTGTGCGCTCATCAACTGGCATGGCAACCGGGTGATGTGGAAAGACTTCTACCCGTGTACTGAGAGCCTGAGCATATCAATTGCCGAAGCCATCATGGTTTGGTGCCGTGTGGCGATGGTCTGACGGCTGGCCTGCGCCACCAGCAAGCCCGGATCCCGCGTGGGTTTAAAGAGCTCTGCGGCGTTATCAAGCAGAGGAACCGGTTTACCTGTCGCATTATTAATAATGATGCGCTCCATACCGTAAACGCCTGCCGCAACGCCGATGCCTTTAAGGGATTTGTGTTTGATGGTATAGGTCGCGCCAGCGGCAATAATGGCAACCCCCAGTAATTGCCCCGCGACGGAGAGCAGATACTGATCCTTATTGCTCTGGGGACCAAAGTAGATTGAACGATAAAAGAAATAGCTTCCCCAGGGTTCACGAGTGCCGAGAGTGGAATACATAAACCAGGCGCGGGAATCATGTATCTGCTCATCAAACAGCGCAACAACCTGCGCCATCGCGGGCTCGGTTACGACATCTCCCTGTTTTGACGTAAATAATCTGCCGTATAAACGGTCGCCATCGCCTTTGATCCGATCGTACTCGGCCTGCTCATCATCCGTGTTGATCAGCCAGACGGCATATTTGGGGATCGTGTGGATAGCGAACTCCCACCCGTTCTGCGGGCGAAATTCGTCCAGGTAGTCGCTACGAAACTCTTCTGCTGCCTCGCGGAGTTCCGTCTTATCAATGGTGGGTTCAAAGGCAGGCCAGCCGGCCTGATTCGCCGACGCAGAAGGTGCTGATTTAGCGTTTTGTTTTGCTGCGTTGCGGATTTTGTCTATCTCGCTCTGTCGAGCGTCACGCATTTTCTCATCTTGCTCCAGCTCCTCTTTGGTACGCTCGGGCGCCCCCAGATAAAACGGCTGGGTGGCATAGCTCCGGAAAGCATAACGCCCAATACGCCAGGCAGTGATCCAACCGATTTGTTCGATAACGGCATCTTCCAGTGACTGGCTGAGACGATGCGGATGGTAGCCGTAGACACTATCGGTTTTAGCATCCGCTGGTTTTTCGGCAATGATGGTCTGCCGCCAGGCGTTGAAGCGTTGGATGAGTACCTTATCTACTGCGAATTGCTTATAGGTATCAGTTGCCATTACTCGTGAAGGTGTCTTCTGAAGCAATGAGTCTGGAATTGTTTCCTTCAGCACCGTTAAAGGTGCTCCAGCCTTGAATGCTGCAGAATAAATATCATGCAACACGATCTGCGATAAAACCTTTCCAGGGTTATTGGGATCAGCTTCATCAGCCATTCCCTTTCCCTGTTCGCCCGGTGGGTAGCCACCGCCAATATCGGAATGCACACCGGGATAAACCACTTCCATCGTGGTTGGCGGATAGATACCCTCTGGGCGGCGAACGGAATCCAGAGGAAAACAGAGGCGCTGTTCATGGGCTGATACAAAGTGCCGGCAGCACTTAATCAGGTTAGGAAAACGTGCGTCGTCGGGTAACTGCTGCGTGCCATCCGCCCATCCCATATGCCCGTCGCACATGGGAGCCATATGGGCTACGCCAACAGAAGGTACGGTATCCAGGAGCCCAAAAAATTCAATGCTCAGAGGGATCCCCAGAATTGACTGCTCAGGTTTATCCGCCCCTTCCGGCGTTTCAAACAATTCGGTCAGCCAGTTAACAAAAGTTCGGGCTTCGGCTGCACCGCGGGAAAACCCATAGATAAACAGCTTTATTTTGAGGATCTTGGGTTTGGCGGTTTCATCCTGGGCTTTGGCACGCATTTCTGCATTCAGAAATTCGTAAAACGCCGCTTTGCGGTTAGATTCGCCACTTAGCGGCCAGTCTGCAGCCATCCCTTCAAGCTTGCTCTTTGCCAGTGATTCATCAAGACGTTGCTGGTTCTTTGTTAATCCTGCAATTAACGCATCTGCGAGTCGAAGCAATGCCCAGTTAATCCGGTTTTCACCTCCGGTAGCATACTTCAATCCCGCATCGCTATAGTCCATCTCACCGATTTCAGGGAAGGCGGTGCCCACTCCAGACATGTAATATCTAAAATACCCATCATTTTCAGCACGCTCATATGTTGCATGGTAAAGCTTGGCTATATTAGTGGGGTGCGTTGGGTTAGCCCGATTCGTATCGTTATTATCGTTATTACCTGTGCCATCAAAAAAGAAGCTGATATGCAGACTTCTTGCACAAGTAAAGCCAGCCCCATTTCGCCGTCCTGTTTGCCCATTGAAGGCATTAAGGTATTCATCTTCTTCTCTACGCTGCTTTAGATAATTATCCAGTACGTCTTTTTGCGCCCCAGGTAAACGCCCACTCAAAGGGAATGACGGAGGAACCCAAGCAGACGCTTTTATTTCTGACATGTTGCGGGCTCCTGCATATTCATCGGCTCTTTAATTGGGTAGGAATAGGCACCGTAGCCGGCTACACCCGCATAAATTTTTACCTGATGGCAAGGAAGAAAATGGACGTTAATGCCCGCACTCTCCTTATATTGCGGAATGGGAACATCAGCACTATAGCGAAGGTATTTGGCCTTATGCTGTAGGTACGCCTTGTTATAAGCATCTGTTCCCAAAGGCGGTAAATGAGCTTTTGGGTTAGGATCAACCTCCCACTCAATATGTGCAGTCATCCCAGGTCGCCACTGGTCCGGGATCATAACGCAGCACACATTTCCATTTAGCGTCGCATGGTAGCCGTTTACTGAAAACCAGTTAACGTTCTGCCCGGCAACATGGTTGTATCCGCCGATATTCCCTGCGCTCGACTCGCCAGCCTGGGAGTGCGAACATCCCGATAACAACACTGACACAAATAAAGCAATGCCCCGGATAATCCATTTTATTCTGCTCACCCTTCCTCCCTGGCTTGAGCGTTTGTTGTTTTCCTACATTGCAAATCGAATCAATCGATAACAACACGACATCTATCACTGCAAAAAATAGTGTCCAACAGGGAAAAAGAATTCATAAGCCAGTTTCTATCGATTTTTTGGTACCTGCGTAATAAACGCTTCATATATTTATCACCTCTAATTCTGCATCGGATGCCAAATCACCTAAATATCCTTGCTGGCTTGCCTTTAAAGCTACGGAAAGGCAGTACGAAAAATGCTCCTCTTTCCCGCCTTGCGAAGATAACCGCCTCGCCAATAAAGCTTCTGCATCACTAATACAGCCCATCAGATCTATCTGATCATCGCCAACTCGCCCCAATTGAGGGTTATTTGCCAGTTCGCGTGCAGGAGAAAATGTTCCCGTTTTCCAGACGATCTCGCCGTCTCGGTCTCTCCAGCCCCAGAACAGCGCGATATCCGTAAATGCAGCCTGTTGTTCTGCGTTAAGAACGTGAGTAAGTAAGGATGGGAACACGCGGTTATCGTAATAACGCAGTAAGCCGGTCTGCTCTTCCCACTGTACCTGCGACAATGCCTGCAAATGGCGGCAGAGCAAATCAAAGGCCAGAGGAGATATCAGCAACGTCAGGCGCGGAGTACCAGAGAAGTATTCCAGTAACTGCTCCAGCCACATCCGGTGGCTCGTTAGCGCAAAACACAGCCGCATAACGACCGGCGAATATTCCAGCATTCCCCCCTCCGGGGTTCCTTCGAACAACTCAAACCAGCGCAGATCGGGAGATAACTGGCGTAGCGCATTTTGCAGCGGCTGGTTGGTTCCAGCCTGATCGATCAGAATATCAATATAGTCCTGCCCGGTAGCAGAACAGAGAGACTCACCCTGCTGCATCCAAAGCATATGCTTTTTGGGTGTTATCAGTGGTGTTGTTGTCATCAGATGTCCTTATCCTCGCGGCGCAAATGCGACGGCTTCTTCCTGCGCTTTCTTCAGGCAGTCCTTACATACCGACTTAGGGAGTTCCGGCAGTTGGGTACCGACACTCACCGGCGCATCCCAGATGTGCTGACCTTTAAGGCTCAGTGTCCCCGGCGTATGGATCTCGATACAGCCCTGCGGGGAGATGCGAATCGACCCACCGCCGCAGCCCAGCACAATGCCGTTCTTCGCCGCGAAATGAAGCTCGCCCTGCGTGGACTGCACGGTGACATCCTTCATGGCCGTTAGCGCCATTAAATCGCCATGAGATTCGATGGTCAGCGGCCCCTTGCCAGACACCATGCGCAGCCCTTCCTGCTGCGCGAGCAGTGAAATGGTCTGGCTGGCGTTCAGGGAAATACGCTCTCCGCTGGCAATATTGACTTCCCCCTGGCTTTGCAGGTGCAGCGTCTGAGCGCTGTTTATCAGAACGGATTCCCGGCTAACTACCCCAATCCCTTGCGGGGCGCTCAGCAGCATGGCCGGAGATTTCAGTTGATCGGCGGCGGCAAGATAGCTTTTCAGATGCGTGGTATCAGGCTGAAGGTTGTGATGCGACTGGGTGATGGTACGCCACTCGGCCATCTGGTTGACCGCACCTTTGACCAGGCAGATTGCCGCAGACATTTCCAGCACCTGTCCGCTTGCCGTGGCCTGCGCATCTGCGGTCAGGAAAAGCCCTTTACCCGCCCGGAGAGTTCCTGTGCTGTCGGTTCGCAGTTCAAAACCCTCACCGCGTTTGTTACGCGAACTGTCAACAATATGACCGAGCGTCAATTGGCTCTTGCCGCCATATTCTGTCGAAATTTTAACGTGCTCAGCCCCGCGCCGATCCTCAAATCGCAGTTTGTTGTTCGCAGGAGTCCTTAACACGTTACGCTGATAGTTATAGAGGTTGACGTGATCTTCATGTCGGGAATCATGCATAGCGCAGAGGATGTACGGCCTGTCAGGATCGCCGTTAGTGAAGGCAATCATCACCTCCGTGCCGGCAATCAGCGGGAAATGCCAGCCGTAAACGTTCCCCGCATACGGCCTGGCAAGGCGTACCGGAAGGCTTTCAAAACCAGACCGCCAGGTAGTATTGAGATCGAACTGGAAACGCACCCGGTAGCGCCCGGTTTCATCCAGTTCAGCATACTGCGCGTTTTCAACCGGACTGGTGACTCTGGCGAGCAGCGTACCGGCAATGTGCGGCCTGCCCAGCAAAGGTGGACGATATGAGAGGTGCAGACGATGGGGCACGGCAGTAAAGCTGATGATGTAGGCGGTATCGCGGGAGACGCGCTGTGACGAGGTCGATACCACTAATAGCCCGTCCGGCGCTTCCTCCCAACTTTTACCCTGTGGATGAAGAATCATCCCAGGACGGATCGTCATGCCGTTTGATTTGCCTTCAAAGACAACCTGTTCTGTTACCAGACGTTCACGACGACGCTTAACAAACCAGCGGCCTTGCTCCGGCTGTTCTGCTGCCTGCCTGCCCTGCTCTTTGTAATTCTCGCCGTAGCGGTATTCTTCGCCAATGAGCGCAGGCATATCCAGATCGGTTTCCAGATGCGCCTGCAGATCGCTTTGGGCTTCGCGATAATATTCATCGTTCACTCGCGTCTGCCCGGCAACCGAGCGGCGGTTGATTGTCATCTCCCACAGGGATTCAAGACCGCCATCGAAAAGCCCTGATGGATGACGGTAGGCCATATTCTTCTCTTCGGCGAAAGAATGCGTGTAGTCTCCGAGAACCAGCACATCCCGATGATTCTCTTCATCCCAGACGAAATAATAAAATACGCCAACATGCGCCAGATGACGCTCAATAAAGGATAAATCGCTTTCTGCATACGAGATATAGAATTCGCGCACCGGATACTGGGTTTTCAGCGCATAGCGATAGTCGAGGCTGGAATATCCCCAACGCTTCAGGATATCTTCAACGACACCAATGACGCTTTTATGTTGATACACCGCATATATCAGGCTATTACGTAATAACGCCAGGCTGGCTTCCAGCACAACCACATAACGAGTGATATCAGCAGTTCGTTCACATTGCTGAAAAGCGGTAATAACACCACGCATGACGCGGGGTTCGACCGCTTCCCATGGTTTACCATCAGGATAAAAAAGGAGTTCTGCGGTCGTGTTAATTAACACATCTGCAGGAATATCAGGGGCTTCACAGGTCAGTTCAATGGAATAACGCCACGGGGTATTTAACGCTTCGTCGCCGCTAAAGCGAAGGACAGACAGTTGAATGTCGGGGCGTCGCTTGCTTAACTCCGGTATGTTCAACTGGTAGTGGTTATACACCGGAATTTTGTTTCCTTTGAGGATATATTTATTCTTATTCATGACCTGCGTCTCCCTGGTCAATTGTTATTAGCTCAGCGTGAACCATTGTCCGAGCAAATAATGCAGATGGGCGCTCATTGCACAGGTAATGGCAACAATAAGCAGTAAGCCCAGTCCTCTCATCAACCAGGGGAAACGTCGCCAGAAATGAATATCCGGGCGAAAGTTACGTATAAAGACAGGAGAATTCATTTTTTCTTTTGTTGCAGGCAAAAGCGCGCTCAGCTGCTTAAACATAGATTGTCGTTCTTCATTTTCTTCTCCACCTTCCCTGATAAACTTCCCCTGATAGCCCAGCAAAAGCATTCGGTGATAACAGGCCACAACAGCTTCTGAGGGAACGGCTTCGTGCAGCAGGTTCTTGATATGTTCGTAGAAGAACTCACCGCCATTTAAGTTTCCAAGATAGCGCCCCTGAAGGGGTGTATTCTTCCACCAAAGAGAAACATCGATATCCGGCTGCGTCATTACCGCTTCATCCAGAAAAACACAGTGAGCAAACTTAATTTCACTTGCAAGCCCCTCAGATGCACCAGCTGCAAACAACGCTTTCTGAACCTGCTCAATCATATTCTCGCACGTTTTATAAAGCGTCTGATCAACGACAACGGCAGGCACATTACGAATTGCCAACGCGAGCAACCATGTATCCTGAAATATTTCATCAATAAAGGATGTCGTAATAGATTTTGTTTGATTGCCGCTCTCTCTTTTTCCCAGAGAAGCCATGACACCCTGCCTATAATTAATGAGGAACTTATGTTTAGCGATGGTATTGGCGCAAAATCAGGCGGGCAATAAAATGGATGTTACCAAATGTAACCAAACAACGAACTTATACTCTAAAAGCTTGTTGCACGAGGAATATCAGCAAATCAAAGAAGAACACAAAATATTTCACCAGGGCATTAAATTATCAACCCTTTAATTTATTTAAAAGTTAAACAAATTCATCAGAATTATATATAACATCTAACTATTCCATATGGCTATTTTAGAAAACCTAATAAAAAGTCAAACGCAAAACTCGCTCAAAATAATCTGTTAGCAAACGAGTTTAACCTAATGACTAAAATAACGATCACTCCACCCGATACGCCGCAATCATTCGCGTCGTTCTGGTCAGACTATCCGCCACCTCCACTTCCGCAGTCGTAATCGCCATCCCCGCAGAACGCAGCGCCGAAATATCCGCAGCGATTCGCTGGATGCCAAACCAGAACAGCCCATCCAGCGCATTGACCTGCAAGCCGCTTTCCAGCGCCAAACGTAACCGCTCGCGCGGCGCCTTTATCTCTTTTGCCAGCTGCTGATAGGACGCGGCGGAGACCGCCCCTGGCCCGCTGCGAATAATCCGGCTCACAAAGCGATAACGAAACTCATCCGGAACGGCGCTGAGATCGGCTTTCAGGCTGTAAACGCAGCCCCGCTTCTTACCATTAATCACCACATTCTTCTGATTCAGCGACAGCGCATGGCGTAAGCGATCCACCAGCTGCGGGGCGCGGATAAGTAATAAACGAAACGGCAGTTCGAAGCTGGTGGCGTAGTCGACATTCAGCAACGCAGTACGCAAACGCGTTTCACTGTTTGCCTTTTCCTGCTGACATTCAGCAATGACTTCCGCCCACTGGCGGGTAATACGCGGGGATTCGTTGCGCTCGATGAACTGAAATTTTTCAATCTGGTAGTCGATACGTCCAGCCATTGCCGTTCCCTGTGGTTCACCATCTCGCTGATAGTTTTCAGCAGATTGCGTCTATTCGCAAGTAACGGCATTGAGCAATTTGCCAATGATGAAGCGGGCCCTCTCCCGGATAGCGGCGCGCTGCGCCTTATCCGGGCTACCTATGGCACTGGGCCCACCCATTGCACTGAATCTGTAGGCCCGCGCAAGCAGCGCCGCCGGGCATGGGCACAGGTAGGGAGCCGCCTGTACGCCGGATGGCGGCTGCGCCTTATCCGGCCTACGGTCCGCGCGGCCTGCCTTTAATTTATTCACCATGCTGACTGAAACTGCCGGTGTTGGTGGCCTCAAAATCGCTGAGACGTTACCGGAAGGCCGGGACAGCCCGCATGGATGCGGGCTGAGGGCCGTGATTTGCAGGGACGCTGCCTCGGCCCGACCCGAAGCCTGTAGGGATAAGTCGAAGGAACCACGAAGTGGCGATTTTGGCGGCCAGAGCCCGGGGGTACAGGGGGCGGCGGCGACTGGCCGCCCCCTGTGCGCTCCCTGCGCCACGGAAAACATGTTGCAGAAAAATTAACCGGGAGCGCAAGATACTCTGGAGCGAAACTAGATAAACGCTTTTCTCAAGCTAAAAGGTTGCAAACCGATAACAGTATCTACCAGTTAGCGCCACCTTGGCCCCACTAAGCGCAGCGCCACCGTCCTTACTGCAGCGCCTCAAGAATATGATACGCCGCCTTCACCCGCTCCGGGTTGGGGTAGCTTTTATTCGCCAGCATCACGATACCGAGATCCTTCTGCGGGATAAAGGCCACGTAGCTGCCGAATCCGCCGGTGGAGCCGGTTTTATGTACCCAGGAGGCTTTCACCGGCGGCGCGGGCGGATTGACTGCCGTTACCGGCGTCGCGGCAAGCGCTACCTTATTATCGCTGCCGTTAATCAGCACCTCGGCCGACACCGGCCAGTTCAGCATCTCCCAGCCGAGCCCCTGATACATCTCCCCAGCCCGCCAGTAGCGCGACTGCGCCAGCTGGATCCCCTGCCGCAGATTTTTATCCTGCACCGCCTCGTGGTTCATATTCGCCAGCACCCAGTGCGCCATATCCTCAATGCTCGACTTCACGCCGTAAGCCTCAGCGTCCAGTTGCCCCGGCGAAACATGTACCGCTTTACCGTCGCGATAACCCCAGGCGTAATCTTTGCTCTGGGCGGGCGGTACGTTAATCCAGGTGTGGCTCAGTGTTAACGGCTGCAATACGCGCTGAGTCATCGCCTGTTCAAAGCTCATACCGGAAGGTTTCACCGCCAGCGCGCCAAACAGGCCAATGCTGGCATTGGCGTACAGCCGCATACTCCCCGGCGCCCACTGCGGCTGCCAGTTCTGATAGTAACGCAGTAATGCCGCTTCATCCGTCACCTCGTCCGGAACCTGCAGCGGCAGACCGCCTGCGGTATAGGTGGCGAGATGCAGCAGCGAAATCCCCTGCCACTGCTTGCCGGTGAGCTGCGGCCAGTACTTCTGCGCCGGATCGCTGAGCTTAATTTCGCCGCGCGCCACCGCATCGCCACCCAGCACGCCGGTGAAAGTCTTACTAACAGAGCCCAGCTCAAACAACGTCTGTCGCGTCACCGGACGCTGCCCGGCAACATCGGCCTGGCCCCAGGTGAAATAATAGGGTTTGCCGTGATAGATCACCGCCACCGCCATACCCGGTATCGCCTGTTCTTTCATTAACGGCGTGATGGTCTGATTGACCAGTTCGCGCAGCTGCTCCGCCGTTTGCGGCGCGGCAAACGTCGAAAATGAGGCGCCCAGCAGCAGTACGCCTGTAAGGGGTTTTTTCATCATGAAGTATTTTTCCATTATCGGTTCTCGCTCAATATCCACTCTCGTCCGGGCCCTTCAGACGCGCTCAGTGTCGGTGTTTTGCACTGCGCTGACAAACTGTTAAATTTAGCAGCAGGCTTTAGTTTTTCTAACGGATAATGTTATGACGCGCAGCTATCTTCCTCTCAATTCACTACGGGCCTTTGAAGCGGCCGCCCGGCATCTCAGTTTTACCCGCGCGGCGATTGAGCTTAACGTCACCCACTCCGCCATCAGCCAGCATGTGAAGACGCTGGAGGAACATCTTAACTGTCAGCTGTTCGTTCGCGTGTCGCGCGGCCTCAAGCTCACCACCGAAGGAGAAGGCCTGTTACCGGTACTCAATGAGTCGTTTGAAAGGATTGCCGGGATGCTCGACCGTTTTACCGGTCACCAGGCGCAGGAGAAGCTCAAGATCGGCGTAGTCGGCACTTTCGCCACGGGCGTGCTGTTCCCGCTGCTGCCAGCCTTCTGGCGCGAGTGCCCGCATATCGATTTGCAGATCTCCACCCATAACAATCGCGTCGATCCCGCCGCCGAGGGGCTGGATTATGTGATTCGTTTTGGCGGCGGCGCCTGGCATGATACCGCCGCGCAGTATCTGTGCGCCGCCCCGCTCTCCGCGCTGTGCGCCCCGTCATTAGCTGCCCGGCTAAATACACCTAAGGATATTTTGCAGTTCACGCTTCTCCGCTCTTATCGCCGCGACGAATGGTCGGCGTGGATGCAGGCAGCGGGAGAATTGCCGCCTTCGCCAACTCATCGGGTCATTGTCTTCGACTCATCCGTGACCATGCTGGAGGCGGCGCAGGCAGGCTTAGGCGTGGCTATCGCCCCGGTAAAAATGTTCAGCCATCTGCTGGAAGAAAAACGCATTGTGCAGCCGTTTAAGATTCAGATCGATCTCGGCAACTACTGGCTGACGCGTTTGCAATCGCGTCCGGAAACGCCGGCAATGTTGCATTTTTCCCGCTGGCTGGCGGAGGCCTTAAAAGGGGTTAATTCGGCGGAGTAATCCGCCATCAGTAGGCGTTCCCGAAGGTAACAGGAAACATTTGGAAATAACGCTTACACATTATGCATAGCGATGGATAAATCAGCGTTTTTAATTTGCCCGGCACAGCGCATAAACGTTTACCTCCTGAGAAACAAAAACAATAAAACCAACCAAAAACAATAAGTTAATTAATTTCCTTTCCCCGCAAAACTCTCTCCAGCCACCCGCTGACCATAAAATTATTATCGTTGCCGTTATCAGATAAGTCCGATCAAGTGCATCGTTTATGTCTATTAATTTTCTGTAATTAAGTCACCGAAGCAATCAAAACGCGAAAACTGTTGCTGTATATTTCATCGCGATCAACACGCCAACATAGGTTATCTGGATACCCATCTGCACGGTATTCGCTTGCCGTGTTTGATTACCACTATGGTTATCCCCTTAAGTACATGGAGTTAAAATGAATAAGAAATTACTGCCTGTTGTAGCACTGATCCTGTCCGCGTCCGCCACCAGTGCTTACGCAGTTAACGGCAAGGTCAACTTCACCGGTGAAATCATCCAGTCAACCTGTACTGTGACTTCTACCGACCAGAACAAAGACGTTTTCATCGGTAAATACCCGACTACCGCGTTCAACGCTGTTGGCGATGTTACCGCTTCTAAAGCGTTCACCATCAACCTGGAAAAATGTGAAGCCGGTGATTACTCCCTGCGCTTCGACGGTGCGACCGTTGCCGGTAACCCGAACCTGCTGTCCGTTGATAACGCTGGCGGCGTAGGTATCGAAATCCTGACCAACGACGAAAAAATCGTCCCAATCAACCAGAGCGCAGACGACAACTCCCCGTGGGTTAACGTTGCAGCGTCTGACGACAACAGCGGCACTGCGGTATTCAACCTGAAAGCTCGTTACAAATCCTTCCTGAAGGATGTGACTGCTGGTTCTGCTAACGCAAACGCCACCTTCACCATCGAATACAAATAATACGGATAATCCCGTTTTAGGGTAGACGTTTTGGCCATGGATGGCTGGTAACATTATTTGGAACGTGAAATGAAAAAGTTATTAACCGCTTTATTGTTATTTGTCTCGCTGGATACTTTTGCGGGTATTCAGGTCGATCAGACTCGGGTTATTTATAACGGCGGGGAAAAATCTGCGGCGTTATCCATTCATAATGATACCGATGAAACATGGATGGTTCAGACCTGGCTTGATACCGGTGACGCCACCGCAACGCCAACCAATTTACCGATGCAGGCTATTCCGCCGATTTTAAAACTGGCGGGCAATAAAGACGCTATTTTGCGCTTTGTTTATTCCGGCAGCGGATTACCGACCGACCGCGAATCCGTGTACTGGATTAACGTGCAGGAAATTCCGCCTTCGGCGAAACAAGAAAACGTACTGCAGATTGCGATCCGCACCCGCGTGAAGCTGTTCTACCGCCCTACCACGCTGAAGACCACTTTGCAAAAGGAAGCCCAGGCCCTGACCTGGCGCAAGCAGGGTAACGAGCTGGTCGTGACTAACAAAGGTCCGCTGCACGTGACTTTCGGCGTACTGACGCTGAAGAGCGGCGCGAAGACCTGGAAAGTGAATGCTGACATGGTTAACCCCATGGACTCTCTGAACATCAAATTGCCAGCCGGCGCGGCGGCAGCGGATCAGATGTCATTCACTTTTATCAATGATTTTGGCGGACATACGGAAATTAAAGATATCCGCATTCAGTAAGAGAGCAATACAATGGCTAGCCATAATAAAATAAGGACGATCCCTGGATGTCTGGCGCAGCACGTTCGCTTTGCTGTTTACGCCTCGACAATGTCATTACTGGCGACACCATTTGTCAATGCCGAAGAGCAATTCAATACCTCTTTCATCCGCGGGGCGAATAACGCCTCGCTGGTGCAAAACCTCTCTACCGGCGACGATATTTTACCAGGTAAATATGCCTTCGATATTTACCTGAATAAAAATCGCGTCGATCACCGGGAAATAGAATTTAAAAAAGATACGCCTAACACCCCGGGCTATTTCTGTTTAGATGCCGACAGCTACCGTTCATACGGCGTTCTGGTGCCAGATACCGCCGGCAGCAGCGCCTGCTACGATCTGGTAAAAAATATTCCAGGCAGTAGCGTGAGCTGGAACGCCGCGCTGCAGGAGCTGAACATCTCCGTACCGCAAACTGAACTCGAAGCGCGACCACAGGGCGAGATTTCGCCGCTGGTCTATGACGACGGTATTAACGCCGGTTTCGTTAACTACGCTTTCAGCGGCAGCCACTCCCGTTTTTCCAGCGGCAGCGGCAAACAGGACAGCGACTACTACTTCCTGAGCCTCAATAACGGCCTTAACGTCGGCGCGTGGCGTTTTCGCAATACCTCCTCCCTGTCAAAACAGACCGGGCAAAAAGAGCAGTGGAACCCGATTTCCACCTGGGCGGAAACCGATATCGCCTCGTGGCGCAGCCGTATTCAGATTGGCCAAAGCAACACCAATAATAACGTGTTCGACAGCTTCCAGTTCCGCGGCGCGCAGATTTCCAGCGTTCCGGAAATGCTGCCGGACAGCCGTCGCGGCTACGCGCCGGTCGTACGCGGCGTCGCCAACACCAACGCCCGCGTCGAAGTGCGCCAGAACGGCTATACCGTATACAGCACCGTGGTGCCGCCGGGACCGTTCGCGCTGACCGATATTTCGCCAAGCACCCTCAGCGGCGACTTAGCCGTAACGGTTATCGAGGCGGATGGCTCACGCCATAGCTTCACCCTGCCTTACTCCTCCGTGCCGAATATGCTGCGCGACGGGATCTGGGAGTATCAGGTGACCGCGGGTAAATACCACGACGGCACCAATAATTATCAGCCGCAATTTATCCAGGGCACCGTCGCGCATGGCGCCGGCTCCGACTATACGCCATATGGCGGGATTATCATGGCCGAGCACTATCGCTCCGGCGTGGTCGGGTTGGGTAAAAACATGGGCGAGTACGGAGCGGCCTCCGTTGACGCCTCATGGTCTGATACCGATCTGGCTTCCGGCGAGAACAAGCGCGGCGCCAGCGTACGCTTCCTCTATTCCAAATCGCTCAACACTCTCGGTACCGACGTACAGATCGCCGGCTACCGTTATTCGACTTCGGGCTTCTATGACTTCTCCGATGCGGTAGCTGAACGTAACAACTGGCAGAACGGTTTCTACCACACCCAGTATTACGATCAGAGCGACGATAAAACCGGCGCACCGGATTGGGCGACGCAAAACCAGCGCCGTCGTTACTACGACTCGCAGCAGTACAACAACAAACGCCAGCGCGTCGAGATGACGGTCAACCAGCACATCGCCGGCGCTTCGTTGTACGCGACCTTTATTCGTCAGAACTACTGGAACACTTCCGCTTACGACCGCACCATCCAGACCGGTTTTAACACCACCTGGAATCGCGTCAGCGTCGGCGTGTTTTACCAGAACAGCCGCAGTAACTACGGCTATAGCGACAACAGCGTTAACCTGAACGTCTCGGTACCAATCAACATCTTTGGCCCGGACCACGAAAGCACGGTTAACTTTAACGCCTCTAACAGCAAGCAGAGCGGTAGCGGCTACAGCGCCGGGATGAGCGGTACGCTGCTTGATGACAACCGCATGAATTACTTCGTGCAGAGCGGTCACACCCAGCACGGCGGCGATACCAGCCTGGTCAACCTGGGTTATCTGGGCAGCATGGGTAACGTCGATCTGGGCTACAGCTACAACAACAACTATCAGCAGACTTCGCTGAACGTCTCCGGCGGCGTGGTCGCGCACTCTGGCGGCGTCACCCTGTCGCAGCCGCTGCAGAACACCTTCGTGGTGGTGAAAGCGAAAGGGGCGCAGGGCGTGCGCCTGGAAAACCAGCCTGGAGTAGCGATTGACCGCTTCGGCTACGCGGTGCTCACTTCTGCGATGCCGTATCGCCACAACCGCGTCGCGCTGCGTACTTCGGATATCGGCAACGGCCTGGAAATTCCGCTGGCGGCGAAAGATATCGTGCCGACCGAGCGCGCCATCGGCCGCGTGACCTTTGAAACGCATCTCGGCCAGAGCCTGCTTATCCACGCCAAACTGGCGGACGGCAGCGTGCCGGTGATTGGCGCCAATATCTTCGGTCAGAACGGCGAACATGTCGGCGTAGTCGGTACCCGCGGTGAAGCGTACGTTTCCGGCGTTCAGAGCGGCGACCGTCTGCAGATGAAATGGGGCGACGATGCCGACGCCTCCTGCAGCCTGACGGTGCCAGAGTTACCTGCTATTCAAGCCGATCAACCCGGTGGTTATCAGGTCGTCTCCCTGACCTGTAAATAACATGAAAGGACAATTAGTTATGTCGAAGTTTAACCTCTTATCCCGCACCGGGCTGACGCTGCTGGTACTCTCAAGCGCGCTGTTCTCCACTAGCAGCTTCGCGCTGAGCTGTAAGAAGAACGGTACCGAAGTATCGCAGACCATCGCGCTCACCGATCAGATTAACGTTTCGACCGCTAACCTGAAGCCGGGCGCCCTGCTGTGGCGTTCGCCGACGTTTACCTCCACCTTCACCTGTACCGATACGGATCATATGCCCAACGGCGAAAATGCGTATCTGTACTGGGATCCGGAAACCCGGATGCAGAATATCCACAACTCGCTGGAAGTCGGCGTCACCTATCTCAGCACCGATATTAAACCGGTAAAAGGTCAGAAAACGGATATCGGTCCCGGTACACTCTGTCGCCGCAACCGTCCCGGCGGTGCATGCCAGTCTCCGGCAACCCCGCAGACCGTCACGGTGACCTACTCGGTTTATATTAAAGCCACCGGCAATCCGCCGCCGTCAAACGGCGTGATTAACGACACCAACCGCTACGCTATCTTCCAGGTTGACGGCGTTGGCGGCCTCAACAGCCGCCCGAATAGTAACTTCCGCGCGTGGGTCACCGGGCTTGGCAACATCCGCTTTATCGCCTGCAACCCGAAAATCACCGTCTCGGCGAACAATGGTTCAACGGTAAACTTTGGCAGCATCCCGGCGCGCAATGCCGTCGTCGGCGCCATTGAGAAACAGGTTCCGTTCAGCGTCCGTGCCGACCTGACCGGCGCTGGCCAGGATTGCCAGGGGCAGACCTTAATGGCCAGCTTCAGCACCCAGCAGCCGACCCAGGACACCAATACCATTCTGCCATCTAACGATAGCGGTTTTGGCATCCTGCTCTCGCGCGCCGATGCGCCGACAACCTGGCTTTCCATGAATACCCCGACGCAGTTGGGCATGATTAACGGCAGCGTGGTAGAAAGCAACTTCCTGGCCAGCCTGAAATGGCTAAGCGTTAAGCCAAAAATCGGCACCTTTAATGCGACGGCCAATATCGACGTTACCTTTAAATAGTGAAGCAAAATGCCGCTGACCAACACCGAACCGACCGGGTTACGCTATGTATTTCAGCCGATGTTCAACCGCGAAGGCAAAATGATTGCGGTTGAATGTTTGACCCGGTTTGCTCATCACGAGCCTGCTAGTCCGCAAGAAATAGAACGGTTTTTCAGTGAGGCATCGGAATCACTGCGCGCCCGCATCCTGCTCGAACAGATTGAGCTGGTCAGGCAGCATCAGCAGTGGTTCCGCCACAACGAAGTCATGGTTACCCTCAACGTCGACGAGTCGACGCTGCATATGCTGCATGATGATTTTATCGCCGAGTGCGTGAAAACCATCGGCTGCCTGCATTTTGAGGTTAATGAATTTTCCAACACGCTGGTGAAACGCACCCCGACCATCGACGCCCTGACGGACAAATACTCCTTCTGGCTGGATGATTTTGGCGCCGGTTACGCCGGGTTCGCCGCCCTGACGGCGCAACCCTTTCGTTTTATCAAGACCGACAAGAACCTGTTATGGAGCCTGCTGGAAAAGAAAAACGGCCAGCAGTTGATGGACTCACTCCTGCACTATTTTCAGGCGAATCAGTATCAGGTGATCGTCGAAGGTATTGAAACCGAAGCTCATCTTCAGTGGCTGGAAAACATGCCGTGGTTTGCCCTGCAGGGGCTCCTCTGGCGGGAACAAACCATTGAAGCCTTAGTGGCCAGCGTCGAAAAATAACCCCGCTTTTCCCCGGATATCCACTCCCCCGCTATCCGGGCTGTCCGTCCTATCTTCAACTTATTAATTTTCAGGCATTTTTCTTTTCCCACCTCGTCTGTCCTCGCCTTTCATATTGTTAACTTATTGTTGCTGGCGATCACAAAAATTAAACAATATGGCTATTTCATACGCATTTTTCAAAAATGTAGATATTTTTAATTTATGGCTACGAAATGAGCATCACCCCGACTCTCTGACTCTACCCGAGGAATGATTCTGATGAATGCACTGACCGCCGTAAAACCTCATGCTGATGATTTGGCCCGCAGCTACACCGGTTTTTCCTTCGCTCCGTCCGCGCAATCGCCGCGTCTGCTGGAGCTAACGTTCACCGCCGAAACGACCGCACAATTTTTGCAACAAGTCGCGCAGTGGCCAGTGCAGGCGCTGGAATACAAATCCTTTTTGCGCTTTCAGGTCGGCAAGATCCTCGACGATCTGTGCGGCAACCAGCTGCAGCCGCTGCTGATCAACACACTGCTCAATCGCGCGGAGGGCGCTCTGCTGATCAACGGTATCGGCATTGACAACGTCTCTCAGGCCGATGAAATGGTCAAACTGGCTACCGCCGTGGCGCATTTGATCGGCCGTTCCAACTTTGATGCCATGAGCGGCCAGTATTACGCCCGCTTCGTGGTGAAAAACGTCGATAACTCAGATAGCTACCTGCGCCAGCCGCACCGCGTGATGGAACTGCACAATGACGGTACCTATGTCGAAGAAATTACCGACTACGTGCTGATGATGAAGATCGATGAACAGAATATGCAGGGCGGCAATTCACTGCTGCTGCATCTCGATGACTGGGAACATCTCGACGAATTCTTCCGCGATCCGCTGGCCCGCCGTCCAATGCGCTGGGCCGCGCCGCCGAGCAAAAACGTCAGCAAAGACGTCTTCCATCCGGTTTTCGACGTCGACCAGCAGGGTCGCCCGGTAATGCGCTATATCGACCAGTTTGTGCAGCCGAAAGATTTCGAAGAAGGCACCTGGCTGAGCCGCCTTTCCGACGCGCTGGAAACCAGTAAAAACATTCTTTCCGTACCGGTGCCGGTGGGTAAATTCCTGTTGATAAACAATCTTTTCTGGCTGCACGGTCGCGACCGCTTTACGCCGCATCCGGATCTGCGTCGCGAACTGATGCGCCAGCGCGGCTACTTTGCGTATTCCACGAATCATTACCAGACTCATCAATAAGGGTTCTTAGGCGAAGGAATTGAGCGGATGTATGATTTCGTGATTATCGGCGGCGGCATTATCGGCATGTCGACCGCCATGCAGTTAATTGAGATTTACCCGGACGCCCGCATTGCCCTGCTGGAAAAAGAGTCCGGTCCGGCCTGCCATCAGACTGGCCACAACAGCGGAGTAATCCACGCTGGGGTTTACTATACCCCCGGCAGCCTTAAGGCGCAGTTTTGCCTCGCCGGCAACCGCGCCACCAAAGCCTTTTGCGAGCAGAATGCAATTCGCTACGACGTCTGCGGCAAGATGCTGGTTGCCACCTCGCCGCTGGAGATGGAGCGGATGCGCGCGCTGTGGGATCGCACAGCCGCTAACGGGCTGCAACGCGAATGGCTGAGCGCGAGCGAGCTGCGCGAACGCGAGCCGAACATCAGCGGACTGGGCGGGATCTTCGTTCCTTCGAGCGGCATTGTCAGCTATCGTGAAGTAGCGGCGGCAATGGCGAAGATCTTCGAATCCAAAGGTGGAACGATCGTCTACGACGCCGAAGTCAGCGCCCTGAAAGAGCACGCCAGCGGCGTGGTAGTCCACACCCGCCAGGGCGGCGAATATGAGGCATCGACGCTGATTACCTGCTCCGGGCTGATGGCCGATCGGCTGGTGAAAATGATCGGCGTCGATCCCGGCTTTATCATCTGCCCGTTCCGCGGCGAATATTTCCAACTGGCGCCGCAGCACAACCAGATCGTCAATCATCTGATCTATCCGATCCCCGATCCGGCGATGCCGTTCCTCGGCGTCCACCTGACCCGTATGATCGACGGTAGCGTTACCGTCGGCCCTAACGCGGTGCTGGCGCTGAAGCGCGAAGGCTATCGCAAGCGCGATATCTCGCTGACCGATACCCTTGAGATCCTGACCTCGCCCGGCATTCGCCGGGTACTGCAAAACAACCTGCGCTCCGGGCTTGGCGAAATGAAGAATTCGCTGTGCAGAAGCGGCTATCTGCGGCTGGTGCAGAAATACTGCCCCAGCCTGACATTAAGCGATTTGCGCCCGTGGCCTGCCGGCGTGCGGGCACAGGCGGTATCGCCGCAGGGCAAGCTGATCGACGATTTCCTCTTTGTCACTACCGCGCGTTCCATCCACACCTGTAACGCGCCGTCGCCGGCGGCCACGTCGGCTATCCCGATCGGCGCGCACATCGTCAGCAAGGTGCAAACCCTGCTGGCAAGCCAGAGCAATCCCGGACGCACGCTGCGTGCGGCACGTAGCGTGGAGACACTACACGCCGCTTTTACTCGTTAACCCCTTAAGACAGGAAGCGATTATGCAACTTAAAGATGCAACTCTGTTTCGCCAGCAGGCGCTAATTGATGGCCAGTGGCGCGATGCGCAAAACGGCGACGTGATTGCGGTGACCAACCCCGCCAACGGCCAGCAGCTGGGTAGCGTGCCGAAAATGGGCGCCGACGAAACCCGCGAAGCGATTGAAGCCGCCAACCGCGCCCTGCCAGCCTGGCGTGCCCTGACCGCCAAAGAGCGCGCCACGCTTCTGCGCCGCTGGTTCGATCTGATGATGGAGAACCAGGACGATCTCGCCCGCCTGATGACCCTCGAACAGGGGAAACCGCTGGCGGAAGCCAAAGGCGAAATCAGCTACGCCGCCTCCTTTATTGAGTGGTTCGCCGAAGAAGGTAAGCGCATTTACGGCGATACCATTCCCGGTCATCAGGCCGACAAGCGCCTGATTGTCATCAAGCAGCCCATCGGCGTTACCGCCGCCATCACCCCGTGGAACTTCCCGGCGGCGATGATCACCCGTAAAGCGGGCCCGGCGCTGGCCGCCGGCTGTACCATGGTCCTGAAACCGGCGAGCCAGACGCCGTTTTCCGCGCTGGCGCTGGCCGAACTGGCGAATCGCGCCGGTATTCCCGCCGGGGTATTTAACGTGGTCACCGGTTCCGCCGGGGCCGTCGGCAACGAACTGACCAGCAACCCGCTGGTACGCAAGCTCTCCTTCACCGGCTCGACCGAAATTGGCCGCCAGCTGATGGAGCAGTGTGCGAAAGACATCAAAAAAGTGTCGTTAGAACTCGGCGGCAACGCGCCGTTTATCGTCTTTGACGACGCCGACCTCGATAAAGCCGTCGAAGGGGCGCTGGCGTCGAAGTTCCGCAACGCCGGGCAGACCTGCGTCTGCGCCAACCGACTGTATGTGCAGGACGGCGTCTATGACCGTTTCGCTGAAAAACTGCAGCAGGCGGTGGAAAAACTGCATATCGGCGACGGCCTGCAGGACGGCGTCACCACCGGCCCGCTGATCGATGATAAAGCGGTAGCTAAGGTCGAAGAACATATTGCCGACGCCCTTGCGAAAGGCGCGCGCATCGTCACCGGCGGCAAACCACACGCGCTGGGCGGCAACTTCTTCCAGCCCACCATTCTGGTCAACGTCCCGAGCAGCGCCAAAGTGGCGAAAGAAGAGACCTTCGGCCCGCTGGCGCCGCTGTTCCGCTTTAAAGATGAAGCCGATGTGATTGCCCAGGCCAACGATACCGAATTCGGCCTCGCCGCCTATTTCTACGCCCGCGACCTGAGCCGCGTCTTCCGCGTCGGCGAAGCGCTGGAGTACGGCATCGTTGGCATCAATACCGGCATTATCTCCAACGAAGTCGCGCCGTTCGGCGGCATTAAAGCCTCCGGTCTGGGCCGTGAAGGTTCGAAGTACGGCATCGAAGATTATTTAGAAATCAAATATATGTGTATCGGCCTTTAACAGGAGAGCAGGACATGACCAGCAATAAAGCGTTAATGCAGCGCCGTAGCGACGCGGTGCCGCGCGGCGTCGGACAAATTCACCCTATCTTTGCCGACCGTGCGGAGAACTGCCGGGTATGGGACGTTGAAGGCCGTGAATATCTCGATTTCGCCGGCGGTATTGCGGTGCTGAACACCGGCCACCTGCACCCTGAGGTGATCGCCGCGGTGGAAGGCCAGTTGAAGAAGCTGACCCACACCTGCTTCCAGGTCCTGGCCTACGAGCCCTACCTGCAGCTGTGCGAAATGATGAACCAGAAAGTGCCCGGCGATTTCGCCAAGAAAACCCTGCTGGTGACCACCGGTTCGGAAGCGGTGGAAAACGCGGTCAAAATCGCCCGCGCGGCGACCGGGCGTAGCGGCACTATCGCCTTTACCGGCGCCTATCATGGCCGCACCCATTACACGCTGTCGTTAACCGGTAAAGTGAACCCTTACTCCGCGGGCATGGGGCTAATGCCGGGCCACGTCTATCGCGCGCTCTATCCGTGCGCGCTGCACGGCATCAGCGATGATGACGCGATCGCCAGCATCCATCGCATCTTCAAAAATGACGCCGCGCCGGAAGATA
This sequence comes from Klebsiella sp. 141161, assembly GCF_050600815.1. Lineage (NCBI taxonomy): Bacteria > Pseudomonadati > Pseudomonadota > Gammaproteobacteria > Enterobacterales > Enterobacteriaceae > Klebsiella > Klebsiella sp. 141161. The sequence continues at coordinate 54,094 of NZ_JAQIRN010000003.1, read as the reverse complement.
TCGCCGCTATCGTCATTGAACCCGTCCAGGGCGAAGGCGGTTTCTACGCCGCCTCCCCGGCCTTTATGCAGCGCCTGCGCGCGCTGTGTGATGAGCACGGCATCATGCTGATCGCCGATGAAGTCCAGAGCGGCGCGGGCCGTACCGGCACGCTGTTCGCGATGGAGCAGATGGGCGTGACGCCGGATATCACCACCTTTGCCAAATCCATCGCCGGCGGTTTCCCGCTGGCGGGCGTCACCGGACGGGCGGAAGTCATGGACGCCATCGCACCGGGCGGATTGGGCGGCACCTATGCCGGCAACCCGATTGCCTGCGCCGCCGCGCTGGCGGTACTCAAGGTTTTCGAACAGGAAAACCTGTTGGAAAAAGCCAATCAGCTCGGCGACAAGCTGCGTAAAGGCCTGCTCAATATCGCCGAAACGCATCGCGAAATCGGCGACGTCCGCGGCCTGGGGGCGATGATCGCCATTGAACTCTTTGAAGAGGGCGATCACAGCAAACCCAACGCCAAACTAACGGCGGATATCGTCGCCCGCGCGCGGGATAAAGGCCTGATCCTGCTCTCCTGCGGGCCGTACTACAACGTGCTGCGTATTCTGGTGCCGCTGACTATCGAAGATGCGCAGATCGCGCAGGGACTGAAGATTATCGCCGACTGTTTTAACGAAGCTAAACAAGGCTAACACTCCTGCACCGGATGGCGACGCTCACGCGCCCCGTCCGGTTGCCTGTCGGCCGGATTGGGCGCAACCGCCATCCGGCAAACGGCGCCAAAAAACAATAAAAGGGGTTAATGATGGGGCAACTGTCGCAATCACATGATTTAGGGGGCGGGCTGAAATCACGCCACGTCACCATGTTATCTATTGCCGGCGTTATCGGCGCAAGTTTGTTTGTCGGTTCCAGCGTCGCCATTGCCGAAGCGGGCCCGGCGGTGCTGCTCTCCTACCTGTTCGCCGGGCTATTGGTGGTGATGATTATGCGTATGCTGGCCGAAATGGCCGTCGCCACCCCGGATACGGGCTCCTTTTCGACCTACGCCGACAAAGCGATCGGCCGCTGGGCGGGTTATACCATCGGCTGGCTGTACTGGTGGTTTTGGGTCCTGGTTATCCCCCTGGAAGCCAATATCGCCGCCATTATTCTCAACTCATGGATCCCCGGCGTACCGGTATGGCTATTCTCGCTGGTCATCACCCTCGCCCTCACCGGCAGTAATCTGCTGAGCGTCAAGAACTACGGCGAATTCGAGTTCTGGCTGGCTATCTGTAAGGTTATCGCCATTCTGGCCTTTATCGTGCTGGGCGCGGTGGCCATCACCGGCTTCTATCCCTATGCCGAAGTGAGCGGGATTTCGCGCCTGTGGGATCACGGCGGCTTTATGCCTAACGGCTTCGGCGCGGTGCTCAGCGCGATGCTCATTACCATGTTCTCATTTATGGGCGCGGAGATAGTCACCATTGCCGCCGCCGAATCGGATACGCCGGATAAACATATTGTTCGCGCCACAAATTCCGTTATCTGGCGCATCTCTATCTTCTATCTGTGCTCCATTTTCGTGGTCGTCTCGCTGATCCCGTGGAACATGCCGGGGCTGAAGAACGTCGGTTCATACCGTTCGGTACTGGAGTTACTGCATATCCCCTACGCCAAGCTGATTATGGACGGCGTGATCCTGCTGTCGGTGACCAGTTGCCTGAACTCGGCGCTGTATACCGCTTCGCGAATGCTCTATTCCCTGAGCCGCCGCGGCGATGCGCCAGCTATAATGGGCAAAACCAACCGCAGTAAAACGCCGTATGTGGCGGTGCTGCTCTCCACCGGCGCGGCCTTCTTAACGGTGGTGGTGAACTACTATGCCCCGGCGAAAGTCTTTAAATTCCTCATCGATAGCTCCGGCGCCATCGCCCTGCTGGTCTATCTGGTCATTGCCGTATCTCAGTTGCGGATGCGCAAAATCCTGCTGGCGAAAGGCGGTGAAATTCGCCTTAAGATGTGGCTCTATCCGTGGCTCACCTGGCTGGTTATCGCCTTTATCACCTTCGTACTGGTGGTGATGCTGTTCCGTCCGGCGCAGCAGCTGGAGGTCATTTCCACCGGCGCGCTGGCGATCGCTATCATCTGCACGGTGCCGATTATGTCGCGCTGGAAAAAGCTGTTATTGTGGCAAAAACTGCCGCTACAAAATACGCGTTAACCCTGTTCCCGGCGCAAGCCGGGAAATGTGTTCAGGAGCAAGACTATGACCGCCATTCCTCAAGCGACGGCCATTGATGGATACCGCTGGTTGAAGAACGACATCATCCGCGGCGTTTATCAGCCTGATGAAAAACTGCGTATGAGCCTGCTGACGTCGCGCTATGAGCTTGGCGTCGGGCCGCTGCGGGAAGCGCTCTCGCAGCTGGTGGCCGAGCGGCTGGTGACGGTGGTCAACCAAAAAGGCTATCGTGTCGCCTCGATGTCCGAGGCGGAACTCCTCGATATCTTCGATGCCCGCGCCAATATGGAAGCCATGCTGGTGCGCCTCGCCATTGAGCGCGGCGGCGATGAGTGGGAAGCCGAGCTGCTGGCCCGCGCGCATCTGCTTAATAAGCTGGAATCCAGCGAAGCAAGTGAGCGCTTACTCGATGAATGGGATCAGCGCCATCAGGCGTTTCATACCGCCATTGTCGCCGGCTGTGGTTCGCAGTATTTACTGCAGATGCGCGAACGGCTGTTCGATCTGGCGGCGCGCTACCGCTTCATCTGGCTACGCACCACCGTGCTGTCGGTAGAAATGCTGGAAGATAAACATGTCCAGCACCAGACGCTGCTGGAAGCCATCCTGGCGCGCGACGCCGAGCGAGCCAGCGCGCTCATGCGCGAGCACTTACTTACCCCCATCCCGATTATCCAACAGGCGATGGCCGGCAAACTGCAGACGCAGCAGACCTGATTCAGGCGGCGGGCTTTTTATAATACGGCAGCTGCGTGACCGGATACTCGTAGTGTTCCTCCACCACGCAGCGGTCCGGCGTCGCCATTCCCGAGTAGAAGAAAAAGTACTCCTGACTGTCCGGGAAAAAGACCAGATCGTCGCCGTTACGAAAGCTGGTTACCCGATAGGGAATATGATTTTTGGTCTGCGCCTGACGCATGCCGGAAGCGACCTGGAAATGGTCGCCCCACTTCATGGTCGATAGCTGGTAATGGAAACGCGAGATGGTCACGTTTTTGCGTAAAGAGCAGGATAATTTTACCGCTGTGCCGGCGAAAGCCGGAGAAAGGAAGCAGCTTAATAAACTGATAGATAATAAAAATTTCATGAAGGTCTTATAATTTTAGGGTCAATATTTGACGGTAACATGAATTGGCTGCGCAGACAGGGAGCGCGGCGGATTTTCGTGCCGCCACGTCCTATTCCAGGAATATTCCTAATTATTCTCGCCGCGTAGCACTTCGCGAAAGTGCATCACCAGCGGGCGCTGGTTAGCTTTGTGCCATACCGCCCACAGCTGGGTCGAATAGCTCATCCACGGAATTTCCCGCAGCACGACCCCCTCAGGGGCGTTATGCCGCAGGCTGTGCTGGATCAGCGCCACGCCCAGTCCCGCAGCCACCAGCCCCAGGGCCGTTAATGGCTCTCCGGCTTCCAGACGAATATCCGGATTAAAGCCCGCACGCACGCAGGCGGCGACAAAATCATCGCGCGAATGGGCATCGTCGTTATGGATAACCGCGATCCACTGCTGATCGGCCAGCTGCGCCGGCTGCAAGTTTTCCGCAGCGGCCAGCGGATGATTCTGCGGCAAAGCCAGCAGCATCCGATCATCAAGCACCTGGGTATACTCCAGATCCTGTTCGCCCGCCGAAGGCGGCATGTCCACCAGCGAGAAGTCCAGACTGCGCTGGCGCAGGCCCTCAATCTGCGTGGCTGGCGGCTGGCTATACAGCGCGATATGCACGTCCGGGCGAGACGTTCGTAGGGTGCGCAGCGCGGTAGAAAGCACGCCGGAGTGCATGGCGTTTTCGATATAACCGATACACAACCCGCCATCTTCGCCGCGCCCCAGTCGTTTACCTAATGATTCGAGACGGTTGGCGTGGGTCAGCAACGAGCGCGTTTCGGCCAGAAACGTCTGCCCGTCCGCCGTCAGGCGAATACGCTGCTGGTTACGTTCAAACAGCATCAGCCCTAGGCGCTCCTCCAGCTGGGCTATCTGGCGGCTGAGCGGCGACTGTGAAATATGTAAGCGTTCGGCGGCACGGCCAACATGCTCCTCTTCCGCTACCACCACAAAGTACTTCAACTGGCGTAAATCAATCATGTGAGACCTCAAAGGACTTAAGTCAGACGAATTATGTCCTATCAAGTCATAACACCGCAAGGTATTGTGATCTCCGTCACAGGGCGACAGCACAAATCGCCCGCACAGAACCCTTCCCAGACGGGAACCCAATATCGAGGACATCTTAGATGAGCATCAAACATATTCTACCAAGCAACATTGGTTTAGGCGGCGCGCCGCTGGGTAACATGTTCCGCAACATCCCGGAAGACGAGGCGCACGCCACCGTCGCCGCCGCCTGGGATCTGGGCGTTCGTTACTTCGATACCGCGCCACTGTATGGGTCCGGTCTTTCTGAAATCCGGATGGGCGAAGCGCTCTCGCAATACCCTCGCGACCAGTTCGTTCTGAGCAGCAAAGTCGGCCGCATCATGCTTGATGAAATGGAAGACCCGGCTACGCGTGATTTCGGTGAGAAAGGTGGTCTTTTCGAATACGGCCTGAAAAACAAAATCCTCAACGATTACTCAGCCGACGCCACCCTGCGTTCTATTGAAGACAGTTTAAAACGGCTGAAAACCGACCATCTCGACATCGTATGGATCCACGATCCGGCGCAGGATTTCTACGGCGACAGCTGGCTGGAGCAGTTCAACATCGCCCGTACCGGCGCCTTCCGCGCGCTGACCCGCCTGCGTGAAGAAGGCGTAATTAAGGCATGGGGGCTGGGCGTGAACCGCGTCGAACCTTGTGAATTGACCTTAGCGCTCGACGAACCGAAGCCGGATGCGTTCCTGCTGGCTGGCCGCTACTCGCTGCTGGACCACAAACGCGCCCTGCAGCGCCTGATGCCGGAAGCGCTGGAACAGAATGTCGATATCGTTGTCGGCGGCCCTTACAGCTCGGGCGTTCTCGCCGGCGGTGAACACTTCGAATACCAGAAAGCCTCTGCGGCGATCCACCAGCAGGTGGCGCAGATCAAGGCCATTGCCGCCCGTCATCAGGTGGATGTGAAAGCCGCGGCGCTGCAGTTTGCCCTGGCTCATCCGGCGGTGGCCGCCGTGATCCCAGGCTCCAGCCGTCCGGGCCGTATGGCGGAAGATCTGGCCGCGCTGAAATCAACCATCCCAGCCGCTTTCTGGGAAGAGATGCGCAGCCAGAATCTGGTGGCGGATAACGCGCCGCTGCCGATTCGTTAATTTTAGCGGGGCCACAGGGCCCCTCTTAAAACAAGAGAGACACCATGAAACTGGATCTAACTCATAAAGTCGCCGTGGTGAGCGGCTCCACTTCCGGCATCGGGCTTGGCATCGCTAAAGGCCTTGCTCAGGCGGGCGCGACCGTGGTCATCGTCGGCCGTCAACGGCGCGGTGTTGATACCGCCATGGCGGCGATTAATGCCGAACTCCCGGATGCGCAGCTGCGCGGGGTGGTCGCCGACCTCAGCACTGAAGAAGGCGTCAGCGCGCTGCTCGCCGCCGAGCCGCATGCTGATGTGGTGGTTAACAACCTCGGCATCTTTAACGATAAAGATTTCTTTAGCGTACCGGATAGCGAGTGGATGCACTTTTATAACGTCAACGTGCTTTCCGGCGTGCGGCTGTCGCGCCACTACGCCCGGGGGATGATCGACAACGGCTGGGGACGCATTATTTTCGTCTCCTCGGAATCCGGCGTCGCGATTCCTGCCGACATGATCAACTACGGCGTGACCAAAAGCGCCAATCTCGCGGTCTCCCACGGGCTGGCGAAACGTCTGGCCGGTACCGGCGTCACCGTTAACGCCATTCTGCCCGGCCCCACCTTCACCGAAGGTTTGCAGGAGATGCTGGCGGAGGCCGCCGCGCAGTCTGGCCGCAGCCCGCGTGAACAGGCTGATGAATTTGTGAAGACCGCGCGCCCAAGCTCGATTATCCAGCGGGCGGCGGACGTCGACGAAGTGGCGAACCTGGCGGTGTATCTCGCCTCGCCGCTTTCGTCGGCCACTACCGGCGCTGCGCTACGCGTCGATGGCGGCGTCGTCGACACCCTGGCAATGTAATTCTAATTATCTGACATAAAGAGAGAAATAAAATGGCTAGTACTACTGTATCTATCGAAATCCCGGCTTCTGTCGACCAGGTCTGGCAACTGATGGGCGGCTTTGACTCGCTGCCCGACTGGCTGCCGTTCATCCCGAAAAGCGTAGTGAGCGAAGGAGGACGCGTGCGTACGCTGACCACTTCCGATGGCGGCACGGTCATTGAACGTCTGGAGGCGTTTGATAACCGCCAGCGCAGCTATAGCTACTCGATAATCCAGGCGCCGTTCCCGGTTGTGGATTACCTCTCCACGATCGCGGTAGTGGCCACTGCCGATAGCAATATCACCCGCGTCGAGTGGTCCGGCAGCTTCACGCCGGTTAACGTCAGCGACGCGGATGCCGAAGCGCTGTTCAGCGGTATCTATCGCGACGGCCTGCAGGCATTGAAAAATAACTTTAGCGCCTGATTGTTGCCAGGAATGGCCAGGCCATTCCTTTTATGAACAAAAGAAGAAAAGTCTATTGCCCGTTGCCGTCTTTTTCAGACAACGGGCGGGGCATATCCTTTACGCCATCACGTTGCAACGGGCGACGTTAACGAAACAACTTACCAGGATTATGAACATGAAAACCGTATCGACTATTTTTTCCGCAGCCGCACTTTCACTTTTTGCCTTTACCGCTTCCGCGCATAGCGTCACTGCGACCGGTAATACGCTTGACTCCGCTGAAGCGGTGATTGCAAAAAAAGCGAAAGAACTGAATGCGAGTGATTATAAAATCACCAGCGCCCATATGGGGAATAAGGTGACGATGAGCGCCGAGCTGTACAAGTAAAGTCGGGTACTCTTCAGAGCCCCGGCAACTCAGCATCTTGAGTTGGCCGGGGGCTAAGAATTCTCACTCTCCAGACTCCGGTTGTTTCACCTGCAATTAGTCCTTCACCCTGAATTCCACTCTACGTTTACGCTCAACAACAATTAATACTTCGGTATTAATCCCCCTCTTTCCCGCTTAAATAACTCGCATAAAGAACATTAAAAAACAGTTTTATTTTTAAACTGAGATTTGTCGACACTACCCAACTCATAGTCTACAATGATGATTGATAACCATTTATTGCAAATGTGAATGATTATCAGGCTTTCCAGTTAGTTTAAAAAAATAGCATAACGATGTTTAAATAACTCATTTTAAACGAGCAAAAAATGGCAGATAACAATATAAAAATTTATCACTCCCGTTATAGCAAGTTGATAAAACTACTGGATTTCCTCACCGTCAACATTTTGATTTTTATCTATTTAAAATATTTTTACACTGAACCCTCTACCGCTTCCGCGCTCGTTGGCATTATCTATTCATTAGTATTCATAAGAATTAATGAGTATTTCCAACTGTATTCCGGACAATTTAAAGGCCACTATTTCACAAAATCAGCCGCACTTATATTAAGCGTATGCCTAAGTAGTATTGTTTCATTTTTATTTTTTGTCGTTGCCGAGTGGTTAATTAACGCACAATCTGTAGTTAATTTTATCCCGCTGGCCGTCAGTTTGGCTAAGTGTTCGATATTTATATTTTTAATTGTCTTTGTGGTGCGGGCAATCACCGCGCATTATCTGTTTAACTCGGTGTTACGGGTGGCGATTCTTGGTATTACGCCTGCGGGCCTGGCCATCGAGCAGGCTTTACAAAAAGAGTACTCACAGCGCGGCATCATCATCAGCTATTTTGAAGATCGCAACAACCAGCGCGATAGCCGACTGATGAGTATTGAAAGAAAAGGCAACTCGCGCGATCTGCTGGCTCTGGCGAAAACAGGCGGCGTTGATGAAATTTACATCGCGCTCCCCATGGTTGCGCAGCAGCGTATTAAGCAGTTTCTTAATGAATTCTCTGACACAACCGTCGATGTATTCCTGGTACCGGATCTATTCTCTTACAGCTCGCATATTTCCCAGCTGCGCATGTTCGGCAATCTGCAGACTATCAGTATCTTCACTTCGCCTTTTGATGGCGAAGGGGCGATCATCAAGCGTATTGAAGATATCATTCTCGGCTCTTTCTTTACCTTAATTAGCCTGCCGGCGATGCTGTTCGTGGCGATTGGTATCAAGCTCACCTCGCCGGGGCCGATTTTATTTAAACAGAATCGTTATGGCCTCAACGGCAAGCAAATAGAAGTATGGAAATTCAGGACCATGCGGGTCATGGAAAATAGCGCCGTGGTCACTCAGGCGACCCGCAACGATCCGCGCATCACCAAATTCGGCGCTTTTTTGCGTAAAACCTCACTGGATGAACTGCCGCAGTTTTTCAACGTGCTACAGGGGCGGATGTCGATCGTCGGTCCGCGCCCGCACGCGGTGGCGCATAACGAGCAGTATCGCGTACTGGTGGAGAACTACATGATTCGCCATAAGGTTAAACCAGGGATCACGGGGCTTGCGCAGATTAACGGCTTCCGCGGCGAGACCGATACGCTGGACAAAATGGAGAAGCGAATTCAGTACGACCTGGCCTACATCCAGTCCTGGTCGCTGTTCCTCGATCTCAAAATCGTCTTTTTGACTTTCTTCCGGGGCTTTGTTGGCAAAAATGCGTTCTAGGTTCGCCGTTCTGGCCGGTTTGCTGTCTGTGCCTTACGCACACGCCGACCTGCAGGCAAAACCGCATACCGGGGTTGCCGGCATCGATTTCGAGAGCCAGTTGGGTTATGACATCGGTTACGATGACAACGTGACCTGGCAGCGCTACGACCAAAATAAAATCGGTTCCAGCTACCAGAATATTAAACCTATCGTCAAAGCCATCGGCGAACGTTATGAAAACCGCTACCTGTTGATGTATTCCGGCGATTACCGCAACTATGGCAACGATAGCGCGGATAATCGCAATAACCATTTTTTTATGTTTAACGGCAAATGGCGATTTGGCAGCATGCACGGGCTGTCATTGGATCTCGATGAGACGCTGGGTCATGAAGAGCGCGGCCGCGACACCACCGAAGGCTTTTTGCCCGAGCAGTTTAAAGAGTTTGGCATCAACAAACCGATCGGCACCCGCTTCTTTAATAGCGAGCTTCGTTACAGCTACGGCGCGCCGGAAGGTCGCGGTAAAGTTGAAGTCGCGCTACTGCATAAACAGTTGCGTTTTCGCGACCTCGACAGCATCAAAGACGCCAGCGATGACTTTAACTATTACATGCACGATCAGGAGTGGCATGAAAACAGCCTGGTGGCCGAACTGTTCGACCAGAAAGCTAAAACGCTGCGCTATCGCTATAGCTTTATCACCAACCAGCGCCGCTACGAGCTGAACCCGTTAAAAGACAGCAATGAGTATTACCTGCTGTTCGGCATGAAGAATCGCCTGTCGGGTAAAACGGAGATTAACGGTAACGTCGCCTGGCTCTACAAAGACTTTATCCATAACCCGGACTCACAGGGTTTTAACGGCTTGAACTGGGATATCAACGCCGACTGGAAACCGCTGGAGCAAATGAAAGTTAACCTACACAGTTCCCAGCGCATCAAGGACCCCACCGACTCCGGCGGCTATATCCTGGTGTCAAATTTCGGCGTCGGCTATGAACATCACTGGCTGGTGGATCGTTTCTCAACTCTGGTCGATTATTCATATATCACTGAAGACTATAAGCATCAGAGTAATAAGCGCAAAGATAAGTCTAATCTGCTGTCGCTGACCTTTAACTATGATTTCCGACCATCGGTTAACTTTAAGCTGAAGCTGCAATGGAACACCATGCACTCAAATAAAGATACGGACACTTTTTATATTGGCCCGGACTACTCGCATGCGGTTGACCGCACCCTGGGCTACGACGATTCGGCCATTATTTTTATGACGCAGGTACAACTATGACCTTTTTAAACAGGACACTGGTGATGCTTCCGCTGCTGGCGCTACTGCTGGCGGGCTGTTCGACGCCGCCGCAGACCATTAAAACGCCGCCGGACGCCGTCTACCTTTTGGACCAGGGCGATGAAGTCAATATTGCGGTCTCCGGGGAGCAGGATCTGACGATGCGGGTAAAAATCGATAATAGCGGCAGCATTGATTACCCCTATATCGGATCGCTGCTGTTAAAAGGCAAAACGCCTGAACAGGTGAGTAATGAAATCGCCGATAAACTGCGCGGTAACTACCTACAGGCGCCGATGGTCACGGTGAGCATCGCCGAATACCGCAAAGTTTATCTGCTCGGCGAAGTGAAAAAACCGGATGGTTATGCCTGGGAGCCGGGTTTAACGGCGGAAAAAGCCATCGCCCTGGCCGGCGGTTTCACCGACCGCGCCGATCGTCATGATATTCAAATTCGACAGGCCCGCGGCGGAAGGCTGCTGGAAAATGTCGCCGCCGACTCCTCCGTGCAGGCAGGAGATACCATCATTATTGGCATGAGTTTCTTCTGATATGGCAATTTCACTGGTCGAAAACGCGAAAAAGAAAGAAGGCTTTATCGACTTCACGCCTTATTTCAACAAAATTAAGCACAAGCTTATCTGGTGCCTGGCGGTGGTAATTGTCGCCGCCGTGGCGTCATTTATTCTGACGCGCTTTATGTCTTCCAGCTACACGGCGACCGCTACCGTACTGTTCAAAGCGCAGTCGCAGGACGTCTCTCCTCTGCCGCGACTGGAAAACTACGATTCCACGCGCAGCGATTACTACGAGACCAAGTACGCGTTAATGGGGTCACGAGTGGTGCTCGATGCCGCGGTGCGCAAATTAAAGCTGGAGCAGGATAGCGAATTTAACGGCGGCGATAATCTCGACGAAACCGCGCGTATTAATAATGCTATTCAGGCGCTGCAAAAAAGCCTGACCATTTCCGGCGTGCGCACCACCCAACTGGTTGCCGTGTCGATGGAAGCGAAATCACCGCAGAAAGCCGCCGATATCGCCAACGGCGTCGCCCAGGCATTCATCGATTACAGCCTGCAGCAGAAGCAAAATACCTTGCTTCAGGCGCAGGGCTGGAACGAAAAAATGATGGACGACCTGAAAACCAAAATGGATCAGCAGAAGGCAGACATCGATAACTTCCTCAAGCAGAACGGATTACTAACCTTCCGCAGCATGGATGGTTATGAGACCGAGCGGCTGGGGATTGTGATTAACCATCTGGCCGACGCCACCCAGCGCCGCCTGAAAGCGCAGACGGTATGGGACAAGGTCCGTCGCCAGCAGGGTAAACCGGTAGAACAGATTATCTCGCTGCCGGAAATCTCCGGTCATCCGCAGGTGCAGGATTTACGCATTGCGCTCATCCAGACGCGGCGCAATCTTTCCGAAGCGGCCAAACACTACGGCCCGCAGCATCCGAAATATCTGCAGGCCCAGGCGCAGCTACAGGCGGTGAATGCCCAGCTCGGCCAGGTACTGGGCGAGCTGTTTAACGGCCTGCGCCAGCAGTATCAAATCGCCCTCGACGATGAGCAGCACTACCAAAAAATGCTCAACGATCAGAAGGCCGATTTCCAGGCGCTCGGCGCCAAGCGCGACCAGTACAACACCATGACCACCGCGCTGAATAAAACCGAAGAGCTTTATAAGTCGCTGTACCAGCGCGCTAACGAGCAGAAATTGTCGGAGACCTTCTCGGTACCGGATGAAGTCATTTACGACGCCGCCGTGCCGCCGGACCGCCCGTCTAAACCCCAGCGCGGCCTGTTAATCGTGATGATTACCATGATGGCGCTGGCGCTGTATATCATGTACCTGATCGTCAGTACCGCGCTGGATAAAACGGTGAATAGCCTCAGCGAGCTCAAAGCGAAAACCGCCCTCGAGGCCAGCGGCGAATTTCCGCTCCTGACGCATCTGGAAAATGCGCAGCAGATTTTCCATAACGTGCTCTACGCCGATATGATCCACAGCCTACGGCTGGCGTTGCTCAATCAGCGCGATAAACCCGCCACCATCCTGGTGACTTCGGTGCAATCCCGTTCCGGCAGTTCGTTTATTGCCGAACTGCTGGCTTGCTCAGCCAGCAAATCGCGTAAAACGCTGCTGATTGACCTCGACTACCTGGCCACTCAGGGATTATCGGCCAAATTTCCGCAACATAAACAGGGCTTTAGTCAATTGCTGAACGGCGAGTGCATGCCGGAGCAGTCCGTCGTCAAACTGGATGATCAACTGGACTTTATGCCACGCGGCAAACTCAACGACTCTTCGCTGCTGTTGCTCACCTCTGAACGCCTGCCGGCGCTGCTGACAACGTTGCATCAGACTTACGATACGCTAATCATCGACGCTCCGGCGCTCAACCAGGCGCAGGATAGTCTGCTGCTGGCAGCACAAAGCGATATGACTCTGCTGGTGGTTAAGGCCGGTGAACTGGCTCCGCGGATCCGCAAAGCGGAACAACGTCTGCAGAGTTCGGGCAATCGCCGGGTGGCAAGCGTGCTCAACCAGGTGCGCGAAGAACATCTGGAAACGCAGGAAGGTAAACGCCTGCTTGAGCGCCAGATGCGCGAACTCATTGCTCCGAAATAGCGCCTATGAATCTGATTAAGAGTATTTCATCCATCACCAGTTCATCGGTGCTTTCACAGCTGATCGGCGCCTTTTCGGTCTGGCTTATCTCTCATCGCTACGGGATGGCGGAGGTCGGCCATTACGCGATGATCTACAGCAATGTGCTGATCGGCGCGCAGGTTTGTACCTTTGCCTCGCAGTTGCTAATCCCCCGTCAGGAGGATCACGAGCTTGGGCAGAACGTGGTGTTCTGCCTGCTGCAGAGCCTGCTGATGGCCCTCCCCTGGGCGGTCATTACCGGGCTTATCTTCGAACTTAACATTGCGTTTCTCTATTTGCTGACCTTTGGCTATGCGCTGGTACTGGTGGCGGAAAACCTTTCCCTGCGCGGCGGCAACTATCCTTTCCTGACTTTCCAGCGCATTGCGGTGTCGCTGGTGGTGGCCATTGCGCTGCTGGTGATGCCCAACCCAACGCTGTTTTATCTGGCGTGGATGGTCGGGATCCTGCTGCTATTGATCGCCTGCCTGATTCGCCTGTTTAACTTCAAAAGCTTAACGCTGCGCCACTTTTCGATTGCCACGAATCTGCGTTTTTTACGCGAGCACTGGCAGCATATTAGCCGCGTCGGCAGCGCCGAGGTGCTGGCGATGGCCAGTAATAACCTGCCGACCATGCTGATTAACATCTGGTTCTCGCCGCTGGTCGCCGGCTACTTTTCGGTAGTCAGCCGTTTCTGCCTGTCGCCGGTGATGATTATCGGTAACGCCGTGCGCAACTCCATCTTTTCTAAATGGTCGATGGATTTTCGCAACCACACCTTTAACTATCCGGAATATAAAAAGGTTCGCCTGCTGCTGCTGGGCGCCGCCGCGGTATGCATCCTTGGTATCTGGATTTTCTATCCGCTGGTGATGCGCCTTGGCTTTAGCGAGGAGTGGCTGAATTCGATCCCCACCTCGCGCTACATGCTGCCTTATCTGTTCGCCGCGCTGGCGGTCAGCCCGCTGACGGTGATCGAACTGATCTTCGGCTCCCGGCGCTACTTTTTGCGTATTCAGATTGAGCAGTTGCTGATTATCGTCATCGCCTTCATCGCCTTGCCGTACTTTGGCGTCAGTTATGAAATCGCCCTGCTGGCCTTCTCGTTCCTGACCTTCGCGCGTTACTTGTTCATTTTGCTCAAAATGAATCAGCGGGCGAAAACGCTTTCGCTGCAGGAGCAGAAAATATGCAGCTAAACACCGGCCGCTATCTCGAAGCCTATGCCCTGATGACGCTGGTGTTCTGCGGTACGGTCCAGTATTTCACCGGTATCGCGGCCGTGCTGTGGCTGCCATTTTTTCTGGTGCTGGTGATGGCGGTGCTGCTCCTGATGCAGAGCCGCCCGCAGCCGCTGGCGCTCACCGGGCGGGAAAAGCTAATACTGGCGCTGTATCTGACCTTTATCGTACTCGGGCTGGTCTCAACGGTACTGCAGTCAGGGATCGTCACCGCCATCGTCGGCTTTAAAAACGAGCTGGCGCTCTCGCTGCTGATGTTCTGCATGCTGTTGGGCATGTTTAGTGAATCACAGCTGTACCGTCTGACGCGGCTTTTCTACTGGATCTACTATGTGCAGATCCCGGTCGCTATCTATCAGGTGATTTTCGTGGTGCCTAAACGGGTGGCGTTTCGCGGCGAAGATGAGAAGTGGGACTCGGTGGTCGGCACTTTCGGCGGCGACCCGATGGGCGGCGGCAACACCGCGGCGATGGGGATGTTCAGTCTGCTGATCATGCTCATGAAAGTGTCGGAGTTTAAGCACGGCATCTGCACATTTAAATCGCTGGTGATCCACATCGCGCTGGGTTTCTTCCTCTGCGTAGTGGGGGAAGTAAAATTCGTCATTCTGCTATCGCCGTTTCTGCTGGCCCTGCTATGGATCCTGCCCGGCTACGTAAGCGGCGTGAGTAAAGTTAGCCTGCGATCGCTGCTGATCATCGCCGCCGGCATGGCGCTATTAATTTTTGTCGCTATTACCGTGTTGGCCTCCAACTATTCCTCGGCCTTCGGCGGCGACCCGACCAAAAGCGCGCTATCGGTATTTATCGATTCACTGGGCTATATTTTTGATACTAACTACATTATGCCAAGCGGCGAACTGGGGCGTTTTACCACCCTCTTCTTCTGGCTGCAGCATAACGAACTGTTCGGCCCGGGCGGCATGCTGTTTGGTTACGGTCTTAACGCCACCAACAGCGGCAGTACCGTCTCGCCGGGATATATCGGCGCCTGGTATCACCTGATCCTCGATTCCACCGCCTTAAGCATGCTGCTTTGGGAAGTGGGGATTATCGGCATCATTCTGTTCATTGGCACCATCGCCTCAATACTGGTCGCCATGCGGCCGAAAGAGACCTTTTCGCGCCACGATCTCAAGCTTGAGGATCTGCAACTCCTTAGCTCGGCGCCGGCGTTCTACGTTTTTGTCATTGGCTGTCTGCTCAGCCTGCCCTACAGCCAGATCCTGATGATCATTCCCATGCTACAGTTTTTATTATGGTTATCCCTTGGGGCGCTGATTGTCATCCACCGCGCTGTCCGTCTTAACTCCGGTACCCACTATGAATAAAACGCCATCAATTACCGTCAGCATCAAGACTCTGAATGAAGCGCAGGGCATCGAAAAAACCATCGATAGCGTGTGCAAACAGCTGCAACCGTACCCGCATCAAATCATCGTCGCCGACAGCTTATCAACGGATAACACCCGCGAACTGGCTATCGCGAAAGGTGCGATGGTGGTGTGTCTGGATAACGCCGCCGACCGCTGCTGCGGTATCGGCCACCAGCTGGGCTGGCTGTATAGCGAAGGCGATTATTTGCTGCTGCTGGATGGCGATATGGAGCTGGAGCCGGGCTTTCTGGATACCGCGGTCGAATTCCTGGAGACACATCCGGAGTACGCGGGAGTCGCCGGCAGCGTCGAGATGGATGATGCCTCTAACTATGAGTTCAAATCGCGCAAGCAGCGCCTGCACCTGATCTATCCGCAGGGCGACACCGATCATCTGGGCGGCGGCGGCCTGTATCGCCGTGAAGCGATCGAGAAAATCGGCTATCTGACCAACCTCAACCTGCACGGCTACGAAGAAGCGGAGCTGGGTATTCGTTTACAGGCAGCAGGTTACAAGCTGCATCGCCTGGCGGCCCCCTACTTTAGCCACGCCTCTTACACCATGCCAACCTTTAAAATGCTGGCCTACCGTTGGAAGAACGGCTTTCTGTGGGCGCCGGGCGAGTTGCTCCGTAACTGCTGGGGTAAAGCCCATTTCCCGGCGGCGCTGCGGATTGTACGTAATGAGCTGATCTTCACCCTCTATCTGCTGGTTTTACTGATTTGTCTACTGACCTTCAATGGCAAGGTTATCGCCATCGCCCTGCTGCCGCTGCTGGCGTTTATCGCTCTGAAGGCCATTAAAAATAAATCGCTGCGCGATGGCGTGCAGAGCGCGATTAACTTATCGCTATTTTCAGCGGGGCTGCTGCGCGGGGTGATTAATTCAGTGCGCGATCCGATGAAACGCCCGGCGGTGACCGTCTCGAATCCACAGCATATTGATACTGAAAATGAAAATTCTCTTCGTTAACAAATTCTTCTTTATCAAAGGCGGCGCGGAAACCGTTTATTTTCAGGAGCGCGACGCGATGCTGCAAGCCGGCTACCAGGTGGTCGACTTCAGCATGCAGCACGCGGAAAATAAACCGTCGCCGTGGGAGGAATTTTTCGTCCATAACGTCGATTATCACGACAGTCACGGCCTGATGAGCAAAATCAAAGCCGGGGTGGACTTTATTTATAATGCCGAGGCCTGCGCGAAGCTCAACACGCTTTTGTTGCGCGAGCGGCCGGATATTGTTCATTTTCATAATATCTATCATCAACTTACGCCTGCCGTTATCGGCGTGGCGAAACGCTTTGGCTGCAAAACGGTACTCACCGCCCACGATTACAAAATCGTCTGCCCTTCCTACACCATGCTGCGCGATGGTCATGTCTGCGAAGAGTGTCTCACCGGGTCGGTGATCAACGCTTTTCGTCACCGCTGCCAGCAGGGCGATACTTTCAAAAGCCTGCTGCTATCGTTGGAAGCCTACTGGCAGAAATTCGCCCAAAATTACGCCATGCTCGACTGTATCATCGCCCCGAGCGAGTTTATGCGCCAGACCCTGCTGCGTAAGCTGCCCGACGCCCGCATTGAAGTGATCGTCAACGGTATTGATGCCAACAACACCGTGCCCGGCGAAACCGCAGGCGACTATTTTCTCTATATTGGCCGCCTGAGCCGGGAAAAAGGTGTACCGACGCTGGCGCAGGCGCAGCAAAAAATGCAGGAGGCGATGCCGCTTAAGATTGTCGGCGACGGCCCATTGGGCGCAGACCTGCGCGCGCGTTTCAGCGGCCCGCAGTTCCTCGGCTATATGAAACACGGCGAGGAGCTGAATAACCTCATTCGCGGGGCCCGCGCGGTAGTCGTCCCCTCTGAATATTATGAAAACTGCTCCATGTCGGTGCTCGAAGCCATGGCATTTGGCCGCCCGGTGATCGGCGGCAATATTGGCGGTATCCCGGAACAGATCCGTGACGGCGTCGACGGCTATCTGGTTGAGCCCGGCAATAGCGATGCGCTGGCGCAACTGATGGACAAACTGGCTGCGGACCCTGAACTGGCCCGCAGTATGGGAATTAACGCCCGCCGGCGGCTGGAAGAAAAATACGATCTCGCCCGCCACATGCAGGTGCTGCAGGCACTTTATCAGCAACTTGTCGGGGAGAAAAAATGACCATCAACGTCACGGTATTAGGCACGCGCGGGATCCCCGATGTGCAGGGCGGCGTGGAAACGCACTGCCAGAATTTATACCCGGAAATCTATCGCCAGGGCAGCGCGGAAGTTTGCGTGATCGCCCGCTCGCCCTATGTGAACTACCGACGCAGCGAATATCAGGGCGTTAAACTCAAGAGCCTGTGGGCGCCGAAAAGCCGTAAATTCGAGGCTATTATTCACTCGACGCTGGCGGCATTCAGTACCTTATTCGACGGCTCCAACGTGGTTCACGTTCACGCCGTCGGCCCCGGCCTGGTGGTGCCGTTGCTGCGTCTGCTGGGAAAACGCGTCGTCTTTACCCATCATGGCCCGGATTACGATCGGCAGAAATGGGGTCGGATGGCCAAAGAGATGCTGCGCCTTGGCGAAAAATGGGCGGTGAAATACGCCAATGAAGTGATCGTCATTTCCGAGGTCATCAATAATCTGATTAAGCACAAGCATGGCCGCCATAACGCCCATGTTATCTACAACGGCGTGCGCCAGGTCGACCTGCCTCCTGCGGATCGGCAGGCGGAGATCCTCGATAAATACGGTCTAAAACCGGGCCAGTATATCGTTGCCGTGGCCCGTTTTGTCGAAGAGAAAGGACTGCACGATCTCGTTGCCGCCTATGCCGCCGCCGGATGTTCGGTACCGCTGGTGCTCATTGGCGATGCCGACCACGCCGATGAATATAGCGAGCGTCTGAAGCAACAGGCGACCGCCACGCCAAACGTTATCCTTACCGGCTTTATCAGCGGCGCGCCGCTGCATACGCTGTTCTCGCAGGCCGGGCTATTCGTGCTGCCCTCTTATCATGAGGGATTGCCGATCGCGCTGCTGGAAGCCATGTCGTGGTCGCTGCCGGTGGTAGTCAGCGACATTCCGGCCAACCTTGAAATTGGCCTACCGCCAGCAGACTACTTCCCGGTCGGCAACGTTCCGGCCCTGACGCAGAAACTGCAGCAATGGGTCGCAGGTGAAAAAGCGGATTACAGCGAGTTTATGCCGAAGTACCGCTGGCCGGAAATTGCCGCGCAAACCGCGCAAGTCTATCAGCGCTTAACGTAAGCAGGTTACTCGTGCCGAAATCTACAGCTGAACTGGTAGTCGAGCGCTTTTATGCCGCGCTTGACCAGGAGGTGGAAACCTCATTAACCGCGGAGCAGAAACGGGGAATCGAGCAGGCGCTGGTACGCGCCAACCTGGCGTCACGCCATCGCATCGATTTTCGCCACAGCTTTCCGTTCCTGCATCGTCGCTATTTTGTGGTGTTTCTTTTTGGTCGCGATCTGCGCAAAGTTTCGCGCGAAAGCACTCTGTTCGGACGCATCTTCGCGACGCTGCTGATTACGCTTGGCGTGGTATTCGCCCTGCTGTCGATCCTGCTGGCGCTCTATATGCTGAAATCAGCATTAGGCATTGATGTATTTAAAAATTTCCATGTCGGTATCTGGACGTGGTTTGTTAATCTTCATGACCACATGACAAAGTGAATTGAGTATGGCGAAATCATCTCTGCGTAGAGCCCCCCTGTTTCGCGCCCTGCTGCTGGCCAGCACCCTGGCGTCAGCATCCGTTGGCGCGCAAACCACGGTCATCACCCCGCCCCCATTCGACGGTCTGCTCACCAATCCGGGCATCGGCGTCGCCAGCTTTCATGATGGCTATGGTGAAAAACCGACCCGCGCCGAGTATCCCGATACCGGTTTTGAGTACGATCGCTTCTACTGGAGCGAGCTGGAACCACAGGAAGGGGTCTACAATTTCGCGCCGATCGATAACGCTTTTAGCGTCGCCGCCAGCCATCAGCCAGCCATGAACGTCGGCCTGCGGGTAATGGCGCTCGACGAGCCGCAAACGGGTTCAAAAATTCCCGACTGGCTGATCGCTAAAGGGATCAAAGGACAGTGGGTCGCCGACGGCAAAACCTTCGTGCCGGATCTCAGCGATCCAACGTTTATCGCCTATGCGCAAAAACTGCTGAATGCCCTTGGTCAGCGCTACGACGGCAATCCGGAACTGGCCTTTATCGATATCGGCATGGTCGGATCCTGGGGCGAATGGCACAACTCCAACTTTAGCGACATTCCGCCGTTAATGGAGAAATACACGCCGGAGCAGCTCAATCGCTATGTTGATATGCATTTCGATAGCTTCCCGAAAACGCCGAAAATCATGCTGATTAGCGGCGGCGATTCGCTAGCCTCGGCCAGCCGCCGCGGCGCGGGCTGGCGGGCGGACTGCTGGGGCGACTGGCATAACTTCTCCAGCGAGTGGAGCCATATGCGCGATGATTATCCGCAGCGTCTGGCCGCCGCCCAGGCCGCCGCGCCGGGGTTTGTCGATAGCTGGAAACGAGCGCCCGTCAGCCTTGAGATCTGCGGCTATATGAGCGAATGGCAGAGCGTGCAGCACTACACGCGTGAAGAGGTGCAGGCTACCTTCGACTGGGCGCTGCAGCAACACGCCAGCAGCCTGAACCTGAAATCAAGACCGATTCCGGCGGAATACCGCGATATTGTCGATAAAGCCTTACTGCGAATCGGCTACCGTTTCCGGGTTAACAAACTCGCCTTCGAGACGCCGGTTAAGGCTGGTAAGCCGTTAGCGATCAATGTCACCTGGCGTAATGATGGCGTCGCTCCGGCCTACCTGTTCTACCCGGTACAATGGCGCGTGGTCAACGCCGCCGGCGCCACGGTTACCCAGTTAAAAACCCAGGATGATGTGCGCCGCTGGCTGCCGGGGGATATGCAAAGCACTGTCACTCTCACGCTACCCGCCTCGCTGCCCGCAGGCGATTACGCATTGCAGACCGCCATTACCGATGCCCAGGGCAAGCCGCGGCTGCTGCTGGCCAACCAAGGCAAAACCGCCGACGGCTGGTATCAACTGACCACCTTTTCCCTTAAGTAAACGGAGAATTCATGCCTAATGCCATCAGTCAGGTCCGCCGCGAGATCAAACATACCGGCAGTATGAAGGCGAAAATCGCGATTCTGCTCTATCGCCTCGCGACGCTGTATCGCAGCCGCAACCCGTTTTACAAGCTGCTCGGCATTCCATTCGTTATTCTCAATAAACTGATTAACGAGTGTCTGTTTTGCGTCGAACTACCGTGGCAGACGCGGATCGGCTACGGGCTGAAGCTGTATCATCCGCACTGCATCGTCCTCAACCGCGGCACCGTCATCGGTGAAAACTGTACCCTGCGTCAGGGAGCCACCATCGGCAGCCTGACGGATAGCGAAGGCCGCGAAGGGGCAAGCCCGGTGATTGGCAATAACGTCGAATTCGGCGCCCACGTGGTGGTCATCGGCCCGGTGACGTTGGGTGATAATGTTAAAATTGGCGCGGGTACCGTGGTGACGAAAGATCTGGCCGCCGGTCAGGTAGTGGTCGGCCAGCCATTTCGAGTGTTGAAATCGTAATACCGGCAACGGAGATAGCCAGCCTTAGCCTGGCTCCGTTATTCCTCAGACCCGGCGAATAAGTACCGGTACGCTCTTATAAGCCGGCGTCAGGCTCTCTTTATCGACCGCATCCAACGACAGCAGAATATTGGCCTCCGGTAGATAAGCGGCAACCGAGGCCGCCGCCATCGGTACGATAAACACCGTCTGATTCAACAGCACTTTCTCACCGTCCGGTTCGCCCCGCGCATCCAGTGCCATGATATTGACCCGATCCCCCTGCCTCAACTGACGCTTACGCGCTTCTTCCTCACTGAGGAAGATAATATCGCGGCGGCCGGTTACGCCGCGATAGCGGTCATCCATGCCGTAGATGGTGGTGTTGTATTGATCGTGGCTGCGGATGGTAGTCAATACCAGACTATCCACCGGTAGCGCATCATCAACGGCGGTCAGATTGCAGACATGGAACGTCGCTTTACCCGATTCGGTACGATATTCGCCACGCGAAGCCGGGTTATCAAGGCGGAAGCCGCCCGGCGCGGCAATGCGCGCATTAAACTGATGGAATTCCGGGATCACCGCTTCAATCGCGTCACGGATCAGACGGTAATCACCCGTCAACCGCTCCCAGGAGACTGGGCTATCCGGCAGCGTCGCGCGGGCCAGTCCGGCGACAATGGCCGGTTCGGATAGCAAATGCGGAGAAGCAGGCTTCAGCGAACCGCTAGAGGCATGTACCATGCTCATCGAATCTTCGACGGTGATCGACTGTACGCCCGAGATTTGCAGATCGCGTTCGCTGCGGCCAAGCGCCGGGAATAAAAAGGTATCTTTGCCCGCCAACAGATGCGAGCGATTCAGCTTGGTGGCGATATGGACCTGTAGTTCCAGGCGGCGCATGGCCGGGAATGTACGCAGCGGATCCGGCATCGCTACCGCCAGATTACCGCCCATGCAGATCAGGCCGCGCGCGCGTTTATCTTCAATCGCTTTGATACTTTCGACCGAGGAACGGCCATGCTGGCGCGGCGCCTTGATGCCAAAGTAGCTCTCCAGTCGCAGATTAAACTCTTCACTCGGGGCTTCGTTAATGCCGACGCTTCTGTCGCCCTGCACGTTGGAGTGACCGCGCAACGGACAGATGCCCGCGCCTTTGCGCCCCATATTACCGCGCATCAACAGTAGATTAACCAGTTGTTGTACGTTCTGCGTGCCGTTGCGATGTTGAGTGATACCCAAACCATAGCTAATGATCACCCGCTGATGACGGCTGTAGATCCCGGCAAAGTATTCGACCACTTCGCGTTTAACCCCTGCTCCACGCTCGATATCGTCCCACGATAGCGCTTCAAGATCGGCCAACAGCGCCGGATAGCCCGAAGTGTGCCCGGCAATAAAGTCGTGATGAATGACCGGATGCTGCGCATCTAAGGCCAACAGCGCTTTCATTGCTCCGCGGAAGAACCAGGCATCGCCGCCGACGCGGATCTGGAAATAGTCGCTGGAAAGGTCGGTATGCTGACCTAACAACATATCGGACGGCGACTGCGGAAAACTAAAGCGTTCCAGACCACGCTCGCGTAGCGGGTTAACCGAGATGATTTTACCACCGCGCTGCGCTACTTCCCGTAGCGTAGAGAGCATTCGCGGATGGTTCGTTCCGGGGTTATGACCCACGCAAATCACCAGATCGGCCGCCTCAAAATCGCTAAGTTCAACGGTTCCTTTACCAATACCAATAGACGAGCCAAGCCCCGTTCCGGTGGGACTATGGCACATGTTGGAGCAGTCAGGGAAATTGTTGCTGCCATATTCCCGGGCATACAGTTGATAGAGAAACGCCGCTTCGTTGGAGGTGCGCCCTGAGGTATAAAACTCCATCTCGTCCGGCGCAAAACCACGCATGATCTCGCCGATTTCGGCAAATGCCTGTTCCCAGGCGACCGGTTGATAGGTATCGCTGATGATGTCGTACTTCATCGGATGAGTGAGACGACCGTAATTTTCTAGTTCATAATCACTGCGCTGCCACAGATCCGCAAGCGTATGATGAGCAAAGAATTCAGGCGTCGCTTTCTTTGCCGTTGTCTCCCACGACACGGCCTTGACGCCGTTTTCGCACAGCTCCATCGGCGAGCGGTGTTCCGGGTCCGGCCAGGCGCAGCCAGGGCAGTCAAACCCTTTAACCTGGTTCATTTTAAATAGTGCGATGGTATCGCGCAGCGGCGTTTTTTGCCCCAAAACGTGGGCGGTACAGGCTTTAACGGCTCCCCAACCGCCGGCGGCTCCGGCGTATTGTTTCAGGCCTCGGGTATTATTAGTCATCAGAATACATCAGCGTTATTTTCAATCGCTCTTTATTAACACAGCGTTTTTGATGTACTCATTCCCACCATGGAGTAACGGTAAGCGGATAAATAATAAAAAAGAAGTAGAATTATAATTCGAATAGCACCCAGCATTAATCAAACACGAATTAACCATTAACAAACAAATAGTTATATTTATCTAAAGCATTGATTCAGGCTGTAATATGTCACCCAAATATCATTACATGGTAAACAGAACGTAAAACCACAGCAGTAGCCCCCCAGGAAGGGGTAAATAATATTTTCGTTTAACTACCTACTATATTGCCGCCTCGTATAACGAGAGGCGGATTGGTGCGTCGGTTATTTACAATTGGTATCGATTTTTTCGGGGGGTGCCTGCGGTAACAGGCACCGGGGAGAAATTACGCGCGCAGGCGAACCGGTTCGCTGAAATCGTCAGCCGGTTCGAGCTTCAGGTTGAACGTTGCCAGCAGCGCCGCAGCGCGCTCGTGGAACTCACGCAGCGTTTTTTCGAGTCTTTCACGAACTTCAGGATCGTCGATGTCGACCGCTTGCCAGTCACCCTCTTTATCAAACAGGCCGAACTGGTAGCTATAAGTGAAACGAGATTCCTGTGCTTCCATTTCCATCCACCAGCCCCAGAATTCCCGCTTCTCCGGCGCTGGTTTAACGTTGACGCAAACTGCCAGGCAGTCGAAAAAAAAGCGGTTCTCTTCACACTGCCCTTCACGGATATAGGGGCCTAGCGCCGTGAATTTTTTAATCAGCTTACTTTTCAGGTGTCCACTCGGTAACGTCATTGCGATCTCCTTTAGTGATGCAACTGTTTTACCAAACCAATAAAATTTAGCAATATATTAACCAAATCTATGATTGATCCAGCGGGCAATCTGACGCAATGCGTGATCGAAATTACGGTAAACCGGCTTAAACGGTATCTCCAGCAGCTTGCCATCCGCCGAAGACGAGGTGATTAACCGCGACTCCTCTTCGGGGCTAAAGGGATCGTCTTTCCAGTAGCCGGAGAGCATCGGCGTAGGGCAACGGCGGCCCAGCAAGCCCTGAGTTTTTAATGAATAACGGTTGAGCTCGACGCGCAGCGCTTCGTCGGAAGCATCGTGCATGCCAAGACGCGATGCCAGCACATCGAGGAACATCTCAGGCACCCGCGCCATCAGCTGCGGATCCACCAGCAGGTTATGCACCACCGGCCCCAGACAGGCCACCGCCTTCAGCCGCTGCGATTCCAGATACCCCAGACGAACCGCAATATTGGCGCCGAAGCGGAAACCAAATGCCGCCACCCGGGTATGGTCAACCCAGGGGACATTCTGCAGATGCTGCAGCACGTACTGATGCAGCATGCTGGTGTCCTGGCTCAGCGTCCACTTGGTTGAGAAACCGATGGACGGCATGTCCAGCGTCAGCATGGCGATACCCAGCGGGGCAAAATACTTCTCATACAGGCTGTAATAATCGGTTTGCAGCGAATCCAGACCGCCGCACATCAGCACCGTCGGGAACGGGCCTTCGCCTTTCGGCATATGCAGGAAGCCCGTCACCGGCGCGCCGCCGGGGATAGCGAACTCCAGTTCACGCAGCTCGCCCGGCAGACGTTGCGCCGCCTCTTCATAGGCCCGATTGGCCAGCGTCTGCGCCTGATCGGCTAGCCCATCGCCCTTAATATGCGGGTAGGCGGCGATGCTATAGAGGTTGGAGGCGTGCAGCCAGTGGCGACCGCTCTGCAGAGGATCGGCTTCCTGAGTCGCTTTTTGCTGCCACATCATCGCTTGTTTAGTCCACTCATACACCCAGTTGCCGCCGCGATAGCCAATCACCGTATCGTAGAGTTCCGGGTCGGAGCGCTCGGCATCGCTCATCACGATGCGCGCCTGGACATCCCATATCTCTTGCGGCGAGACGCCGCGCCAGATCCACATCAGGCGATTGATTAAGCGATACCAGTGATCGACGTGATTACCGCTCAACGCGGTCTGCATGTCCTGATGCTGGCCGGATGAAAACCGACGGACCAGCGTTGAGGTTTCCGGGTATTTGAATCGGGGTTTAAACAACGTTTCGCTAAGGTTAGCCTGTGACATGTGCCGCCTCCATCATGTTGCTGCTTGCGCTATTGTAACCCGCGTCAGGGTAAAAAAAACCACGCCCGGCATAACCGGGCGTGGTAATTATTCACTATTGGCGGGAATTAACGGCCAGCGATTGGCGGTACGAAGACGACGCCCATATCCCACGGCTGTTCAATCCAGGTATCCTGCGGGATATCAACCACATAATCATCAACCAGCGGACGGCCCGCCGGCTTGGCGAAAATGGTGACAAAGTGCGCTTTAGGATACATTTCGCGGATAGCGACAGCGGTGCCGCCGGTATCGACCAGGTCATCAATAACGATGAAACCTTCGCCATCGCCTTCAGCGCGCTTCAGTACTTTCAGTTCGCGCTGGTTGTCGTGATCGTAGCTAGAGATACATACGGTATCAACATGACGAATACCCAGTTCACGCGCCAGTAAAGCTCCCGGTACCAGACCGCCACGGCTAACGGCAATGATGCCTTTCCATTGTTCAACCGGCAGCAGACGGCTTGCCAGTTTGCGGGCGTGAATCTGCAACATGTCCCAGGTGACGACGTATTTTTCGCTCATGTGAATTGTCCCAGCCTGTGTATAACGGCTTAAATATTGTTCGAGGGGGAAAATGGTTGCGCGAGATTATAGAGACCTGACGCACTAAAAACCAGTATTAAGCGCCTCCAGCAACGCTTTTTGCGTGCTTTACACTAGCAGAGCGCGCGGAAAGTGGTATTCTCAACCACATCGCGCAAGCCCGAGCTTGTAGTGAATCTTATTGCTAACCCTCGACCTGTAAACGACTTTTGCAGGTGACTGTAAGGAGACTCATCGTGTCTGAATTGTCTCAATTATCCCCGCAACCGCTTTGGGATATTTTTGCCAAAATTTGCTCCATCCCGCACCCGTCCTATCACGAAGAACAGCTCGCCGAGCACATCATGGGTTGGGCAAAAGAGAAAGGCTTACACGCGGAACGCGACCAGGTTGGCAACATTCTGATTCGTAAAGGCGCGACTGCCGGTATGGAAAACCGCAAGCCGGTAGTTCTGCAGGCGCACCTCGATATGGTGCCGCAGAAAAATAACGATACCGTGCACGACTTCACCAAAGACCCGATTCAGCCGTATATCGACGGCGAGTGGGTTAAAGCGCGCGGCACCACCCTGGGCGCGGATAACGGCATCGGTATGGCCTCCGCGCTAGCGGTGCTGGCCGACGATAGCGTTGCCCACGGCCCGCTGGAAGTGCTGCTGACCATGACCGAAGAAGCCGGCATGGATGGCGCGTTCGGTCTGCAGGCCAACTGGCTGCAGGCGGATATCCTGATCAATACCGATTCGGAAGAAGAAGGCGAAATCTACATGGGTTGCGCCGGCGGTATCGATTTCACCTCTAACCTGGCGCTGACTCGCGAAGCGATTCCTGCCGGTTTCCAGAGCTTTAAACTGACCCTGAAAGGCTTAAAAGGCGGCCACTCCGGCGGTGAAATCCACGTCGGTCTGGGCAACGCTAACAAGCTGCTGGCGCGCTTCCTGGCGGGCCATGCCGATGAACTGGATCTGCGTCTGGTGGATTTCAACGGCGGTACGCTGCGTAACGCCATCCCGCGTGAAGCCTTCGCGACCGTCGCCGTCGCCGCGGATAAAGCGGATGCGCTGAAAGCACTGGTGAATACTTACCAGGAGATCCTGAAAAACGAACTGGCGGCCAAAGAGAAGAATCTGGTCGTCCTGCTGGAAGCGGTCGCGAACGATAAAGCGGCGCTGACTCAGGCTTCCCGCGACGGTTTCGTGCGCCTGCTGAACGCGACGCCGAACGGCGTGATCCGCAACTCTGACGTCGCCAAAGGCGTGGTTGAAACCTCGCTGAACGTCGGCGTCGTGACCATGACCGACGACAACGTGCAGATCCACTGCCTGATTCGCTCGCTGATCGACAGCGGTAAAGACTACGTCGTCAGCATGCTGGATTCGCTGGGCAAACTGGCGGGGGCGAAAACCGAAGCCAAAGGCGCTTACCCAGGCTGGCAGCCGGATGCCAATTCCCCGGTTATGCACCTGGTGCGCGAGACCTATCAGCGTCTGTTCAACAAGACGCCGAACATTCAGATTATCCACGCTGGCCTGGAATGCGGTCTGTTCAAAAAACCGTATCCGGACATGGACATGGTTTCCATCGGCCCAACCATTACCGGCCCGCACTCCCCGGATGAGCAGGTTCATATCGAGAGCGTCGGCCAGTACTGGACGCTGCTGACCGAACTGCTGAAAGCGATTCCGGCTAAGTAAGCCCTACACCGGCGGCGCCATGCCGCCGGTTGTCTCTCCGGCCCGGTTATGACCTGTATTGTCGGGTGGCGGCTAACGCCTTACCCGACCTACGCCGACTACAGTAATGTGCAGTTTGGTAGCCCGGATAAGGCGCAACGCGCCGCCTCCGGGAAAATTCCTGGCGGCGACTGGACCACAACAGACTCTCAGCTTTATAAGATAAAAGCTTTTCTCAAGCTAAAGAAATCGCAAACCGATAACAGTATCTATTCAGCCTTCCCCGAACCGCGTTTTTCCATTCGATAGTTGGTGAACCACTCTCCACGCGATTCTACTCGCTGCTCAGCGACGACACGGAATCCCTGACGAAGAAAACTGGATCGTGCCGTTATACTCGCATCGACCGACAGTACCTTTCCCGGATGGCTGGCGCAGACCGCCCCGATGAGCGCATGGCCTATTCCCCGGCAGGTATAATCCGGCGAGACGAATAAAAGGTCGATATAATCATTAACGGCAGTGATAAATCCAACCGGCTGATTATCAATAACCGCCACCAGCACTTGCGAATGAGCAAGTTTCTGCCGCCAGCGGGATTCATCAACCTGCGCCCAGGCGGCAATTTGCGCGGGAGAATAATCCCGGCTGGCGGTCTCTTTAACCGCGCGCAAAAAAATGGCGCACAGCGCCGGAAAATCATCTTCTAGATACGACCTGATCGTTAACATCGTTATAGTCCAAGTACCAGTTGTCTTTCGAGTTGTGGGTCGAGCAGCGTCACGTGTAACCCCACCAGCCGCACGCCGCGGCTGCCCCGACGTTCAAGCCAGGCGTTGCGTGCGATCGCGATTAAATCCTCTTTGTTTAACCGCGGCCAGACGTGCTCCTGAGTGGTGAGCTGAAAATCGTTAAACTTCAGTTTGATACCTTGCCGGGCGATCAGTAGATCCGGTTTTACCTTCGCCAGACGGCGTTCGAGCTCGGGATAGAGATTTTCGATAATCGCTTCGCAGTCTGACCACTCGTGAATATCTTCCGCCAGAGTGCGCTCGACGCCGACCGATTTACGCTGACGATCGTTATGGATTTCGCGCTCGTCAATGCCGTGGCTGCGCTCCCACAGGATACGGCCAAACTTACCAAAGCGTTTAAGCAGCATCGCCAGATCGCTGTTCTGCACGTCGCCACAGGTACGCAGCCCCATATTTTCCAGCTTCGCCGCCGACACCTTCCCGACGCCTGGGATTTTCGCCAGCGGCAGAGACCGCACAAATTCCGCCACCTGATGCGGGGCAATGACGAACTGGCCATTCGGCTTGTTCATATCTGAGGCAATTTTAGCGAGGAATTTTACCGGCGCCACGCCCGCTGAAGCGGTGAGATTCAGTTCACGCTCGATGGTCTGGCGGATCTCCTGGGCCATCAGCGTGGCAGAGCCGTGGCAGTGTACGCTGTCGCTCACGTCAAGGTAGGCTTCATCCAGCGACAGCGGCTCGATTAACGAGGTATAGCGGGAGAAAATTTCGCGGATGTGGTTCGAGGCTTCTTTGTAGGCATCAAAGCGCCCCGGCAGCAGCGTGAGGTGCGGACACAGTTTAAGCGCCGTCGCCGTCGGCATCGCGCTGCGCACGCCAAACTTACGCGCAGGATAGTTCGCGGTACTAATCACGCCACGTTGTACCCGACTGCCGCCGATTGCAATGGGGATATCGCGCAACGCCGGGTTGTCACGCATTTCCACCGCTGCGAAGAAGCAGTCCATATCGACATGGATAATTTTACGCATCGCCTTGCCCAACACTGTATACCCATACAGCATAGCAAAACTACGTGCGAATTTTATTCTTTTTTTAATTCAACCGCCAAAAAAGCTGTTACAACATAAAAGTGAAATAAATCACGTTTATTTTCATGCATTTAAATAATGAATCAGGAAGATACAATCATGAAGAAAATACTCACGGTACTCTGCCTGCTGGCAACCGGCAGCGCTTTCGCCAACCCGCAGCTGATTGCCCACCGCGGCGGCACCGGCGATGCGCCGGAAAACACCCTACCGGCCATCAAGCTGGCGCTGGAAAACCACGCGCAGGCCATCTGGATTACGGTACAGCTAAGCCGCGACGGCGTACCGGTGCTCTATCGCTCAAGCGATCTCTCCGCCCTGACCAACGCCGAGGGCAAGGTCTCAAGCTTAACCGCCGCCGAGCTGGCAAAAGTCGATGCCGGCTGGAAATGGGGCGATGACAGCCATCCGTGGCGCGGCAAGCAGGCCACGATCCCGACCTTACAAAGCGTGCTGCAGCAGTGGCCGCAGACCTTCTTCTACATCGATATAAAATCACCGGATGCCGATCCGGCGGTGATGGGCGAACGCCTGCTGGAGGTGTTAAAAAATACCCATAGCCTCGAGCGGGTGCGGGTTTATTCCACCGAAGACCGCTATATCGCCGCTCTGCCGCAACCAATCCCACGCTTTGTTAGCCGCAGCGAAACCCGAACCAGGCTTGCAAACGTTTCGCTCAGCCACCAGTGTCAGCAAGACAGCCAGCGCGATGGCGATAAGTGGTACGGGCTGGAGCTGAAGCGCAAGGTGGAGGTAGTCGAGAAGTTTACCCTCGGTGAAGGCGTTTCTCCGGCGACGCTCACCTGGGATAAAGAGGCGATGGATTGCTTCCGCTCGCAGGGTAAGGCCCACATCATTTTCTTCGGTATCAATAGCGCGGAAGATTATCGTACGGCGAAAGAGCTGGGCGCCGACGGCGTGATGGTGGACTCTCCGGCGCAGGCGAAAAGCTGGCAGTAAGATAAAAAAGGCCGCGAAAGCGGCCTGAAAACGCAAGCGTAGCGCCGTCGGCGCATTAGAGAATGCGCTGCTGCTGGCGCTGCGCCTCGCGGGCGAGACGTTTCTTACGCGCGTCGCACGGTTCCGGACAGTCGCAGACTTTCTCCAGCCCCAGCGAGGAGATCCCGCCGCAGCTGCCTTGAATACTCTTACGCTTCACCAGGTAGCCCAGGGACATGCCAAGGATCACCAGCGCAAAAATCACAAAGGTCGCGACAAATACCGTCCACATCATCAGCCTCCAAAGTCGTCGAGCATGATGTTCTCATCTTCAACGCCCAGGTCTTTGAGCATTTTAATCACCGCGGCGTTCATCACCGGCGGCCCGCACATATAGAACTCGCAATCTTCCGGCGCCGGATGGTCGCGCAGATAGTTTTCATACAGAACATTATGGATAAAGCCCGTATGCCCGGTCCAGTTATCTTCCGGCAGCGGATCGGAGAGCGCGACGTGGAAGGTAAAATTGGGGTTTTCGCGCGCCAGCTGTTCAAACTCATCGTCATAGAACATTTCACGCAGCGAACGCGCCCCGTACCAGAAGCTGATTTTACGCTTGCTGTGCAGGCGCTTAAGCTGGTCAAAGATGTGCGAACGCATCGGCGCCATTCCCGCGCCACCGCCGATAAACACCATCTCGGCGTCGGTCTCTTTGGCAAAGAACTCGCCAAACGGCCCGGAAATCGTCACCTTATCGCCAGGCTTCAGCGACCAGATATAGGACGACATAATCCCCGGCGGCGCATCCGGTACCTTCGGCGGCGGCGTGGCGATACGCACGTTGAGCATAATGATGCCCTCCTCTTCCGGGTAGTTAGCCATCGAGTAGGCGCGTAGGGTCGGCTCTTTCACCTCAGAGACATAGCGGAACAGGTTGAACTTGTCCCAGTCTGAGCGATATTCATCGGGAATATCAAAGTCGGCATAGGCCACTTTATGCGACGGGCATTCGATCTGAATATAACCGCCGGCGCGGAACGGCACCGCTTCACCATCCGGCACCCGTAATTTGAGCTCTTTAATGAAGGTCGCTTTGTTATCGTTAGAGATAACCTCGCACTCCCATTTTTTCACGCCGAAAATCTCTTCCGGCAGCTCAATTTTCATATTCTGCTTCACCGCCACCTGGCAGGCCAGGCGGCACCCTTCTTTGGCTTCGCGTTTGGTGATATGCGAAAGCTCGGTCGGCAGAATATCGCCGCCGCCTTCTTTGATGGTCACCCGGCACTGGCCGCAGGAGCCGCCGCCGCCGCAGGCGGAAGAGACGAAGATACCGTTGCTGGAGAGCGTGTTCAGCAGTTTGTCACCCGCCGGGGTGCGGATCTGTTTATCCGCTTCGTTATTGATTTCAATAACCACGTCGCCCGCGTTCACCAGCTTCGAGCGCGCCACCAGGATAAGCCCCGACAGGACCAGCACGATCAGCGTGAACATCACCACGCCAAGAATAATTTCCATACTTTTCCGCCCTTATAGCTGCACACCGGAGAATGACATAAAGCCGAGCGCCATCAGTCCGGTGGTGATAAAGGTGATCCCTAACCCGCGCAGACCGGCGGGCACGTTGGCGTACTTCATTTTTTCGCGGATCCCCGCCATCGCGACAATCGCCAGCATCCAGCCAATGCCGGAACCAAAGCCGTAGACAATAGATTCCGGGAAGTTGTAATCGCGCTGCACCATAAACGACACGCCGCCGAAAATAGCGCAGTTAACGGCGATAAGCGGCAGGAAGATCCCTAACGCGTTATAGAGTGCCGGGAAGTACTTATCGAGAATCATCTCAAGTATTTGCACCAGCGCCGCAATCACCCCAATAAAGGTGATGAAGTTAAGGAAGCTGAGGTCTACGCCTTCCATCAATGCGCCGTCGCGCAGCACCAGGTTATAGACCAGATTGTTGATCGGTACGGCAAGACCCAGCACCACCGTGACCGCAACGCCGAGGCCAAACGCGGTGGAAACCTTTTTCGACACCGCGAGGAAGGTACACATCCCGAGGAAAAAGGCCAGCGCCATGTTCTCAACGAACACCGCGCGGACAAACAGGCTAATGTAATGAGCCATAATCGGTTACTCCTTTTCCTGCTGTTCAGGCTTCCAGCTACGCAGGGCCCAAATCAGCAAACCGATAATGAAGAACGCGCTCGGCGCCAGCAGGAACAGGCCGTTCGGCTGATACCAGCCGCCGTTCTGCACCGTTTCCAGTACGGTGATACCGAACAGCTTGCCGCTGCCGATAAGCTCGCGCAGGAAGCCGACGACAATCAGGATCGCGCCGTAACCGAGACCGTTACCGATACCATCCATAAAGCTGGCCAGCGGCGGCGATTTCATGGCATAAGCTTCGGCACGCCCCATCACGATACAGTTCGTGATGATAAGCCCGACGAACACCGACAGCTGCTTAGAGGTCTCATAGGCGAAAGCCCGCAGCAGCTGATCCACCACGATGACCAACGAGGCGATGATCGCCATCTGCACGATGATACGTACGCTATTGGGAATATGGTGGCGAATCATAGAGATAAACATGCTGGAAAACGCCGTCACCAGCGTCACCGCAATGGTCATCACGAAGGCGGTTTCCAGTTTGGTAGTCACCGCCAGCGCGGAGCAGACGCCGAGCACCTGCAGGGCGATGGGGTTATTGGCGATAAGCGGCCCCACCAGCACGCGCTTCACCTCTTTCATATCGCTCTGTTCAGCCATTATTCAGCTCTCCCTCACGAACCTTTTTCAGGAACGGACCAAAGCCCAGTTCGCCCATCCAGAAATCAAAGCTATGCTGCACGCCGTTTGATGTCAGCGTGGCGCCGGATAAACCGTCAACCGCGTGGAGATCGCCTGCGCGCGCGCCGCCTTTTACCACCTTCAGAAACGGCATGCCGTTGTCATCCAGCACCTGCTTACCGACAAACTGCTGACGCCAGTTCGGATTTTCCACCTCGCCGCCCAGCCCCGGTGTTTCGCCCTGGTCGTAGTAAGTAATGCCTTTCACCGTACGCCCATCGACGTCCAGCGCCACGAAGGCGTACATCATTGACCACAGGCCATTGCCATAGATAGGCAGCACGACTTCCTGGATCTGCTGCTGCGCGTCACGCACCAGGTAAATTTCCGCCAGGTTGCTGCGGCGTTTAATCCCGGCCGGATCCTGGCTGGCGTCGAGCGCGATGCTCTGCTGCGGATCTTTCAGCGCCTGAGCCTGATTAAATTTGCCCGGGTCTTTATCCAGCAGTTCGCCGGTCGCCAGATTGACCAGCCGCGGGGTAATGCGCGCGGCGAAGGTTTCCGCCACCGCGTCAGCATCCATCCCCTGCTGCATCAGGCCGGCGACGGCCAGGATATTGCGCTGTTTATCCAGCGCGCGTTGTTCCTGCTGACGCGACTTGAGGCCCACGGCGGAACCGGCGACCACAATGGAGCACACCAGACAAAGCACCAGCACCACCAGCAGCGTTTTGCCGATGCTATCGTTACTTTTCTTCTCAGCCACGCGACTTCCTCCGCTTGATATTGGCCTGCACCACCAGGTAATCGAACAGCGGCGCAAAGAGGTTGGCGAACAGAATCGCCAACATCATCCCTTCCGGATAGGCCGGGTTGACGACGCGAATCAGTACGCACATCACGCCAATCAGCAGGCCGTAGCTCCATTTACCTTTATCGGTAAAGGAAGCCGATACCGGGTCAGTCGCCATAAACATCATGCCGAAGGCGAAACCGCCGAGCACCAGATGCCAGTACCACGGCATCGAGAACATGGGGTTGGTATCGGAACCGATAAAGTTAAACAGCGTGGCGGTGGCGATCATGCCGACCATCACCCCGGCGACGATGCGCCAGGAGGCGATACGGGCAAAGATAATGAACGCGCTGCCGATGAGGATCATCAGCGTCGACACTTCGCCAATCGAGCCGGGAATATTGCCAAGGAAGGCGTCCATCCAGCTCACCGGGATGCCGGTGGCGACGTTAACCAGCGCTTCACCGCCGCCGCTGGCCCACTGGGAGAGCGGCGTCGCGCCGGAAAAACCGTCCGCCGCCGTCCATACCAGGTCGCCGGAAATCTGCGCCGGGTAGGCAAAGAACAGAAACGCGCGCCCCGCCAGCGCCGGGTTGAGGAAGTTGCGCCCGGTGCCGCCGAAAATTTCTTTGGCAATCACCACGCCGAAGGAGATCCCCAGCGCCGCCTGCCATAGCGGCATCGTGGGCGGCACAATCAGCGCGAAGAGAATCGAGGTAACGAAAAAGCCTTCGTTGATCTCATGTTTGCGCACAATCGCGAACAGTACTTCCCAAAAACCGCCAACGATGAATACGGTCAGGTAGATAGGCAGGAAAAATACCGCCCCCAGCGTCATCATGCTGAGCCACCCGGCATCGGCGCTGAAGCTCACCCCTAACCATTGGGCAACGCTATAGTGCCAGTTGTTGGCAATCACCTGCTGCAGCTGTTCGGCGCCGTATAGCTTGTGCAGCGCCGGAATTGTCTGCAAGCCGACGTTGTACATGCCCCAGAACATCGCCGGGAACACTGCAAACCAGACGAGGATCATCATCCGCTTGAGGTCGATGGCGTCACGTACGTGCGCGGCGCCGCGGGTGACTAAACCCGGGGTGTAGAAGATTGTCGCCGCCGCTTCATACAGCGGGTAATATTTTGCTAACTTGCCGCCGTGGGTGAAATGCGGCTCAAGTTTCTCAATCAGGTGCTTTAAGCCCATCTCTTATCCTTCCTGCTCAATCTGGGTTAACACGCTGCGCAGCGCCGGGCCGTATTCATATTTGCCCGGACAAACGTAGGTGCAGAGCGCCAGATCTTCTTCATCCAGCTCCAGACAGCCCAGCGCCTGGGCGCTATCGCTATCGCCGGCGAGCAGATCGCGCAGCAATATGGTCGGCAGAATATCCAGCGGCATTACCCGCTCATAGTTGCCGATCGGCACCATCGCCCGCTCACCGCCGTTAGTATCAGTGGAGAAATTAAAGCGCTTGCGCTTAAAGAAATGACCAAGGGTGGTACGGGTAATCGAGAACTTCTCTTTGCCCGGCATCACCCAGCCAAACAGCTCTTTTTCACGGCCTTCTCGTACCACGCTGACCTGCAAATGGTAGCGCCCGAGGAAAGCGTGAGGGCCGCAGGCATGGGTGCCGCTCAAGACTGAACCGGAAATTACCCGGTTTTCATCATCCACCAGCTCGCCCGCCAGCAGTTCATCGAGGCTGGCGCCGAGACAGGTTTGCAGCAATCGCGGCTGTTTTACCTGCGGGCCGCCAAGGGCAATGACGCGTTCGCTGTACAGCTCGCCGTCGAGGAACAGTCTGCCGATGGCGATGACCTCCTGATAGTTGAGATGCCAGACCTGTTTGGTCAGGCTGACCGGCTCAAGGAAGTGAATGTGCGTACCGGCAAGACCTGCCGGATGCGGGCCGCTAAACTGGTTGAATGTCACCTGCCCGGCGGGATGGCCGCCCAGCTTGCCGCCGCTGGCCTGACAGACGTGGACTTTACCGTCCGTCAGGTGCGTCAGCACCGTCAGACCGGCATCAAAGGCTTCACGCTGGGCCAGGATAATCGGCTGCGGTTCAGCCGCCAGCGGGTTGGTATCGATAGCGGTGACGAAAATAGCCGCCGGAACGCTATCCGGCGCGGGAATTTTGCTGAAAGGACGGGTACGAAACGCCGTCCACTGCCCGGAGTCCAGCAGCTGTTGCTGCACCGCTTCCCGCGCTAAATCGTTAAGATCTTCTAATGCGTAGCGGGTAAACGACACCGCATCATTACTGCCGTCGACGTCAATCACCACCGATTGCAGCACCCGGCGCTCGCCGCGATGAATGGCGCTAACTACCCCGCTGGCTGGCGCGGTAAAACGTACCCCGGCGTTCTTTTTGTCTTCGAACAGCACCTGGCCTTTCTGCACCCGATCGCCTTCGCTCACCGCCATCGAGGGGCGCATGCCGACGTACTCCTCGCCGAGCAGCGCGACGCGTTTCACCGCAGGCCGGGACGAGATCTGCTGTAATGGCATGCCAGCTATGGGCAAATCCAGCCCTTTCGTGATTTTAATCATATCGTTAGCAGGTATCCGTAACCTAAACCCCGGCTCAAGCCGAGGCCAGCATTATTGATGGAATATCAGAATAAGAAAGGAATAGCGGTGCCACGGGGGCACAAGACGGGAGAGAAGCATCCTTTCTTACCCTGGTCATAAACGGCGGGAGTGTAACATTTTGTGAGTGGCAGAAGTAGGAAAAGCGCCAATAAGTGCTTCTAAAATGCGAGCTATTGCGCCAAGTTCTCACTGCGCTTTGCGGCAATATTCGCTATAAAGGAACATTAAATTGTAAACGCAGCCACACCGTGCTTGCGAAAAACTGCCGTGATGCTAATGTGAGCGCTCTAAATCCAGAAAACTCTGATTTCGGGTATCTCTTGCCGTCCTGGCATGTGGTTTTTTGTTTTATCAAGGAACAAGCAGTATGCGCAAAATCGCATTCTTTATTGCGATGCTTCTGTTGCCGTGCGTGTCATTTGCTGGGTTACTCAGCAGTAACAGCCCGACAACGCCGGTTAGCAAAGAATATAAACAGCAGTTAATGGGCTCCCCCGTTTATATTGAGATCTTCAAAGAAGAGCGGATGCTCGATCTCTATGTCAAAATGGGCGAAACCTACCAGCTTCTCGATAGCTACCGGATCTGTAACTACTCCGGCGGCCTCGGGCCGAAGCAACGCCAGGGCGATTTTAAAAGTCCGGAAGGATTTTATAACGTCTCGCGCAGTCAGCTAAAACCAGACAGCCGCTTTTATAAAGCGATCAATATCGGCTTCCCGAATGCCTACGATCGCGCGCACGGCTATGAAGGTAAATACCTGATGATCCACGGCGCCTGCGTTTCCGTCGGCTGCTACGCGATGACCGACACCGGCATTGACGAGATCTTCCAGTTTGTCACCGGCGCGCTGGTATTTGGCCAGCCAAGCGTGCAGGTCAGCATCTATCCGTTCCGGATGACCGACGCCAACATGGCGCGGCATAAGTTCTCGTACTATTCGGATTTCTGGAAGCAGCTGAAGCCAGGCTATGACTACTTCCAGCAGACCCACAAACCGCCGGTGGTTTCGGTGATGGATGGCCGCTATATCGTCAGCAAGCCGCTCAGCCACGAGGTTATCCAGCCGCAGCTGGCCTCAAACTATACGCTCCCCGAGGCAAAATAACGCCCACTCGCCTGGCATGATTTTATTCCAGGCCTCATTGCCGGTCAGCGGCTGAGTGGCGATAACGGAGACCACATCGTTTGGTGTGGTCTCACGTTGAAAATCAATTTCCACATCCTGATCCAGCAGCTTCGCCACGCCAAACGGCGCCCGACGGGTGATCCAGTACAGGTTGGTTGAACAGTACGCCATTACATAGCGCCCGTCCGATAACAGCATATTAAACACGCCCTTCTCACGCATTTCGCCCGCCAGCGTCGCGATGTATTTAAACACGCCGACCATATTGCCCGGCGTGCGCGGATAGCGCTCGGTTAAACGGTGCAACAGCCAGCAGAAAGCCGTTTCGCTGTCGGTCTCGCCCACCGGGCGGAAATTCCCCGTCTTCAGCGATTTATAACCTTTGAGCTGGCCGTTATGGGCGTAGGTCCAGTGGCGCCCCCACAGCTCGCGAGTAAACGGATGGGTGTTTTCCAGCGCCACCTCGCCGCGGTTAGCCTGACGGATATGGGCGATGACGGAACAGGATTTGATGGGATAATCCTGTACCAGTTTGGCTATCGGCGACTGAAAGCTCGGCTGCGGATCTTTAAATGTGCGACACCCTTTCCCTTCGTAAAAGGTAATGCCCCAGCCGTCTTTATGCGGCCCGGTGCCGCCCCCGCGCTGAACCAGCCCGGAGAAGCTAAAACAGATATCGGTCGGCACATTGGCGCTCATCCCGAGCAATTCGCACATAGATCACCTCATACCACTGCACAAAATATCCTGCCGCTAAAGCCTTGTCGCCGCGGCTCCTCAACATGGAAGCCACGGCGCCGTCATCATGGCAAGTTAAGCTTTAACCATCTCTTTTTCGATCAACATAATCAGAATATGAATCACCTTAATGTGAATCTCCTGAATGCGATCGGCGTAACCGAAATGCGGTACGCGGATTTCAACATCGGCGGAACCCGCCATTTTGCCGCCGTCTTTACCGGTCAGGGTGATCACTTTCATTCCCTGCGCACGAGCGGCTTCAATCGCTTTGATCACGTTGCCGGAGTTGCCGGAAGTGGAGATCCCCAGCAGAACATCGCCTGCGCGGCCAACCGATTCAACGTAGCGGGAGAAGACGTATTCATAGCCAAAATCATTACTCACGCAGGACAGATGGCTGACATCAGAGATAGCGATCGCCGGATAACCAGGGCGGTTTTCGCGATAACGCCCGGTCAGCTCTTCCGCAAAATGCATCGCATCGCAATGAGAACCGCCGTTGCCGCAGGAAAGCACTTTACCGCCAGCTTTGAAGCTATCCGCCAGCAGTACCGCCGCGCGTTGGATAGCATGAATGTTGGCCTCGTCCTGCAGAAAGTTGGCCAGCGTTTCCGCGGCTTCGTTCAGTTCGTTACGAATAAGATCCTGGTACATGAGGATAATCCTTCAGTATTGGTTGGAATAACCCTGGCAGTGTACCGGATAGCCGCCGAAGCGAGAAGCAGCAGGCGACGTTATCCCCCGTCCTTTTGATTTTACGTGCCGCTTTTCCAGCCAACAATGTGAGCAAGGTTGTAATTATTTTGTAAACACATTGCTAAAACAAATTACATCCACTACAACCAATACATCACAAGTGGTCAGACCTCCTACAAGATAAGGGAGCATTTCTCTATGATGATTTTGAGTATTGTTGCAACCGTAGTGTTACTCGGCGTGCTCTTCTATCACCGAGTCAGCCTGCTTCTCAGCAGCGTGATTTTGCTCGCCTGGACCGCGGCGCTCAGCGTGGCGGGGCTGTGGAATATCTGGCTGCTGCTGCCGCTGGCGATTATCCTGCTGCCGTTCAACTTTGCGCCGATGCGTAAATCCCTTTTCTCCGCCCCGGCATTCCGCGCTTTCCGTAAAGTAATGCCGCCGATGTCGCGTACGGAAAAAGAAGCCATCGATGCCGGCACCACCTGGTGGGAAGGCGATCTGTTCCGCGGCAACCCGGACTGGCACAAGCTGCATAACTATCCGCAGCCGCGCCTCACCGCCGAAGAGCAGGCTTTCATCGACGGCCCGGTAGAAGAAGCCTGCCGCATGGCGAACGACTTCGAAATTACCCATGAGATGGCGGATCTGCCGCCGGAGCTGTGGGCGTACCTGAAAGAGCATCGCTTCTTCGCGATGATCATTAAGAAAGAGTACGGCGGGCTGGAGTTTTCCGCCTATGCCCAGTCTCGCGTGCTGCAAAAGCTGTCCGGCGTTTCCGGGATCCTGGCGATCACCGTCGGCGTGCCTAACTCCTTAGGGCCGGGCGAACTGCTGCAACATTACGGTACCGAAGAGCAGAAAAATCACTACCTGCCGCGCCTGGCGCGTGGTCAGGAGATCCCATGCTTCGCGTTGACCAGCCCGGAAGCGGGCTCCGACGCCGGCGCGATCCCGGATACCGGCGTAGTCTGTATGGGCGACTGGCAGGGTCAGCAGGTGCTGGGTATGCGCCTGACCTGGAACAAGCGCTATATCACCCTCGCGCCGATCGCCACCGTGCTGGGCCTGGCTTTCAAACTCTCTGACCCGGACCGTCTGCTGGGCGGCGAGGAAGAGCTCGGTATCACCTGCGCGTTGATCCCTACCTCAACGCCGGGCGTGGAAATTGGCCGTCGTCACTTCCCGTTGAACGTGCCATTCCAGAACGGCCCTACTCGCGGTAAAGATATTTTCGTACCGATCGATTACATCATCGGCGGCCCGAGCATGGCCGGCCAGGGCTGGCGTATGCTGGTTGAGTGCCTGTCCGTGGGTCGCGGCATTACTCTGCCGTCCAACGCCACCGGCGGCCTGAAATCCGTCGCCATGGCGACGGGCGCCTACGCCCACATTCGCCGTCAGTTCAAAATCTCGATTGGTAAAATGGAAGGGATCGAAGAGCCGCTGGCGCGTATCGCAGGTAACGCCTACGTAATGGACGCCGCCGCTTCGCTGATTACCTACGGGATTATGCTTGGCGAGAAACCGGCGGTGCTGTCGGCAATCGTTAAATATCATTGTACACACCGCGGCCAGCGTTCAATCATTGACGCTATGGATATTACCGGCGGTAAAGGCATCATGCTGGGCGAAGGCAACTTCCTTGCCCGCGCTTATCAGGGCGCGCCGATCGCCATTACCGTTGAAGGGGCGAATATCCTCACCCGCAGCATGATGATCTTTGGTCAGGGGGCGATTCGCTGCCATCCGTATGTACTGGATGAGATGGCCGCCGCGCAGAACAATGACGTTAACGCCTTCGACAAGCTGCTGTTTAAACATATCGGCCACGTTGGTAGCAACAAAGTACGCAGCTTCTGGCTGGGCCTGACTCGCGGCCGCACCAGCAGCGCGCCGACCCGTGACACCACGCGCCGCTACTATCAGCACATGAACCGCCTGAGCGCCAACCTGGCCCTGCTGTCGGATGTATCAATGGCGGTGCTGGGCGGCAGCCTGAAGCGTCGCGAACGTATCTCCGCGCGTCTCGGCGACGTGCTGAGCCAGCTTTATCTGGCATCGGCGGTGCTGAAACGTTATGACGATGAAGGCCGTAATGAAGCGGATCTGCCGCTGGTCCATTGGGGCGTGCAGGATGCGCTGTATCAGGCGGAGCAGGCTATCGATGACCTGCTGAAGAACTTCCCGAACCGCTTTGTCGCAGGCGCGCTGCGTCTCGCCATCTTCCCGACCGGCCGTCACTACGATGCGCCGTCCGATAAGCTGGATCATAAAGTGGCGAAAATCCTGCAGGTTCCGAGCGCGACCCGCTCTCGTATCGGTCGCGGTCAGTACCTGACGCCAAGCGAACATAACCCGGTTGGCCTGCTGGAAGAGGCGCTGCTGGATGTGATGGCGGCGGATCCAATCCACCAACGCATCTGCAAAGAGCTGGGTAAAAATCTGCCGTTCACCCGCCTGGATGAGCTGGCCACTAATGCGCTGGCCAAAGGGTTAATTAATCAGGAGGAAGCCGCAATCCTGACCCGTGCAGAAACCAGCCGTCTGCGCAGTATTAACGTTGATGATTTCGCGGCGGATGAACTGGCGACCAAACCGGTAAAGCTGCCGGAAAAAATCCGCAAGATTGAAGCGGCATAATAAAAGCAATACTGCACATCACGACGAAGGCGGGGAATTTCCCCGCCTTTTCTTTTGTTACTCCCCCGCCAAAGTAGCATTTTTTTAACAAAATATTCCATGCCGCCTCCCGCTGCTGATATGGTATTAAAATTATCTAAACGCCCTCTTTATAATGGAGTTCACCACTGTGCCTGGCTTGAAAATTACGCTGTTGCAGCAACCGCTGGTGTGGATGGATGGTCCCGCCAACCTGCGCCATTTCGATCGTCAGCTGGAAGAAGTGAGCGGGCGCGACATCATTGTACTGCCTGAGATGTTTACTACTGGTTTTGCCATGGAAGCGGCGAAGCAGTCGATGCCGCAGGAAGAGGTCGTTGAGTGGATGCAGGCGAAAGCGGAGCAGACCAACGCGCTGATTGCCGGTAGCGCGGCATTGCAGACCGACCGCGGCCCGGTGAACCGCTTTCTGCTGGTAGAGCCCGGCGGTAAAACGCATTTTTACGATAAGCGTCACCTGTTCCGCATGGCGGATGAACATCACCATTATGAGGCAGGAACCGAACGAGTGGTCTTTGAATGGCGCGGCTGGCGGATTCTGCCGCTGGTGTGCTATGACCTGCGCTTCCCGGTATGGTCGCGTAACCACAACGATTACGACCTGGCGCTGTATGTTGCTAACTGGCCTGCCCCGCGTTCGCTACACTGGCAATCGCTGCTGGTCGCCAGAGCCATTGAAAACCAGGCCTACGTCGCCGGCTGCAACCGCGTCGGCACCGATGGCAACGGCCACCACTATCGGGGCGATAGCCGTATCATTAGCCCGCAGGGAGAGATTATCGCCACCGCCGAACCGCATCAGGCGACGCGGCTCGATGCCGATCTGTCGTTGGCCGCGCTGCAGGAGTATCGCGAGAAATTTCCGGCCTGGCAGGATGCCGATCCCTTCACGATCGGCTAATCACCTTTCGGGAGCCGCCGCGCTCCCTTTTTATTCCACCACGATCCGCAGAGCGCAGTAGACCAATAACGCTGCCAACACCCAGTTTAGTTGGCGCCCGTACAGCAAAAACAGGCGCTGAAAGAGATGCCCCGCCAGCGCCCAGCACAGATTTCCCAGCACGCCAATCGCCGCCAGCAGCAGACTCACGCCGATGAGCCAAACCGGCTCGCGGGTAACGGGCAGGACAAAGGTAGAGAGCGCGGTGATGCCATACAGAATAATTTTTACGTTGACGAATTGCAGGCCCAGGCTCGCCCAGAAACCCACCGGCTCTGTACTCAGCGCGCCTGCCCCCGGTTTGCTTTTGGCTATCTGCCAGGCCAGCCACAGGATATACGCCGCGCCAATCCATCCCAATATCCGGGTAAATCGCGAGTCGAGTTCCACCAGCGAAAAGGTTAAAGCCGCGCAAATCAGCATAGTGATAATAAAACCAATGCTCATCCCCGCCAGCACCCGCAGACTGCGGCGTAAGCCATGGGAGGTGACGCTGCTGAGGGCAAGAATATTATTGGGGCCGGGAGTCAGCGCGGTTATCAGGGTATAAGTCAAAAAAGCACTAATCAAAGCTGGGGTCACTTGTCTTCTCCTTCGTTTTGGCAGACAGTACCCGATGCCATTCATTTAAAAAAATGAATGTTTTTTGATTCTGAATTCGATGTTTTCGATAGTTGGTGGCGAAATGGATCTGCGGCGTTTTATTACTCTCAAGACGGTAGTGGAAGAAGGCTCGTTTTTACGCGCGGCGCAAAAGCTATGCTGTACACAATCCACGGTGACCTTTCATATTCAACAGCTTGAGCAAGAGCTTGCCGTTCAGCTGTTTGAAAAAATTGGTCGCCGCATGTGTCTGACCGAATCCGGTAAAAAGGTATTGCCGCACGTTCATGAACTGGCGAGGGTGATGGAAACCATTCGTGAGGCGGCTCGCGAGGATGGCGAACCGGCTGGCGAGCTGCGCGTTGCCTGTGGGGAAACCCTGCTGGCCTATAAAATGCCACAGGTGCTACAGCGCTTTAAACAACGGGCCCCGCAGGTACGCTTATCGCTGCAGTCGCTCAACTGTTATGTCATCCGCGATGCGCTACTCAACGATAGCGCCGATTTAGGCGTATTTTATCGGGTTGGCAACGATGACGCGTTAACCATGAAAAGCTTTGGCCAGCAGTCGCTGACGCTGGTCGCCTCGCCGCAGCATCCGGCGGTCGATTTTACCCGCTGCGGGCAACATATTCCGCTGAGTTTTGTTATCAATGAGCCACAGTGCGTATTTCGGCAGATTTTTGAAAGCACGCTGCGCCAGCGCGCCATTACCCTGGAAAATACCATTGAGCTCTGGAGTATCGAAAGTATTAAGCAGTGCGTGGCGAGCAATCTTGGCGTCAGCTATCTGCCGCGTTTCGCCGTTGAGGAAGAGCTTAAGTGCGGAACGCTGGTTGAACTCCCGTTCAGCGATATTCCACTCACTATTAACGCGATATGCGCCCATCACGCCGGTAAAGTGGTCAGCCCGGCAATGCGGGTATTTATGCAGTGTGTTGAGGAGGCGTTAGGGGCGGATTAAATGATAATTCCCCCAAACGACGAAGGCCTGAATCATTGCTGATTCAGGCCTTCTGAATAGTGGCGGAACGGACGGGACTCGAACCCGCGACCCCCTGCGTGACAGGCAGGTATTCTAACCGACTGAACTACCGCTCCGCGTTGTTGTTCCGTTGGGAACGAGGCGAATATTACGTTTTCCCTACATCGTCGTCAACGCTTTTTCTTCACTTTTGAATCGTTTGCTGCAAAATTAGCCCGCCCGCCTATTTTTAGCGCATATTGCCG
The DNA here is from genome assembly GCF_050600815.1 of Klebsiella sp. 141161. Classification (NCBI taxonomy): domain Bacteria; kingdom Pseudomonadati; phylum Pseudomonadota; class Gammaproteobacteria; order Enterobacterales; family Enterobacteriaceae; genus Klebsiella; species Klebsiella sp. 141161. Next base: position 9,332 of record NZ_JAQIRN010000003.1, on the reverse strand, counting down.
CTAATCAGGCGCGCCACAGGCAGCTTCCGCCCTTCTTCTGCACCAGATCGAGACGCGATTCATGGTCCGCCAGCTCGCTGTCAGAGGCATAAACCACGCGTAATTTACTGGCGGCGCGGACAACGCGCTGTATTCCAATATCGCCGGCCTGCTGTTGGCCTTCCCCTTCCATCGAAAACGCCATGCTGGTCTGCCCGCCGGTCATCATCAGATAGACGTCGGCCAGTATCTGGGCATCGAGCAACGCCCCATGCAGCGTACGCTTGCTGTTGTCTATCTCATAACGTGAACAGAGCGCATCGAGGCTGTTACGCTTGCCGGGGAACATCTTACGTGCCAGCGCCAGGCTATCGGTGACCTTACAAAAGGTCTCCGTTTTCTCAATGCCGCGGTTCAGCTTTTTGAATTCATAATCCATAAAGCCGATATCGAACGATGCGTTATGGATGACCAGCTCCGCGCCGCGGATATACTCCATGAACTCATCGGCAACGTCGGCAAATGTCGGCTTATCCATGAGGAATTCATCGGCAATACCGTGAACGCCGAAGGCTTCAGGGTCCACCAGCCGGTCGGGCTTCAGGTAAACATGGAAGTTATTACCGGTGAGGCGACGGTTGATCACCTCTACGGCGCCGATCTCGATGATCTTATGCCCTTCATAGTGGGCGCCGATCTGGTTCATACCGGTGGTTTCGGTATCGAGAACAATCTGTCGTGTAATTGCAGTGCTCATAGCGGTCATTTATGTCAGACTTGTCGTTTACATATCGATTTCAATTACAGGAAGTCTACCAGAGATGCTCAAACAGGTAGAAATTTTCACCGATGGTTCTTGCCTGGGGAATCCAGGGCCTGGCGGCTACGGCGCTATTATGCGCTATCGCCAGCATGAAAAAACCTACAGCGCGGGCTACCGCCTGACGACTAACAACCGCATGGAACTGATGGCTGCCATCGTCGCTCTCGAAGCGCTTAAAGAGCATTGCGAAGTGGTGCTAAGCACCGATAGCCAGTACGTCCGCCAGGGGATAACCCAGTGGATCCATAACTGGAAAAAACGCGGCTGGAAAACCGCGGACAAAAAGCCGGTTAAAAATGTCGATCTGTGGAAACGTCTTGATGCCGCTCTCGGCCAGCATCAAATTAAGTGGGAATGGGTCAAAGGCCATGCCGGGCACCCGGAAAACGAACGCTGTGACGAACTCGCGCGCGCTGCGGCGTCTAACCCCACGCTGGACGACGTCGGCTACCAGCCGGAAAGCTAATTTCCCCCGTCGCGCCACTGCCTGGTGGCGCCAACGGCCGGACGCAGCTGCGTCTTCGCCTTCCCGGACTTCATCGGATTTAGCGTCAGCGGAATGGTTCTTTTCCGCGCGACGATCATCTGCAAACACCCCAAAGCCGGCAGATGAGTACTTAACATTTTTCCCCCCTGCTTCGACCAGGGCAGCACCTGATAGCGACCGTAGTGCAGCACCTCAAAATTGAGCAGCGCCAGCCAGTCAAGCTGTCGCGTCATGGTAAACATGCGGCTGTTATAGGGGATAGTTTTTCGCAGAATCGGCGTCACCTTGCGCAATCCGACGAGGCTCATCGGATTAAAGGCGGTCAAAATCATCCAGCCATCGTCAATCAGTACGCGGTCAGCTTCCCGCAACAGCCGGTGCGGATCGCTGCACCATGGCAAAGTATGCGCCAGTAAACAGGCATCCACAGATTTGGCGGCGAAAGGAAGATAGAGTGGGTCGGCTTTGACCTGGATAGGACTTCCCCCCAGCGAAACGTTCACCTGATGGGAGATCGCGCAGGCTTCGGTATTGATTTCCGCGCTCAGATTGCCAATCTTAAGTAGATGAAAGCCATATAATTTAGCCAGCCACGGTTTCATATGCCGTTCCAGCGACTCGCGATAGTATTCACCCCACGGCATACTGGACCAATGCTCTGGAGCTGTAATTGTATGAGGTATCCTTGCCGGCTTCATCGCAACCTTCCGCAACGCTTTGAGAGGTAATTTATGAATCTTATCAGTATTCCTGCATTTCAGGACAACTACATCTGGGTTCTTAGCGACGATAACCGTCGTTGTGTGATAGTCGACCCGGGCGAAGCCGCGCCGGTACTCGCGGCCATTGAAGAAAACGGCTGGCAGCCAGAAGCGATTTTGTTAACCCACCACCACCACGATCATGTTGGCGGCGTGAAAGAACTGCGGCAAAAGTTCCCGCAACTTGTGGTTTACGGGCCGGCAGAAACCCAGGATAAGGGAAGCACGGATATTGTATCTGATGGCGATAGCATTACTGTTTTGGGCCGCGAATTTTCTATTTTCTCCACTCCCGGTCACACATTAGGACATATCTGTTTCTACAGCGAACCTTATCTATTTTGTGGCGATACAATGTTTTCCGGAGGCTGTGGCAGATTGTTCGAAGGTACAGCAGACCAAATGTATCAATCATTTATGAAAATAAACGCCCTTCCCGATGACACACTAATTTGTTGCGCACATGAGTACACTTTAGCAAACATGAAGTTTGCATTGAGTATCCTGCCAGATGATATGGATATAAAGGATTACTACCATAAAGTTAATGAGTTACGCGCAAAAAACCAAAAGACACTACCCGTTACTCTGAAAAATGAACGCCGTATAAATTTATTTTTACGTACGGATGACAATGATTTAATTAAAGAAATATCCAAAGAAACAAATTTGCAACACTCAGCGCAGAGATTTGCATGGTTAAGGTCAAAGAAAGATGACTTCTGAGATTTAACGCTTGTCATCCTCGGCCTTCACCGTTATCCTTGCTCGTCTTTTAAGCAACTATTGACACACACATGAAGGCACGAGCGATATTACTCGCCTCTGTCCTGCTGGTAGGGTGCCAGGCGTCGAAGCACGACGGCACCGTAGAGCAGCGAGCACAGAGCCTTTCTGCAGCTGGTCAAGGGGAAGCAGGCAAGTTCACAAGTCAGGCGCGATGGTTAGATGATGGAACCCTCTACGCGCAAGACCAGGATCTGTGGACTTCCATAAGCGACGAGCTAAAGATGGGAATTCCGGAAAACCCCCGGATTCGCGAACAGAAACAGAAGTACTTACGTAATAAGAGCTATCTCCACGATGTAACTTTACGGGCTGAACCGTATATGTACTGGATAGCCGGGCAAGTTAAGAAACGTAACATGCCAATGGAACTGGTATTACTACCCATAGTGGAGAGCGCTTTTGACCCACACGCAACGTCTGGCGCCAATGCCGCAGGCATTTGGCAGATCATTCCGAGCACAGGGCGCAATTATGGTTTAAAACAGACCCGCAGTTACGATGCGCGTCGTGATGTCGTCGCGTCTACTACCGCGGCGCTGGACATGATGCAACGTCTGAACAAAATGTTCGACGGCGACTGGTTACTGACCGTCGCAGCCTATAACAGCGGCGAAGGCCGGGTGATGAAGGCCGTGAAGGCGAACCGTTCGCGTGGTAAACCCACCGATTTCTGGTCGCTCTCGCTGCCGCATGAAACCAAGGTCTACGTACCAAAAATGCTGGCTTTGAGCGATATTCTCAAAAACAGCAAGCGTTACGGCGTGAAGCTGCCCACGGCTGATGAAAGCCGGGCGTTGGCGCGCGTTCGCCTCGATAGCCCGGTTGAGATTTCTCAGCTCGCGGACATGGCAGGAATGCCGGTTAGCAAGCTGAAAACCTTCAACGCCGGCGTCAAGGGGTCCACGCTTGGCGCTAGCGGGCCAAAGTACGTCATGGTGCCTCAGAAGCACGCAGCGCAACTGCGTGAATCTCTGGCCTCTGGCGACATTGCCGCCGTACAGCCGACGCAGCTTGCTGACAATACGCCGCTGACCAGCCGTAGCTATAAAGTACGTTCTGGCGACACAATTTCCGGGATTGCTTCGCGTCTCGGCGTTACCACCAGGGATCTACAGCAGTGGAACAACCTGCGCGGTTCTGGGCTTAAAGTCGGGCAAAATCTGGTTGTCGGCGCAGGCAGCAGTGCGCAACGTCTGGCGAACAACAGCGATAGCATCACCTATCGTGTTCGTAAGGGCGACTCGCTGTCGAGCATCGCAAAACGCCACGGCGTCAATATCCGCGACGTTATGCGCTGGAACAGCGATACCGATAACCTGAAGCCAGGGGATCAGCTGACGTTGTTTGTGAAAAACAACGACAGACCTGAATCCTGATTCCAGGATAATGAGAAAGGCACCGCTTCCCCGGTGCCTTTTTTATTGCCAGCGTTACACTGCTTTATGCGCTTCAAACATGATGGTATCGCTGGTAAACGATCCATCCTGCTGTAATTCGAAGTAGGCTTTAACCTCCGCCGATGCGCTCTGCTGATATAAGCGAATCGCCTCCACCAGCACTTCAGGCGTGCGCATTCGCGCGACCCAGGAGCTGAACTCCAGCGGCAGACGATCGGTCAATAAATGATTGATCGCCAGACCTGCGTCATTGGCCAGCGCCAGCCACTCGCCGCTGGAGTAGTTACGCACGTGCGAAGTGTCGCGCAGCGCTTCTACGGTTTGCAGCCAGACATCACGCACCGGATGCCCCGGAGACATCACGTCCATGATGATCATCACCCCACCCGGCTTCAGCACGCGTTTCACCTCACGCAGCGCCTGGCCGACATCATGCCAATGGTGAGCGGAGTAGCGGCTAATCACCACATCAAAACTGGCGTCGGCGAACGGCAGCGTTTCAGCATACCCCTGCTGAGTCACAATGTTGGTAAAGCCTTTGTCTTTTGCCGCCTGAGCGACAACCTCCAGCATCTGGCTCGATAAATCATACGCGGTAACCTGCGCTACCTGGCCGGCAGCGGTAAAGCTGGCGTGCCCTGCCCCGCATCCCATATCCAGCAACGTTGCCTGCGGGAAATCCGCCAGCCGTTCCGCCAGACGCTGCAGATCGCGCCCGGAGGCGTGCACGGCGCTGGTCAGATAGGCGCTTGCCTGTGAGCCAAACTGCTTTTCGACGTTGTCATGATGAGAGCGTGTTGTCATTGTGTTGTCCTTCGGTGGTTTGAGTAATAAAGGGCAGCATCGTGCTGAACGCAGACCTGCCCGATGGCAGGCCTGACATACCTTAATTAATCAGGCTTGCCGGGACTGAATTCGACTAGTAGCGGGTTGTGATCGGAGGCGCGGGTCACCAGCACGGAAGCATCGTGCACGCTTAATCCACGGTAGAACACAAAATCGAGCGGGCGACCAAACGCGCGGCGGCGCTGATCGTCAGAGAAACGAACCTCGCGTAACGACATCTCACGCGCAAAGCGGTACAACGCATTCATCCGCGGGCGGCTCCAGGCGTTGAAATCACCAGCCATGATTACCGGCCCGCTGTGATGGGCAATCTGATCGCCAATTGGCAGCAGCTGTTTACTGTAGACATCGACGCCAAGACTAAAATTAACCGCATGGATATTCACCACCATTAACATCCGTGCATCGGGCAGCGGATAAACGGTCACTAACGCCGATTTAGGCAAACGTAAAATAGGTTCGCGCTCGCGCAAGGGACAGCAATAGATGGGGTGAGCGGAGGCCAGCGTCATCACGCCGGAAGGATGCTGCGGCAATACCAGCGCCGGCACCTGATCGGCAGCCAAATAGTTTGAAGTCGCGAACCTGACCAGTTCTGGGGTGGTTTGCGCCTCCTGCAACAGGACCAGATGCGCGTCTTTGCCGAAATTTTTGAGCACTGACTGCCATTCTGCACGCTGCTGCTTAAAGATATTCCACACCAGCACGCGAATTTTCTCATCGCTGCTTAACGGCGCGCCGGCGGGATAAACCGGACTGACGCCCGCAAACGCCCCCGGAGGCAAGATTCTCTCCGCGGGTTGTCCGGCGACATAGCGCATGGCATAGGTATTCTTTCGCAATTTGGGCATTCAACCTCGATAACAGGAAACCAGCCCGACTGCGGCTGGTTCTTCTGTTATAGGGATTTTCCCATACACTTTCAATGCAATTTGCGAGAAAGCCTTATCCTTCGAGAGAAACGGCTGCCGAACGGCGTGGAGATTTATCTAAACGACCGCTCAGTAGGACTAGTAGCAAAGCAACCAGCACAATCAGCGCGCCAATCCACGGCGTCTGCGCCAGACCATACAGCTCGACCGTCTGTCCACCAATGACCGAACCGAGGGCAATACCAATATTGAAGGCAGCGATGTTCAAACCAGAAGCAACATCAACGGCGCCCGGCGTGTACTGTTCAGCCTTTTGTACCACATAGACCTGCAGACCCGGAACGTTGCCGAAGGCGAAAATCCCCATCACCAGTACCGTTGCCAGAGCGGCGTAGTGCAGATTAGCCGTGAACTGGAAGACCAGCAACAGTACCACCAACGCAGCGAAGATAAACTTCAACGCGGCGACAGCGCCATGTTTATCAGCGAGCTTACCGCCCCACACGTTACCGATAGCGACAGAGATACCGTAACCCAGCAGGATCCAACTGACCGCAGACGGGCTAAAGCCAGCCAGGTCCTGCATCATCGGCGCAAGGAAAGTAAACGCCGTAAACACGCCGCCATAGCCCAGCGCGGTAATCGCGTAGATCATCAACAGGCGCGGATGAGTCAAAACTTTCATCTGATCGCGCAGGCTAGCTCCGGCGCGGCCCGGAATATTATTTGGTACCAGGATCAGGCTGCTGATAAGCGCAATGACGCCCAGAATCGATACCGCGAGGAACGTTTCACGCCAGCCAAAATGCTGACCGATGAATGTCCCGAACGGCACCCCGGTTACCAGCGCGACCGTCAGGCCACCGAACATGATAGCAATGGCCGAGGCGGCTTTCTCTTTTGGCACCAGGCTGGTGGCAATCGTCGAGCCGATAGAAAAGAATACGCCGTGCGCCAGGCCGGTCAGCAGGCGGGCCACAATCAAAGTGCCATAACCCGGAGCCTGCCACGCTAGCAGGTTACCGGCGGTAAAAAGCACCATTAACGCCAGCAGGAGTTGCTTACGCGGCATGCGCCCGGTTAACGCGGTCAGCACCGGCGCGCCAACCGCCACGCCTAGCGCGTAGATGGAAACCAGCAGGCCCGCAGACGGCAGCGAAATAGCCAGTTGTTCGGCAATGGTCGGTACCAGACCGACGATCACAAATTCGGTAGTGCCAATAGCAAAGGCACCGATGGTTAATGCAAGTAGCGCCAGTGGCATAATTTACTCCGTAGCATCAGGATTAAGATGACACGTAGTATGAAGGGATGTTTAAATAACAAAAACCATCAAAATCTCAATAGAATTTTGCTATAGGTGCAACAATGAGAGCCACGTCAGAAGAGATCGCTATCTTCGTCGCCGTAGTGGAAAGCGGCAGTTTTAGCCGGGCGGCCGAGCAGCTCGGACAGGCAAACTCTGCCGTCAGCCGGGCAGTCAAAAAGCTGGAATCAAAGCTAGGCGTTAGTTTGTTAAACCGGACCACGCGCCAGCTGAGCCTGACAGAAGAAGGTGAGCGTTATTTCCGCCGCATGCAGGTGGTGTTGCAGGAAATGGCGGCTGCCGAAAATGAGCTTCTGGAGACGCGTACCACCCCTCGCGGATTGCTCCGCGTTGATGCCGCCACGCCGGTGATGCTGCATTTTTTAATGCCGCTGGTAAAACCATTTCGTGAACGTTATCCGGAAATGACGCTCTCGCTGGTCTCCTCGGAAACCTTCATTAATCTTATCGAACGCAAAGTCGACGTTGCGATCCGCGCGGGTACCCTCACAGATTCCAGCCTGCGCGCCCGTCCGCTATTCAATAGTTACCGTAAGATCATCGCTTCGCCTGATTATATCACCCGCTACGGCACGCCGGTAAATGCGGAAGATCTTGCGGATCATCTCTGTCTGGGATTCACCGAACCCGTCTCGTTGAATACCTGGCCTATTGCCGCCAACGATGGACAATTACTGGAAGTGGGTTGCGAAATTACCTCTAACAGTGGCGAAACGCTAAAACAGCTCTGTCTTGGCGGCAATGGTATTGCCTGTCTATCGGATTATATGGTGGATAAAGAGATTGCCAGCGGGGAGTTTGTGGAGCTACTTGCCGACAAGCGCTTGCCGGTGGAGATGCCTTTCAGTGCGGTGTACTACAGTGATAGAGCCGTCAGCACGCGTATCAGGGCATTTATTGACTTTCTGAGTGAGCATGTCAAACAGCTCCCGAAGGAGCTGTAAAAAACTATCATCCGGCAGCGGCATCAACCGTCTGCCGGAATCAGTGGATTAATCCCACTTCGGCGCCAGACCTTCCGGGCTTACCAGTCGGTCGTTGCAATCCAGCGCGGCAATCGCTTTACGATCTTCATCATCCAGCTTCAGATCCAGCGCTTTCAGGTTGCTCGCCAGGTTTTCACGCTTGGTGGAAGATGGAATAACCGCATAGCCTTCGCCCATCGCCCACGCCAGGATTACCTGTGCCGGGGTCGCATTATGTTTCGCCGCGATACGGGCAATCACTTCATCTTTCAGCGCTTTACCGTAGGCCAGAGTCATATAAGAGGTGATGTGGATACCGTGTTCACGCGCCCAATCCACCACTTTACGGTTCTGCAGGTACGGAGACAGTTCAACCTGGTTGGTCGCGATATTTTCAGCGCCAACGGCGGCAATCGCACGCTCCATCAGTGGAATAGTGAAGTTAGAGATACCGATCTGACGGGTCAGACCCAGTTTCTTCGCTTCCATCAGCGCAGCCATAAACTCTTCAACAGCAACCGCATCGTTCGGCGACGGCCAGTGAATCAGCGTCAGATCAACATAATCGGTACGCAGCTTCTGAAGACTCTCTTTCAGGCTGGCGATCAGCTTGTCTTTACTCAGGTTTTCGATCCAGATTTTGGTGGTGATGAACAGTTCATCACGCGGCACGCCGCTTTCCGCGATAGCCTGACCAACAGCGGCTTCGTTTTCATAGATCTGTGCGGTATCGATAGTACGATAGCCCAGCTCCAGCGCCATTTTTACAGAGTTGATGACTACGTCGTCTTGCAGACGGAAAGTGCCAAGACCAAATGCAGGGATTGCCATGATAGATGTTCCTCGTTAATTATTCATTTCGCTTAACTGAGGCCATTATGGTTGAAGATCGGGCTGGGAAAAAGATCGATAAATGCAGAGGATTTTTGCTGATTTAGCAATAATTAGAATGGAGAAAACAAAAAAGCCCTGAGCAGATGCTCAGGGCTTCAAATAAGTGGCGGAACGGACGGGACTCGAACCCGCGACCCCCTGCGTGACAGGCAGGTATTCTAACCGACTGAACTACCGCTCCACCGAATTTTT